>DIXA01000021.1 GCA_002428565.1 Anaerolineales bacterium UBA6092 | reverse complement strand
GATATCTTCTTGCAGTTATTACCCCCACTCTGGGCAGGTGTTCGTAGCGTGGTGATGGGTCGGCACTGCAGCAAGTAGGGCCGGTTCTGGCTGTAAACGCATTCCAGATCCACCGGCCAGCCTTGCTCTGCTTCTAATTGGATGGCCATTTTCGCCAGGGTAACCACCTGAGCGGAGTTCAGGGCCGGTTCGCGCTGCAGGGTACGGGGGGTGGTGATCTCGGCTGTGCCCTCATCCAGGGTCACGGTCATACAGGCTTTCTCGGCGATCAGGCTCGTTTCCACGGCCAGAGTGTGCTTATTGACCAGGTACAGGTCGGGCGTGGCGGTGCCGGAAACCAGGCTTTCACCCAGCCCGAAGGTGGCATTGACCAGCAGGTGGTCCCGATCGCCGCTGCACGGGTCGACGCTGAAGACCACTGCCGATACATCTGCCCGCACCAGCTGCTGCACCAGCACCGCTGCCCGTTTGGGCAGGCCCAGGCCGTGCTGCTGGCGGTAGCTCAGCGCCCGCTCAGCCTGCATCGAGTCCAGGCAGCGCTGGACGTCTTTGAGGATGGCCTGGCTGCCATGCAGGTTTAGGTAGGATTCGTGCTGCCCGGCAAAGGAGACCGTTTGGCCGTCTTCGTCCACTGCCGAGGAGCGAACGGCTACCGAAACATTGCTCTCGCCCAGGCGCTCGCACAATCGATCATAGGCCTCGACTACCTGGGCAGCATCGATCTCTGCACGTTGGCCCGGCTCGATCTCGAAGCAGGCGCAGAAGCCTTCAGGCACGGGCCAGCGGGTGAACAGGCGGCTGAGGCTGGCGGCTTTCCCGCCCACCAGGGCGGCCTGGTGGCATTTCTCTTCACCTAACCAGTAGATCTCCATGGTGTCCTCCTTCAGGACGGATGCTCGTCGAACTTGACGATGCCGTGGCTGCCATCCACCTCGATCCACTGCCCATCGCGGATGCGGCTGGTGGCATTGAAAGCGCCGACGACGGCTGGGATACGGAACTCGCGGGCGACCACAGCCCCGTGGGAGAGCATGCCTCCGGCGTCGGTGACCAGGGCGGCGGCGGTCATGAACAGGGGCGTCCAGGGTGGGGCGGTGGTGGCGGTGACCAGGATATCGCCTGCCTCCAGGCGGTTGGCATCGGCCAGGTTGAGGATCACGCGTGCCCGCCCGCAGGCCTTTCCCGATGAGCCAGGCTGCCCCTGCAAGAGGCCCGGTTTGGCGGCAGGCTGGGGCTCTGCCAGGTAAACGCCGCAGTAGCGCGCCATGCGCAGCCCATCCGCGGAGTAGACCAGCATGGGCTTTTCGGGGCGGGGGCCCAACTCTGCTGGGGCCGGGTGCGCCAGCCAGAAATCCAATTCCTCTTTCCGGGCGGCTGCCAGGGCGCAGTACTTGCCGCTGGGGGCGGCAGCCAACTCGCGCAGCTCATCGAATTTGAGGAAAAAGACATGCTCGGGCGTTTGCAGCAGCCCTCGGGCGGCAAAGCGTTTGCCAAACTCGCCGATCAGGCGGTGGATCCAGCCAAAGCCGTTGAAATCGATGTAATAGGTATGATCTTCGGTGAGCAGCAGGGCAGTTTGCGCCGAGCGCAGTAACTGCTCGAAGCGGGAGACCATGAAGGGTGGGTAATTCTGCAGCGCCCGGCGGGCTTCTGCGATGGCCTCTTCGCGTTCTGCGGCGGCCTGGGCCAGCACCTGGCTGTACTCCCGGTCGGGCTGGGCCAGGTATTGGCGGATGGTGCCCAGAACGGGCGCTGGCTCATCGGCCCAGGAGGGGTAGCCCCAATCCCATAACTCGCTGCGCTGACCGTATACCTTGAGAAAATGCGCCAGCGCCTCCAGGAATTTTTGCCCGGCAGCAAAGGCTTGCAGCGCGGTCAGGGCTTTCTCTGTGGTCTGCTCGCACAGCACTCTGGCGACTTCGGGTTCCTGACGGGCGGTTTGGCCCAACTCCCACAGGCAGCGGTTGATCTGGGCGGTCTTGCTCTCGAAGCCCTGCAGCAGGCGGTGGGCATTCAGGACGGTTTTTTGCGGGAACAGGTCACAGTAATAAGTGACGAACTCCTCAATGGCGAACCACATCGGCGGGCCCATCCAGTAGTGGATCTCCCACATGCGGGTAGCCTTCTGGATCGTGCCTTCCAGGTGGGCGGCGAGTTCGGCGTCGCTGGCATTTTCGAGGTCGAAGTTGGCCCAAAAAGCCCAGATCGATTCCAGTTCGGGCCGCCAATCTTGTTCCCACACTTCTTGCAGCCGGGCACTGACCGCGCCCACCACCTCGCGGTGACGGCGGATGCGCTGGGTCATCTCTTCCTCGGTGCCGGTGAAGGCGATCAGGCGGGTGAAATCATACCCGTTGACGATGCGGTCGTCCCGCCCGATGATCGACTCGGCGTATGGCTCGACCGTGGGCGCCCGGCCTTCAGTGGCGGTGAGGGCGGCGAAGGAGTTGTACATCGGCGTGATAGGCTTGGGCATGTGCTCGCGGTCGCGCGTCCAATGATGGGTGGCATCGTCGGGGCGAAGCCACTGCACGGGGAAAGCGTCGGCGGCCTCTTTAGATACGGGCTCTGCTTCTTGTGTGGGGCATGTAGGGTTTAAGAATGTGGTGTTCATGGCATCTCTCCTCCATCAGGTGTTGGTTGGGTCTTGCACCCTGATGATAAGGGAGAACGCCTGGTAACTCTAGGAAGCCTTGCCCTCTTGACGCGGGAAATATTTCCCACCTGGAAATGGAAGTTTGGCACAAAAGGGGTGCTGGAGGGGGTTTTTGTATCTCTCCAGCACCCTTTTAGATTTCGTTAGGGAGTGGCTTTGAGCATACAGGGCAGATGGTTGCAGCAGCAGCCGCTGCCGTTCTGCTGCGGCGAGAGGGGCTGTAAGATGTAATTGCCGCCGCTTGAGTCGCCGCTGGGCTGCCAGGCTGGGCTGGGCGTGTCCAGGCTGGTGATTTGATAGGCAGGGGGCATTTGCCCCGCGGCACCTGTCCAAGCGATGGCGCTGACCAGTAGGATGAGCACAGCCGCGCCGATAAGTGTGATCTTAAGACGGTTATTCATGGTTGCCTCAATCTAGTGATCATTTTCGCTCAGGGTTAACTTGACAGTATATAGATAGATATCACAATCTGTGCAGCTATAGGACAGGTTGAACTGCATCCAGGAGGAATTATCCAGGGGGGTGCGCGGGGTTGTGGAGTTAACTGTATAGCATTCGTAGGTGTTGCTGAGGCGGTCGGTCAGGTTATAGATGTAATATGTAAAGCCTCCGGCGCTGCCGTTGTTCTTGGTCACTGTGGTGGCGTCGATGTAGGAAAAGTTGTATACACCAACCCGGTAGCACACCTCCAGCGATTTAATGTATACCTGCGAGCCAAACAGCGTGCCGAAGGTGGAGATGGGCAGCGAAACATAGCGAGTTACGCCAGTGCCTGAAAGGTTGCGCACGCGCATGCTGCCGTCTTGCTGCGGTGTCAGGCTGACCGGGGTGCTGTCGTCCATGCGCAGCACCATATCGTGCGGACTGAGGTAAAGCACCGTATCGGCGCTGCTGAGGATCTGCCCGGTGCCAGTGGCCTCGATTGCCGTACCGCTGTAGCTGTAGGCAGATACGCCCACACCGCTGGTGCTGCCACCGCTGACGCCTTCGCCTCCGCTGCTGAAACCAGACACGCCCATGCCACCCGGTGCGTCGTTCCTTCCGTGGACGGCTGGAACTCCAGCACTGATGCTTTCTCCAAACACGCCGGTGCTGTTGGTGCTGTAACCGTATACTCCGAAGGAATCGACGCTGCTGCCCTGCACCCCATAGCCCGAGCTGCTGTTGAGGCCAAAGACACCGCTGCTTCCATAAACAGAGGCCTCTCCATAAACGCCGGTTCCGCCGGTGCTGGAGCCCCACACGCCATAGCCCGCGCTGTTGTTGTAGCCGCGGATGCCGCTTTTGGCGGTGGAGCTGGCCGTGCCAGAGACACCGAATCCCCCGGCGCTGTAAACCGAGATGCCGTCGTTGGACGTGTTCTCAATGCGCAGCGCGTAGCCGCTGCTCGCGCCTGCCCATCTGTCGCCGAAATGGTCGTGCGGGCAGGGGGCTGCCGCGGCAGTATTGTTGGTCGAAGATGTGGATGCGGTAGGGCTGATGCGCTGGCGCGGCTCCAGCGCGGTGAATTCACTTTCACCGGGGCCGCGTACTGTTACAGCAAGCCACATTTCTGGCGCAGTGAGCGCTTCTGGTGGAAGGGGATTCAGGCTGCCCAGTGCGGCTGTAAAAATGCCGCCTACCACTGGCACGCTGCTTTGTGTCTCGGCCCAAAGTGCCTGGCCTCCTTCTTCATTGTCATATAAGGTGAAAGTGAAATCGAAATTCCCTTCTTGTGCTGCACCAGCCGCGTCGCTCAGGAAGCCGGTGTAAGGAATGGTGATTCCGGCGGTATTGACGGTGGCCGCATGCGCCTGGCTGCTGCCCCAGCCTGCGCCGCTGGCTGCCAGGAGCACGATACCGGTTATCAGGATGTTGAAGAGAGTGTGCTTGTTCATGTTTCCTCCAGTCTGTTGTGAGCTTGCTGTTTTTGTTGGCTACAGATCATTAAACCACAGATAGTAAGTTTAGGCGGGGCAACCCTTCTTTACCAAAATGAACCTCTTATTTTATTAAATATTGATGCAAAGGCACGGAAACCCTGGCAGGCAAGGCGCGGCTCTGTGATATACTTTTGCCAACATGGCGATCGAACGTCAAGATTCTCTGGGGGAACCATTTCCTGCTGCGCCGATCCTGGTTACGGGCGCTGCCGGAAAGATTGGTGGCATCCTTGCCCGCCGCCTGGCTGGTTGCTATCCCCTCATCCTCAGCGACCACCATAAGCTGGCAGAAACGCATGGGCTGCCCTTTGTTTGGAGCGACCTGAGCGATCCAGAGTCTTTGCGCGCTGCCTGCCAGGGTGTGCATACTGTCCTGCACCTGGCAGCGGCCTCCCGCCCAGACGCACCCTGGGAGAAGCTGCTCCGCAGCAACCTGGAAGGGGCCTATCACTTGTTCGAGGCGGCTGTACAGGCGGGCTGCCGACGGGTGATCTTTGCCAGCAGTGTGATGGCATCGGATGGCTACCCGGACGATGTGCAGGTGAACAGTCAGATGCCGCCGCGCCCCAGCACCATCTACGGCGCGACCAAAGTCTGGGGCGAGGCGCTGGGCAGTTACTATGCAGACCAGAGGGGGCTTTCGGTGATCTGCTTGCGTCTGGGGTGGGTGGCGAAGGGAATACAGTTTTTGCCGGGAAGCATCAGTTTATCCATGGCCCTCACCGAGGATGACCTGGTGCGGTTGGTTGTATCAGCCCTGGATGCCCCAAGCGACCTGCACTTTGGCGTTTTTCACGGCATTTCGGATAATCGCTGGAAACGCTGGGATATCACCCCAACCCGCCAGGCGCTGGGTTATGCGCCGCAGGATGATGCCTATGCCCTGGCGCGGCGTAACTTCCTCCTGGCGTGGCTGCTGCAGGTGAAACGCCTGC
Organism: Anaerolineales bacterium UBA6092; assembly: GCA_002428565.1. GTDB lineage: Bacteria > Chloroflexota > Anaerolineae > Anaerolineales > UBA4823 > UBA6092. The sequence continues at coordinate 31,557 of DIXA01000021.1, read as the reverse complement.
TGGGTGCGCTGAAAAGAAAGTTGCAAAAGCTCATCTCGTGAGGCTGCGGAAGGACGGGGGCGTCAAGCCCAAAAATCAAGAATATCCTGGATGCTTTCGCGCTCTTTGAGCACTTCAAAGCGCTCACCATCCTGGTAATAACCAATCACCTTGGGGGTTTGCCGGCTGTTGTATCTGGACCACATGCTCAGCGTATACGCGCCTGCATCGTGAATGATGATGTAATCGCCGGGCTGCACTTTGGAGAGCCTGATTTCCCTGGCAAGGAGGTCGCCCGCAAAGCAGAGAGGCCCGGCGATCATGTAAGGGTTTTCGTCTAGCCCCGCTTTTGCATTGCCAGCATGATCCAAAACCGTTACCTCATGAGGCCAGTCATCGGGATGGTAGCATTCTCGCAGGAACATATCTGCCCCGACATGGATAGCGGCGGTATGGATGCCCGGGTCTCTTTTGACGTATTCGACCCGGCTGGCAAGCCAGCCCGCGTTGGCGTGGATGTACCTGCCAAACTCGGTGATGAGCCGGATGTCGCCTGAAAAGAGCTGCGGGAAACGGTGGGCGATCTCCTTTTGATAGGTGCGCATATCCATCGGGCGGGCATCCCGGGCATAAGAGGCTGGCAGGCCTCCCCCAATATCGATGAGTTGGATGCGCCGGGGGATGCCGCGCTGGTTGAAGGCGTGGTGGGTCTGATCGACGAACTCCACCATGCGCTCGATACCGCGAAGGAGCAGCGCTGGCTCGCAGCCCTGCGAGCCGATATGGATGTGAACGCCGCTGAGCCAATCGAAGCGCAAAAATCTCTCGATGAGTTCCTGGCGATACGCATGGATCGGCACGCCAAATTTGGAGTAATCGCCGGCCACGCTGGTGGAGAGGATTTTCCCCGTGCCTACCTGCGGGTTGATGCGCACGCCAACCGTGCCCTTAGGCTTTGCCCCGTTCAGCGCGGCAGCGATGCGATCTAATTCTTCCAGGGAATCGGCGTTAATATGAATGCCCAGGTTCAGGGCGAATTCGATTTCCGCTCTTGTCTTGACCGGTGAATCGAAAACGATTTTTTTGGGTGGAAAACCAGCATTTAATGCCAGGTGGATTTCGGGCAGGCTGGCGGCTTCTGCTCCGGCGCCCCATTGGCAAACACGCTCCAAAACCTTTGCCAAAGGATTGGCTTTGATGGCAATGGCATGGAGCGTGTTGGGCGGGAACAGGCTTTGTAGATCGCGAACGCGTTGCTCTAAAAAGGAAAGATCATAGAACAAGATCGCAGTATCATCAGCATGGATCAATCCGGTTGTGGCAACAGCCCGGCGAAACGCCCGGCTGATGTGCTCGTCGGATAATCGGGAGCTCACCCCTCATCTCGCTCCTTCTCCTGCTGTTCCTGTTGGCGCTTTTTTCGTGCCTGCTCCTGGATTTGCTCCAGTTCCAGTTGTTCTTGCTTCCGCTTCAGGCGGCCCTGTTCTTGTTTCTGTTCCAGCTCTTGCCGTTCTTCTCGTTGTAGGGTGTGTTTCTTTTCCTGCTGTTGTTCTATTTTCTGCCGATCTTGTTTCCGCTGCTCAAGTTCATCCTGCTGTTTCAGTTTCATTTTATTTTCCTTCCCGAACATGGGGGAATAGCGAAATTCATTTCCGGTGCCCTAAAAAATTATCGGAGCGATATCCGAAGCATTATCTAATGATACCAGGGAATAAGCAAAGTTTGCCCTCCGGTTTCGGTAGCCCAACCGGGGCGCATAGTGGCAATGCGTCTGTCTGCCTCTTCACAGGGTAGTGAAATCAAATTCGATGAAAGGCAGGTTGGCTTCCAGGCGCTCCCGGCGGCCGGTCATGAATCCCTGCACCCAGGGAGAGCCGTAGGGGCCAGGGCCCATGCTGCGATGGATCACGGCGTACAGGTCGATCTCGCGCAGCTTGAGGAAGTGGGGGATCTCTTTCATCCAGGCGGGATCAAGCTGGTTCTCGCGGCGATAGCCCTCCAGGAAGGGCGGCAGGAAGGCCTGCAGGGTGGCGACCATGTTGGGGGCGTTGGTGATGACGTAGAAGATCACCATTGCCAGGTCGTAGATGTAATGCCCATAACAGCAATCATCGAAGTCGAACAAGGTGATCTGCCCGGTTTCATCCACAAAGAGATTAGAGGCGTGGGCATCCTGGTGGATCATGCCATATCCGTCCGGCGTGATGGGCAGGGCGTTCAGGTGCGCCATCAATGCCCGGAAGTGCTCGATAATGCCCTCATCGCCAGGTGGTAGGTATTTCTCAATCTCTGAGTTCAGATCCTCGTTCCAGGTAAATCGCAGGCAGTCGGGGTGGGGCGGGGTGTAATGCTGGCTGATGGCGTGGATGCGTCCCATCAGCAAGCCGTAGCGCTCGAAGAAGGCAGGCGTCTTCCCGTCCTTACGCAGCGGTCCGCCTGGGGCTTTGGCAAATGCGGTGACCAGGAATTGGCCTCCCTGGCTATCATCTACGGCTTCGACGAGGTTGCCCTGGGCCGAGAAGAGCGCTTTTGCCACGCCCGCGCCGCCCTGGGCCAGGTAGTTGATCCAATCCACCTCGGCCTGGATGAGCTGCGGCGTGCGGCGCAGGCTGTGGCCGATGCGCAAGATGCCGGCTTCGCCCGTGCGGGTGAACTCGTAGATAAAGCTTTCGAAGCCGTCTAATAGTTGAATATCACCGTTGGCAATGCCGTAACGGGTGATGGCTTGTTGCAAGATGTGGTTGTTGAAGCGTTCTCGGATGCGGGATTCCATGGGGCGATTCTCCTGTGGACAAGGTGATTAAACTTCGCTTGGTTTTTCTGCAGTCATGCAAATATACTGGCGGTAGGGGTCAGAGAATGTGGCAGTGGTGATATTTTGAAAGCCGCTTTGAGCCAGTGCTTGTTCTAGATCGCGGCTATCGAACAGTTGAATAGCCTGGGCAAATAGCTTTTTTTCTAGTGAATCTTTGCATGTAAAACATACCACCAATATGCCCTGGATGTTCAGAACCCGGTGGATTTCGCGTAAGCCCTGGCGGATATCTTGCCAATAAAAGATAGAATTGACGCTGACCGCTTTTGAGAAATGATGATCTGGATAGGGCAAGGCCTCGGCTGTGGCGCACTTCAGTTCGAGACGACCAGAGCAGACAGCGGTGCGAAAGCGCTTTTGTGCATAGCCAATAAGCGCATCGGAGTGATCGATCCCGGTGATGATGCCCTCTGTGACGAGGGGAATCATCCGCTGGATCAGGTAGCCTCCGCCAAAGCCGACCTCGAGCACGCGGTCGCTGGCTTGTAAGGCGAGCATGTCGAAGGCGGTATTATTCAAGGCGGCGTTTCGGCGATTCCAGGTAAACGCGGCATACCGGCTGAGGAGGCCCGTTGGGCACCCAAGTTGTTTTGCCACAAGTTTTGAGATAGCCATAGCATCCTGTGTTTTCTCGTGATGATGAATTTTAACACAGAGGGTGGCCAGAATTCCTCTCGTGAATGACGATGTTCCAAAGCAAGAGCCGGGTGACGCACAACGTCACCCGGCTCTTGCTTCGGAACATGTACAATCCGTGTCTGATTATGTGTTGTGGAAGGGCTATTCCTGTACTTCCTCAGCTAACCGCTCAGCCAGGGCCAGGTACTTCTCGTGGACGCCCTCGCCGGTATCTTCATGTTCCACGCGCTCAAAGTCCAGATAGACCTGCTCGTGCTGGTCGGGCGGGATTACTTTGTCTGCCATGGGGAAGAGGATGTTGTCCTCCTTCATGATATGGGCGCGCAGCAGGGTGGCGTACCCGCGGGCGTTGTCGATGATGGCCTGGCGCGCAGATTGATCGCCGCGTTCCAGCGCTTCGGCGGCGGTACGCAGGCCGCGGGTGAAAGCGCGCCCCTGCTCATGCTCGGCCAGCATCACCGCGATCGGCCCGCCCTGAATGGGCATGCCGTGGGCCTGCATGGCGGTGAACAGCACGCCTTCTTCCTTCAGGTGGTGGCAGCCATCGGCAAAGCCCTTGATGAAATCGGTCGCTTCGATAAAAAAGCCGGGTCGGATGATCTGCCCGTTTTCCAGGCGGCTTGCACCCGCCTCAAGAGATGCGATCACGTTTTCGATGACGCGGTGCTCGCTAGATAAAATGTCAGTTGCTTGCATGCTTTCCTCCAATCGTTATGCCTAGAACCTATCCGGAAATTGGGGGAGAGGTGGGTGTTTGGCTGGGCTACGCCCGGCCAAACACCCACACCCCCAGAATTTTCGGATAGATACTTATTCATTCTAGTATATATCCATTCCTAGGATTTGTCTTTGCGCCAGCGCAAATAGACTATAATTTATTCTATGGAACCTACTGATGTGATCATGCGTGGTTTAGCGCAGGTGCCCTTGTTTGCGGGCCTGCCGGCTGCGGCTTTGCAGGATGTTATACAGCATGCTATCTCCTGCCGGACCGAAAAAGACAGCTTCATCTTTCACCAGGGCGACCCGGCCGAATACTTGCATGTGCTGGCGGAGGGGAGCGTAAAGCTTTTTCAGGTAACTGAAGAAGGCCAGCAGGTGATTGTGCGTGTTGCGGGAGCGTGGCAGATGTTTGGTGGGGTGGCGCTGCTAGACGAGGATACCTACCCGGTTTCGGCGCAAGCGGCAGAGGCTTGCCAGGGGCTGCATTGGTCTTCTGCTGTGCTGCGGGATCTACTGCAGCGCTATCCGTTGATCAGCACCAACGCTATGCGCTGGATGGCTGAGCATGTGCGAGAGACCCAGGATATGTTCCGCCACCTTGCCACAGAGCGGGTGGAGCAGCGCTTGGCGCGTATCCTGCTGCGTCTGATGCGCCAGCTAGGCACGCCAAGGGAGGGCGGCGTATTGATCGATTTTCCTTTGACGCGGCAGGACCTGGCGGAAATGGGCGGCACTACTTTGTTTACGGCCAGTCGCATCCTTAGCCAATGGGAGAAAAACGGGGTGGTGAAGAGCGGCCGCGAGCGCGTTACGGTAAGCGACCCAGTTGGGCTGGCGGGTATCGCAGAGGATTCCGCGTAACATGGATTATATTCTCATCGCGGCAGGCGGTCTTCTGCTGATCAGCATTTTCGCCAGCAAAATATCCGACCGTTTTGGTGTGCCTGTCCTGGTGTTGTTCCTGATCCTGGGCATGCTGGCTGGCTCGGATGGGGTGGGTGGTATCTATTTTGATGACCCGGCGCTGGCGCAGTCTATTGGGGTGGTGGCGCTGGTCGTGATCTTGTGGTCGGGCGGGCTGGATACGGAATGGAAGCAGATCCGACCGGTACTGGGGGCGGGTGGGGCGCTTTCGACCCTGGGCGTTTTTGTGACCGCCTTGGCCTTGGGCTTATTTGCCAACCTCATCCTGGGATTCTCGCTGCTGGAAGGCTTTCTGCTAGGGGCCATCGTCTCATCAACGGACGCGGCGGCAGTATTCTCGGTGCTGCGCTCGAAAGGGATCCACCTCAGCGGTAAACTGAAGCCGCTTTTGGAACTGGAATCGGGCAGCAACGACCCGATGGCGATATTCCTGACTGTTGGGCTGATCGGTTTATTGCAGGCGCCTGAGCAAACCCTGTGGGGCCTGTTGGGTGCATTTGCGGTGCAGATGCTGCTGGGTGTGGTGCTTGGCCTGGGGGCGAGTTGGGTGATGCTGGTCTTGGTGAACCGCTTGCGGCTGGGTTATGAGGGACTCTACCCCGTGCTGATGCTTTCGATGGTCTTCTTGCTGTTTGGGTTGACGAATACGCTTGGCGGCAACGGCTTTTTGGCGGTTTACCTGGCGGGGGTTTCGCTCAGCCGCTTTGATTTTGTTCATAAGAGGAGCTTGCTGCGCTTTCATGACGGGATGGCATGGTTGATGCAGATCGCTATGTTCCTGACGTTGGGGCTGTTAGTTTTTCCCTCGCGGCTGGTGAAGATTGCCGGCGAGGGGCTATTGATCGCTCTCTGTTTGATGCTGGTGGCTCGTCCGGTGGGCGTTTTTCTCAGTTTGCTGCCAACCTCGTTTCGCTGGCGCGAAAAAGCCTTTGTCTCCTGGGTGGGTTTACGCGGCGCGGTGCCGATCATCCTGGCGACATATCCACTGTTGGCTGGCCTTCCCAAGGCTGACCTGATCTTTAACATTGTCTTTTTCGTGGTGCTCACATCGGTCTTGCTGCAGGGAACAACCATCCCCTGGGCGGCGCGGCGGTTGGGGGTGGATGCACCGCCCAGCCTGAAGCGACAGTACCCGATCGAATACACGCCCATGGAAGGAATGAAAAGCGAGCTCAAGGAACTGCCGGTGCCGCCAGATTCGGAAATGGCCGGCAAATCGATTGTCGAACTGGATTTTCCGGACGATTTTTTGATCATTTTGATTGCCCGGGAGCGGGATTTCCTCCAGCCAAGCGGCGGGACGGTGCTGGAGCCCGGTGATATGTTATTGGTACTTTCAGACAGCCCATCTTTAGATGAAGTCCGGCAGAGATTCAACTTACAAATAGAATAAGTAGCCATTCAATCAAACCCAGGAGGTGGATGATGTTTGCAATAAATCAGATTAAAGCGCGTTGGATGTTGTTCGTCTGGCTGGCGCTGGCGGGATTTATTCTCCCGGCTTTGGGTTGCGCGCTGCCCACCGAAGAACCCCTCTGGACGCCAGAGACGCCCAAGCAGTACACAGCCGAGGTACAAACCGTTTATGAGGTGTATGTTCTGGTTGATGAAGCCGGGAATGTAGTGCCTTTTGAAAGTCCCTACGCCTACGGCGTCACGGCCAACATGCGCTACGTGCTGCGCTTTTGGGATGTGGGCCAACGGGGTGCAGAGGGCTATGATGCAGCGGCGATCTACCGCGTCTATACGCCCATCCGCGTCGAGGGTATTCACAATGAATCCGATTACACCGCGGAAGAACAGGCGGCAATCTATGCCCGCACATCCTTCCCGACCACTGAGGTGAAACTGCACGACCTGGTGTTTGAGGGTGGGCCAAGAGGCCATTTCTGGGGCACCAACTCGGAGACGGGCAAGCCGATCAACGGGTACCTGGAGTGGCGCGAGGATGCATGGGAGATGCACGCCGTTTTCTACGAGGATATCAAGCAAGATTACCTGGTGCTGGGTGAGGAAGTATTCTACAACTGGCCATAATTTCATTTACCCGGAATTGAAACGCATCCAGGTTCGGCTGGGCTACAGCCAGGGATAAATGAAGGGTGTTCGCGGGTGCGGCAAACCTATGTATGGAAATAAAAAAGGGTCAAGCGGTGCATTGCACCGCTTGACCCTTTTTTGGAAAAATATACTTTCTGAGTGCCTAAGACTTCCCGCGCATGCGAGGGTCGAGCACGTCGCGCATGGCATCCCCCACCAGGTTCCAGCCCATCACGAAGAAGACCAGGGTCAGCCCAGGCCAGACCACGATGTACCAGTAGGTCTGCAAGCTGGTGATCCAGTTGCGGGCAAAGCTGAGCACCTGACCCCAATCTGCGTAACCAACTTGCGTGCCGATGCCCAGGAAGGACAGCGCTGCAAAGCTCAGCACCACATCGCCGATAGCCAGCGAAGCCAGCACCAGGGTAGGGAAGATGGCATTGGGAAGGATGTGGCGGAAAAGGATGCGGTAATCCCGCACCCCAACCACGCGCGCCGCCAGGACAAAGTCGCGCTCCTTGACGGAGAGGATATCCCCGCGGATGATGCGCGCATACCCCATCCAGCCAAATGAGACCAAGGCGATGATCGATGGTATCAGCGTCTTTCCGATCATGGGGGTTAAGACTGCGGCCATGATCAATGCCATCAAGATGAAAGGCAAGGTCATGAAGATATCAACTATACGCATGATGATGTTGTCGACAAGGCCGCCGTAGAAACCCGAGATGGAGCCAATGATGATGCCGATCAGGAAAGTGGAAATAACCACAATCAGACCGGTGCGGAAAGCAGTGCGGGTACCCCAAACAAGGCCATAGAAGATGTCATACTGGCCCTGGGCTGTGCCAAGGAGATGCACCCATTCGTCCTTGCCGGTGACCAGCTTATACCAGCCTGGCACTTCGGGCACGTTTCTCTTCCATTCGCTTCCCATCGGCCTCGGTTCGCCGCTGAATCCGTCCCGGGGAATTCTATAGGGATCATTTCCAACCGGGGGAATGATCGCTGGGGCAAAGATGGCGATCAGGACAAATGTGCCAATCAAGATGAACCCGGCAATGGATGCGGGCGTTTTGAGCAAGCCGACCACAATCCGGTAGTTCTCTGGTCCAAGAAACCGCTCCACCCGGCTGATTTTACGGTCCGACTTTGATTCTTTGAGCAGGGTGTTGTCACCGGTAGGAATTGCTGTTGAAGTCATGCAGAGTCTCCTTATGCCAGGCGGACGCGGGGGTCGATGATGCCGTACATGATGTCCACCACCAGGTTGGCAAGGATCAAGATCAACCCATTAAAGACCGCAAAACCTAAAATGGTCACCACATCCAACTGCTGAGCTGCATCTGCCGCAGCCTTACCAATACCAGGGTAGTTGAATACGGTTTCTGTGATCACAACGCCGCCCAGCAGGCCTACCACACTCATGCCTGCCAGAGTGGTGATCGAGATCATCGCATTGGGCCGGGCGTGTTTGTTGATCACCACGCTTTCTTTTAGCCCTTTGGCGCGTGCGGTGGTCACATAATCCATGCGCAGCGTTTCCAACATAGAGGAGCGCGTCACGCGCACAAAAGTTGCCCAGTTGATGTAAGACAGGGTCAGGATGGGCAGGAACATGTGCCGCATGGCGTCGAGGAAAACATCGATCCGCCCATTCAGCAAGGCGTCAATGGAGAGCAGGTGCGTATATTGTTTGAAGTCGCCCGAGTAGAGCAGCACGCTGACCCAATCAGACATTTTCCCTGGGGGGAACCATTGCAAATTGGCATAAAAAACGATCAGTACCAACAGGCCAAAAACGAAGGTTGGAAAAGATGTGCCCACAATACTAAAGATGCGCGCAAGCTGGTCGATCCAGCCATTTTGGTGCACCGCCGCCTGCACGCCTAACCAGATGCCCACAGAAAGCATAGGGAAGACTGCCCACAGCGCCAGGTCCAGCGTGTTGGGGAAGCGGTTTTTGATGATGTTAATCACGGGTTGAGAAGCGGTGCGCGAATAGCCAAAATCACCGAAAAGCACGCCGCCTTCACGCTCGCCCGAGATCGGATCCTTGACCCCTGTCAGCCAGCGCCAGTACTGTTCATAGATGGGGCGGTCCAAACCGTATTTCTTGATGAGGCCCTGAATCTGCTTGTCGTTTTTGGGAAAATCCCTGACATACAGAGCAGATCGTTCGATAGGCCCCAAGAATTGAAGCATGCCGAAGATGATGATCGTGACCCCAAAAATGAGCAGTGGTACAAGCAGTAACCGCCGGACGATGTAAGTTCCCATGAAGTACCTCTATTTTTGTTTTTGCTGTTCGGAATGGGTTGAAGGGTTACATCCAACCCATTCCGTAAAGCAAAAATCGGGGAGCATGCGGGAACCTTTGCAGGCTCCCGCATGCTTTGATTTGGTTGAACCGAAGCGTTACTCGATGAAGAAGTTGAACAGGATCACGTCCTGGGAGAGACCAGGGCGTCCGATGTACAGGCGCAGCGGTCTATCAGAGGGGGTTGCGCAGGTTGTGAAGCGATCCAATCCCATTAAATCGGTATTGATTTCGCAAACCTGCTCAGACGGCAAGTAGGTGTTGGTGGCGGCATCGTAAGCGCGCACTTCGCCCACCAGCATGTCGACCTGGACGCGGTATTCGGCGGGCACAGCGATGATATCAGCCTCGCCAGCCTGGAGCATTGCAAAGCGCGTGCCGAACTCGGCGATGATCTTGATCACAACGCGCTCGAGCAGGGCGGGCTCGCCCCAGTAACCATCGAACCGAGCCAGGACGATTTCCTGTCCGGGGGTCCAGTGGTCAAGGCGGAAAGCGCCGGTGCCGTTAGCAATGGCGGTGAAGGGATCTTCAGCGGAGGTCATGCCGTAGGTGTTCTGCCAGGTGTCGCAGGAACCATCCCAGCCGCCGTTCGCCACAACCCATTCCATGTCCATGACCGAACCCCAGCCATTGGCGATGGTGGCCAGGAAGGGCCCCCAGGGCTGTGCCAGGGTGAAGGTGACGGTGCCAGCAGCGTCATCGGCAACGATGGCGGCTTTCACGGTCTCGCAGGCGGCCACAAGGGTTGCCGGATCGTTAGTGATCAGCGTCTCGCGGTCGTCAGCAGAATTACCCTCATCAATGATCATGGTGATGTCGTCCATACCGACGCCCAGGAAGGGCTCGGCCAGCAGCCACTGCGGGGAGGAGTAACCGCCCTGCAGGATGCCGCGCTGGAACGAGTAAGCCACGTCAGAGGCGGTCAGGTCGCCGCCCTCGTGGAACTTGACGCCCTGGCGGATGGTGAAGGTCCAGACGGTGCCGTCTTCGGAAACAGTCCAGGACTCAGCCAGTTGGGGCACGAACTTATCGGTGGCCTCGCCATCGTAGAACACCAGGGTTTCGTAAACGTTCTGGATGATCTCGCCGCTGGCGGTATCATAGGAGAGGGCGGGGTCGAAGGTGTCGGCGTCACCGGTGGTGGCGACAACCATGGTGGTGGGATCAGGAGCCGCATCGGTCTTGGAGATGGTGCGGTAGTAGATGTTGGAGTAGATGGGGTTCATGATCCGGCCCTCAACCCACTTCTGCTCGTAACCGTGGGAGGTGGCAAGCGCCAGGGGGATGCCAGGGGCATAATCGTAGTACAGGCCGTTGAACTCTTGATACACTTCGTGGCGCGCTGCAGGATCGACCAGGGAAACACCCGCGTCGAGCAGGGCCTTGAATTCAGCGCGCATGTCGTCGGGCATGTTCTGGCGGGCGCCATACGTGCCGGTGGTGTACGGCTGGTACCAGTTGTGAGCGTCATGGATATCTTCCAGCCAGCCGGCGGTCATGATGGGGATTTTGTGCGAGCGCTGGGCAGCCAGGTAAGAAGGCCAGGGCAGACCAAGCACCTCGACGACGAATTTCTCGTTGACCTCAGACAGATTGGCCTGCAGGATCTCAGAAATGATCTGGCGGGTGGTGTTGCCCGTGTTGTACAGCATCTGAACACGGAAACCCATTTCCCAAACGTCATCCGGGTCCTCGCCAGCGGCGATGCCATCTTTATCTACATCGGCCAGCTTGAATTCGGCTTCGCACTGTGCCAGGTCGAAGGTGTAGAAGGATGCTTCTGCGTCATAGCCAGGCATGCCGGGCAGGGAGAGCACCTTCGATTGAACGGCTTCGCCTCTGTAGACATCGTCGATGAGGATGCCCCAGTCAAAGCAGTAAGCAAAAGCTCTGCGGATGTGAACATCATCAAAGAAGGTGGGGGGAATGCCGTTTCCGTCCAGCTTGTTGGAGCCGAGGTAGGGGTTCATAGCCACCTGCCCAGCGGGTTCCTCAACAACAGGTTCTTCAACGACGGGTTCTTCAACTACGGGTTCCTCGACTACAGGTTCACCTACGGCAACTGTAGGCTCAACAACCTGGGTAGCGTCGGGGGTGGTGGTGCAGGCGCCAAAAACCATGCTGGCGATGATCAACACCACGAACAAAGAGTATAACTTACGCATTTTTTTCTCCTCCAAGAGATAGTGAAATTGATTGATAGGGTCTAGTGAGTAAGGATTGGGGGGTTATATTTTTGTTGGCACCTCCTCGGGGGTCTTTCATATTTTATCACAGGCAACAAAATGGTCTGGTTTGATCTCCCGAAACTCGGGCTGCTTTAGAGCACAGGTCTCATCCGCAATCGGGCAGCGCGTTCGGAAGCGGCAGCCAGATGGCGGGTTCACGGGAGAGGGCACATCTCCTTGCAAAACTGTGCGCTGGTGTGTCTCACTAAAGACAGGATCAGCCACCGGGATTGCAGAGAGCAGGGCTTTCGTGTAAGGGTGCAGCGGTTCAATGTAGAGCACATCGCTGTTGGCTATTTCGACGATCACTCCCAGGTACATCACGGCCACGCGATCGCTGATATGCCGTACCATGGAGAGGTCATGGGCGATGAACAGGTAGGTCAGGTTGAATTCCTTCTGCAGGTCTTCAAGCAGGTTGACCACCTGAGCCTGGATGGAAACATCCAGGGCTGAGATCGGTTCATCGCAGACGATAAACGAAGGATTCAGCGCCAACGCTCGCGCCACGCCAATACGCTGCCGCTGGCCGCCTGAAAACTCATGCGGATAACGGCCGGCAAAATCGGGATCCAATTTCACCAGCTGGAGCAAATCTGCAACGCGCCGGTCGATTTCCTTTCCGCTGGCTTCGTCAAAGGCCATCAGTGGCTCGCCGACGATATCACGCAGGGTCATCCGGGGGTTCAGGCTTGCATAAGGGTCCTGGAAGATCATCTGCATCTCGCGGCGCATCAGGCGCATGGCTTCGGGTTTTAACTGCGTCAGGTCTTGATCTCGATAATATACGTGGCCCGATGTGGGCTTGTAGAGCTGCAAGATGGTGCGGCCCGTGGTCGATTTGCCACATCCCGACTCGCCCACCAGACCAAGCGTTTCGCCTGCCCGGATATCGAAAGATACACCATCCACCGCGTGAACCGCGGCCACCTGGCGGCGAATGACACCCCGGTAAATGGGGAAATGCATGACAAGGTTTTCTACACGGATCAGTACTTCGTTATTGTTGCTATTCATAGTCGTTCACTTCCAGAGGTGGTATCGGCCCAGCAGGCTACGCGATGAGTGGGGGTTATATTTACAAGGGCGGGATTTTCTTTCCAGCAGCGTTCCTGGACAAAGGTACAGCGGGGTGCAAATGGGCAGGCTTGTGGTTTTTGATACAGCACGGGCGGCATACCCTCAATGGAGTATAGCCGGGTCCGCTCAGAAGCGTTGATTTTTGGCAGGCTGCCCAACAGGCCCAGTGTGTAAGGGTGGGTGGGATTGGCATAGAGTTCCTTGACTGGAGCCTCTTCAATTATGTAGCCGCCATACATCACCGCAACGCGGTGAGCGATGTTGGCCACCACGCCAAGATCGTGGGTGATCCAGATGATCGCCATGCCGAGCTCTTCCCGCAGGCGCTTGACCAATTCAACGATCTGGGCCTGGATGGTTACATCCAGGGCGGTGGTTGGTTCATCGGCAATTAAAATCTGCGGAATGCAGGAGAGCCCCATGGCGATCATCACCCGCTGGCGCATGCCGCCGGAATATTGGTGGGGATAATCTTTTAACCGGTCGGCTGCGTTGGGAATTCCAACCAACTCGAGCAGCTCAATGGAGCGCTTGCGGGCTTGTTCCTTGTTCATCCCCATGTGTAGGAGCAAGGGTTCAGCCATCTGTTGGCCAATGCTCATCACCGGGTTCAACGAGGTCATCGGGTCTTGGAAAACCATGCTGATTTTTGCGCCGCGCACCTTACGGATTTCTTCGGGTGCCATTTTCAATAAGTCTTGACCCAGGAACAGGGCTTTTCCTGCCACGATTTCTCCGGGGGGGGAGGCGATTAGCCGTAAGCAAGACAGCATGGTAACGCTTTTGCCACAGCCACTTTCTCCAACTACCCCCAGTGTTTCCCCCTCCGATAAGGTGAAGGAGACACCATTCACCGCGTGAACAATACCTTCAGGCGTTTTGAAGCGAGTCTCTAAGCCCTGAACGTCTAATAACAGTTCGGCCATCTACGAATCCTCAGCAAGAGTATGAACTTTATGGTTTTGTTGTGGTGAGAAGATCAAGATCACATGTACCTGTTTTTCTTGGCTACCAATATCCATGATAGAAAATTATACACGATAAAATGGTTCTACGGGATATTTTTTGGGGGAAAATGCGGTTGAGTTTCCCGTGTGGTCAGTAAGTCTCGGCCAGGCGAATGCAGTTGGCAGGCTGGGCATATATGGCAGTACATTTCACCAGAGAGCCGTCAAAATCCACGATGATGTCCATCATGCCCAGGGCGGGATCAAAAGATACCAGGGTTAGTTGACGCGACTCTTCCAAAAGATCGTCCAGGTCGGTGACTGCGTTGAGGGCGCTGAGGTGTATTTTCCTGGCCACATCAACGGGCACTTCTTTTCCCTGGTTATCGGCGGCAAATTGGATCAGGTTATCAACCACTTCAACCGGCTCGCGCAGGTTGATGTTGATCAATTGATCGGAGGCGCTGCCTGCCAGGCCAAAGGAGAACACGCACACCAGCATGATGGCGGCAGACGCCAGGCCATAGGGAGTGGTACGGGCGTGCTCGACAAGGTTGATCTCCAGCAGGCCGCTCAGGATGGCTGCCAAACCGACAATCAAAAAACCGGTTATGCGAAATTGTACCAGTTGTTCCACTTCGGAATAGTTGAGCCATTGAGTCAGGTGGGGGTCGAATACTTTGATCAGGTAAGGAGCGGCATCCAACGGTAGCCAGACGATTAACCAGGAGAACAGGAGTGCCAGCAATCCCCAGATCAGCAGGGCGGCCCAATGACGGTCAAAGCGAATGGTCAACCATCCGGCGAGCCCACCAGCCAGGAGGCAAACGATCAGGCCGGGGATAAACTTGACCCAGAAAAATGTGGAGTGTGCTTTCGCCAGTAACCAGGCATCTATTCCCCAGGCAAAAACGGCAAAGGCGAGACCGCCAACCAGGCCATAAATGAGTCCGAGGAGATGCTTATTGCTATTAATGTTTGCTTTCATTCGAGTTTATCCTTCAGGCATATAAATTAATGACCGATTTATTATACACCCCGCTTCCCAAATTATTGAGATGATACCCCGAGAGATTAGAGCGGTTGTATATTTAGCCCATATCGTCAAGGAGATGTGATTTGACAAATGACCACCCTTGCAGTATAGTGGCAGCGCAAACACCGCTCCTGTGCACATTCTAACCACCATGCAACGCATTTCTTCAGAGAACCGCCCCTCCACTTCGCCTTCCCAGGCTCAAATCTTATGGCGTTGTTTTGGCTACCTGCGGCCACATTGGAAGATCACCGCTGGCGCCTACTTGATGATGGTGCTGATCGACGCGGTCGCCATGATCAACCCGCAGCTCATCGGCTGGGCGATTGACCACGGCCTCGAGGCGGATTCGGCCTCCAGCACCGGCAGCCTGACCCTGGCGGTGGGGGCCCTGCTGGTGCTGGTGCTGGTGAAGGGCCTGTTCACGTATTTCCAGGGCCGCTGGACGGAAGTGGCCTCGCAGAACGTGGCCTATGACCTGCGCAACGAGCTGCAGCGCAAGATCACGCAGCTTTCTTTCTCTTTCCACGATCAATCCGAAGCCGGCGACCTGCTCTCGCGCACCATCCAGGACGTGGAGCGCATCCGTTTCCTGACCGGGCGGGCGATGTTCCGGGTCATTGAAGGTTCGCTGCTGATGCTGGTTACGGCGGTGGTGATGATCGTGATGAACCCGCTCTTGGGGTTGATGGCGCTGTTGGCTTTGCCGCTGTTGGTGGTGCAGTCTATCTCCTTTGGGCGCGTCTTCCGCCCGCTTTCGGTGGTGATCCAGAAGCAGCTTGCCACGGTGACGACGCGGGTGGAGCAGAACCTGCGCGGCGCCCGGGTGGTGAAAACCTTTGCCCAAGAAGAGGCCGAGATTGAGCGCTTTGAGGCGGAGAACCGCCGCTGGTTTGATCTCTCAGCGACGGCAGCCCGCTTGCAAGCGGTGAATATGCCGCGCTTGCACCTGATCGCCAATCTCAGCAGTGTGGTGATCTTGTGGTACGGCGGCACGTTGGTGATCAACGGTCAACTTACCCTGGGCGAGCTGGTGGCCTTTACCACCTACATGGCCCAACTTGTCTCGCCGGTGCGCTTCTTGGGCATGATCCTGCCGGCAATTTCCATGGCGGCTGCTTCGGCGGAGCGCATCTTTGAGATATTAGACACCGTGCCCGAGGTGCATGAAGAGCCCGGTGCGCCCGAACTGCTCGAGCGGCTGGCGGCAGAGAAGCGCGTGTGCCGCGGCCATATCCGCTTTGAAAACGTAGCTTTCTCGTATGGGCGGCACGCCTCGATCTTGAAGGATATCACCTTCGATGCGCTGCCAGACCAGGTGGTGGCGTTGCTAGGGCCGACCGGCTCCGGCAAAACCACAGTGGTCAATCTGATCCCACGCTTTTATGACCCCTCTGCCGGGCGTATCACCCTGGATGGGGTGGATATTCGCGAGGTGACCCTTAATTCGCTGCGCGCTCAGATTGGCATTGTGCTGCAAGAGACCACGTTGTTTGCCGCTTCGATCCGCGAGAATATCACCTTTGGACGTCCCGATGCCACCCAGGAGGAGATCGAAGCGGCTGCGCGGGATGCCCAGGCGCACGAGTTCATCCTGCAAACACAGAAGGGTTACGATACACCGGTGGGTGAGCGCGGCATCACCCTGTCTGGCGGGCAAAAGCAGCGCATAGCCATCGCTCGCGCCTTGCTGACCGACCCGCGCATCCTGATCCTGGATGATGCCACCTCCAGCGTGGACAGCGAGACCGAGCATCTGATCCAGTTGGCGCTGGAACGGGTGATGCAGGCGCGTACCACTTTCGTGATCGCTCATCGCCTGAGCACCGTGCAGCGCGCGGATCTGATCCTGGTGCTGGATAAGGGACGCATTGTGGCGAGCGGCAAGCATGCGGATCTGCTCACCGCCTCGCCCTTGTACCAGAATATATACAATCAGCAGCTCAAGCGGGGGAAGGGGTAACGATGGGATTCGGCATCGGCGTTTCCAGCCCCGGCATGGGGCCCAGGGGTATCATCGAACAGTTCTCGGGCGGCGACAACCAGCGTGGTGCAGCCTTCAACCGGCGCGTGGTGGTGCGGCTGTTGGCTTATCTCAAGCCCTACAAACGACCGATGCTCCTGGCCTGCCTGGCGATGTTGGTCGTCTCGGGTCTGACGCTGCTGACGCCCTACCTGCTCAAGGAGGCAGTGGACCAGTACATCTCCCAGGGCGACCGAGCCGGGCTGGCGCACATCTCGCTGCTGACGGCAGCCGCGTTTGCCGGGCTGTATCTGGCTACTGCTGGTCAGCAGTACTTACTCGCCTGGGTGGGGCAGCGCGTGTTGGCCAATCTACGCAGTGCCCTCTTTCGCCATTTGCAGCAACTTTCGTTGGGCTATCACGATACCCATATCGTTGGCGTGACTGTTTCGCGGGTGATGAACGACGTAGCCACGATCAACGAGCTGCTCTCGCAGGGTATCATTACCTTGTTAGGGGATACGCTGATCCTGGTGGGCATTGTGGTGATCATGCTGACGATGAGCCCGCGCCTGGCGCTGCTGACCTTCATCGTACTCCCATTGATGTTGGGAGTGACCATGTGGTTCTCGAGCCGGGCCCGGGTGGCCTTCCGCGAGACGCGCACCCGCGTGGCCCGCGTGGTTGGCGACCTGGCGGAGGATATTGCCGGGGTGCGCGTGATCCAGGCCTTTGGGCAGGAGGATTCCACCCAGGAGCGCTTCACCCAGGTGAACGAGGCCAACCGCGATGCTCATATCAATGCCATGACGCTCTCATTCATCTTCCTGCCGGCGATCGAGTTCCTGGGCGTGCTTTCTACCGCTATTGTGCTGTGGTTTGGCGGGCGGGCAGTGGCCGCGGACGAGATCACCCTGGGGGTGCTGGTGGCTTTCCTGTCGTATGTTACGCGCTTCTTCCAGCCGGTGCAGGAGTTGAGCCGCCTCTACACCACCATGCAATCTGCCATGGCGGGCGGCGAGCAGGTGCTCAAGCTGCTGGATTCACCCCCCGAAGTGCAAGATCAGCCCGAGGCGGGCGAGATGCCGCAGATCAGCGGTCGGGTTTCGCTTGATCATGTTTCCTTCCGTTACCGCCCAGATCTGCCCGAGGTGTTGCACGATGTCAACCTGATGATCGAGCCAGGGCAAACCGTAGCGCTGGTGGGGCCAACCGGGGCCGGTAAAACATCCATTGGTAACCTGATCGCCCGTTTCTACGATGTCAGCGCGGGGATGGTTGCCATTGACGGGATCGATGTGCGCACGGTGACGCAGCAGTCGCTGCACCGGCAGATCGGCCTGGTGCCGCAGGACTCGTTCCTGTTCTCGGGCAGCATCGCCGAGAATATTCGCTTTGGCCGCCCGCAAGCCAGCGATGCTGAGGTGGAAGAGGCTGCCCGGCTGGCAAATGCCCACGATTTCATCATCGCCAAGCCAGATGGCTACCAGACGCGCGTGCTAGAGGGGGCTGCCAACCTTTCGGTGGGACAGCGCCAGCTCGTTTGCATTGCGAGGGCCATCTTGACCAACCCTCGTATATTGATCTTAGATGAAGCCACCTCAAACGTGGATAGCATGACCGAGAGCTTGATCCAGGGGGCGCTGCGCAAGCTCCTCCAGGGCCGCACCGCGGTGGTGATTGCCCACCGTTTGAGCACCATCCGCTCGGCTGATCTGATCTGCGTGGTGCAGGACGGGCAGATTGTGGAACAGGGTAACCATGACGAGCTACTCGAGCGCGGCGGGGCGTACAGAGCGCTCTACCAGCGCCAGTTCTCAGGGTGATGGTTGATATCAAAAAACGTGTGGGGGAAACTCGTTGTTGCTTTTCAGCATCATCGGATGTATAGTAATTTCAGAGGGGCCTCGCGTTTGAAAACCTGACCCCAAACAAGTCGTGAATGTTTTGGCTGCCTTGGTCAAAGAGAGGAGATGATCTATGGGCCAGCATCACAAACATGCTTTAACCCGCCGCGATTTCCTGAAGCTCGGCGGGATTGCTTTAGGTGGGGCCGCCCTGGCCTGCGGCGGTGGCACCCAGGTGGTGGAACTGACCGCGGTACCGACACCTGCCACGCAACCTGTTCCTACGCTGGCTGTGGGTGAGATCGCCGATATCATCCTGGTCAATGGCAATGTTGTCACCATCGATGCCAAGCGCACAACGGCCAAAGCGCTGGCGATCAAGAACGGGTTGATCCACTTTGTAGGCGATGATCAGGGGGCGCGGGGGATGGCCAGCGAAACCACGCAGATTATCGATCTGATGGGGCGTACGGTGACCCCTGGCTTGATTGATGCTCACTGCCATCTGAGCGCCTGCGGCCTGCTGGGTACTGCCTACGTTGATATCAGCTGGCCGGCTGTTTTTACCATTGCAGATATGCAGGCCAAACTGGCCGAAAGGATCGCCGTTACGCCGCCGGGAGAGTGGGTGGTGGCTTCAGGTTGGGTAACTTTTGAGGGCCGCTATCCGGACAAACGTGATCTTGACCCCATTTCGCCCAATCATCCTGTGTTTGTGCTGAACCAGGGAGGGCACATGGCGGCAGTCAACAGCCTGGCGCTGGAGATGGCCGGGGTTACGGCGGCTACACCCGACCCAGGCAACGGGCGTTTCCTGCGCGAGGAGAACGGCGAGCCCAGCGGCACGATCCTGAACCATCCGGCGATGGATTACTTCCGCCGCCTGTGGCCGCGGGATATGCTGAGTGTGGATGTGATGGAACAGAGCATCTTAGGCCCGCAGGCTACCTTTGCGGCGATGGGCGTGACCAGTTTTCAGGACGTCTATGCTCGCGATATGGATCGTTTGCAGGCTTACTTCAACCTCGCATCCCG
The DNA here is from genome assembly GCA_002428565.1 of Anaerolineales bacterium UBA6092. GTDB lineage: Bacteria > Chloroflexota > Anaerolineae > Anaerolineales > UBA4823 > UBA6092. Next base: position 11,978 of record DIXA01000021.1, on the reverse strand, counting down.
CGGTGAGATGAGTATTCGCGGACAGATTATGAATGTTTTGGAGTATGCCCAGGAATTGGATGGGCGCATTGCAGATATTGAGGCTATCCGCTACGAGAGCGATTACATGCATTTTGCGGGAGCCAAATTCCAGGTGGATGGCGCATTGGAGGCTTCGTACACGAATGAGCCTCATAACGGCCTTGCCTGGAACGTCTCCATTTGGAAACCCAGAGATCTGGAAGATGCGGTGGCCGCGTTTCACGATGCGGGCTACCAGGTATCGCTGCACACAATCGGCGACGCAGCGTTGGATATGGCCCTGGATGCCATTGAAAAGGCGATGCGTGCCAACCCGCGCGCAGACCCGCGGCATCGCATTGAGCACTCGATCTTGAACTCGGATGAGGCTATCCAGCGCGTCAAGGATCTGGGGGTGATCATTTCCACCCAGCCGACCATGATCCGAGCATTTGCTGATGCCTGTGAACGCATCTGGGGTGAGGAAAGGGCGCAGCGTATCATACCAACACGCACCTGGCTGGACATGGGCATCCCGGTGTGCCTCAGTTCAGATGCACCTTCGCTGCCCTGGTGGGACCCGATGTCCACACTGTACGCCAGCATTGTGCGCCAATCCTGGACAAAGAAACCCGTCAGTCCAGAGCAGGCGCTGACCATCGACGAGGCCATGTACGCGCATACCATGGCTGGAGCATATGCGGATTTTGCCGAGAACAAGAAGGGGTCTTTGGAGGCGGGCAAGTTCGCCGATCTGGCGGTGTGGCACGACAACCCCTATACGGTAGCTACGGAGGATATCCCCTTCCTGACGGTGGACCTGACCATGGTGGGGGGGAAGGTACTGTACCAGGCGGGCTGATATTGGCAATGAAACGACAGAATTCGAATCTAAAAAGATGCTGCCTGGTTCTTTTCGGACAGCCCCTTCGGGGCCAGTAAAACGCGTAAACCTTATTTCTGGATCAACAGGATGACAGCCTCGTTCGCACCCAGCGTGATCTGGGTGATGGCGGCATAACTTACCTTCCAATTGGTGGGGAGCACACCATCGTCGGGGATGATACCACCGCCGGAGGGGGTTGCCTGGTAATAGATGCCGTTCAGGTCAATCGTTTGCGTTGAAGCCGTGGGGTTGACCAGCACCAGCCCGTTGGAATAGGTACGGGCATAAACGCCCCAGGCTGCATTCCAGAGATCATCCACAGTGACGGGCGCGCTGCCGGCGGGGTGACCGATGGGGAGCTCGTATTCGGGGAACCACTCCGGCTCCATGCTGTAATCCAGGTTGATGTATGTGTGCTGGCCCTTGATGAGCAGGTAATTCGCCAGGATGAACATGCGGTCGTCTATGTCGGCGGCATCCACGTATTGCTGGGCGATGACGACCCGATCCAGGTTCACCAACTCCAGGATGTTGTTCATCTGCAACTGCCAATCGCCCAAATCGAAGAACCAGCCCCAGCCCCACTCGCCGAAACCTTCGATCATCACGCCGTCGGCCATCGAGTAGTGGGTAGTCTCGCGCGAGTTGACCAGCATCCCGGCATTGGGGATGAAATGGTAGGGGGCCAGCGCTCCCGATTGGGCGAATGCCATGAAACCTTCCAGGCGAGTTGTCCAGTCTGCCTCGAAGGATGGATCTACTTCGGGCAGGTCGGGGTTGAAGTGGTCATAGCCCAGGTAGTTGGGAACAGAGAAGCTGTCGGCAAACAGGCCGTCGGCGTCGTTGGCGGCGAGCTGGCGCAGCACCTCGCTGCTCCAATAGGTGCGCCAGCCGGAGTCGTTGGGATCCATCAGGTACCAGCCCCAATCGCAGTTGATCGTGCGGCTGCCGCCGACTTCCGGCCAATGGTAGAACCAGCTTTCAGTTACCGCGCCACCGCCGGGCCATTCTTGCACCCAGTCATCTCCCTCGATCACCGCAAGCCATTCGCCGGTGAAGTTGCAGGTATCCCAACCATCTGTGGCCTGGTAGCCCAACCCCATCCCCAGGCGGTAGTTCAGGATGATAAAAGCCGGATTGACGGAGCGCAGGGCGTCAGCGTCTGAGCGGGCCATCTTTTGCGTACCGTCATAGTGCGTGGCGGAGAATTCGATCCAGGCTGCGTTATCGTAGAGCCACAACTGATCATTGAAAACGTGGATATCCTCCCAGGTATCGGGTAGAGGGCGCACGGGCGGTGCGGCGATCCTAGCTTTCAAGAGAGTGGACAGGTGGATGCAATGCAGAACCGCACCGGGGGGTGTGGATGTGGGAGTGCGGGTGCCTGCGGTCGTGGGCGCGCGAGTGGGGGTGCTTGTGGCTGTCGGCGTTCTTGTGGACATGCTGGTTGTGCTGGTCGAGGTTGGGGTGGCTGTGTTCTCCGTGCCCTGCCAGCGATCGACGATCACGTTGAGCCAGAGAACAAACTCGGCGCTGGCTTTCTCCCCACCAGCGCCGGTGGGGTGGCTATCTCCGTCCGTAGCATAGGCAGAGAAGTTATTGGTAACGGTTTGGATATGTTGGATGGCGCCATTCCACCAGCGATGGTGGTTGCCGGTCTCTTCTTCGGCATCATTGGTGTATGGGTCGCCGCCGTTGGATGTGAGTACGTTATAAAAATCGAAGACAGCCACATTATCGTAGGGGTAGCTATCCAGCCAGTCGTTCACCAGCCAGTTGTTGAAGGCACGCGCGTTGGCAGCGTGGAGCGGGTCGGTGGGCTGAGCGCCGTCGTCTTCAAGCAAAGGCGGTGCGGTTATTATAATGAAAAGCTTGTCTTGGTGATCTTCGAAATAATCCAGCAAATCCACGTAGATGCCCTTGGCATTGCCCACCGTCATGTATTCTGACCAGGCATCTTGACCGCGCAGTGGGTTATTGCCGACCGTGGGGGGATCGTTGGGATTGCCGCCCAGGTGTGCGTTGGGATAACAGGATTTAAAGACAATGATGAGATTCTCGCCTGCTGGGGCGGGGTCCAGGCGCGGCCACCAGCCATAGCCCCCGATGTTCTGTCCATCTTCCACATAGAGCGCGGCCATGATCGCATCGCGTGTGGGGCCATTGAACCACTCCCACCAGTGACCAATGTCGGTGCGGCTGCCGATATCGTCGCCGCCCACCGTCCAACCGTAATTGGTTGCGCTGACATAGTAGTTATTATCCATGAGTGCTCGCCCCGCACCGCCAGCATCCTCATGTTCGCCGATATCTGCCAGCCAGTTGCCGCCGGTGGAGTGATGCACGAAGATCAGGCGCACGGGTGATGCGGGTGGGGCTGGGTCATCTGCCAACGCCAGGCCAGAGGAAATGGGGGTAGCCGTGGTGTTTCGTTCCATGACAGCGCAGCCCCCCGCCAGAAGAAGAACAATAAGGGCAAGCCGGGTGATTTGTTTCATAATCAATCTCCTCAACAGCGGCTACTTGCTATGTGTGCCTGATGAGCGGTATGGGGCTGGCAGTGGTTCCTGCAGCGCAACCTCGAGATCTTCTTCGAGCGATTTTTGCTGGAGCTGATGGAGATGGCTCTATAGGGTTAATTATAGCAGCACCTTTGCATATTTTCGCCCAACCGCGTGGAAGCACTTAAAAGTTGTTAGTGTTATTGGGGGGTGTTCGGGCGGCGGATGCCGCCTGCACACCCCCAATAACAACATTTTAGTGCACCCCTACCGCGTTTTGCCGAACACGGCGAACAAAAATTTTGTTATAATTAATCAATTATTAGAAAGTAGCAGCCTTCAGATGTTCCCGTCAAAGTGGAGGTAGCACACGGCAGTCGCATTGCAGCAGTGAAGCCGCAAGTATCATCCGGCTAAAGATACTTTGCGGGTAAAATCCAGCACTGCAAAGCTACCCATAGCATATTCCCCGGTCCGACTAACCAAACACAACAAAATAAAAAAGGAGACAGTGATGAAAAAGGTGTTTAACATTTTCATATGTTTTGCATTTTTACTTGGTCTTTGCCAGCAGGCTATCTACCCTGCGCAGGCTGCACCATTGGCCTACACCATGATAGCAACGCCAAACTATGTTCACCCGGGGGGAACGGTACGGGTGAGCGGTTTTGGTTACGCTCCCAATGCCGCTTACTACTTGCGCTATGAGATGCCTGAGAAGCAAGGCGATACGCTGTTGGCGCCCACACAAACGGTGACCTCCAACAGCCGGGGCCAGATTTATGCGAACTATGCCTTTGACCCCGGGTTAACAGAAACTTGCCCATCGGGTTGTTACCTGGCGCTGTATGATAATCCAGGTTATTTCCCGCCCGAGCTGGCCTTTGCGCAGGTGGCTCTACGGGCTGCCATGCAGCCCGTCCTCACCCCCAGCCAGGGTGTACCCACTGACACGATTGCATTTACCGTGAACAACCTGGAGGCCGGTACGCTCACGATCGACCTGGGTGGGCAGGTTGTGTATGGCCCAGTCACCGTCGCGGCGGGCAGCCACTCGAGCAGCTTCACCGTGCCGCTCTACCCGCGCGGCCTCCCCGGGGAAGTGCTGGACGTCACGTTTCTGAACCTTGTCGGTAGCTTGGCGAACGGTGCGCAGGTAACCTCCTTTACCCTGCTGGCCGCCCCGGCTGAGCCGGAATACCAGTTTGCCAACCTGGTCATCACCCCCGATTACGTGATCCCTGGTGGCACGTTCACCATCACCGGGCAGATCGTCTCCACCAAGGGAGAAGCGATCGTTCTATCTGAAATAGAAGCCCAGGCGGCTGCATTGAACGCTTCATGGGCTTTGCAGGGCACGGGCGACAACTTCCCCATCTCGGAGATGGGCTGGTCGCTGGAGCCAGACGGTAGTTTTACCATCACCGGACGCGGCGCGTCCACCGCGCTGGGCGATGCCTTTTCGTTATATGATAACTTGTCTGTGAATATGATGGGTAGAGTGCGCGAGAGTGATTTTTCGGGAGACATCTTTGCGCCTCATCCCCTCACCGAAACCTTGCAGGTGCAGGCGATCAATGTGTCGGAGGGAGCGCCGATCCCTGTGGGTGATCCTGTCCCAGGTGCGATCGTGTCGCTTGAGTACATCTGTGATGCCCTTGTTTCTGAACAAGGCAGGGCTACCTGCGGCTATCACTCCGACTTCTGGGCTACTGGCATTGATGAGCCCGGCCTGAGGGCGGTGGAGCAGACCCTGGTGGATGTCCGGGAGGCCACCTCGCATTGGGGACAGTTGACCGATGCGGGCGGCAATGCCCATGTGGTGTTTGAAGGCGAGAAGCTGTTTGACAGCCCGCTCAATTTGCAGACGCTTGACTCGTTATACGGCGAGGCAGGGCTTGATCAGTTCCTGGGCACGCAAGAGGCTGGCTGGTATCCGGACGAGCCCGGCTGGCAGAAATACAAGTTGACGGTTTATGGGCGTGAAGTGAGGTTTTTCTATCATGACCCGGCTTTGCCCGACGATTCGATGACCACCTTTTCCACAACGCTGTGGTTCAAGCCGCCCGGCTCTTTGAAAGACCAGTATGGCAATGATCTGGAACTTCACGAACCTTACGTTGTGGAAATGCACTATATCGAAGCAGGAGATCCTAAAAGCTGGGGTCCACTGATCACCATGAGCACCAGCATCGGCAAGTACCTGGGCAAGGTATATGACGGTTGGCCTGCCTACAGCGGCTTTATGGATCTGGCGGCTTTGGTTGATTCTGGCGTGACGATGTACGGTCTCCCCACGATCGAGGTAACCGTTAGCTACGATCCCGGCATGGATTCCCTGGTCTCGCCTGAGCTGTGGTTGGACGAGGAAAAACTGGCGAATTTTTACCCCACCGGCTTTGGCTCTTACAAAGCGACCTTCCCATACCCGACCGAATGGGCAGCCCTGCCTGCCGGGGTGCCGCACGACCTGGCATTGTACGCCGAGTACCCGCATGGCGAGCTGGACGATCCAATAGAGCGTCACGTGTACCTGTATGTGCAGCCAGCGGCTTTGTGGCTGGTGGATACGCAGGAATACTCGAACCGCTATGCCACATATTTGTATGGCACGGGTTTCGCCTTCAGCGGGATGGGCGTCAACCCAGGTCAAGACTCCTACGGGCCAGAAGTCTCTACCACTGAGCAACAAACTCCCCAAACTGGCCCAATGGTCAACAACCTGGTCCCCCAGGGTGTTCTGAACCAGACGGTTGATTTTATGGGGAATGCCAGTAATGCCTATGCTGCCGGAGCACTTGCGCCCCAGGCGCTCAGCCAGATCGGCGGCGACCTGGCTGTGCCTGGTTATGGCTCGCCGATCCACTTCTATGAGGATTTTGAACCGCTGATCTATGTAGTGCTGCCGCTGTGGGCCGGGGCACTCTCTGACCCGCTGGGCGGCTGGATCGTCACCATCACTTCGGGTGCTTATGCCCAGGCGCGCGTCAATCTGTACATCATGGGCGATATCTATTTCGAGCCTACCTCGGGGGATATCACCGATGCCAGCGTGACCGTCGACGCGCGTGCCTGGACCGAGGGCACCATCTTTCTGCGCATTGATGTGCTGCTGGGCTTCCTGGCGACCGGCTCGATGACCTTGAATCCGGGCATGGGGCTGGGCATGCCATTAACCATCCACAATGGCGAGCCGGAGGTGGGCACGATCTGCTTCCGTTTTGCCATGGATATGAGTTATTACATTGGCGGCCTCTGCGGGTGCATTCCCTGGACGGATATCTGCGATTGCCTGTTTGAAGACGAAGACACGATCAATCTTTTCGATAGCTCGCTGCCTGGCCCCTGCGACCTCCCCACCTTTTCCGAGATCGTTCCCGGGGCTTGGAACTATGGCCCGCCTGCGCCGGGCGAAGAAGGCTGCACATCGAATGCGCCCAGCGCGGTTTTACCGCCGCAGTACCGCCCCATGATGGCAACCGATGGTTTGGGCGCGGTGACGGCCGTCTGGCAGGGAAATCAACACAATCTGCACCTGGCTGATTTCAACGATAATGGCTGGGTGACGCACGCCTACTCGATCACCACGCTGGGAGTTGACCTGCCTGCCGTGGCATTCTATCAGCCCGATAAGTCAGTGATCACCTGGAATGCTTACGACGGCGATGAGAATATTTTACCGACCCTGCCCTTCACCGAGGCCATGCAGACTGCCTACGTGGCCTGGGGGCTGAAAGATGGGGAAACTTTCACCGAGATGGGCGTTCTGGCGGAGAACGAGAATGGCGCCGGCGGGGCTGTTTTGGCAAGCTGCATGGACAATACCGCTGGCTGCCCGGATGGTGGGCAGGTGACAGCTGCCTGGCTGGTGGACCGCGTCCCCGGCATGGTTGATATGCGCTCGCGCCTGTACTACAGCATCTTTGAAAACAATACCTGGAGCGCCCAGGCTGCCATCCCGTTGGACTCGAACGACAGCGATACCCAGCCGCAGGTGGTCTACATGGACGGGCAGCCGTTGATCCTGTTCATCCGGGATGCAGACGGCTCGTTCGATACCGACGATGACCGTCACCTGGCTATCTTCGACCCGGCTAATCCAACCGTGGTGGAGATTCCCGCGGATCTGCCCGGGAGCATCGTGGAGTTCTCGGCTGCGGTCGTGGACGGGGAACTGCGCCTGGCCTTTACTCGCATTGACATGCCCGAGGTGGGCTTGATCGATAACCGCCACCCTCTCTACACCGCCGAGCAAACTTGCAGCGGCACCTGCACCTGGGCGTATCTCAAGCTGCTGGACTCTCACGGTCGAGACATCTACGCCGAATCCCCACAACTGACGATCAATATCGATGGCGAAGCCAGCATTGCTTACCGCGCCATGGGCATGGGCCCCTTATCTGGCGAAAATGGCAATGCGTTCGATTTCGCGCCGTTCCGCGGTGATACGGCAGGCCTCATCCTCCGCACCGGTGAGCAGGCCAGCCTGAACCTCAGTAACTTCGGCCAGCATACGGTGACCCCCGGTTATCTGACCGGCGACGGGGCGGTCAACTGGCAGACCGCCAGCGTATACGATCCTATCCGAGGCCAAACCTTCCAGATGGGCGTGCGCTTTGGCCTGGGCGTGCAAAGCGAGGCGTTTGCCGATCTGAATACGCACCTCGGCGTGACTGCTCAGCCCATGGCGCCCAACATCGCCCTGACCTTTGCTACGTTGACGGATGAGCCTGACTTTGCCGTCTACGCCGAAGCGCCGGCCAGCCCCTACATCGCGGAAGGCCAGACGACGGTGATCACGGTGACCGTGCAGAACCTGGGCATGGGCTGGGATGGCGCGGGCCAGCCGCTGCGCATAGCCGCCAGCTGGGATGATCCCGATGGCGAAGGCAAGCCCGCCGGTGAAGCGCTGATCGATGCGATGGGTGCAGGCTCTTCTGTCACGGTGACGCTGGTAGTCACGGCTCCGTTCGATGCTGCCAGCGCGCACACGCTGTACATCGAGGCGCTGCCTTCAGGGCTGGTGACCGAGCGCTCCTCGGATAATAATACGGATACGCTTGTGCTGGGCGGGCTGCCTGCCCCACAGGCTGTATCCGTTGCCGGGCAGAATGGGGTCGAGTTCACCATTCTGAGCTGGATGGCATCACCGGATGAGCGGGTAACCAGTTATCGCATCTACCGCTCAGTCGATGGTGGCGACTATGAGGCCGTGGGCAGCGCGCTGGAAACGCAGTGGATTGACTTGCTTGCTTTGGTAGATCATACCTATTCCTACTACGTGACCGCCTTCACTGCCGATGGGAATGAATCCCCTGCCAGCGGTACGGTCTTGTTCCGCGTTACCAACGTAGTGGTTCTGCCCAAAGTGTTCTTGCCGATGATCAAACGTTAACGAGAACAAGCGGCGAAGGGGCGTTCAATAACAATAAATCACCAGTAGCGACAACCGAAAGCGGTAGTCGCTACTGGTGTTACTTTAAGGAAAATGATCTTTGTGGCCGTGCTGGCCAAAACTGAGGGTGATTTTACTTGCGTATTCGCACAAAAAATGCTATTTTAAAACATGGTGATCGGCAAGTCTCACAGAAAGGAGTGTGAACAATGGCAAAAGATAAAGGCAAAGATAAGGGTATGAAGAAGAAACCCAAGAAGAAGAAGGAAGAAAAGAAAGTAGTATCAACAAGCTTAGTGGGTTGATTTCGACGGTTTTTACTTCACCCGAACGAGGCTTCAAGGAAAGTAAGATCACCTTGAAGCCTCTTTTTTTATTCGTTCGTTGGATCGGCCGCGGGCTGCTTGTTTTGCTCGATGTTCATGATGGCGGGAATGTTGGCGGCTACCAGCGTAGCCAGGATGCACAACGACCCGCCCACTACGTACCAGATGCGTACCCCCAGCCAATCGGATATGGGGCCTGCCACCAGCAAGCTGAGCGGCATCATCGCCGTTGCTCCCGCGTTGACCAGCGAAAGGACGCGCCCCTGGTAATCTGGCTCGATGGTGGATTGGAAGATGGCGCCCAGAGGGCCATTTGCAAATACCTGGGTCACGCCAACGATGAAATGAGCTGCCAGCAGCAGCCAGAACATATTAGCCGGGGCAAGACCGGCCAGGATGACGCCCACTCCGATGCCAATAATGCCCATAAAACTGGTGACAATACGGCGCTTGAAGCCTCCCCAGGTGCTCAATACCAACCCGCCCAGGATGACACCCACTCCAAAGACCGACTCTACCCAGGCCAACTCGGGCGCGCCGCCCTTGAATTCTTGCATCACCAGCAGCGGCAGCAGCGCTGAACTGGGGCTGAGCAGGAAGTTGAGCAGCATCGCCATCAGGATCACCCCCAACAGGCCCGGCCAACCCATTACATAGCGGAAACCGGCGCGCAGATCTTGCCAGTAAGAGGTTTTCTCTGCTGTGCCGCTGGACTGGGCAACCTGGCGCGGCGGCTGCGGAATGGGGATGAAGAGCAGTGGCAGCACAGCTACGGCGGCGGTAACAATGTCGATCGCCAGCACGCCCTGGGTGGGCATCAGGCTGAGCAGCAGGGCGCCCAGCGGTGGGGCAAAGATGCTCAAAAAGCCCTGCAACAGTTGGTTCAGCCCAGCGATGCGCGTCAGGTGCTCGTGCGGCACCATCAACGAGGTCGAAGCTGTCATTGCTGGATGGTGGAATGCGCCGCCCAGCGAGCGGATGAACAAGATGACGTAGATATGCCATATCTGAATCAAGCCGGATGCAAACAGGAAGATCAACACGCCGGTGGCCACGGCGATACTTGTGTCCGCCACGATCATGATCAGCCGCCGGTTCCAGCGGTCCACCAGCGCCCCCACAAATGGTCCCAGCACGATCTGCGGCAGCAGCGCCGCCAGGGTCGCCGTTGCCAGGATGGTGGCTGAGCCGGTTTGCTGCGTGAGCCACCACACCAGGGCAAATTGCACCAGTGCGCTGCCGATCAGCGAGAAGACTTGCCCGGTCCAGATGGTGAAGAATTTCGGCGCCCAGCCGCGCGGCGGGGTAGGAGTAGATGGGGGGAGCGTAGATTCGGGGGTTGTGTCCATAGGGCTTGATTGTACTATATTCTGTTCATTGGAAGGTTGGTTGATGAGAACGCTTATGGTATGATAGACGGCAGAGTGGCTTGCTGATGAACGAAATTGCTTACTTTAAGGAAACTTTGCAGCGATTCCCCCGATTTAAGGAACTATCGGTTGGAACTCAAGATACACTTGCCGCGTCTGCTGTCCGCCGCCATTTCGAGGCCGGGCGTGTGATTTATGTGGAAGGCGAACCTGCCGAGTCTATCTACATCCTGGAGTCAGGCTGGGTCAAAGCCACGCGCATGACCCGCGATGGCCGCGAGCAAGCCATGATGTTCATTCGGCCTGTCGAAGTGTTTGGCGATATTGCGGTGCTTACAGGCGTGCCCTACCCAGGCACTGTGACGGCGCTTGAAGATGTGGCAGTGTGGGTTTTGCCGGCGCGTACGATCCTCGGCCTCATTCAGCGCCAACCTGAATTTGCGGTGGCGGTTATCCATCATCTAGGCCAGCGTGTGCTCCATTACATTAGTCTGGTCGAAGATCTTTCGTTACGGAGCGTAGAGTCTCGGCTGATACACACACTTCTGCAGTATGCTGAGTTGCATGATGGGAACCTGATTGTTCCGCGCCGCGATTGGGCCACCTTCGACCAAATGGCTGTGCGCCTGGGGACAGTGCGCGATGTGCTCAGCCGGGTATTAAAAACGCTGGAAGCAGAGCAATTGCTCAGGGTGGAAAAACAGTTCATCCTCTTGCTTGACCCTAAAGGGTTGGCAGAACGAGCTAATCATTGATCGCCCAATCCCGCAGAGCCCAGTGACCACACTGGGCTCTGCGCTTATAACGGCATACGATAAAAGTCGTATACAAAACTTCCTTTTGTTTGTAAACTTAGTCAGACTGTGAATGCATTCTGGTGCGAAACGTCATGCGAGCTTTTCCTTCGGCTATTTCAGATGATCAACTACGGGCGGCCATTTTGGCGGCGCTGGCAGCAGATGCCCGCGCCATGACTGATTTGCGCGTGGGTGTATTGAACGGTATTGCTCACTTGACGGGGGATGTCGATTCTCTGCTGAAGCGCGCAACTGCAGAAGAAATAGCTCAAAGCGTGCCTGGCGTGCGCGGGGTAGTGAACCGTATCGAAGCTCCAGGGGCGCCAAGTCCTGCGCGGACGATCAATCTAGATTTGAGTGAGAGGAACAAGTAAATGACTAAGTTTCTAAGCAAGTGGTTTCGAAAATGTCACCGTTGGATTGCAGTGCCAACAGCCTTAATGATTCCCGGAGCGGTGATTATTAAATTAGTTGGCAGCCCTGAAGTTATTGCAGCCTGGGAGAAACTGGACAAAATTCCGTCCATCTTGATGTTGGTCATGGCCATCAGTGGGGCATATTTATTCCTTTTGCCTTACATCGCCAAGGGGCAACGCAAGAAGAGAGCAGCCAGCTTGCAGTCTGCAGACAACTCGTCACAGCAGGATGAGACCGGGCTGTCAATCAAACAATCGCCTAAGTAGTTTGACAATGTCACATTAAC
>DIXA01000006.1:93760-154852 GCA_002428565.1 Anaerolineales bacterium UBA6092 | reverse complement strand
CCAAAATCAAGGGGATTGGGTTGGGATTGGCTGTTAGTAAGAAACTTGTGGAAGCCAACGGAGGCCGCATCGAGGTGCAGAGCGAGGTGGGCAAAGGCAGCACATTTACCCTTTATTTGCCTATCTATCAGAAAGGTTTGCCACAATGATGATGAAGGCGATACTCAAACGCTATCACTCGGCCAGGATTGGCTTACTGCTCAACCTGAGCATTGGCCTCGTGTTTGTCGTGGCGGCAGCGGTTACCATCGTTTTTGTCAGAGAGAACATGCATCAGCAGGCATTGGCTGAAGCGGAAACAAAAATGACCATGCTGCTGGATCACAACCTGGCTGTTCACAGCTACTTTTCGCAAACCTTAAAACCCAACCTGTTCGAATGGACCGAACCACTTCGCTCTCCTGATTATTTTGATCCGATTTGGATGTCCTCCAGCTACGCGGTCAGGGAGATGAACAAATTATTCAATGCGTATAGCATTTCCGAGTATTACTACAAAGACGCTGCGATCAATGCCCGTAATCCAGAGAACGAGGCGGATGCGGATGAACGAGCGTTTCTTGAGGAACTGAAGATCAATCCATCGTTGAGTGAGCGCTCTAGCATTAGCACTATAGATGGCAAGCCCTACCTGGTTGTCTTGCGTCCGGGCGAAATGCTGGAAGAGTCTTGTTTGCGTTGTCACGGCGATCCCCAAAATGCGCCTGGAGGTTTGGTGCGCCAGTACGGTTCCGAACTTTCCTTCCACCGGGAGGCAGAGCTGGGAACTATTATCTCTGCGGTCTCGGTGCGCGTGCCGCTGGCGGCCGCCTACGCCGAAGCGGATCGCCTCACACTGCGACTTTCCGCTTCGGCGTTGGCGCTCTTGGGCTTACTTTTCGTTGTTCAGTTCTGGCTCCAACGGCATCTGATCTTTGCGCCGCTGGCCATGCTGCGCGACAAGGCGCTTCAGATTTCCACAACCAATGTGCAATTAGGCGAACAAATTGCAGAGCCCTTCGGAGAAGAACTTGGCGCGCTAACTCGCGCCTTCAACAAGATGTCGGTCAACCTGCGCGAGAACTGGGATCAACTGGAAGAGCGCGTCCAGGAACGCACAATGGGTCTGAATAAATCCGAGGAATTGCTGCGCGCCTTTTCTGCCCGCCAGGAAGCCATCCTGTCCGCGGTTCCAGATATTATTGCGGAAGTGGATAAGGATAAGGTGCTCACCTGGACCAACCCGGCCGGTTTTGCGTTCTACGGCGAGGATGTGATCGGTAAAGAAGCCGTTTTCTATTTCGATGGTGAACAAGATACGTATGATCAGGTCGGGCCGCTCTTCGGCGGCAGCGAAAACGTGATTTACGTTGAGAGCTGGCAGCGGCGCAAGGATGGGGAGAAACGGCTGCTGGCCTGGCACTGCCGGGTCCTCAAGGATACCCACGGGAATGTAACCGGCGCGCTCTCTTCTGCGCACGACATCACCGAGCGCAAGCGCGCCGAGGAGGATCTGCGGGAGAGCGAAGCCCGCACGCAGGCTATGCTTCGCGCCATTCCCGATATGATTTTCCGCACGGATCGTCAGGGCGTTTTCCTATACTATAAGGCAGATATCGCTGATCTTTATGCCCAATCTGAGTCGAGCATAATCGGCAAACGCAACCGAGATATAACCCCGCCCGAATTCGCTGATTTAATGGACCAACAGATTTGCGCTACCCTGGAAACTGGCACGCTGCAAACCTTCGAATATCAGTTGCCCGTTCCAGGCCAGGGCCTGCGCTATTATGAGGCCCGCATGACTGCCAGTGGCGCAGACGAAGTGCTTGCATTTGTGCGCGACATCACCGACCGCAAGTGGGCAGAGCAGCAACTCGCTGAGTACGCTGAACATCTTGAAGAAAGAGTGCAGGCGCGCACCCGCGAACTGCGCGAGTCCCAGGAAAAACTCGTCCGGCAAGAGCGCCTGGCCGTGTTGGGGCAGGTGGCCGGCAGCATCGGCCACGAACTGCGCAACCCGTTGAGCGTTATCAGCAACGCCAGCTATTATCTGAAACTTTTCCAGCCGGACGCAGACGAGAAGGTCAAAGAATACCTGGGATTGATTGAAAAAGCAACGCGCTCTGCCGAGAGGATCATTACCGATCTGCTGGACTTCTCGCGCATCAAAGCATCGGATCGGCAGGCAGTGAATGTGGCCGAGTTAGTGCAGCAAACCTTGGAACGGTTCCCTGTTCCTGCATCCATTGCTGTGAACGTTGATATCCCGCCAGACCTTCAGCCGGTGTACGCCAATCCGCCCCAGATGACGCAGGTGCTGGGTAACCTGATCATTAATGCCTGCCAGGCCATGCCGGATGGCGGGAAACTCAGCCTCTCAGCCGCTGCGCAAAGTCAAATGATCATGATTGCAGTGCAGGATACTGGCGCAGGCATTACCCCTGAAAACATGAATAAACTTTTCGAACCGCTCTTCACCACCAAAACCAAGGGTGTTGGGCTGGGATTGGCTGTCAGTAAGAAACTTGTGGAAGCCAACAATGGGCGCATCGAAGCGCAGAGCGAAATAGGAAAAGGCAGTACGTTCACGGTGTATTTGCCCGTTGATAAGGGGCCGAAATGAACCCAAAACTCCGCATTTTGATCGTCGATGACGACAAGCGCATGACGCGCACCCTGGCCGATATCCTGTCCATTTCTGGACACGAACCGGTAGAGGCAACTTCTGGGTTGGATGCGCTTGAAAAAGCCCGCACACAGACGTTTGACTGCGTTTTAACCGATGTACGTATGCCAGACATGGATGGTATGGAACTACACCGCCAGTTGAGCCAGGTGCAGCCCGGCCTGCCCGTAGTATTGATGACCGCTTATGCCGCCGAGGCGAGCATCCGTCAAGGGCTGGACGAAGGCGTGGTGGGCGTGCTGGATAAGCCGTTGGATATCAACAAATTACTGGCATTCTTTGCCTCGCTATCGAAGAACCGCACCATTGTAATTGTGGATGACGATCCGTTGTTTTGCAAAACCCTGGGTGATCTTCTTCAGCGGCGCGGTTTCAGCGTGGCGCATTTCACCAACCCACACACTGACGTGGAGATGATGACGATGGGTGCCCAGATCATCCTGTTGGATATGAAATTGAAAGACACCAACGGGCTGGAAGTGCTCAAGAGTATCCGGGGGCATTGCCCCACCCTGCCTGTCCTGGTCGTGACCGGCTACCGGCAGGAAATGGCGGTGGCTATCCAGGCTGCCATGGAGATCAATGCCTTTGCCTGCCTGTACAAACCGCTGGAAATTCCGGCGCTGCTGCAAATTCTGACCCAGCTCCAACTGGACAACCTGAGAGATATGTTGAAGGGCAAGAAGAATCGTAGCTGTTCGCCAGGCGAGGACCAAAATGGCGCCTGAGATTCTGCGCGTCCTGCTCGTAGACGACGACTCTGGCCTGCGGACAACCATGAGCGATATTTTCAAGCTCAAAGGGTTCGATCCGATCCTTGCCGAGACAGGCCAGGCCGCGCTGGCCCAGATCGAGCAGCAAAGGATTGATGTGGCCCTGATTGACCTCAAGCTGGAAGATATGCCAGGGCTGGATGTGCTACGCGGTATCAAAGCAAACTCGCCCGATACGGAATGCATCCTGCTCACCGGCCACGCCTCGCAAGGCTCAGCCATAGAAGCGATTAATGCCGGGGCCTATTCGTATTTCCAGAAACCCTGCGATATAGATCAACTGGTTCTCTCCATCCGCCGCGCCGCTGAAAAACGGACGAGCAGGCAAAGAGTACAACGCCTGTTGGATCACCAATTGACCATCAACCAACTGGCCCTCGCTGTGGGAGAAAGCCTGAACCTGGATGAGGTGTACCATACCATACACAAACATATTCTGGAGCTGATGGATGTAGAGTTTTTTGTCATCTCATCTTACGATGAACAGGCAGAGATGATCCATGCGGAATACGCCTCATCTGACCAGGCTTATGATGTTTCCGAATTTCCTCCCATTCCCCTGGGTGAACCAGGCCGGGGTACCCAAAGCCGGGTGATCCATACCGGCCAGCCCTTGTATACCCCAAACCACCAACAGGCGGTAGAAAATAGCAAGGTGCGCTACACAATCGAAGAGGATGGCTCCGTTCATGAGGAATCTCCCTCAGAAATGGATAGAGAGGACACCACGCGCTCGGCAGTTTACCTGCCGATGAAAATCAAAAGCAAAGTTGTCGGCATCATGCAAGTGCAAAGCCACCATTTGGACGCATATAGCCAGGAAGAAATCAATTTGCTGGCCGCGATCGCCAA
The DNA here is from genome assembly GCA_002428565.1 of Anaerolineales bacterium UBA6092. GTDB lineage: Bacteria > Chloroflexota > Anaerolineae > Anaerolineales > UBA4823 > UBA6092. The sequence continues at coordinate 150,559 of DIXA01000006.1, read as the reverse complement.
TGTGGCCGCGGTGGCTATCCAAAACGCCAGGCTGCACGAAGATGCGCTGCATGAACTGGCTGAACGCGTGCAGGCCGAGCGTGCGCTGCTGATCAGTAATGACCAACTGCGCAGGTCGAAAGATGAGTTGTCAGGCTATCGCGATCACCTCGAGGAACTCATCAAAGAGCGCACGGCTGAACTTGAAATCGCCAGAGACCGCGCCGAATCCGCTAATCGTTCAAAGAGCGCTTTTCTATCCAACATGAGCCATGAGATCCGCACCCCGTTGAACGGTGTCATTGGCTTAGCGCAACTGGCCCTGCAAACCGATCTGAACAATACACAACAAAATTACCTGGCCAAAATTCTGTCTTCAGGCGAAACCCTGCTGGCCATTATCAACGATATTTTGGATTTTTCAAAAGTGGAAGCAGGCAAGCTGACTCTAGAAAGCGTAGAGTTCGATCTGGAAGAACTATTGCGGAATTCGTCCAGTTTCGTTGTTCACCGGGCGCACGAAAAAGGTCTGGAACTGGTATTCGATACCAGGCCAAATGTTCCTCGCAAGTTAGTAGGCGACCCATTACGACTGGGGCAGGTGCTCAGCAATCTGTTATCCAATGCCGTCAAATTCACTCAGGTTGGAGAGATTGTGGTGGATACGGAGTTGGTGAGCGAACAAAAAAACCAGGTTGTTTTGAAATTTTCCGTCCGCGATACCGGCATCGGTCTGAGCGATGCGCAGATAACCGACCTGTTCCAGCCGTTCACCCAGGCTGACAGCTCCATCAGCCGCCGGTATGGCGGCACAGGGTTGGGTATGGCGATCAGCCAGGAGTTTGTGAATCTGATGGGTGGGCAGATCAGCGCGAAAAGTCAGCTGGATGTGGGCAGTACGTTCTCGTTTAATCTAACGTTTGGCAAACAACCCGGTACGCAGAACGACACGCTTGTGAGCAAGCCTGAGTTTAATGGAAACCGTGTGCTGGTGGTGGATGACAATGCCGCCTCGCGGAAAGCGCTCCAGGCCATTCTTGAATCCTTCTTTTTCCAAGTAAAAACGAGCGAGTCCGCGGAAATTGGATTGGCCTGCCTGGAACAACAGCTTACAGAAGATCCTTTCAATCTGATCCTGATGGATCATCAGATGCCGGGTGGCATGGACGGGATGGAAGCTTTGCGCAAGATATGGCAGCGTCCCCAACTGGCGCACATCCCTGCCATCCTGCTGGTCAATGCCAATGATAGCATTGACCAAGAGACGTATCCCAACATGAGCGGGATCCTACCCAAACCCATTTTCGGTGAGCGATTGCTTCATACGATTATGGAAATCTTCACGCCCCCGCTAAAAGCCCAATCGCCGGCAACACGATACAAAAACCCTGCTAGATCACCAGCCATATTGAGCGGAAAACATGTTTTGCTGGTGGAAGATAATGAAATAAACCAAATTGTGGCAACGGATATGCTTCTCAACCTGGGGCTCCAGGTCGCTATTGCACATAGCGGCCTGGAGGCCATCCAGTTGGTTGGCGCAGGTAACTACGATGTCGTGTTAATGGATATTCAAATGCCCGAAATGGATGGCTACCAGGCCACCGCCCAGATTCGGCTTGATCCACGCTTTACCTATGCCAGGCTGCCGATTATCGCCGTCACAGCCAGTGCGCTGGTGGGTGATCGAGAAAAGGCGCTGGAAGCCGGAATGAACGATCACATCGCTAAACCGGTCGATATAAAGCAACTGACCAAAGTACTGATCAACTGGATCAAGCCTCACACTGGGTTACTGCAAAGCAGTGCTGATCAACCCCTTGCCAGTGTGATCGATCAGGTCACAACGGCTTTACCGGTAATGCCTGGCATTGATACCGCCGACGGTATGAGCCGCCTCGATGGGAAACAGGATGCCTACCTGCGGTTGCTGGCGAAATTTCGCGATAACCAATCCGATTTGCTGCCGAAAATCCACAAGGCGATGACGCTTGGCGATCAGGCCCAGGTTCGCTTTCTGATACATACCATCAAGGGTTTGGCCGGCCATATCGGCGCGAAAGATCTCGGCGCGGCTGCAAAACAGGTTGAGATCGCCATGGATGCAGGCGATACGGTACTATTAGCAGAGCGAATAGAGGAGTTTGAACAAGCCTTCAATATTGTCATGCTCTCTGCAGCCGAGCTTGAGGAGTGGAATCGACCCATTCACAAGATAGCGGAGGCCGAACCAGTGGGAAATCACTCTACCCTGGCTGCCCAACTGAGCCGCCTGGCTGTATTGCTTGCAGAAAGTGACGCCGAAGCTGCTGATCTTATGACCACCATTCTAGAGCAAGCCCTTTCGATAGCTCAGCGAGATGAACTGCGGGTTATTGAAAAAGCGATTATGCAATATGACTTTGAGCAGGCCTTGAAACATTTGCGCACGCTAACCCAGGACTGGAATATTTCGACCGATCTTTCTCATGTCACATAAGATCAGTCCTTGAATAGTCCAGGATGACCTCTTCAATAGGCAGTTGTTGGTTCCCGCCCCCTACGGAATTATTCGATTGTGAATACCAATATAGAGAAACTTCACAAGTATCTTGATGCTGTCGCGCCAGCGGTCCATCAGGAGCATTTCTATAAAGATGCTCTTGACCAGCGCACGATCGCCTGATGCGCTGCTTTGAGCGAGCGCCGGATTGATGAACACCTGGATCAAGCGCGCTCGTAACGCCGAGGGCATCAGCCTGGTGAACACCGTTTCAGGAACCTGGCTTCCATGCAGGCTGCGCACCAGGCTCAGGGTGCAGTAGGCGGTCGTTTTGAGCCTGGATTGGCCAGCGGTTTGGATGAACAAATCCCAATCGAGGGTCTCTTTCTGCACCAGAAGGCCAATATCCTTATATAATTTAGATGAAGAAAAGAAGTGGTGAAAAGCCAGGTGGCTGCAGGCGTGTAAGAGGGTGTCTTCAGCCGACAGGATCAGGGTAGGGTGCCCTTCGGCTGTAGCGGGCCGGGCGCGCTGCCAGATAGCCGGGTAATCCAGAAGGATCACCTGGCGCAGCCACAAATGATTGAGCAACTGCCAGTGGATATCCACCGGCACTTTGTATTCGGGATGCGTTGCCGTAAGTTCGGACGAAAAAGCCGGACCGGATTCGTTCTTGAAGGGTCGCCCCCAGTCGATCAGGTATCCATGGTCTGCCAAAGCCTGCACTACTTTGGGCAAATCTTCTTCGTGGATCAGGATATCAATATCCCCCATTGCACGAAAATTGTCGGTGAAGTTGTAAAGTGATAATGAAAATGCTGCGCCTTTCAAGAGGATGGCGGGCGTTTCGATGGCCTGTAAGATGGCCAAAACTTCCTCAAGGGTTTTAAATAACAAAACATTGGTGGCGAGTTCGTGAACGGGCTGTTTTGGCATGGGGATTTCGGTTACGGGAACAAGCGCCGGGCCTTGACCTCGGCTACGGCATCGGGGCGGTAGCGGTACAGCCGCGCCGGGCGGCCCTCGCCGCTGCGCATCTGCTCGGTTGGCTCGATGATGTTCGCCTCCAGGATGCGGCGGCGGAAATTGCGCTTATCCAACTGTTCGCCCAGGATGATCTCGTAGGTGGATTGGATCTCGGTCAGGGTGAACTCCTCGGGCAGCAGCTCGAAGCCGGCCGCGCTGTACTCCAGCTTGTAGCGCAGGCGGCGCAGGGCGTAGGCGGCGATCTCGGCGTGGTCGAAGGCCAGGGGTGGCAGCGCATCCACGGGGAACCAGCGGGCCTGGGTCACCTCGTAGGTGGGGGATTGCTGCAGCGAGGCGCCAGCAGGGATGAGGGCAAAATAGGCCACGGTGATCACGCGACCGCGCGGGTCGCGCAGGGGGGCGCCGTAGGTGTAGAGCTGCTCCAGGTAGGCCTGGCGCAGGCCAGTTTCCTCAGCCAGTTCACGGGCGGCGGCCTCTTCCAGGGATTCTTCCATGTGCACGAACCCGCCGGGCAGCGCCCATGCGCCTGCGTGCGGCGGCTCGGCGCGCTGGATGAGCAGTACCTGCAAACGGTTCTCTCTCAGGGTGAAGACAACAATATCAACGGTGACGGCTGGCCTTGGATATTCGTAGGTATGTGCGCTCATATGCCCAACTATACAACGGTTTTTGGAGCATGGCAAGTTATAATTGACCTAGATACGGAGGTGCTGTGATGTTCACCAAAACGAAACTACTCTTGGTGGTGATGGCGCTGGCGCTGAGCGGGCTGGCCTGCAATTTACCCGGCCAAACCACGCCAGAGCCGCTCTTCCCCGCGCCTGACCTGACCATGACCGCCATCTATGCGGTGTTGTATGTGACCCCCAATACAGCCACGGCGCTGCCGCCGCCGGCTACCGCAGTCGATACGCCTGTGCCGCCTCAGCAGACGGTGGTGCCCTTGCCCAGCCAAACAGCCTGGCTGTACCCCTCGCCCGATCCCATCCTGTTGGGCACGACCCTGACGGCGGTGGCGCAGACGGCGACCCGGGTGGCTGCACTGGGACCCACCGCCACGCCCACGCGCACCGCTACCACCATCCCCTCGGCCCGCCCGGCGGGCAACCTGATTGCCACGTATATGAGTCGCTCTCCGACATTGGATGGCAACCTGGCAGAGTGGAATCTGACTTCTTCCCAGGTAACCTCCGTGGTGTATGGGCGCAACCTGTGGGATGGGTCTGCTGACCTCTCGGCCCGGGCGATGTTCGGCTGGGATGAGAAGAACCTCTATATCGGCGTGTATGTGACCGATGAAGAGTACGTGCAGAATGCCTCTGGCAGGAACCTGTACCTGGGCGATAGCCTGGAGGTGCTGATGGATACCAACCTGACCGGCGACTTCTTCTCCACCAGCCTGAGCGCAGACGATTTCCAACTGGGCATCTCGCCGGGCTCCCCGCAGCCGGGCAATAACCCCGAAGCCTTCCTGTGGTTCCCGCAGGCGCTGGAGGGCGGGCGCGACGAAGTATCCACCGGGCAGCGCTTGCATGGCGGCGATTGGGAGGTGGAAGTGGCCATCCCCTGGAGCGTGTTTGGGGTCACCCCACAGAGTGGGGCGCGTTACGGCTTCGCCTTCTCGGTCTCGGATAACGATGTCACCGGGGGCACGGCCCAGCAGACCATGATCTGCACCGTTTCCACCCGTTCCCTGGGCAACCCCACCACCTGGGGCGATCTGGTGCTGTACCGCCCATAGGAGGCGTTATGCGCAAAATCTGGTTATTGCCGATCATCGTGATCCTGGTGGGTCTGGCCTGTTCTCTTCTCTCGGCAGAGCCCACCGCCACGTTAGCGGCGGCTACACCGACAGAAACCCTGGAACCTACATCAAACCCCTATTCGCATTTGATCCTGTCCATGGAACCAGCCAATCCGAAGGTGGGCGAGTTGGTGGTGATCACTGCCGATGTGGTAGAGCTTGGCCTGCCGTATTATTACCTCATGGTGCAGGACGAGGGCGCAGCCGATCCGGCGGAGCTGGGCCGGGCGACCTATAACAACGAGATTGCCGGGCAGGAGGCTGCCAGCCAGGTGGTGCATTTTGTGCAGGCGGAGGGCGATATGCACCAGGCCACATTCACCCTATTGGTCATTGCCCCTGGAACCACCAGCATCTGGGTCAACGCCACCGGCGAAGTGCAGGCCAGCAACGGCGCCTGGACCTGGGGCGGCGGCGGCTCGGAGCCGATTGTGTTGACGGTGACGGATCGCTAATCTTTGCTGCGCAGGGGATTGTTCAAGCCATGAAAAAAGCCTGGGGATGGGGGGCGTCAGGGTACAGCGCCTTCGCCAGGGTCAGCGGTGGGTGGGGCAGCACTGTAAATCATCATCCTGCCCCTCACCCCCCTCATTTGCCCACCGCTAGCACCTCCCTGGCGCAGATACTGTCCGAGTCGCAGCCGCCGCACCTGCGGCGGTTGAAGTATCGGCACTGCACAATTACGAGTCGCTGCTCCAGGTTTCGTTAACTGTCTGCTGCAATGCTTTTTCAACCAGTGCGTCATTGATCCGAAATCCACTCGTTTTCAAGGCGTGTAGCAATTCGGCAGCAGATGCAATCAGGCCATTCTTTTTGGCAAGGATAATCACAGCCAATGTGCCTTTTACCGGAACAGAGAAGCTACGTGCACAACGCCTGGCTGCGGCATCGTCCAGGATCGCAGTATATCCAGGTTCGGTTAAGGCAAGCGCTAACACAGAAGTTTCCCCCAATCCCAAATCCCAGGCCAGTAAAGCATCAGGAGGTGGCGGTGCTTTTACAATTGCGAACTTGCCTTGCTGCACTGCAAGGCAGGCCGGATCGTCTGGCGGCCCTGCCAAAATCTCATTGGCGACAGTATCTGGCATTACAACTTGCTGCGCCAGAGCAGAAAGCAGCCCTGCCTTGCCGATGCGCGCGAGTACGATGACCGGCGAGGCATTCACAACCCACCGTTCGTTGATCATCTACGACACTTCCTGAACAACTTCTTCTGCGTCGTATTGCAGCGGGGAAACATCAAAGCGTGCCAGTGCATTCATAAACTCGGTGCGCGAAACTCCGGCGATTTCAGCGCCTTTCGATTGCGAAACCAGGCCCATTTCGAACCACTTTACCGCTGCTGCGAGCCGCATTTCGTGAACAAATCCCTGCGGATCCTGTCGCAAGGCGGAAAAAACTTCACGCGGCAGATCAAACGAAACATGTATCGTATCCATGGCTATCTCCTGTTTCGATTATAGCATATAACGCCTTGCAACCTTCGTTTGGAACCTATGCGGGCATCTGCCAGGTAACTCAGCATCGAAAGCGGAGACCTTGTTGGAGCATTGCCCACTTTTCCTCCCATCGGCAGCGCCGGAGTGGCCTCGGGGCTGCTGTGAAAGCAGCTCTATGCGCTTGCGCAAACCGGGACTCTTGTCTATACTAACAGCGTGCAGCCACCCATTCCTCTCCCCGTATTGACCGACCCCGCCGGACAGCAGCACGAGCTGGCTGGCGAGGTGACCACCCTGGGCCGCGCCGTCGAAAATAATATTGTCATCACCAGCAAGCGCGTTTCACGCGAGCACGCCCGCATCCGTCGGGAGGGCCGCCGCCTGTTCCTGGAAGACCTGGGCAGCACCAACGGCACTTTCCTCAACGGTGAGCGCCTGCAATCGCCTGCCGACCTGCGCGACGGCGACGAGATTGCTATTGGCGAGGTGACCTTCACCTTTCACGACCCTGATACGACCACGCGCGAAAACCCCTTCCCAGAGCTGGAAGTGAATGCCGCGGCGGGCATCGTGCGGGTGGACCGGCGCGTGGTGGAGCTTTCACCCAAGGAGTTTGCCCTGCTGGTGTACCTGTGCGAGCAGGGCGGGCGGGTGTGCACCAAAGATGAGATTGGCCAGGCGGTTTGGTCGGAGTATCGATCGGGGGTGTACGATTACCAGATCGAGAACCTGGTGCGGCGGCTGCGCACCAAGATCGAGCCAGACCCGGCCAACCCACAGCTTTTGCTCACCCTGCGCGGTCTGGGCTATAAACTGGTCTGCCAGCCAGAGTAAGCTGCGGCGGGTGAATTTTCGGGATGATTGGGGCGACTTTGCCGCCCCAATCATCCCGAAAATTCATAGAATCATGGCTATATTCATCACCTGCGCATGGCTGACTGTTAGCTAACGGATAGGTTGGATTTGGGCGGGTATACTATAATGACGGGCAGAGAACAACGAAGGAGTGAATGCAATGACCGAAAACACATTTTCTGCCCCTAATATGCCCGCCCGCCCTCGTATTGGCAGCCTATCCTGGCTGGGCGCTTTCCTGGTGGTGCTGGGTGGGGTCTTTTTGCTGCAAACCCTGGGCATTCTGGATGGCAGCCGCTGGTGGGCCGATTTCATCCTGCTGCCTGCGCTGATCCTGTTTGGGCTGGCCTGGCTGAGCGATGCGCTCAGCGGGCGCCGGCTGCGCCCGCTGGCCCGCATTTTGTTCGGCCTGGGCATGGTGACGTTGGCAGTGGCGCTGATGTTCCTGTTCAACCTGGACTGGATGATCTGGTGGCCGGTGATGCTGATCGTGCCGGGATTGGCTGTGTTCATCAACGGCTACTCTGGCCACCGCGGCGGACGCCACCCCGGCTGGGCCGGCGTGGTACGCATGGCCTTCTGGCTGGGCCTGGCGACGATGCTGCTGGGGGCGGCCTTCCTGCTGGGCAACCTGGGTATCTTTGACCTGATGGCCCTCTCGCGGCTATTCCCCTGGTGGGGGCTGGCCATCCTGTTGCCTGGGCTGGGCGCATTCGTCAATGCCGGGCAGGTCGCTCAGGATAGCGGGCGGCGCATGACCCTGGCGGCCCAGGTGCTGGTGGTGATCGGTTTGGCTGCCTGCGCCACGGCTGTGGTGGCTTTGTTCCGCCTGGACTGGAACCTGCTGGCCCCGACCATTGTGATCCTGGCAGGCGTCAGCACGCTGGCAGGGGGGCTGCTGCGCCGATAACGGATGAAAAATATCTATCCCTGACTTGAACATTTTTGGAGAATGATGGCATGACCCCCTCATCACTTGAAGGACAGACGCTTGGCAAATATCGTGTGCTTGATCCGCTGGGACGCGGCGGGATGGCCCAGGTGTTCCGGGCTTACCACCCGCAGTTAGAGCGCTACGTGGCGATCAAGGTGCTGCGCTCCGACCTGGTGGAGGAAGAAGAGTTCCTGGCGCGTTTCCGGCGTGAGGCGCGCGCCGTGGCGGGGCTGCGCCACCCGCATATCGTGCAGGTGTTCGATTTCGATGTGCAGGATGACCTGTACTTCATGGTGATGGAGCTGCTGGAAGGCGACACGCTCAAGGCTTACCTGAACAGTTACCGCACGCGCGGCGAGAAAATGCCCCTGGGCGAGATGGTGCGCATCTTGCTGGATGTGCTGGACGGGCTGGCCTACGCTCACAGTGAGGGCATTGTGCATCGCGATATCAAGCCCGCCAATATCCTGCTGACCCGCCGCGGCCAGGCCGTGGTGACTGATTTCGGCATCGCCCAGATCGTGGGCAGCACGCGCTACACCATGTCGGGAGCGCTGATGGGCACGTTGAACTACATGGCCCCGGAGCAGGGGCTGGAAGGTCACGGCGATGTGCGCAGCGACATCTACTCCATGGGCATTGTGTTCTACGAAATGCTCACCGGGCATACGCCCTTCGACGCCGACACGCCGCTGGCCATCCTGATGAAGCACCTGAACGACCCGCTGCCTCTGCCGCGCAAGTTTGCCCCCGAAATCCCCGAGGCCCTGGAGCGGGTGATCCTTAAATCGCTGGCCAAGCGGCCTGAAGACCGCTATCAGAGTGCGGGCGAGATGGCGCAGGCGCTCCAGGCGGCCGTCCAGGAAGCGGGTATCGTGCTGCCAGAGCGCATCGATCTGCCGCAGGCCTCGCACGCTCCGGCTGGCCCGCAGGAGGGCGTGGCGGTCTTTTCGGGCGAGGCGCGCCAGCACATCACCGACCGGCAATTCGCCACCGATGATACTGACTCGGACCTGGCGCGCAGGCTGACTGCCGCCCCGGCGGTGCAAGCTGCCTCAGAAGCAGTTGCCCCGGAGATGCTGGCTGGAGCCACCCCCCTGGTGGATACCCCGGCAGCGGCCGGCGGCGAGGAGGCGCTCTCGGTCAAGGCCGAGCGGCTGGCCAAAGACGCCGAGTCGTTCTTCACCGGGCTGGCCAGCCATATCGCCAGCTCGATCGATGAGGCGATCAAATCCGAAACGGCCTCGGTCAAGCTGGTGGTTACGCCCGACGCGCCGACCGCCGCGGGCGAAGCACCGGACTCGGAGGATAGCCCCGATCTGGTGAAATCCGTGGTCGCCTCGGTATTCCTGTTGATCGGTTTCAACGTGGCGGCGCTGCTCATCGGTGGCATCACCGGGCAGCTATCCATCTTTGGGCGCATCTGGCCGGTGGAGTTGGCGTTGGTGGCGCTGCTGCTGGCGCAGGTCATGCGTTCCTTGAAGGAAATCTGGATGCTCATCCCCACCGGCCTGGTGCTGGGCAATGCGGTGATCTTCGGCTACTGTACCCTGACCGGCCGCTGGTACGACTGGGCCTTCTTGTGGATTTTTGAAGTGGGGTTGGTCTTCATCACCATCTTTGCCTCCGTGCGCCTGGCTGAAAAGCAGGAGCAGGCAACGCCTATTGCGCATGCTCTTGGCAAAGGCCTATCTGTTTTGTCGCTGCTGTATAGCATCGCCCTGGTTGGGATGGGCGTCCTGATTCATGTGTTTGGGTTGATCTTGAACTTGTTCTAAAACGACTTTTGGAGAAAATGAAATGAATCGCTTACCTTCTGTGATCGTGGGATTGCTTTTGATCGGGCTGGGCTTGCTGGCGCTGACGGGCAATATTGTCTTCAGCCTGGTTGGGCTAAGCGCGGCAGGTTGGCCGCTGATCGTCATCGTTGCCGGGCTGGCCTTCGTTCTGCCGCCCATCCTTTTCTCGAAACGGCGCGGCCTGAGCGGGCTGTTCATCCCCGGCCTGCCTATCCTGACCACTGGCGTGCTCTTGTTCTTCGCCAACACCTTCAACCAATGGGACCTCTGGGCCAAGTTCTGGCCACTGGAGGTTATCTCGCTGGCGGTGGGCTTGCTGCTGTTGGGCTTGTGGCTGGGTGTGGTGTGGATGGCCATCCCGGGCTTCATCGTCGGCTTTGTCGGGCTGGCGCTGCAGTTGAGCGCCCTGACCGGCCATTGGGATTGGTGGGCGGTGCTGTGGACGGTGATCCCGCTGGGGTTGGGGCTGGCTTTCCTGCTCATCGGCCTGCGGCGGCGCTCCCTGGTGCTGAGCATCCTGGGGTTCTCGTTCTGCGGCTTCGCCGTGCTGATGGCGGGCTTCATGGGATTGGTGGCTTTCTCAGGTTGGCATCTGCTGGGCCTGGCCGCGCCCGTGCTGATCGTCCTGGCGGGGGTGGGGCTGGTGGTGGTGAGTCTGCTGCGCCGCCCGGCGGCGCCGGTGCCGACTGCCTGACCGGCTCATTGAATCAAAAAAGAGTGCGGGGCGGCGCTTTCGCTGCCCTGCACTCTTTTTTTGATTAACTTAGAAATTATCGTAGGATTCGACTTTGACGATCTCTACGGTGTCTTTATCGCGGCGGTAGATGTAATTGGTCTCTTTGATGCGGTTGCGCAGCAACTCCGAGATGGTCTCGGCGGGCATGCGCCACTGCCAGTTGCCGCTGGGGTTGCCGGGGTAGTTCATGCGCGCCTCGTTGCCCAGGCTGAGAAAATCTTGGATGGGGGCCAGGGCAAGCACAGCCACCGAACTCCAGGCCGCCCGGATCATATCCCAGGAGACATCATGCCCATCGCGAGCCAGGTAGCGGCGGTAGAAATCCTTCTCGACATCGTTGATGCGCTCGTACCAGCCGCGGGCGGTGTCGTTATCGTGGGTGCCGGTGTAGACCACGCAGTGCTCGGAGTAGTTGTGCGGCAGGAAGGGATCGGCAGGGTCGCCGCTAAAGGCGAACTGGACGATCTTCATGCCGGGCAGGCCCATGCTGTCGCGCAGGTCGGAGACATCTGGCGTGACCACGCCCAGGTCTTCGGCGATGATGGGCAGATCGCCCAGGGCGCTGCGCACGGCCTCGAAGAAGTGCTTGCCCGGGCCGGGCACCCAGCGCCCGGTCTGGGCGGTGGGTGCATCGCCGGGCACTTCCCAGTAGGCGGCAAAGCCGCGGAAGTGATCGATGCGCACAATGTCCACCATCTCCAGCACGGAGCGGATGCGGCGCAGCCACCACTCGTAGCCATTGGCTTTGTGTACGTCCCAACGGTAGAGCGGGTTGCCCCACAACTGCCCGGTGGGGGAGAAGTAATCTGGGGGTACGCCCGCCACGATGGTAGGCTGACCGGCTTTATCCAGGTAGAACAGGCCCGGGTTGGCCCAAACGTCGGCGCTGTCGTGGGCGACAAAGATGGGGATATCGCCAATGATGCGGATGCCTTCCTGCCGGGCGTGCTCGTGCACCTCTGCCCACTGGCGGAAGAACAAGAACTGAAGGAAAACCTGTCTCTCGATGGAGCGGGCGTGTTCTTGCTGAACTGCCGCCAGGGCTTGCGGCTGGCGCTGGCGCAGCGGGGTTTCCCAGGTGTGCCAGGGAGCGCCGTTGTGAACGTCTTTGAGCGCCATGAAGACGGCGAAATCGTTCAGCCAGAAGGCCTGCTGCGCCTGGAAAGCCTCGTACTCCTGCTGAAGTTTTTTGGAGTTAATGTGCTTGAAATTCTCGTAAGCCTTATCCAGTACGCTCAGTTTCCAGCAGATCACCGGCCAATAATCCACGTGGTCGGTGGGGAAGGCGGGCCGGTCAGCCAGGTCGGCTGGCTCGAGCAGTTTTTCGTCTACCAGCTTATCCAGGCTGATCAGGTAGGGGTTGCCGGCAAAGGCCGAGAAGCACTGGTACGGCGAATCGCCGTAGCCGGTGGGGCCCAGGGGCAGCACCTGCCACAAGGCGCAGCCCGCCTGTGAGAGGAAATTGATCCAGCGGTGCGCCTCAGGGCCAAGCTCGCCGATGCCGTGCGGGCCTGGCAGGCTAGTGGGGTGCAGGATGATGCCCGATGATCGTTTAAACTTCATGCGCTAACCTCTTGGTTTGGATGTAGTCTTCGGCGCGGATCGTGTTGGATGGGTAATCCTCCTGGATCACATCGGTTCCGATCACTGCGCCAGGCTCGATGGTAAAGCCGGGGGGCACGTGGCTGTTCTTGCCGATCATGGTGATGACGGGCTCTGTGCCGGGGGTGATCCCGCCGACCTGTGCATTGGGCCCGATTGTAACATGTTTATCGGTGATTGTGCGCTTTACCACGGCGCCTGCTTCAACCACGGTGCCAGTGAGCAGGATGGATTCTTGCACCACAGCCCCGGCGCGCACCATCACGCCTGGAGAGAGAACGCTGTTCTCGATGCGCACCCCGGCAGCCACCTCGCAGCCATCGCTGAGCATGCTGTTCTCGATCACAGCCCCGCGGGCAACCCATATGGGAGGCCGCTCTTCGGTGCGGGTGTGGATGATCCAGGAGCGGTCATTGAGATCGAAGGGCGGGTGGTCGGCAAGTTGATCCATGTGCGCCTGCCAGTAGGAACTGACCGTTCCAACGTCAACCCAATAGCCCTCGTAAGGGTAGGCAAAGACGCGCTTGCCCTCTGCCACCATGCGCGGCAGGATATCTTTGCCAAAATCGTGCGAGGAATTGGCGCGGCCATGGTCATCCAGCAGAACCTGGTTCAGCACTTCGGTGCTGAACAGGTAAACGCCCATGTTGGCCAGGTTGGAGGGCGGCTGGGCGGGCTTTTCCAAAAAAGAGGTGACCCGCAGGTTTGGCTCTACCCCCACGATGCCAAAGCGGGAGGCCTCGGCAATGGGCACCGTGATGGTGGCCATGGTCAGGTCGGCGTTGTTTGCCATGTGGGCATCGATCATCTTGGCGTAGTTCATCTCATAGATATGGTCGCCAGAGAGGAGCAGGATCAGGTCGGGGGATGAGCTTTTAATGAAGCGGAAGTTCTGCTGGACGGCATCGGCGGTGCCCAGGTACCAATCGGAGGCGCCGCGGGCCTTGTACGGGGTGAAGATGCGCACCCCGCCGGTCCAATCCCGGTTCAGATCCCAGGGGCCGCCTGCGCCGATGTGCTCGATGAGCGAGTGGGGGCGGTATTGCGCCAGGATCATCACATCGAAGATGCCCGAGTTGACGCAGTTGGATAGGGCGAAGTCAATGATGCGGTATTTCCCCGCAAAAGGCACCGCAGGTTTGGTGCGTTTGGCGGTCAGCGTTCCCAGTCGAGAGCCTTCTCCGCCAGCAAGTATCACAGCGCGTACTTTCATTGGTCCCTCCCTCTTCCCTCTTTTTTTGAGAAGATACTTATTTTTGTACCATCACCTGGTACAGTTTTAGATATTCGCGGGCCGAGCGTTCCCAGGAAAGATCCTGCTTCATGCCGCGCAGTTGCAGTGCCTGCCAGGCTGCCGGGTTGGAGAACACTTCCAGCGCCTTGTGGATGGTGCGCACCAGAGCCTCAGGGGTGGCTTCGTCGAACAGGAATCCGGTGCTGACTTTTGAGTTGCGATGATCACGAATTGTATCACGTAGTCCGCCGGTGCTGCGACCGATTGGCACGCAGCCATAGCGCAGGCCCAGCATTTGGGTCAGGCCGCAGGGTTCGTAGCGCGAGGGGATGAGCACGGCGTCTGCGCCCGCCAGGATGCGCCGGCTGAGGCGCGCGTCGTAGCGGGTGACAGCCCGCACCGGCCCGGGGAAATTTTCCTCCAACTGCCGGGCGCTTTCTTCTAGCTCGGCATGCCCGGTGCCCAGGATGATGGCCTGGATGTTGGGCGTGGAGCTTCTTTCGGAGAGGATGATCTGACGGAGAGCCTCGATCGCCAGGTCAATGCCTTTCTGGTAATCCATGCGGCTGATGATCGCCAGGATGGGCCGCTGGGGGTTGATCTCCAGGCCAAATTCCTTTTGCAGGGCAGCCTTGTTGGGCTGCCGGGCGGGCAGGTCGGCGGTGCTGTAACAAGAAGCCAGGTTGGGATCGTTGGCCGGGTCCCACAGAACGGTATCAATGCCGTTCAAGATGCCCGTGATGGCCCCAGAGCGGGTTTGCAGGAATTCGTGCAGGCCCATGCCAAACTCAGGGGTATTGATCTCTTGCGCATAGGTAGGCGAGACGGTGACAATATGATGGGCGGCGAGCAGGCCCAGGGGCAGAGGCAAATGCTGCGCCCATTCGGGCAAGTGAAAATCGAGCGCGGGCGGCAGGCCGAAGGCCTCCAGGCTGGGCCCCATGCCGGCTCCCAGGAAGGGCAGGTTGTGCAGGGTCAGCAGGGTGGAGGTGTATTTGTAGAAAGCGTCTGAGGGATGGTTGATCGCCAGGGAGTAGATGGCTGAGGCGGTGTGCCAGTCGTTGGCATGCACGATGTGCGGCTGCCAGTGCAGGGCGCGGGCCAGTTCCAGCGCCGCCAGGGAAAAGAACACGTACTTGTGCCCATCGATGGCAGGGTTACCGGTGTAGACGGGCTGGTCGGAGGCAAATGGCGGCCCCGAGATCATGTACACCGGCACCCCGCGCAGGTCGGTGGCATACACCTCTGCCGGGATAGGACCGGAGGCGTGCGGCACGCTGAAATGAGCCACTCGCCGCAGGTCGAACAGTTCTTTGCGGATGACGCTGTGGAAGGGGATGACCAGGCGGATATCCAGCACGCCCTTGCCCGTACCGCTCAAGGAAGGGATGGGCGGGATGAGAGTCAGGGCCTGCGGCAAAGCGCCAGAAACGTCACCCAAACCGCCGACCTTGACCAGAGGGTCAGCCTCGGCAGAAAGAAAGAGCACGCGCAGGCGCATGGGAAGATTCATAAGCGAATAAGGCCTTAGCCAACTATCTATATTTTACACGATTAAGGCGAAAGAGTAGAGAATTTAGATGTATGGGCAGCGAAGCTGCCCATAACATCTAAATTCCTTGCATTTTTGTCCGAAGCGGAAAAGATGATGGAAATCACTTGCGTATTTCGACAAAATGAGGCAAACTTAATTCCTCTAAACTACGCTGAAGGCATGCATCGAGTTCCATGACGCGACATTTTGTTTGTGTACACGGCCATTTCTATCAACCACCGCGTGAAGACCCCCTGACCGGAAAAATCCCAGCAGAGGCAGGCGCCGCTCCATACCAGAATTGGAACGAGCGCATCTACGCGGAGTGCTACCGGCCCAATGCCGAGCTGGGCAATTTTGAGCGCATCAGCTTCAACATTGGACCGACGCTGCATTCGTGGATGCGCGGCTATAATCCGGAGATCTGCCGCCTGATCGCCACGCAGGAGCGCTCCAACGTAACCCGGCATGGCGTAGGCAATGCCATGGCCCAGGTGTATAACCACACCATCCTGCCGTTGGCCACGCGCCAGGATAAGGAAACACAGGTGGCCTGGGGCATTGCGGATTTTGTGGAGAGCTTTGGCCGCCGCCCACAGGGCATGTGGCTGCCCGAGACTGCCGCCGACCTGGAAACGCTGAGCGTGCTGGCTGAGCAGGGGATTGAGTTCACCATCCTGGCGCCCTGGCAGGCCAAAGCAGATCGGCTGGACCCGACCGAACCTTACCGTGTTGCACTTCCCAATGGGAAGAGCATCACGGTATTTTTTTATCACCGCGAGCTGAGCACGGGCATCAGTTTTAACCCGTCGCTGACCACCAACGCGGATGCCTTTGCCACCGCCGAGCTGCGCAACAGCTTCAGCCCCGAGAAAACCCAGAGCGGCCTTGCGCAGTTGGTGATGATCGCCTCGGATGGTGAGTTGTACGGGCATCACCAGCAGTTCCGTGACCGTTTCCTGGCCCACCTGATGAACGGGGCCAGCACCGGCCTGGGCATGGGCATCACTTACCCGGGGTTGTGGCTCAAGACCAACCCCGTGCGCCAGACGGTGGAGATCCACGAGCGTTCCTCCTGGTCTTGCCATCATGGCGTGCTGCGCTGGATGGGGGAGTGTGCCTGCACGCCGGGGGATGGGCGCTGGAAGATCTTCCTGCGCAAGGCGCTGAACCAACTGGCTGAACAACTGGATGCGTTGTACGTGGAGGCGCTGCGGCCCCTGGCGATTGACCCCTGGAAGCTGCGCAATAACTACATCTATGTGGTGCTGCAAAAATTGAGCGCAGCCGACCTGCTGGGCGAAATGGCAGGCCGCAGGATCGATGGCGATCTGCTGGAGCGCATCCGCCTGCTGCTGCTGGCACAGTGGGAACGCCAGCGCATGTTCACCTCCTGCGGCTGGTTCTTTGACGATTTCTCGCGCATTGAGCCGCGCAACAACGTGGCTTACGCTGCCCAGGCCGTGCGTCTGGCTCGCCTGGCCACAGGGGTCAACCTGGCACCGCGCGTGCGCGAAGATTTGAAGTATGTGATCAGCCACACTTCTGGCTTGCGGGGAGATATGGTGTTTGACCGCCAGATCAACAGCGCTGATCGCCTGGATCTGTCCCGAAAATAAGCAAACAGCCGGGCTTCGCCTGGCTGTTTGCTTATTTTCGGGTACTTATTTCAGCGCTTCGAGCAATTTCTCGATCTGGTAGCCAGAGGCGCTCTCGGCTGCTTGCAGGCGGCAGACCAGCTCATACTGCGCCAGGATCTGCGCCGCAATTTCCGCGGCCGGGAGCGCCTGGGCGGTCAGATCGACCACCTGGATGACGAACAGCCACCAGATCAATTCGTCAAAGGCTTCCTGGTTGAACCAGAGCACGTTCTGATAGCGGTTGACGCCCAGGAAAGCCTGCGCCTGCCCGTCTACCAGCAGGGTCTGGACAAAAGCGTTGAGCGCTTCGCCAGCCTGGCTGGGCTTGGCGGGGGCGCTGGGCAGGCGGTGCGAGATGAGCAGCTTGACCACGTTCACTGCCCGCCAGGCAGCCGGTTCGGTCAGGCCCAGGTCGGTCAGGGCGCTGGCGATGATCTTGTTCAGCAGCCATTCGTCGATCCAAGAGCGGCTGATCTCCACGGCATCTTTTTCGAAAACCGCCTGGCCCAGCTCGTGGGTGAACAACCAGGCCAGCAGCGGTCCCCACAAAACCTCGGCACCGCTGTCGAAATCCAGCGCCTGCGGGCTGGCTTTGGCCGAGGCCTTGACCTTGTATGGTGAACGGTGCAGGAAATCCAAGGCCTGTTTGAATTTGCGTGAACGCGGCAGGGTGATGCGCTGGGGCAGCCCGGGCAGCAGCAGGGAGGCCTCCATTTGCTCCTGCATGTGGGCAGCTATCTTTTCGGCATTGCCTTCTCCCTGGGTCAGGTGGACGATCTCAGTGAGCAGAAGGGTTGTTTTCTGGCTGGCCTCTTCCAGAACGGCTTCCAGTTTTGGCTCAACCAGCCCTTCCACGGCGGGCTTCCCGGCGGCCTGGCGGTTGGTGATGATCCAGCGGAAGAAGCCTGCGTTGACCAGCTCGCGGAAGGGGCCGTGCACCGGCTGCAAGAAGATCTCCTTGAGCGCCTCGTCGATGCTGGGCACGCCGCGCCCGTTCAGGTAGGCGGCCAGGTTGGCGTATTGGCGCCATTCGTTGTCCTGCACCTGACGGAAATCCGCGAAGACGTGGTTCTTGTAGGCTTCCAACTCGATGTAAAGGCCCTGCTGGTGGATGTCGCGGGTGTTGCGGATATATTCCAGCCCGCTGATCTGGTCGCGGAAGATGCAGAAAATATTCTCGCGGCGGTCCAGCCCCAGGCCCTCGCCCAGGGTGCGCTGCGCCAGCACGCGGTCGCCGCTTTCGTTCTTGACGGAGAAGGCCGCCGAGCTGCGGATCCAGCCGCGGGCGGTGGCGAACTTGTTGTGGTAGACCACCAGAGCGCGCTCCTCGCCGGAACGGTTGGAGAAGGCAAAGACATCTTCGTTGACGCCGCCCTCGGGGGTGTAGAAATCGTAGAGCAGAAAATCGTTCACCTCGGCAAACAGGTAGCGCTTGCGCAGCAGGGGGAAGATCTCGTGGGTGTGGCGCTCGGTCAGGTAGGGATCGGGCTGTTCATCCCAGTAGGCGCGGCGGTATTCCATGCCGTATTTCTCAGTGAAGCCCTCCACCTGCCCGTGGCCGAACATGGGCAGGCCGGGCAGGGTGGCCATCATGGTGCAGATGCCGAAGTACTTGTCGCCCTTACCGAACTGGTCTACGGCGGTGCGCTCATCGGGATTGTTCATGAAGTTGACGTAGCGCTTGAGGATCTCGGGGTCGAACTCCAGTGTGTTCTTCATCACCAGGCGATATTCGGCGTTCTTTTCATCGCGCAGCATGTTCATGAAGGCGCTGTTGTAAACCCGGTGCATGCCCAGGGTGCGCACGAAATAGCCTTCCATCAGCCAGAAGGCCTCGGCCAGGAGCAGGGTGTCGGGCACTTCTTTGGCCACCCGGTCTACCACCTCGCGCCAGAACTCGACCGGAATGGCAGCATCGAACTGCTCGTGGGTCATGCCGTTCTCGGCGCGGGAGGGGATGGCGCCGCCGGAGCCGGGCTCGGGGTACCACAGGCGCTGGAAGTGCTTTTTGGCCAGGGTCATGGCGGCATCGAAGCGAATGATGGGGAATTTGCGCGCCACGTGCAGGATGGTCTGGATCACGGCTTCGCGCACTTCAGGCATCAGGTAGTTCAACTGAGCGGTGTCGTTCCAGGGCATGGAGGTGCCATCGTTGCCGTGGTAGATGTAGCGGGTGTGACCGCTCCAGAAATCCACACGCTTGAACACGACCGCGGCGTCGGAGTTGTTGAAGTAATGGTCTTCCAGGTAGATGCCCACGCGCTCATCCTGGGAGAGGTTGGGGCCATTGAAGGTGTAGGAGGGGAAGGGGCTGTCTGGCAGCGAGATGAACCAATCGGGGTGGTTGATCACCCAGGACGAGTCGATGCCCATGTGGTTGGGCACCATGTCGGAGGCCAGGCGGATGCCGCGCTGCCAGGCGCGCTGGCGCAGCGCCTGGTAGGCTTCCTCGCCGCCCAGGTCAGCGGCGATCTGGTAATCGTAGAGGGAATAGGCCGAGGCAACGGCGTCCGGGTTGCCGCGCAGCACTTTGATGCGTTGGGAGGCCTGGCTGCGCTCCCACAGGCCGATCAGCCACAGGCCGGTGAAGCCAGATTCGGCCAGGCGGTCCAGTTCTTCTTCGGGGATTTGGTCCAGGCGGTGGATGGGCTTTTCTCTGCTCTTGGAGAGCTGATCCAGCCAGACATAGGCGTTCTTGGCCAGCATCACCAGGCTGGGCATCCAGTCGCGGTCGGGACTGAAGCGCTCTGGCTCCAGCTCCATACCGGTAAAATCGTACACGCGCGCCGGGCCGGGGCCGAGGAAGATGGCTTTTTCCTCTTCCTTGATCAGGTCCAGGCTGCTCAGCAGGCGGTACAGGAATTTGCCCAACACGGTGCCCCAGCGCTGGCGGATGAATTCCAGTTGGGCGGTGAGCGAGTGGGGGTGGGCGATGGCCGGGGCGCGCAGCATGTCGATCAGGTTCTGGTTATCGGGGCCGAAGGTGGGCTGCGTATCGAAGAAGGAGCGCAGCAGGGTCATGATGCGGCGGTAATGGGTTTCTTGGGTCAGGGTGTCATCGACAAACAGCTCGTGGAAAGGCTCGAAGGCCGGGTTGGCATTGGCCAGCCACAGCATGAGCATCTCCTCCAGGGCGATCAGGCGGTTGGGAACGCCGCCGCTTTTGCCCTCGAAGTAATCATCCAGGCTGAGGCCGCCGCGATAGACCGGCAGCGGAGGAAATTCCTGCAAGAACTGGCGCAGGGTCTGGTCAACGGCATCTTGCCCGAGCATGCCGTAGAGCCAATCCAGGGCTTCGTACAGCACCTGGGGATTTTTTTGCTGGCGGTACTGGGTCATCACCAGGTGCATGATCTCGTCGATCAGGCCCATGGCGTTGATCTGCCCGGCGCGCACCACCCGCTCTGGGAAACTGATCAGATCTCGCTGCAGGTTCATCTTTTGGGCAAACAGGCGCGCCCCGTGGAAGTTGGCAAAGATCACGTTGCCGCTCAAGGCAAACAGGGCTTCTTCAAACTGGTAGCGGTCCCGTGCCTGGCGAGAGACGTGGAATTCCATAATTACGATTGGGGATGTGTCCATTTACGTGCCTCCGTGTTGCAGGATATCTTGAACAGTTTGATCCAGGTCGAGCGTCTTGCCGTGCTGGATGGCTTCTTGCAAGGCCTGGGCGGAGAGGTGACGCTCCAGGGCCTGAACGACAGGTTCGGCATCCTGCCGGGCATCGGGGGTGACGGCAGGATGGTGGATGGCCAGGCCTAACCAATGGGCCGCCTGGGTGTCTTGGCCTTCCCTGGCGGATAGGGCGGCCAGGCCCACCAGGGCATGTAAGATGAACGGCACTGCACCCACCGCCAAGGCTTCGCGGATGGCCTGCACCAGGTGCTGGCGTGCTGGCTGGCGTTCATCGGTTTCAAGGCACAAAAGCCCCAGACCCACCAGGCAGACGGCGATGCCGTGCCGCAGGTTGATCTCCTGGCCGATGGGCAGGATCTCTTCAAAATGGCGGCGAGCCTCGGCAAACCGGCCTTGCTTACGGGCCAGCACACCCAGGTTGTTCAGGCAGACGAAAATACCGCGACGCTCGCCGATCTGCCGGAAGATGCTCAGGGCTTCGGTGTAATACTGCTCCGCCTCGGCAAAGGCCTGCTGACCGAAGGCCACCATGCCCAGCACATTCAGGGCGTAAGCAATGCCGTGATGATCCTGAAGCGCCCGGTACAGATCCAGACTCTGATGTAGATATTTTACCGCTTCTTTTTGATTTCCTTGGTTGCGATTTGCACATCCCAGGCTCCAATATGCGCGCGCCTGCCCATCCAGGCTGGCGTGCTGGATGGCAAGCTGCAGGCAGGGCTGCAGGTGCTGCAGGGCGGTGGGGTAATCCCCCTGGGTCCAGGCGATGTAGCCCAGCTCGTTCAGGGCGTCGATCTCCGCGGCGGTCTGGTGGGAGGTGCGGGCCTCCTCCAGCCCGGTGTGGAGGATCTCGACTGCCCGGTCGTAGCTGCTCATGCGTACAAAAGCCGCACCCAGGCGGGTGCGCAGCTGGGCGCGGCGGGGCAGATCCTCTGCTGCCAGGAGGCCCATGGCCTGCTCGAAGGCGGCGGCGGCATCTCGGTAGGCGCTGATCTTGAACAATTCTTCCCCGGCGCGCTGCAGGTAGTTGGCGGCGAGGGCGGTCTCGCCGGCGTGTTCGTAGTGCATGGCGATCAGGCCCAGGTACTCGCCAATGCGCTCACCGGCGTGGGTTTCCAGCCAGCGGGCCACCTGGGCATGGTAGACATGGCGCAGCTTGAGCAGCACACTCTCGTAGGTAACATCGTGCAGGATGGTGTGCTTGAAGATGTATTCTTCTGTCCCGGCGAAGGCGGAACGGTCGCGGCGGAAGATCAGCTCGCGCTGGTGCAGGTGCGCCAATGCCCTGGAGTGGGCCGGTTGAGCCTGCGATTCGGCAGAGGCTGCGGCCTCTTGCGGGTGAAACAGGTGCGCCACTGCCGCATCCCAAAAGATGCGCCCTACCACCGCCGCCCGCTGCAGGGTCTCTTTTTCGGCGGCGGGCAGGCCATCCAGGCGGGCTTGCAGCACGCCGGTGAGGGTTGAGGGGACGCGGATGCGCTTGAGGCGCTCAATGTTGATCTGCCACGGGTCATCGCCGCGCAGGATCACCCCATCTTCGATGAGCATTTTGATCAGCTCTTCCACGTAAAAGGGGTTGCCTTCAGCGCCTTCCACCACCAGGCTGCGCAGGCTATCCGGCACCTGTTCGGCCTTTTGCAGAATCTCTGCCACCAGGCTTTCGCTCTCTGTGCGGGAGAGGGGCTGCAGCAGGATCTGCTCAAAGGCGGGGATGTCCTGCCCCAGACCGGGGCGGCGCTCAAAGAGGGTGGGGCGGGCCAGGCACAGCACGAAGAGGCGCGCCTGGGGAGCCTGGCGGCCCACTTCTTCGAGCAGATCGAGCGAGGATTCGTCGGCCCAGTGGATATCCTCCAGGAAGATCACGCTGGGCTGGGCCGCGGCCAGGTGCAGGTACTTGAGCAGGTAGGCTGTGGCCTGCTGGCCGAAATAGGGGCTGCCCAACAGATTGCGCACGGCCGGGCTGCTGGAAAAATCGAACCCGATCAGGTGGCCTACCAGGTCGCTTTGCTCGGTCTCCAGGATGCTGGCTGTGCCGCGGCGAAATTTCTCCAACACGGCGGCGGGGCTGTCGCTTTCCAGGATATCAAAGCGGAAAGCGAACATATCCCGGATGATGCTGTAAGGGATATTGGTGGTGGCAGGGGCGGCGCGGCCTTTGTAGTAAAAGAACAGATCGGGCTGCAGTTCCAGCCAGTTCTCGAACTCGTACAGCATACGGCTCTTGCCAATGCCGGCTTCTCCGACCAACAGCATCACGCAAGTTTGACAATCGTCAATACTCTGGCGCAGGGCGGCCTGGAGGGCGTTCAACTGGGCGGAGCGGCCCACCATGCGGGTTTCGATCCCCTCCACGCCGCGGGTGGCCATGCGGAAAGCACGCGGCTTGGGGCGGTGCACCTGGTAGGTTTGCAAGGGCTCGGTTTTGCCTTTGACCGAGACGGGCTGCTGGGCCTGCACGTCGAAGATGCCGCGCACCAGGCGGTAGGTGTCGTGCGAGATGAGCACGCCGCCGATGGGCGCTTCGTGCTCGATGCGGCTGGCGGTATTGACCGTATCGCCGATGGCGGTGAACTCGCCAACGCTGCCCACCTGCCCCAACAGCACTGGGCCGCTGTGAATACCCACGCGCAGGTTCAGCTGGAGGCCCCCGGCTGGCGAGGCAGGTGCGGGGTAAGCCAGGCGAAAATTGGCCAGCTCGGTTTGCATTTCCAGGGCGGCGCGGATGGCGCGCTCGGCGTCATCTTCGCTGGCGGTGCCCGCGCCCCACAGGGCCATCAGCGCATCGCCGATGTGCTTATCCACCAGCCCGCCAAAGCGCATCACGGCTGCATCCAGGCGCTGCCAGAGGGCGTTGAGCAGGTCGTTGACCTCCTCGGCGTCCATCTTTTCGGAGAGGGCAGTGAACCCGGCAATATCGGCAAACAGCACGGTAACCTGTTTGCGCTCCTGGCGGGGTGGGGCGGCGGCTTCTTTTTGCAGGGCAGCCAGTTGATCGCGCAGCGCGGCCACTGCTGGTGCAACCACAGCATCGCCTAAGATGGCTCGCTGGGCTTCCAGGGCAGCAATGGTCTGCTCGATCTCCTGGCGGCTGGTCATGGGGCTCTCTGCGCTTTGGCGGCGGTTGGTTGTGGAGACTCCAGCCCGGCGAGCAGTTTTTGGATCTTTTCCAGGTAGCCGTCAGCCTTGAGTCCGATGAAGAGCTCCTGTGCGGCCAGGAATTTTTCCCGGGCCAGAGGGCGGTCGCCGGGAAAATCACGTCCGGCGTAGATCTCGCCCCAATTGAGCAGGGTGCGGGCGTGGCTCCAGCGCTGCTTGGAATGGGATGAGGCGGCTGTCAGGGTCTCAAAGACGTTGAAAGCCTCCTCCCAGCGGCCTTCCAGCGTGGCCAGCAGCGCGCTCGTCCATTGCAGCGTTTCTATGCCCCGTGGGTCTTGCGGTGCTACTTGTAGAAATTTTCGCATGTCGGCATGGAACGCTCGGGCTGTCTCGACCCGTCTCTCCTGTACCGCCAGCATAAAGGAGAAGAAAAAAGGCTCAAAGGTGCTGATATTTCCATCTTCCCAGGATAGTTTCACGGCTTCATCAAGGTATGGGCGCGCTTCCGTCAGCCTGTCTTGCTCCAACAGGATCCAGCCATGGATGCTGAGCACCCCGACCAGGGAGGTGATATCGTTCAGGGCGCGGATATTATCTTCGATGACGTGCAGCATCTGTTCGGCTTGTTCCCAGTGCCCCTGGTAGGCCAGCAGGCGCACTTCCAGGATGGTGGCTAGAGCGCCCACCTGGCTGGCAGTCAGATGGTTGGTGCTGATACCCTTGAGTTCTGCCAGGGCGGCCTCCACGGCGGGGAAATCGCCCATATCCAGGGATACATACGCGGCAGAGGAAAGAAAATCGTAGGCCCAGGTATCCATGCCCATCTTTTGCGCCAGCTCATAGGCGCGCAGGAAATGGGCGCGGGCGGGGGCATGCTCCCCATCCTCCTGCAGGCGTCCGCCCAGGTTGAGGTGCGCCCGGGCGGCAATGGCCAGCAGACCGGCGCTTTCGGCCAGTTCCACCGCTCGTTTCAGGCGCTGGCGGCGGGTATCATGGGGTAGATCGGGCAGCAGGCCAAAGGTTGCCAGGGTATCGGCCTGCACTTCCACCAGGCCCAGGCGCTCAGCCATCTCCAGGGCTTGCTCGCAGAGCGGGCCGGTCTCCTCCCTTTGGCCGTTGAAGAAATAAGCTCGGGCAGTTTCGTGCATCAGGGCTGCCTTGCCGGGGCTTTCGGGGGCGGAGGCCGTTTCGTGCATGCCTTGCAGGCATAGCTCCAGACCGCGCCTGGCTTCGCCACCATACCATGCGCTGCGGGCTGCGCGTGAATACAGGCGCGCCATGGCGTCGTATTCTGCGTGGTGGCTGTGCAGCTCGATGGCCTCCAGCCAGGCCTGGTTGGCGTCATCATACAGGCTTTGGCGGAAGAGCGCCTCGCCCAGGCTGGTGAGCAGCGGGGTGCGCTCTGCCTCGTCTTCGGTCAGATCCAGCGCAGAGCGGAAATACTGCCCGGCCTCCTGGTTGGCAAAAATGGATAAAGCGCGTTCCCCGGCTTTAATGTAGTAGCCGCGCGCCGCGGGCAGGTCCTGGGCCTGCTGGTAGTGGTAAGCCAGGGCGGGGTAATCCTCGGGGTTGGCTGAGCTGATCGCCGCGGCCACGCGCCGGTGCAGGCGGTGGCGGCGCAGCCCGCTGACGCTGCCGCGCAGGGTGGTGACGATGAGTCCGTGCACAAAGGCAAAATGCTCTTTGCTGCTGCCGTTGGTCTGCTCGGCACGCGATTCAGTGATCAGTTGGGCGTGCTCGGCAGTTTCCAGCGCCTCCACCAGCAAGTCTTCTTCTAACTCGCAAGCGGCGTGTAGGATGTCAAAGCTGAACTCGCGCCCAATGATGGCAGCCAGCCGCAGCACATCCTGGGTATTGGCGGGCAGGCTGTTCAGGCGCGATTGGGTCGCCAGGCGCACGCTTTGCGGCAGTTCCAGGTCTTTTAGATCAGACCACTGCCAGCGGCCGTGCTGGTGGGTCAGTTTTCCCTGTTCGATCAGGGCGCGGCAGATCTCTTCGATGAAGAACAGGTTGCCGTCCGTTTCCTTGAAGATAGCCTCGGCAAAGGCGGGGTCGATCTCCTCCTGGAACATGATCGTCAGCAGGCGGCGGGTTTGCTGGCGGTCGTAGCGGCCCAGCTTGATGCGCGCCGCCAGGCGCTCGCGGTTGAATTCCGGCAGGGCCTCGCGCAGGCAGTGCGCGTTTTCCAGCTCTGATTCGCGGTAAGTGAGCACGATCAGCAGGCGCATCTGGGCGCTCCGGGCGCGCCGGGCCAGGTGGCGCAGCAGGCTGAGCGTGCTGGCGTCGGCCCAATGCACGTCTTCCAGGACCAGCAGCACGGGGGCGCGCTCTGCCAGGGAGGAGAACAGCGCTACCACGCTCTCGAAGAGGCGGTGCTGCCCGGAGGTTGAGTCGAGGGGTTGGTTGGGGGCCAATTGCGTATAGCGAGCGCGCAGGCTGGGGGAAAGCTCCACCAGGTCAGCCAGGATCACATCGGGCAGGTTCAGGGCGCCTTTTTGCAGGGCTTGCTGGATCACCTGGCTGAGCGGGGCAAACGGCGCGCTGCCCTCGGCGTAGCACTCGTCCAGCAGGATGGTGCCGCCAGAGACTTCCGCCAGGGCTTTGATCTCGCGCACCAGGGGGGTTTTGCCAATGCCTGGCTCGCCGCTGATGAGCAAGATGGGCTGGGGAGAGGCGCCCGCCATGGCCTGCCGCCAAAGCGACTTGGCCTCGGCCAGCTCTTGCTCCCGACCGACCAGGCGGCCGCGCACCAGGATATCCAGGCTGGAAAGCGGCTCGGCGGGCTGGGGACTGCTGGCTTGCAGGGCTTCGGGCTCCAGCGCCTGGCGCACCAGCGCCGCCGAAGCGGGGCGATCGTCGCGCTGCTTGCTCAACAGGCGCACGATCAGCCTGTCCAGGGCGGGGGGGATTTCGAGATTGTAGTTGCGCGGCGGGATCACCGGGGCGTGCAGGTGCTGCGAGATGATCGCCAGGGGGTCGTCGCCGGTGAAGGGCAGACGCCCGGCAGCCATCTCGTAAAGCATGGCGCCCAGGGCGTAGAGATCGGTGCGCCCGTCCACATCCTCGCCCAGGGCCTGCTCTGGCGACATGTAGTGGATGGTGCCGATGAAGGCGCCCTCCGCGGTCAGGCGCGAAGCTGCCGAGCGTGCCAGGCCAAAGTCGGTGAGTTTGGCCACGCCGGTGGGCGAGATGATCACGTTCTCGGGCTTCAGGTCGCGGTGGACGATGCCGTGGGCGTGGGCGTGCTCCAGGGCTTTGCATACCTGGCGGATGATATCCAGGGATTTCTCCAGGGGCAGCGGCTTCAGGTCGTACAGGGCTTCGCCTTCGAGGAGCTCCATAATGATGAAGGAGATACCCTCGGTTTCGCCGGCATCGAAGATGCTGACAATGTTGGGGTGGTTGAGGCGGGCGGCAGCCTGGGCTTCGCGCAGCAGGCGGGCGCGCCCTTCGGTGCCGATCTGCTTGCTGCTGAGCAGCTTGACCGCCACCTTACGCTCCAGCAGGTTATCGTGGGCGCGGTACACCACGCCCATCCCGCCGCGGCCCAACTCGGCTTCTAAGAGGTAACGACCGTTGAACAGGGTGCCAATGCTGGGTTCCATACGTTCTACGCTGAATCCTTTTGCAATGTCTCAGCCGGACTGCGCTTGATCACCACCAGGGTGACGTCATCATCCAGCGGCTGAGAGCGGGTGTGTTGTTCGATGGCCTCCCCGACCGAATCCAGGATCTGGGCGGCGCTTTGCGAGGCGCTGTGGGTGATCAGCGTTTCCAGTCGCTCGATGCTGAACGGGTCGTCCTGATCGTCGGTGGCGTCGGTGATGCCGTCGGTGTAGAGCAAGATCAGGTCGCCGGGGTTCAGGGTGATGGACTGCTGGGTGTACTGGGTGTCCTCATCGATACCCAAGGGGATACCGCTCGCCCCCAGGCGCTGCAGTGTGCCATCCTGGCTGCGGTAGAGCAGGGGGGGGTTGTGCCCGGCGTTGATGTACAGCAGCTCGCCGCTGCCCGGGTTGAGCTGGGCATAGAACAATGTAATGAAGGAACTGTACGATGAATCGGTGCAGATCAGGCGGTTGGCGTGCAGGATGCCCTGCAGCGGGGTCAATTCCACATCCATGCTGGCGCGGATCACACTGCGGGCAAAGGCCATGAACAGCGCTGCCGGCATGCCTTTATCCATCACATCGGCAACCACAATGCCAATCTGCCCATCCGCCAGGTGGATGAAATCGTAGTAGTCTCCGGCCACTTCGCGGGCGGGCTGCCAGTGAGCAGCAAACTCCCATCCGGGCAGGTCGGGCTTGGCCAGCGGCAGCAGGCTGACCTGCACCCGCCGGGCCACTTGCAGTTCGCGTTCCATGCGGCCTTTTTCGACCGCGGCCTGGTACAGGCGGGCATTTTCGATGGCGATGGCCGCGCTGGAGGCGATGGTGGAGAGCATCTCCAGGTCAGAGGGGGCGAAGCCGCCGGGCTTGTTGAACACCTCGATCACGCCGATGGCGTTATCGTTGCAGATCAATGGTGCAGCCATCAGGCTGCGGGTGACAAAACCCGACTCGGCATCCATCACGGTATAAAAGCGGGGATCTTTTTGCACATCGTTGACCAGGGCGCTCTGGCGGTTTTCGATCACCCATCCGGCAATGCCCTGCGTGCGCGGAATGCGGAAGGGCTTGACCTGCTCGGAATGTTCGCCCAGCGCCACCTGAAAGACCAGCTCGTCGCCCTCGATGGTCAGGATGGAGGCGGCTTCGGTCTGGAGGATGGCCTGTACCCGCTGCAGGGCGGTTTCCAGCACCTCGCCCACATCCAGCGAAGAGGCCAGGTCGGCGCCGATCTCGTACAGCAGGCGCAGGGTTTCCAGCTTGCTCTGGGTCTCACGGAACAGGCGGGCGTTTTCGATGGCTACGGCAGAGTTGGCGGCGATCACGCTCAACAACTCAGAGTCGGCCTGGGTGAAGATGCCCGCCTGGATGCGGTTATCCACGTAGACGATGCCCTTGACCTGCTCTTTGACGATCAGCGGCGCGCACAAGATGGAGCGCAGCCCCAGCAGACGCACGCTCTCGCGGGCATTGAAGCGGTCATCGTCCTGGGCGTTGTTGGTGAGCAGGGGCTTGCCCTCCTGGAAGACGCGCTCGACGATGCCGCGCGAAACCTGGAACTCGGGCGATTCCAGGCTGTGCTGATCCATGCCGCGCGCCACTTGAATGGTATAGCGGTGAGAGGCGGCTTGATGGGGGTAGGCTGATGGGTCAGCCAGCATCACAAATCCCCGCTCGGCGTGCATGGTGGTGATCACTTCATCCATGACGCGGTTGAGCACCTCATCCAAATCCAGGGAGGAGTTCAACGTCTGCGAGAGGCGGTAGAGCAGGGCCAGCCGCTCGCTGGGGGATTGCGAGATGGCAGGTTCAATCATGGTCAGGCATGCTTGGGCAGTAAGGTGCGGATCACATCCATGGAGGCCAGGGCCTCCTCCAGGCGCAGCTCAAAAATGATCGGGCCGTCAAAGCCGGCCTGTGATAGGCGCTGCAGCAGGCGCGAGGTGTCCAGATCGCCGCGGCCCAGGGCCTGGTGGTCTTTGCCATACTGCAAGGTCATCTCGGGTCCCTGCCAGGGGCTGTCGTGCAAGTGGATCTCTGCCAGGCGCGGCAGGCAGCGCTCCAGGGCCTCGAAAAAGCCCACCGGGCCGGCAAAACCAGCCAGGATGTGCCCGGTATCCAGGCAGAGGGAGAGGTCGAATTGCTCGGCCAGTTCCAGTGTCAGATCAAAGGGGAACTCGATCGTCTCGATGGCCAGTTTGCGGGAGGGGATGCCGGTTTCAGCCAGGATGGTTCTCAGGCTTTCGGCGGCGCCGCTCTGGAACTGGCGCAGGAGCAGTTGGCGGGCCATCTCTGGCAGGCGCATGCGGTAGAACTCGGCTGCCAGCGCACCGGTGGCGTGCAGCACATATGCTTCGGGCTGCAGCGGCTGGGTGGCGCGGATGATCTCGATCACAGCCTGGGCAGAGCCGCGGCGCACCGGCCCCAACGGGGTGGAGGTCTCTACCGACCACAGCGGCAGGTGCACGGTGTAAGAAAGCCCCAACTCGGCTTTTAGATCGGCCAGGCGCTGGATGGCGGCCGGTGCGAAGGTGTGCGGCAGGAAGAGCGAAAGGTCCCCGCCCAATTCAATTAACTTGAAGCCGTGTTCCGCCAGGCCGCGCACCAGCCCGGCATGCTCAAAGCCGGCAATGTGCGCCATGACCTGCTGCGGCGGCAATCCCTGAGGAACCAGGGCATCGATCTGCAAAGCCATGATACCGAAGCGCATAGGTTATACCTCCTGTTTGGCTGAATTATCTCATGGAGTGAAGGCTAGGGCAAGTTATGCAGCACCAGGAAAGAGAGGCGTGCTGAAAACTGGTATACTCAGCGTTGGTGAAGAGGAGCACAAACAATGATCTACACAACACTGATCTCTGCGGCTGAGTTGAGCCGGCACCTGAATAACCCCGATTGGCTGGTGGTGGACGCCCGTTTTTCATTGGCCGAGCCTGAGCTGGGGCGGCAGAACTATCACACCGGGCATATCCCCGGGGCGGTGTACGCCCACCTGAACGAGGATCTCTCTGCTCCGATCGTGCCGGGGGTGACCGGGCGCCATCCGCTGCCCGAGACGGGAGCGGCAAGACGGTTCTTCGCGGGGATGGGGGTTGGGCCGGGGGTGCAGGTGGTAGCCTATGACGATCAGGGCGGGGCGCTGGCCGCGGCGCGGGTGTGGTGGATGCTGCGCTGGTTAGGGCACGATGCTGTGGCTGTGCTGGATGGGGGCTGGCAGGCCTGGCAGCGCAGCGCTTGCACAGTCAGCCTGGGCGTAGATCGGCGCTACCCGCGGACATTTACGCCCCAGCCGCGCCCGGAGATGCTGGTGAGCGCGGCGCAGGTGGAAGTGATGCGCCAGGAGGCAGGTTCTGTGGTGCTGGATGCACGCGCCCCGGAGCGCTATCGCGGCGAGAACGAAACGATCGACCCGGTGGCAGGGCATATCCCCGGGGCGCACTCCGCGCCTTATGGCGGCAACCTCAACCCAGATGGCACCTTCCGCTCGCCTGAGCAGTTGCGCCTCCGTTATGAGCGGTTGCTGGGCGGCGTGCCGCCGGAGAAGACGGCAGTTTACTGCGGCTCGGGCGTGACCTCTATCCACAATATCCTGGCCATGCGCCATGCAGGGTTGGGCGAGGCGCGGCTGTATGCTGGCTCGTGGAGTGAGTGGATCGCAGATGGCACTCGCCCGGTGGCGCTGGGGGCAGAGGTGGGGTAGAGGTTTTAGGCTATATCTTATGCAAAACGGGATGGGCCGTCCATTTCTTTTTGGACAGCCCCCTCTGCTCCGGTTGCGCTCCTCGGGCGCTGTGCTATCATGATTTTATGACCCTGAAAGACGATTTGAAAGCCTATCAGGCCCGCTGGGCTGAGGTAGAGGCTGTGGTGGAAGAAGAACGCCGCACAGCCTCGATTGCGTTGCGCTGGCAGCAGCTCAACGCTGCCTACGCCATGGCAAAAAGCCTGGGGATGTTGGAAGCTGATCCCAGCGAAGCAGGAGTTTTCGAGCAATGGGGAAAACTAAAAGAAAAAGTGGTCTTTTAGGCACGCCTCGCTATACCGTTGACCTGGTCGTGCGGGTCTAGAAAACCTGCCTGGCTAATCGCCGAGCGAGTATTATTTGAAACAGGTTTGCACCCACTAATCCTAATCCCACGGATTGATTACCTGCACCCCACCGGGCAAAAAATCAGTCACGTTGCGAGTGGCAACGATCAGGTTATTTTGCAATGCGCTGGCCAAAATGAGAGAATCCATAACACCCATCGGTTGACCGGCGGCTTCCAGGCGCGCAACCAATGACCCCCATAAAAACATCGTCGGTGCGTCAAGCGCGACCATGCGTCCGTCAAAGCGTGCGAGCAGCCCATTATTCATCCAGACCAACAACTCTGTCTTGCGGTGCGAATCGGGTAGGCGCTCGATGCCGCGCTGAACTTCACCGATGGTGATCACACTGATATACAGTTTTTCCTCATCGATCGAGTCGATCCAGTCGATCACGCGCGGCTCGGGCTGGCGGCGGGTGAATTCCGAAAGAATACAAGTATCCAGCAGGTAGTTCATGGCTCAATCTCGATGTTGCGCGGAGAGCGCATATCACGCTCAATGGCCAGTTCAGATCCCGACAGAGGAGAAGACATCAGGAACTGCGCCAGGCTGTTGGAAGGCTTTACCAGGCGCTGATATTCTTCAAAGGGTAATACAACGACGGTTTTTTGGCCGCGGCGCGTGACGATCTGCGCTCCATTCGCCAGTGCCCGTTCGACCAACTCGCTAAACTTGCTTTTTGCTTCTTGAAGCTGCCAGATGTTGTTCATGTTGCACCTCCTTGAATATCTAGTCAGACTAGACTGATTAGATTATACAGCCAGAAGGTACGAAGAGTCAAGCAAACATACTATGAACTTGTAATTCCAATTGCCCAGCAACCAATCGCGCCGCGGCATCATCTGCCAATAGGATGCGATGGGGGAAATTATGCGCCAATAGAGATGATGCCCATGAGCCCAAATCCGGTTTATAATAGCCGTCTTGTGGCAGTACCTTTGCCCGTTACAACTTTTGAGGAATAGCCTGATGCACATTTTAGTAACCAATGATGATGGCGTGCTGGCGCCGGGCCTCTTGGCTCTGGCGCAAGAGATGCGCCTGCTGGGCAAGGTGAGCGTGTTAGCGCCCGACCACAACTGGTCCGCCTCGGGGCATGCTAAGACCATGCACCGCCCGCTGCGGGTCAAAGAGGTGATGCTGGCAGACGGAACGGCGGCCCTGGCCTCAGATGGGGCGCCCTCCGATTGCGTGGCGCTGGGCCTGCTGGGCTTGCTGCCAGAAAAGGTGGATCTGGTGGTTTCGGGGATCAACCCCAACGCCAATATCGGTCATGATGTGACCTATTCGGGCACGGTGACGGCTGCCATGGAAGCGGTGATCGGCGGGGTGCCCGGGATCGCTGTTTCGCTGCATTCGCCGGAGAACCACTCCGGCGCGCTGGATTACGGCCCGGCAGCCCGCGCCGCCCGGCGCATCGCCCAGATGCTGATGGCGCAAACGATCGACCCGCGGATTGTGCTCAGCGTCAACGTGCCTTACCTGTCCGATGAGCAGCTGCGCGGCATCCTGGTCACCCGCCAGGGCTTGCGGGTGTATCGCGACCGGCTGGACCGCCGCCTGGATCCGCGCCAGCACCCGTATTACTGGATTGGCGGCGATGCGCCCACTGCCGTCCCCGACGATGGCACCGATTTTGGCGCGGTGTCGCAGGGCTATGTCTCGGTCACGCCGCTGCAGCTCGACCTGACCGCCTTCGAGGCCATCCCGATCATGCAGGCCTGGAAGTGGTGAGCGGAACATCGAATGAGTTGTCTAAACATCTCATCTAAACCTTGACAGATTCCCAATTTCCCGTAAAATCGGGGACGATGAAAAGACCAAATTTATTACCGTGGAAGTGCGAGCCCTCGCAGGTTTTTTAACCTGTGGGGGCTTTTTTTTTGTGTGTAGGGAGCGAGGCGGGATGCTGCGATTACCCGGGTTAGTGGATGTGCATGTGCACCTGCGCGAGCCAGGCGCAACTCATAAGGAAGATTGGGACAGCGGTACGGCTGCGGCGCTGGCGGGAGGCTTCACCACCATTTTGGCGATGCCCAATACGCTCCCCCCGGTGACGGATTCTGCCACGCTGGAACAGGCCCTGGCTGCGGCGCGGGTCAAGGCGCGCTGCGACTACGCTCAATACTTGGGCGCCGGCCCAGATAACCTGGACTGCCTGCCGGGTTTGGCAGGCAAGGCCGCCGGGTTGAAGATGTACCTGGACCAGACCTACGGCCCGCTGCGCCTGGACGACCTGTCGCTTTGGCGGGCGCATGTGGCCGGCTGGCCTGCGCATCTGCCGTTGGTGGCGCACGCCGAGGGCCGCAGCCTGGCGGCAATCATCCTGGTTGCGGCTTTGCAGGGCCGCCCGCTGCACCTGGCGCACGTTTCCCGGCGTGAGGAGATCCTGCTCATCCGGGCGGCCAAGGAGAAGGGCTGGCCAGTCACCTGCGAGGTGACGCCGCACCACCTGTTCCTGAGCGAAGAGGATATGCCGCGGCTGGGAGCGGGCCGCAGCGAGGTGCGTCCGCGCCTGGCCTCTGCGGCGGATCGCCAGGCGCTGTGGGAGAACCTGGAAGTCATCGACTGCTTTGCCACCGACCACGCCCCACATACCCTGGCTGAGAAGGATGGCGAGAACCCGCCGCCGGGCTTTCCGGGCCTGGAGACGGCCCTGCCGCTGCTGCTGGGCGCGCTGCGAGAGGGTCGGCTTTCGCTGGAGCAGTTGACCGACCGCCTGGCGACCAACCCCCGGCGTATTTTCTCCGTCCCGGCCCAGGCAGAAACCTGGGTGGAAGTAGATGAGGATGCTGTTTGGGAAGTGCGCGCCGCCGAGATGCACTCGCGCTGCGGCTGGACGCCCTTCGAGGGCTGGCGGCTGCGCGGGCGGGTGCGCCGGGTGGTGCTGCGAGGGCAGTCTGTATACGAAGATGGCCGGGTGCTGGCGCTGCCCGGCTCGGGTAGAGATATCCGCAGGATGTGAGCAAGCCGGCGGTTGATCACCGCCGATATTCATAAATAACCAAAGGAGTGAACGTATGGCAACATTTTTATCCCCCACGTATTCCAGCAACCCCCATTTGCCTTTTGGCGACCAGCACACGGCGCCGTTCTATGGCAAGGACATCCTCTCGGTCAAGCAGTTTTCACGCGGTAGCCTGGATTATACATTCGCCGTAGCACATGAGATGCGCGTGATGGTCGAGCGGGTAGGCACATTTGACCTGCTGAAGGGCAAGATCCTGACCAACCTGTTCTACGAGCCCTCCACGCGCACCTCATCTTCCTTTACCTCGGCGATGGAGCGCCTGGGCGGCAGCGTCATCCCGATCAACGAGGTGCATTATTCCTCGGTGGCCAAGGGCGAGTCGCTGCCTGATACGGTGCGCTCGCTGGAATGTTATGCCGATGTGATCGTGCTGCGTCACCCGGAGATCGGTTCGGCGGCGCTGGCGGCGCAATATGCCCGCAAGCCGATCATCAACGCGGGTGATGGGGTGGGTGAGCACCCTACGCAGGCGCTGCTGGACCTGTTCACCATCGTTGAAGAACTGGGCCAGGTGGACGGCTTGACCGTGACCATGCTGGGCGACCTGAAATATGGCCGCACGGTGCATTCGCTGGCGCGCCTGCTCTCGCTTTATAATGTCAAACTGAACTATGTCTCGCCGGAGATTCTACGCCTGCCATCCGAGATTGTTGAGGAGATCGGGCAGAAGAACATCCCCCAGGCCGAGTATACGACCCTGGAGCCGGTGCTGGCGCAGACGGATGTGCTGTATGTGACCCGCGTGCAAAAAGAGCGCTTTACCGACCAGGCAGTGTACGAATCGGTGCGGGGCGCGTACGTGATCACGCCGGAGATCATGCAGCAGGCCAAAGAGCGCATGATCGTGATGCACCCGCTGCCGCGCGTGGGCGAGATCAGCATGGCGTTTGATGACGATCCGCGGGCGGCCTATTTCCGCCAGATGGAATACGGCCTGTACGTGCGCATGGCGCTGCTGGCGATGGTGCTGGGCAAGGCGTAGAGCAGACACCGCGGCAACGCGGGGAAGGAGAGGTGAGCGGATGCAATCCTTGATGCAAATGTTGGAGGGGCGCGCCCGGGCGGTCGATTCGCTGCTGTGCGTGGGGCTGGACCCTCACCCGGCGGACCTACCGACCCCTACGCCCGAGGCGGCGAAAGACTTCTGCCTGCGCTTGATCCAGGCCACGGCCCCTGTGGCGGCGGCTTTCAAGCCCAACGCGGCTTTTTTCGAGGCGCTGGGCGCGGCAGGCATGGCGGCAATGGGCGAGGTGATCGCCGCCATCCCGCCAGGCATCCCGGTGATCCTGGATGCCAAGCGCGGCGATATTGCCTCCACTGCCGAGGCCTATGCCCAGGCGGCTTTTGATGTTTGGGGCGCGCACGCGCTGACGCTCAGCCCGTACCTGGGCCGGGATGCACTGGAACCGTTCCTGCGCAGCCCGGAGCGAGGCGCTTTCTTGCTGTGCAAGACCTCTAACCCGGGCGCGGCTGACCTGCAAGATCTGAAGTTGGCCGCTACGGGGCAGCCTCTGTTTGAGCAGGTGGCGCGCCTGGCGCAGGCATGGAATACACATGACAACCTGGGCCTGGTGGTGGGCGCCACGCATCCCGATTCACTGCGCCGGGTGCGGGCTGCCGCGCCCGAGTTGTGGATCCTGGCGCCAGGGGTGGGCGCGCAGGGCGGTGACCTGGCTGCGGCGCTGCGTGCCGGTCTGCGAGCAGATGGGCTGGGGCTGCTGGTGCCGGTTTCGCGGGCGATCTCGCGGGCCGAGGACCCCGCCCAGGCAGCACAATCCCTGGTGCAGGCGATGCGCTCCAGCCGGGCCGAGGGGTTGGGGCAGGCCGCGGCTCTGC
Organism: Anaerolineales bacterium UBA6092; assembly: GCA_002428565.1. Taxonomy (GTDB): domain Bacteria; phylum Chloroflexota; class Anaerolineae; order Anaerolineales; family UBA4823; genus UBA6092. The sequence continues at coordinate 114,232 of DIXA01000006.1, read as the reverse complement.
CGTCACAGCGCATGGCCCTGGCAGATGCGCTGCTGGAGGCGGGCTGCATCAAGTTTGGGCAGTTTACGCTCAAATCGGGGCTGCAATCGCCGCTGTACATTGACCTGCGGCAGTTAGTTTCCTTCCCGCAGGTGCTGGAGCAGGTGGCGGCGGCTTACCTTCCCATTCTGCGCGGCCTGGCCTTCGAGCGCCTGGCGGCGCTGCCCTATGCAGCCATCCCCATTGCCACGGCGATCAGCCTGCAAGGGGGCTGGCCATTGCTCTACCCGCGCAAGGAGGCCAAAACCTACGGCACCCGCGCCGAGATCGAAGGGCTGTACCAGGCGGGCGAGCAGGTGGTGATCATCGACGACCTGGCAACCACCGGGGGCAGCAAGTTCGAAGCCATCGAGAAACTGAGCGCGGCGGGCTTGCAGGTGCGGGATGTGGTGGTGCTGATCGACCGGCAGTCGGGGGCGGCGCAGGCGTTGGAGCAGGCTGGCTGCCGCCTGCACGCCGTGCTGACCCTGGGCGAGATGCTCGACCATTGGGAACAGGCCGGGCGCGTGGAGCAGGCGCACACCCGGGCGGCGCGGGAATTCCTGGCGGGTGAAGGCTCGCGGGGGTGAACGTATATCCTTTCTTTCGTTCACTGCTCTTTCGCCTGGAGCCGGAACAGGCCCACGCCCTGACCTTGCGGCTTGTGCGCATAGCCGGAGCGCTGCCGCCCGTGGGCGGGCTGCTGCGCAGGTGTTTTGCCGTCCCAACCCGGCCGGTGCAGGCCTTTGGGCTGAGATTCGCCAACCCGGTGGGGTTGGCCGCGGGTTATGACAAGGATGGCCTGGGCTGGCGCGGGCTGGCCTGCCTGGGTTTTGGTCACATCGAGGTGGGCACCGTGACGCAGAGGGCGCAGCCGGGCAATCCCGGGCCGCGTCTCTTCCGCCTGCCGCAAGAACGGGCGCTGATCAATCGTATGGGCTTTCCCGGGCAGGGGGCAGATTTTGTGGCAACCTGCCTGGGCGGCCCGCGCCCGCCCGGGTTGGTGTTGGGGGTCAACATCGGCAAGAACAAGGATACCCCACTGGAGGCGGCTGCTGAGGATTATGGGAGCCTGCTGCGCACTTTTGCCCCGCTGGCGGATTACCTGGCGATCAATGTCAGCTCGCCCAACACGATTGGGCTGCGGCGCTTGCAAGGGCGGGCCGCGCTGGATGCGCTGCTGGGCTGCCTGGCCGCCGAGCGACAGGTGCAGACGGCGCGCTCGGGGAAAAGCCTGCCACTGCTGGTGAAACTAGCGCCCGACCTGAGCAATGAGGAGCTGGACGATGCTCTGGAGGTGATCACTGCACGCGGGATGGATGGGGTGATCGCCACCAACACCACCCTGGCCCGGCCTGATCTGCGCTCGCCCCATGCCGGGGAGAGCGGCGGCTTGAGCGGCGCGCCGCTGCACCGCGCCAGCCTGGGCATGGTGAGCGCGATCTGCCAACGCACGCAGGGCAAACTGCCGGTGATCGGTGTGGGCGGCATCGAAAACGCGGCCGGCGCCCAGGCTATGCTGGACGCCGGCGCAGTGCTGATTCAAGTGTATACCGGGCTGGTGTATGCCGGGCCGGGTCTGGCGCGGCAGATCGTGCGCGGCCTGGCGGTTTAGGGGAAACTGAAGTTAAAGCGCCAGGCGCCTGCGGCGGGCTCGGTGATGGCGGTGGTTTCGCCAACCACCTGGAACCAGGTGGTGCCGGGTGAGAAGGGGAAGGGGGTGCCGTCGGTATTGGTCAGGAAGAGCACCGAGTCGATGGTGGGGCGGTTCCACACCACCTGGTACACCTGCCCATCACGGAACAGGTAGGCGGTTCCGGTGCCGCTGAGCAGCACCTCGACGATCTCGTTGGGTGGGCGCTGGTAGTACTCGTGGCGCACCACCAAGACCACCACGTTATCCGCGGCAACCTGCGTGTTATCTATCTTGTCGATCAGGGGTTCGTACTCCTCGCCCTGGCCGGTATCGAAAACTTTATCCTGGAAGCGCAGGTAGCGGCCGCTGGCTTCATCGTAGTCCCAACGGGCGTAGTTATCGCCCGAATAACGCACATAGATCTGGCTGGCAGCCTCGCCGCCGGAGGGTACCGTGGCGTTGAAGGTCATGCCTTCCAGCGGTTGGCGCTGGTTATCGACGCCGCGCCCGACCAGGTAATCGCGGATGGCCTGGGTGCCGCCCAGGAGCAAATCGCCGCCGGAGGGGGCATAGCGGCAGAGCGGGCTGGCGGCGGTTGCCGGGCAGTTTGAGCCGCTGCCTTCCAATACCAGGCGGTCGGAGTATTCTGCATTGCGGAACCGTTGATAGATCAAGTCGTCGGCGCTGCCAAAGGCGAACATGCTCTTGTACATGCGGACCAGGTCATGATCTAGCAAACGCCCCGAGCGGATAGGCCCGGCCAACTCGACATCGTTGGCGTAGAAGACGGCATGGAAGCGGGCATAACCATCGTTGTGATAGTAATCATAGACGATATCGGCGTAATTGAGGCCCCAGGGTGGGCGGTAGAGAAACCGCGGCACAATGTTGATTTTGATCGCCACCGGCCGGCGGTCCAGCATGGCCGGATCGGAAACGATCAGGCCCGTCAGTGGATTGACATTGGCGGGGAAATTGGCCGGGCCATAGGCGATCACTTCAGGGGTGGGGGTGGCGGCGGGCGTCTCGGTGAGGGTGGGAGCCAGCGTAGCCGTCTCGGTGGGCGGGATGGGGCTGGGTTTTGATGTGGATGTGGCGGCGATTGCTATGGGTTCGGTGGCAGTGGCAGTCGGGGCGGGGGTTTCCCCGTTGGCGCAGGCTGTCAGCATCAAAACCAGGAACAAGGCTGCAAAGATTTTCTTGATCATATTATCCTCCGTAAATCAGGTGTCTATCATACCGCAATTGAGCGGCTTTGCCAATTGCTTGCTTTTTTGCCGAAAACATCTATACTTAACTTCTATGGAAGAAGTGAAACGGACATCGAGCCTGGCGCGTTTGCCATGGAAGTGGGGAGTGTATCTGGCGGCAGGCTTGTTGGTTTTGGTATGGTTGTTGGAAACGCCCGCCGGTTTGCTGGGTAAGGCAGACGCGGTGGGCTATGCTGTATGCCACCGCATTGATGCCCGTTCTCTGCACATCGGCGACGTGCAGATGCCGCTGTGTGTGCGCTGCACCGGGCAGTACCTGGGTGCGGTGGTGGGGCTGGCTTATCAGATGGTGGTAAGCCGCCGCCGGAGCGGGATGCCAAACTGGCGCGTGATCGGGGTGTTTGCCCTGTTTGCGGGCGCTTATGCTGTGGATGGCTTGAATTCTTATGTGCATTTGTCTCCGTTGCTGCAGAATTTTCCCAACCTGCCGCGCCTCTATGAGCCAACGCAAACCCTGCGCATGGTGACGGGAATGGGCATGGGATTGGTGATTGCCGGGGTGCTGTACCCGGCCTTTGTTGGCACAGTGTTCCGGCAGGTGGACCCACGCCCGGCTCTGCCGGGGCTGGGCTGGCTGGCCGGGATGATTCTGCCAGCGGTTTTTGTAGGCGGGCTGGCCTTGCTGGAGATCCCGGCTGTGCTGTATGTGCTGGCGCTGGTCAGCGCGGGCGGTGTGCTGCTGCTGCTGACTTTGGTGTATACTGTGGTTTGGTTGATGGTTTTTCGTTTGGAAAACCGCTACGATCACCTGGCGCAGATGGCCCTGCCTTTGGTGGGTGGGCTGGTGGTTGCTTTGCTGCAGATTGCCGTGATGGACGGGTTGCGCTATTTTTTGACCGGCACCTGGGCGGGTTTCCCGCTCTAGGCGCCAATTGGCCTGCGGGCCAACGTACGAAAGGATGGAAATGAAATGGATATCTTGACTGCTTTTGGACTTTCGGCCAGCGCGGGATTGAACGCCTATATCCCTCTGTTGGTGGTGGCCCTGACGGCGCGCTTCACCAACTTGATTGAGCTGAGCTCGCCCTGGGACACGCTGGAATCGTGGTGGGTGATTGGCGCGCTGGTAGCGCTCTCGCTGGTTGAGTTCTTTGCCGATAAAGTGCCGGCGGTCAATCACATCAACGATGTGATCCAGACCTTTGTGCGCCCGACCGCTGGCGCGATCGTCTTTGCGGCCAGCGCTCAGGTGGTCAGCGATGTGCAACCGGCGCTGGCGATGATCCTGGGCTTGCTGGTGGCGGGCAGCGTGCACGCGGTGAAGGCCGCCGCGGTGCGCCCGGCGGTTACCGCAGCCACGGGCGGAGCCGGCAATGTGCCGGTGAGCATCGCCGAGGATGTGGTTTCGACAGTGCTGTCGATCTTGGCTGCCATCGCCCCGGTGATCATCGCCTGTGTGCTGGTGCTGATCACAGCCTGGATCATCTGGTTTACCTGGCGCAGGGTTAACGCCAGTCGTGCAACTAAAAATTTCTAATACCGTATTCTTTTCAGGAGGACGACATGTCATACGATAACAATGCATACTATGCTCCACCCCCGGCCTCGGCGCCGAATAATTCCACGGCCATCATCAGCCTGATTGCCGGCATCCTGGGCCTGACCCTGCTGCCCACCATCGGCAGCATTGCAGCCGTGATCACCGGCTCAATGGCCAAGAAGGAAATCCAGCAGAGCGGCGGCATGCAGGGCGGCATGGGCATGGCCCAGGCCGGCCTGGTGCTGGGCTGGATCGGTATCATCCTGTTCATCATCGCTTTGTGCGGCGTTGGCGCGTTCATCCTATTGACGGGTGGCATTGCTTTTCTCTCATTAGGCGAATACAACTCGATTTTGCCGCTGCTGCCGATGATCTAGCCTGGCTGGCTGTTTTGCTCCGCCATCGTGAAGGATGCAGAGTATAATCTCTGTTGTCTGATGGATGGATGCTATGCGCGACAAGTTTGGCGACCCTATGCCCCCGGTGTTGGTCAGTCCGAATAAGGGCATTACCATCCTGGTCATTATCGGTGCGGTTGTTGGTGTTTTGCTGTGTCTCAGCGTGGTGGCAAGGTTTTTCCTGGCTTTTACTGAGGAAGAAGCGACTTCTTTGCTGCTGCCGCTCTGGCTTTTGGCTATTTAACCAGACTGTAAGCCTGGTTATAAAAGCGGTCTCATTGTAGACCATATCCTATATTCTTTCTCTGGAGGACACTATGGCAGAAGATTTTGGCATGCCCATCACCCCGGCTCCCATTGAGCCAAAGAAGAGCAACACAACTCTGATCATTGTTATTGTTGTTGCCGTTGTTTTACTGTGCTGCTGCTGCATTTCAGCAATTGTGCTGTATTCGCAGAGTGCGGTGCTTGAGGATATATGGAACAGCATGTGGCTGCCGATGCAGGCCCTGCTGATCTAAGCGACGCCTAAACCTCTTTCATTTGTAGTTCACCACCCGGGCTGCTCTCTGAGCAAAAAGCCTGGGATGATGTGGCATGGTTTGTTCGTGCCCTAACAACCTGCCGGGTTTCAGCGGAGAGTTTGACCTCTCTGCCTGAACCCGGCAGGTTGTTGTGGAGAGCGGGCATCCGCGTTTAGACGCTGATGCGGGGATGGAAGTTCCCTGCTAATTGCTTTGGTATGGGGCCTGGCGGTCTTTACGGCGGGCCAGCTCGCTGGTGTAGCTTCGGCCCAATGTGTCCGCGTGCTGCTGCACCCAATCGGTCAGGCGTGTCTGGCCTGCCGGGGGAGAATCGACATAGAGCAGATTTGCCATCAGGCCCTCAATTTCCGGGCGGGTGATGAGCACATCTCCGGTGAGAGCCCCGATGACCTGCCCAACCCCGTAGCCGAACCAGGGCGGGATGGGAATCAGAAGCCGCCTGGCGCCGATGATCTGCCCGATGGTCTGGACGAGCTGGCGATAGGTGAAGGTCTCGGGTCCGATGGCGTCGATCACGGCGTTTTCCGGCTGTTCTCCACTGTAAACGGCTAGCTCAGCCAGATCCTCCACGTAGATGGGCTGCAGGCGGTATTGGCCGTTGCCGAAGATGCCGAAGACCGGGAAGCGGCGCAGCACCCAGGCGATGTTGTTGATCAGGATATCCTCGCGGCCAAAGATGACGGTTGGCCGTAAGATGGTATAGGAGATGCCTGAATCGATCAGCGCTTTTTCGAGCCTGGCTTTGCCGCTGAAATACTCCAGCGGGGAATCCTCAGACGGGTTGGTGATGCTGATGTGGACGATGCGCTTTACGCCCGCCCGGCGCGCCGCCTCGAAGAGAGTCACCGTATTTTGCACAGCGTCGGCGTGTTTGAACAGGGGGTGGTTGAAACGCACCCAGTAGGTGTTGTAGAGCACATCTACACCCTGGAGCGAGCGGGCTAATTCGTCGGGCTGGTCAAAGTGGAAGGGAAAGGTTTGGATCTGCCCGCCGAATTCGTTGGCGCGGTCAATGGAATTGGTCAGGGTGACCACCGGCTGTCCCATTTCCAAGAGCTTGCGCGCAATATACTTGCCTGAGTAGCCAAAGGCGCCGGTAACGGCATGAAGCGAGGTGGGTGTGGGCATTGTAGAAACCTTAGCCTGTGAAGTTGGGTGGTTTTACAGCCCCTTGAGGATCTCGCTGCGCTTGGCCTGGAATTCTTCTTCCGTCACCAGGCCGCGGGCGCGCAGGTCGTTCAACTCCAGCAAGCGCTCGGTCGTGCTGGGCGGGCGCTCATCGGCAGGCTCTTCGCTGGGGGCTGAGGTAGGGGGCGGCACCTCGAACGATTCGACGGTCAGACGCTGCGGCTTGTTCGCCTCGTAGATCACGTTGGCGAGCACGCCCGGCTGCACGTTGGCTACGCTGAGGCGCGAGACGATGGTCTTGGCCTCCACCTCCAGGGTGGTGCCCTCCTGGGTGCGCAGCTCCAGCAGCAGCCCCACCTGCGGGTTATCGTTGATCGATGTGCCGGTATCCCATACTTTGAGTACCTTGGCGGTGGCGTTGATCCCGTTCTTGATGCGTGGCGGAAACATGATGCGATAGAAGGGGATCATGGTGGCGAGGACAATGAGCAAGACGACCGGCATGATGATGATCACGGAGGTCTCCTCGTTCTTGAACAGTTCGATGAGGTTTGTCTCACTCAGGTCTACGCCAGATTCGGCGAGGGCCTGGAAAACAACGATCGCCATCACCCCCACCGTGATGAGCATAGAGCTCAGAAAAATCCAACGCACAGATTTCATCTAGCACCTCCGGGTGTAAAGCGGCTACTTCTCTTGCCGGATACGCAATCCCTGCCAGATCAACCAAACCGGGTACAATCCCACTGCCCCGATGGCCGCCGAGATCCGCCCCAGAACGTCCAGGGATGGCACAATGAGGATGAGCAGGACACTCAGCAGCAAGACACTGCTGGCGATGCCAATCCAGGCCAGCAGGCGCGGCCAGAGCCCGTGGCGCAGGGCCAGCACGTTCATGGTGATCCCCCACACGCCCAGGCCTCCAAACAAGAGGGGTGTGGTGTTGAACTCGATCTGCCCCAGGTAGCGGATGGCTTCGGCGACCAGGCCCAGGTAGGCCAGGTTGGTCACCCAGGTGGCCCAGCCAGCCAGCGCGGGCGGGATCATATTCAGCACGGCCGGTAACATCCCCAGCCCAAACACGGGGATCAGGATGCGCGAGGCATCCCACAGCCAGTTCGGCCCGGTAAAGGTGGCCACGCCATTGGCGATCAACGCCGCAGCCATGCCAAATGTGCACCAGGTTCCCATTGGATACATTTTCTTGGCCATCATTATCTTCTCCTTTTGAGTAAAGATGAGGGTGGTAGTTGACCGGTATTATTCTTTAATGCACAACAGCATCATCAGGCTGACCAACAGGAGCGCCTCTGCTGCCTGCGGAAAATCGCCGCTCTTTTTCAAGATGTAATCATCGCTCAGCTCGTTGGTAACCTCGCGCAGCATCAGCGCCTTCTTGCCGTTGATGGTTACCATGTAGCGGTGGGGGGCAAAGACCTTGAGCATCGAATCCGAAAAACTTTGGTCGAATGGCAGGGTTAATAATTGATAAAGGCAGGAATTTTTCCAGGCGGCTTTTTCTTGAATGGTCGCCAGGGTATGACCATGCTCATCCAGCAATTCCCATGCATGCCCCAAACTGGCGGTTAGCTGGCCCAAGGCAGCGCCGCCTGGGGTCTGGATCAAGAAACCGATAGCTTCTCCCTGCTCCTGGTGCAGGGCGACATACAACGGCTGGCTGGCGCTCTGATCGGCATAGATCGTGCAGGGTGACATGGCGTCGGTGATCTTGGGGCGAAAAAGGATGGGATGCTTTTGGGCGTCCACGACCGTTTGGTTGGCTTCGGTGGGGATGGCGCCGGTTTTGAAGCGCATGGGATAACTGTACATTGAGCAATGCCTCCAGTGCGGCGAACGTATTTCTGGATGGTACCCGCAGGGCTTCCTTTATGCAAAATGGGTGATTTTACAAGCAAAGCCCATAAAATCACCCACTCTTCCCCCTTGCCTGGAAAAGGGGATTGCAGATTGGCACCCAACTACGCGCATGCGCATGGCGCACGCGCGTAGTTGGCTTCCCCTACAAATAATGAGCAGGGGGGTTACTTTTTATCGGATGCCAGGAAGCGCGTCACTTTGGTCTTGCAAACCGGGCAGGTGCCCTGGGCCATTTTGCGCCCGTTGGCTGTTTGCTTGACGGCGCCGTCTTTGATGGCTACCTTTTTCTTGCACTTGACACAATATCCTTCGAATTCCATGGCTGTTTCTCCTTTTTGCATCATTTTGAATGAACCCGAGATGGGCTATGTTGCCCCGGGCCATCGATCTCCAGATATTCATCGAATGGCCTATGAAATGATTATACAGTGTGCTCACTTACTTGGCAACTTATTCCAAGCCGAATTTCCGGCAATTTCTGGGGAGCTGAACTTCCCCCCAGCGGGCAAAATTGTGGTATATTTAAATTGCTAGCGCCCAACCTGCCCCCCTCAGGCTGGGTGCTAGCAATTTAAGCGCCTCGCGCTCATTTCTTCGGCCTGTGCGATCGCGGCGCGGAGATCCTTCTCCAGCTCGCCGTTGAGCAGGCGCTGGCGGCTCTCTTGCGCCCACTGGGGGAACTTGGGCATTTGCGAGGCGAGTTGGAGGCCGCACAGGTCAGCCAGGGGGCAATCCAGGATGGCCTCGCGCGCATCCACCTTGTCGTAAGCATCCCAAAACGCCTCCACTGCCTCGCCGGTGAGAGAAAAGGCGACGTTGCGGCAGTCGCTGTAACGCATGCCCACCCCCAGCAGGTGATAGTCGAAGATGATCGCCTCCAGTGGTTGGTCGCTTGTGCGGGAGAGGGCCAGGTTTGTCCAGTAGAAGTCGTTATAGTTCAGGGTGAAGCTGAGGCTTGCCAGCGCGGTCTTGAGCAGTTCAAGATGGCGGGAAGCAAGGTCCCAAACGGGGGAATTTGCCATTCCAAGCGTCTGGCCTGTGGCGAGCAGGCTTTGGGGGGTGAGTACATCGGTCTCGCGCCGCAAAAAGTCTGGCGGCGCCTCCTGTGAGAGCAGGGCCTCGCCCGCGGTGTGAAAAAACCGGTACCAGCGCGCCACCGCCTGGCCCACCTCTGCCCGGGCCGAGTCGGTTTGCTCGGCCAGGCGCCACTGTTTGCTGTGGGCCAGATCTTCCAGGAGCAGGGCCTGCGCTGTGCTGGCGTAAAGCGGCAGGGTTGGCACGCCCAGCCTTTGCAGTAGCCGGTAACTTTCGATCTCGACTCTGGCGCTTTCGCTGGGCATCCACTTGAGCACGTAGGAGCGCTCTGACATCACAATGCGCCAGACGGCGTGCCCGTGTCTTTCGGACAGGGTGTCCACCTGTCGGATCTGCCCAGGGTCCATGCCGAGATCGTGCAGGATGTGCTGCGGGTTGGGGTTCATGTTGGCGCAGAGATTTCTTTTTCCATCACCACCTCGCCCGTGTGGTCAAGCGAGACGTGATCAAGAAAATGAAAACCGTATCTCCGGTAGAACCCCAGGGCTCTCGAATTATCTTTGCGGATGGTAGCCAGAATGGTTCGAAAGCCATTTTCGGCAGCCCAGCGGAAAACGGTATCCAGCAAAGTGGATGTAAGCCCCGTCCCCCGGTATTCGGGCGCTATCCAGACCTGCACGATCTCACCTAACCCGGCTGTTTCTGGTTGCCGGTACAGCGCCGCGATCCCAACCGGCGCATCGTCTGCAAAAGCTATGAACGTAGCCCGGTCGGAGCCTTGTGCGGTGTGGTCGGCTTGCTCGCTCCAGCTGGCGCGGCTGCGCTGCAGTGCGGATTCGTAAGTGGATGCGAAGGCATAGGGCGCTTCTTGCAAGGCCATGAGCCTCACTTGCCGAAAAAGTTCCCCCTCGCCAATTTGAATTCGTCTGATGGATATCATCCTGGCTTATCGCGTCCGGTCATCTCAGGGCGGCCAGATCATTGCGAAGCATCTCGCGGCTCTCTTGATCGGTTACCTGGGCAGCCTGTGCTTCGGCCTGGGCGGTATCGTGTTTTGCCTTCTCGTGCTCCCCGGCGATGAAGGCGGCGCGCGCCAGCGCCTCGTAGGCATACCCGAGGTAGAACGGCTCGAGGCCCTGGCTGTAGGAGAGGCAGATCTCGCCGTAGCGCTGCGCTTCAGGTGCATTGCCGAGCAAGGCATAAATGCGAGAAGTTTGCCAGTAGCCGACGGACAGGTTTTGGGCGGTGCAGTCGGGGCGGCTGCGCCAATGGTAGATAGATGCCTGGTTGAGGGCAAGCATCATCTGGTCTTCTTCTGCCGTTCGCTCGGCCTTATCCATCAGATCCCAGGCGGCGTTGAAGCAATGGGCAGAGAAGTGTTTGTGTGCGGCGTCAAGGTCGAATTCGGGGGGCATTTTCTATCCTTTTCAGGTTGGGATCATGTGCAGAGATTTTATCATCTGTCATTGCTCCATAGGTTGCAGTATGCCAGCCGGATCTGCTGTGCCACCTGATCAAGTTCTTGCCGGGATGGTTTTACATCCCAATCTGCCACCAGCTTGAAGGGGTCGCCTTTATAGCGTGGAAACACGTGCATGTGAACATGAAATATTTCCTGAAAGGCGGCCTCGCCATCGGCGAGAAAGAGGTTGATGCCTTCACAGCGCACGCCTGAGGCGCGGATGGCCGCGGCAGTGCGCTGGGTGATGCTCCAAAGATGCCGCCCCGTGTTTTCATCTAAGTCTGCGAGAAAGGCGGCGTGCCGTTTGGGAATGATCATGGCATGCCCCGTCGTGACGGGGCCGATGGTCATCAACCCCAGCACAAGATCATCTTCGTAGAAGACGCTGCCTGGGCTTTTGCCGGCAACGATCTGGCAGAATATGCAATCGGGGGCTGTTTTCATGATTGATCAAGGGGCGTGGGTAAAGGGCATCGCATTTACTTTTGGATCAATGACAGGTAAACCCTCAGGTCACCCGCGGTGCATGCGCCGATGACGATGTCTGCGATGGCAGTACCCCCGGTTCCGGGGTAAAACTGCGAACCGCCAAAACTGCCGTCGCCCTCGGCATCCAGGTACTCCAACCGGAAGCCCACCACATCGCCAGGATGCAGGCAGAAATCCAGCCGGTCGTTGCTGCACACGGGGTGGCGAAGCTCGAAGTGATTCAGATCGCTCACCCGGCTGGCCGCACCGCTGCCGTCAGATGTGCCGCCATAGTCTACATCCCAACCACTGGATGTAGGGACGCTGCCCCCATATAGATGTCTGTCAGAAAATTGAGGCAGCCCGGCATTGATATTGAGAACATCATCGTATAGGGCGAACAGGGAGCCGCTGTGATCGTTATCGAAGTCAATGCGAAATCCATCCCCTTTTTCCAGGTATAGCCCTTGAGGGGTGAATTCGTCATCGTTGATGGTGACGCCGATGTACAGGTAGTAGCCACTGTTCATCACGTACAGGGTGGCGGTGAGGGAATCGGCGCTGGGCGAGACCATTTGGAAGGTTTGTGTGGATGCGATGCTCCACTCGTCGGCGTTGATGACTCCGTCCATGGTGGCTGCGCCGCAGGCCGGGCCGTATGCGTCGCTGACGTGGGCAGATGCCGGCCTGGGTAGGGATGCCAGGATGGCAATGATGGCAATACTGGCGAAAAGAACGAACAAAGCACCTATCCCGAGCAGGGCAGGGATGTTTTTCTGAGTTGTGGTTTGCATGGTCTTTTCCTCCCGATCAGATTTTGAATCATTGGCCAAATTGGAGTCAATGCTTTCCTGCGTCTACCGGTAGTTCTTTGGCCTTTTGGGCAGTCCTCTCGACTTTTTCTTCTTGTTTTTTCTTTCGTCCTCGTTTTGTTCACCTGATTTAGGCTCGGTTGGCAACGGCTTTACGTGAAAGGCGTGCAGGATTAACAAGATGCTGAAAGCGCCTAAAAGGCCGAGCAGGATTGGAATCCCAGGAGGCCTACCTAAAAGCAGGTACACATAGAACACAGCAAAGAATGCCACAAGAAAGATCAGCAATTCGAACAGAATGATCCAGAAAGCTCCCTTGGAGCGCGTGCGTTTAAAATAACCGTTCGAAAACCGGTTTGTCCAATAGTAAGGGTTATATTGATGCTCTTGCCACTCATTAAATTCCGCGATTGGGTCTGGATCTTGCTGAGTCGTTGCGCCCTTTTGCTTTGCCATAAGCTTTTTTGCCCTCTACCGTCCGTAAAAAAGGATTTGCTTTTGAGTCAAGTAACTTCTTTCTCCTATTAGAGTAATTATAGAGTGCCGCACCGAACTCGTGCATCTATTATACCCGACCTTGCATAACTGAAAGTTTAGAGACCTTGACAACCGCATTAAAGGGGGGGAAAATAGCATTACCTATCGGATATGAAAGTTTGGTCAGTTCAATCTCACCCCTTTCAAGGCAAAATGCCGAAAACCCCCCCAATCAAACAAAATAGGAGAATAAGAATGAAACGATGGTCTGTGGTATCTGTGGCCCTTGTGGTCAGTTTGGTTTTAAGCCTGGTGGCAATCATGCCCGCCAGTGCCAACGCCCGCACTGAGACCGTGCGTGTGCTGATCACCTACGCTGCTGGACAAAAGGCTGCGGTTCAGAACAGCCTGGACGGCGTAGGGGCTGAGGTTCATTTTACCTTTGACAATTTGAATACGGTTGCTGTCACGGTTCCGGCCACAGCGCTGGCTGGCCTGCAGCGGAACCCCAATGTGGTGTTGATCGAGGAAGACGCCCCTCGCTTCCCGATCGGCATCAACTCCACCCAGGCGGCCGTTGAGAGCCTGGCCACCATTGAGGCCGGGCAGGTGGTGCCTTACGGTGTGGATATGGTACAGGCCCGCGATGTCTGGGATGCCGACCGCAACGGTGTGGTGGACTCTGGTGCCCCCACCGGCTCTAACCGCAAGATCTGCATCATCGACTCGGGCTTTTACACCGGGCACGAAGATCTGCAGGGCGTGAATGTAACTGGCTACAATGGCAACCTGCCCTGGAACACGGATGGCAGCGGCCACGGCACGCATGTGGCTGGCACCATCGCCGCCATGAACAACGCTTTGGGCGTGATCGGTGTAACCCCCGGCACGGTCAATATCTACGTGGTGCGTGTCTTTGGTGATGACGGCGCATGGGCTTATTCGTCCACCCTGGCCGACGCCGCCAACCGCTGTGCCGCTGCTGGCGCCAACATCATCAGCATGAGCCTGGGTGGCAGCCGCTCAAACACCACCGAAAAGAACACCTTTGCCACTCTGTACAACCAGGGCATCCTGTCCATCGCTGCTGCTGGTAATGAAGGCACTACGGCTCTCTCTTACCCCGCCTCCTACCCCTCGGTGATCTCCATTGCCGCGATTGACTCGAACAAGGTGGTGGCTGATTTCTCGCAGTATAACAGCTCGGTTGAGCTGGCTGCCCCTGGCGTGGGCGTGCTCAGCACCGTGCCTTACCTGGACAATACCAATGTGACCGTCGGCGGCGTGACCTATGCTGCTGGTCACATCGAATTCTCGGCCCGCGGCACTGCCAGCGGCGCCCTGGTTGACGGCGGTTTGTGCACCAGCGCCGGTGCCTGGAGCGGCAAAGTAGTCCTCTGCCAGCGCGGCGATATCTCCTTCTATGATAAAGTGCACAATGTTCAGCTCGGCGGCGGCGCGGCTGCGATCATCTACAACAATGTGTCCGGCGGTTTCCTGGGCACGCTGGGCGAGGGCTATTCTTCCACTATTATCGGCATCAGCCTGAGCATGGAAGATGGTCAGTACCTGGTTGCCAATAAACTGGGCAGCACGGCCTCTGTCAGCAGCACCTTTACTCAGCCCGCCAGCGGTTACGAATACTACGATGGCACCTCCATGGCCACCCCGCACGCTGCGGCTGTAGCGGCTCTGGTGTGGAGCGCTGTACCCACCGCAACCAACGCCGACATCCGCACGGCCCTGCAGCAGACCGCCCAGGATCTGGGCGCAGCCGGCCGCGACAACTACTACGGCTACGGCCTGATCCAGGCCAAGGCAGCCATTGACCTGCTCACCGGCGGCGGTGGCGGCGGCGGCGATGTGACCATGTCGGTCAAGGATCTGGATGGCGTAGGCACCGTTGTTAGAAATAAGTGGAATGTTACCTTCACCATCACGGTCAAGGATGCCAATGGCCTGGCTGTTTCTGGTGCAGTCGTGACCGGCAAAGTCGGCACCACCACCGTCACTTGCACCACTGCCACCACTGGCCAATGCAGTGTCAGCGTCTCGCTGAAGACGACTGTAGCCAGCGCCACCTACACGGTGACCAATGTGACTGCTACCGGCTACGTCTATAATGCAGCTGGCAACAGCGACCCGGATGGCGATAGCAACGGCACCACGATCACGATCTACAAGTAGTTTACACGCGAACAACTGAATATCAGTGCGCCCCCCAGGCCTGGGGGGCGCACTTTTTTAGTTTGCCAGGATGGTTATAAATTAAAATCCCCGGCTGCTTCTGGCTGGTAAAGGATGTTTTTGACTTGCAGGTGTCTCTTACCGGCAGGTACTTCCCATTCAAAGACGTCGCCAATTTCATATCCCAACATGGCTGTACCGATCGGTGCCAAGATGGAGATTTTGCCAAGCGCCAGGTCGGCATTCTCGGGGTATACCAGGGTGTAGGTTTCTTCTTCCTGTGTTTCCATGTCCAGTAAGATCACGGTGGAATTCATGGTAACGACGGCGTGCGATACCGCTTGCGGGGCGACCACTTGCGCCCGATCCAGTTCTGCTCGTAAACGAGCCAGGTAATCGCTTCCACGATACTCTGTATGGGCAGCCTCTCCAAGCAGCGCCGTCAGGCGCTGAAGGTCAAATTCGGTGATCTGAATAGGTTTATTGCTCATGATATGCAGTCCTTTATGCAGGTCGATTGTCGGCTTGTTGTAGGGGTGTTCCCCTGCCGCGGCTGTACTCAGTATAAACTAATTTACATTTGGGTCAAGTGATGGTTATACATCGTGGAACTTAGAGTCGTCCAGCTCTTTGCGCAAACGTTCCTCTTCCGATTCTTCGGGCATCTGGCTTTGAGCCTGGGCCGTTTGCAACTCGGCGGCCTCAGCGGCGCGCAGGTCAGTGAGGCTGCGGGCGCGCATGATGCCATATTTGCCGCAGTGAGGGCAACGGTCCAGTTTGCCAACCAGCATGTTGGGGGCCAGGAAATTGAGCGAGAAAGGCCGCTTACAGCGCGGGCAGATGGCTCCACCGGCGACGCCATAGCGCCGCTGCTCGCCCGGCGGGGTGCTGCCGCGTTTCTTCCCGCTGATGAAGGGCAGAACAAAGGCGCCGATCGTGGAGATGCCCACCAGGATCAACACCGGCACCAGGATTTTCCCGGCGGCTTGCCAGCCCTCGTCTGCGCTGACGAATTCAACGGTGATCTCTCGCGATGGGAGCTCCTGGCCGTCTGTCGTATAGCCAATGGCGGTCAGGGTGTGCAGGCCAAGGGGATAGTTATCGGTGCTGAATTGGAAGGCGAAGGGCGATTCGGCATCCTCGGCCATCAGTTCCCCGTCGATGAAGAATTCTACCCGCACCAGGCTATCCGGGCCTTTGGCGTGCATGCTGAAGAGCCCCTGGATATCGTTTCCCATCCCCCCGTAGCCGAAATCTCGGGACAGGCTTAAGGTCAACTCTTGCTCTTCCTGTGCCAGGGCAGTTTGACCCGGGAGCAGCACCAGCAAGGACAGGATGATCAACAAGAAGAATGCTTTTATTTTCATGGGTTATTTCCACCTTGTTAGAATGGTTTCACGCTCAAATAATTGCACAGATAGATAGATCAAGCCCAGGTCGATCACCAGCAGCACCGCCGCCATGATCAGCACCAGGGAACGGCTGAGCAAAATAAAGCCGGAAATTTGGCCGACGAAGAGCGCCAGCAGGGGCAGGATCACCACCGAAGAGAGCTGCTCGGCGACGCGCGGGTCGTTGACGCGGGAAGAGACCATCAGGCTGAAGTTGACCGAGAGCACCGCCAGCAGCGGCCCCACCAGGAAGATCGCCAGCAGCCACATCGGGTCAAGCAGGGCGCCAAGCAGGGCCTGGCTTTTGGCAATGATCGCCGCACCCACAGCGAAGATGGCGAAGCCGATCCAGGTGGCGATCACCGCGGGGATGGTGGCAGCCAGGTTCTTGCCGGTGAGCAGCTCAGCGGTGGTGATGGGCGTTGCCAGCAGGGGTTCCAGGCTGCGGGTGGTCTTCTCGCCGACCACGGAATAGGCGGCGATATTGACCGGAATGATCAGCGGGATCATCATGAACATAATCATGAACTGGCTGACGATGTAATATTGGAAACACTCGCCGCCGGTCAGCCCTTCTGGGCAGAACTCACGGAACTGCTTGGGCATCTGGCTGGTGAAATCGCCGGTCTCGGCCCCGGCAGTGGCGTAGAGGATGATCAGGGGCAGGGCAGTCATCATCAGGGGCAAGAAGATGGTGGCGAACAGCACCATGCGGTTCTTGAATACCTCGGCCCATTCTTTGTGCAGGATGGTTTTGATCTTGTCCATAATGCCTCTCAGGCAGCTTTGACCAGCTGCAAGTACACATCTTCCAGTGAGCGGCGCAGTTCACCAACGAACTGGATCTCTGCGCCAGCGCCCACCAACGCCCGGATGATCTCCGGGTTGTGCAGGTCGGGGTCTTCCAGGGTGACCAGCAGCTTGTTATCTACCAGGCGCGCCTCTTGCACGAAGGGCAGAGCCTGGGCGGTTTGCGCCAGGCCCGGGGCCGGGGCGTGCAGGTGAAAAACCACTTTACGCCCAAACAACTGCGAGCGCAGGCGGGCGGGCGCATCGACCACCAGCAGCCGCGACTTGAACACGCCGATGCGGTCGCACAGACGGTCGGCCTCATCCAGATTGTGGGTGCAGAGGAAGATCGTGCGGCCTTGCTTGCGCAGTTCTTCGATGAAGTCGCGCACCAGGCGGGCGCCCTCCGGGTCCAGTGCAGCCGTTGGCTCATCCAGGAAGAGCAGGCGCGGCTCGTGCAGCAGAGAGCGGGCAATGGCCAGTTTTTGCTTCATGCCCTTGGAGAAGGTGCCGGCCTCGTCGTTGCGCCGATCCCACAGTCCCAGCATGCGCAGGTATTTTTCGATCTGCCCTTTGGGATCTTTGACCTCGTACAGGCTGGCGTAGATCTCCAGGTTGAACTGGGCGCTCAGGTTATCGTACATGCCGGGCGTTTCGGTCAGAATGCCCACGCTGCGGCGGATATCGGTATCTTGCTTGCCTACCTCGAAGCCGTTGACGATGGCTTTGCCGCTGGTGGGACCGATCAGGCTGGTGAGCATGCGCACGGTGGTGGTCTTCCCGGCACCGTTGGGGCCCAGGAAGCCAAACACCTCGCCTTCTTGCACCTGTAAGGTCAGCCGGTCTACGGCAAGTGTGGTTTTGAACTGCTTGGTCAGGTTTTCGGTTTGGATCATGCGGGTTGCCTCGTCTCTTTCAGGTGAAACGGGTGTTATCCAGGTTCTCGGCGTTCTCTTCGATCTCTGCCAGGGGCAGGGTCTGCATGGGGGCGGGCGGCAGGCTGGGGGCGGTGGGCGGCTCGGGTTCGGGCTGGCGCAGCGCAAAGATGATGCCGAGGTTGAGCAGGGCTGCCAGGCCGATGATAGCCTCCACAAGATAGATGCTCACAAAACCTGCCAGGTAGACCGCGGCTGCATCCACCAGGGCGTGCCATAAAACAGCCAACCCCAGCCAGGCGGGTTTGCGGCGGGTGAAGGCCTGCAAGACCATCACCGAGGCGGCTATGTGGAAGGGGATGGTGAACAGGCGCTCGACCGCTCCCAGCAGGCTATCGTACCAGGGCAGTGACCAGTAGGCAGCGATCTGCTGGCTGACGGTGCTGATCTGCTCCTCCGGCACCAGGGTGGAGAGGTCGGCATCTTGCAGGGCGGCCACCTGGAAGAAAGATGCCAGGGTCAGCAGGCCCAGCAAGATGGCTTCTATGCCGCCATGCCCGGCCCCGGCCAAGATGCCCTTGCGCCAGGAGCGTGCATCCTTGAGCCACCAGCGGTACATGGCATAGCGGGCAAACTCTTCAAATACCCCGGCGCTGAGGCCGTACAGCGCCGCTACCGCCCAGGGCAGGCCGTTCAGTGATGGCTGCGCGGCCAGGATCTGCTGCACCCAGGGGTTCAGCACGTTCAGGTTGAAGGGGATATGCCCCACTTGCGAGAGGATGAAGGTGGCCCCGCCGGCCCACCAGATGCCCCAGCCGAGGCGAAAGCGGCGGGTGAGCCAGATTCCCAGCCCAAGCCCCAAGCCGATCATAAGCAGCCCATTGAGCGGGTGGGTGAGGTAAAGGATGTTCATACGGGGCAGATTATACCTGCAAATTTGATGGACCGAAGCGGTGCGCCCCGTACCGTAAAACAATGAGCACGGCGCAGATGGCTGTGAGGCCGACCACCCAAAGGTAGGAGGATGTAAAAACATCCAGCTCTACCAGCACGAAAGCAATCGTATTGGACATGGCATGAAAGATGCTCACAAACAACAGGCTGCGGCGGGTTTGGTTATACAGCCAGGTGTAAATGACGGAGAGCGCCAGGCTGAAGGCCAGGCCCCCATACCAGGGTAGGCTGGACATGGGGTTGGTGGGATCCAGGATCAGGGGCAGGTGCCACAGCTCCCACAAGAAGCCCATGATGAGGGCGATTTTCAGGTCGCCGTGCCGTTCTTGCAGACGCGGCAAGGCAAAGCCGCGCCAGCCGATCTCTTCCCAAACATTGGAGAGCAGCATGGTGATGAACACTGGCAGCAAAGCCGGCCATGCAAAACGGGCGAGGGCGGGGAATTTCTGGCCGAACAATGCGCCCAAGCCGAGCGCGGCTGCGGCGACAACAAACCAGAACAGGATTACGAACACGAACCACTGCCACCTGGCGCGCCAATGGAACAAGGGCGCAAACAGGTCGCGCGCGCCATCCTTGCCTTTCAGCGCCCATATCACAATGACGGCTGCCAGGGTTGGCCCTGCCCCGCCCAGGAAACTCAGCAAGGGGTGATCGAACGGGAACAGGCCATTACTGTGCAGGGTCTGGGGGATCCAGCCCAACCAGCTGATCGCAAAGGCCAGGATGTAGAAAGCATAGATAGGATATAGTTTGGCCAGGCGCATATTGACCTCATGTGATGTGAATAGACAACTCTTAGCGCATCATCTTCTGCAGCACAGCAGCCGGAATCTCGAGCGGCTTAATGCTCAAATGAATGGCGGCCAAGAGAATTATACGTTAAAAAGATCAAACTGGGCCTCTTGGCGGCTACTGCGAAGCCAGGATTTGCGGCTTTATCGGACTTGTCTGGTATAATTTTTTTGTTGCAAGTAATCCATCATTCAAGGTGGGAGGATATCCTTGTGATGTTCTCTGTCCCCTAAAGGGGACAGCTTCTCAGGCAACGCTCTCCCCAACGGGACACGTTACCGCCTGACCGCTCCGTCCGAGCGGGGTTTGTAAAGCCAAAGTTAGGATATTCCGAGCCGCATTTACGTCTCGGTCAAGGACTAAACCACAGTCAGGACATTCGTGCACACGAACAGACAAACCCTTTGGAACAATACTCCCGCACTCGCTACACGCCTGGGTGGTGTTGGACGGGTTCACGGCGGTGACTTGGATACCAGCTTCTTCCGCTTTGTATTCAAGCATCTGTCGGAACAGTCCGAACCCTGCATCATGCGAGGACAAGGAAAGATGCCCGTTTCGGTTCATAAAACTGAGGCTAAGGTTTTCAATCGCAATCAGATCATTCTCAGCAACGAGCCGAGAGCTGACCTTGTGCAAATAATCTGCCCGTTGATTAGCAACCCGCTCATGCAAACGAGCAATCTGGCGGTAGGTTTTTCGCTGTCGGTTGCTGCCCTTGACCTGTCGGGAAGCGTGACGGGAGAAGCGGCGCAGTTTGGCAAGGTTCTCCCGCAACCAGCGGGGATTTTCTATCAACTCTCCCGTAGAGAGAGCGGCAAGGCTTTTCAGGCCAACGTCAACGCCAACTTGCTGTCCGATGTGGCTTTCCCT
>DIXA01000006.1:0-93730 GCA_002428565.1 Anaerolineales bacterium UBA6092 | reverse complement strand
ATTTCGCCAACGCTCTGAACGTAGAACGACTTGCGCCCATGCTCGTCCTGTCGCAGTTTGCAACCATCGCCGTAGGTGTACTCAATGCTGTGAAAGCGATTGCGACCTTTGAAACGAGGATACCCAGGCTTCTTGCCCGCTTTCAAGCAGCGAAAGAAAGCGGCAAAGGCTTTATCCAGGCGGCGAAGCAAGTGTTGAAGGCTGGAAGCATTCAGCTTTCCAAGCGTGTCAGGGCTATCGTGGCGCACGTCTCGAAAATGCGCCCACTGCGCCCCGTAACCTATGCCCTTGCCCGTTTCTTTGTAGGTAGTAATGCGTTGCTCCAAAGCAGCATTGTAGATAAGGCGGGACTGCCAAAGCAAAAAGTCCAGGCTCTTTACCTGCTCGGTATTTGGGCGAAGGAGGTACTTGTAGGTACGAAACATAACCTAACTCGACTTCTGCATTTCGATGTATCGCTGGACGGTTTCCTCGGAAACGTGGCCTATCGAGCCAACGTAATAGCTCCTGCTCCACATACTCGGAAGACGAGAACGCAGTTGAGGATACTTCAAGCGCAGTATCCGAGAGGTGTACCCCTTGAACTGGTTGGCAAGCCGCTGAGGTGCTTCGGTTGGGTCACTTTCGATAAACAGGTGAACGTGGTCGGGCATGATTTCAAGCGCCTCAATCGTTACATCCAACTCCTGCGCTTTCTGGTACAGCAGCGAACGCAACTCATCCGCAACAGCGCCAACCAAAACCTTGCGACGATATTTCGGACACCAAACCAGATGATATTTCAGGGAGTAAACGCTTCCTGCGTTGCGCCGATACCGCTTGTCACTCATAGAACAAGTGTACTACAATATTCGATATTTGCCAACTGTCTAGAAAGGAGAAGCGGGCTTCCTCTGCCGCCTTAAGCCGGCAGTCCCCGCCCGCAAATTTTTATGGATATGAAAAAAGAAGAACATCTCGATCTGTACCATCAAATGGTACTCATCCGCCTGCTGGAAGAGCAGGCCGCGGTGCTCTACCAGCAGGGCAAGATTGGTGGTTTCCTGCACCTGTATATCGGGCAGGAGGCCGTCAGCACGGGCTTGATCTCGGCGCGCAAGCCGCAAGACCGGGTGATCACGGCGTACCGCGATCACGGCGTGGCGATCAACTGCGGTCTGAGCGCCAACGAGGTGATGGCGGAACTGTTGGGCAAGGCTACCGGCTGCTCGAAGGGCAAGGGCGGCTCGATGCACATGGCCGATGTGAAGAAGAACTTCTGGGGCGGGCACGCCATTGTGGGGGCGCACCTGCCGCTGGCCTCGGGCCTGGCGCTGGGTGATCTGTACCAGGGCACGGATGGGGTGACGATTTGCATGTTCGGCGACGGCGCAACCAACATCGGTTATTTCCACGAGGCGGTCAACCTGTCTAAGGTGTGGAAGCTGCCCGTGCTGTGGGTGTGCGAGAACAATGAGTACGGCATGGGCACAACGGTAGAGCGCGCCTCGGCGGTCTCGGAGATCCGCCAGAAGGCAGAGGGCTACGGCATTCCCAACGGGCGGGTGGACGGCATGAATGTGATGGAAGTGCGCCAGGCCTCCCTGGATGCTTTGGCGCACATCCGCGGCGGCAACGGACCTTATTTTATGGAGGTCAACACCTACCGTTTCCGCGGCCACTCCATGGGCGATCCGGAACGCTATCGGACTCAGGACGAGGTGCATTGCTGGCAGGAGAGCGACCCCATTGGTATTTACCACAATTACCTGACTGGCGAGAAGATCGCCTCCAAAGAAGAATTGGATGCCCTGGATGTCCAGGTGGAGCAGGAAATTCAAGCCGCGGTGCAGTTTGCCGAAAACAGCCCGGAACCCGCCCCAGAGGCGCTGTTCCAGGATATTTATTACGAAGGGGAGAGGGAATAAAATGGCTCGAATAACCATGCGTGAAGCCATTTCCCAGGCCTTATGGGAAGAGATGGAGCGTGACCCCAAGGTGTTCATCTTGGGTGAAGAGGTAGGCGTTTGGGGCGGCACTTACGCCGTCACCAAGGGCTTTTACGATCATTTTGGGGCCGAGCGGGTGCGCGATACCCCCATTGCCGAAGCCGCCATCATTGGTGGGGCGATCGGCGCGGCGCTGACCGGGCTGCGCCCGGTGGCAGAGCTGATGACGATCAATTTTGCTTTCTCTGCCATGGATCACATCGTCAACGAGGCGGCCAAACTTCACTACATGTTTGGCGGTCAATTTGTGCTGCCGATGGTCATCCGCACGGTGGGCGGCGGTGGGCGGCAGTTGGGCGCCACGCACTCGCAGACCCCGGATGCGGTGTTCGCACACTTCCCCGGCCTCAAGGTGGTCGCCCCGGGCACGCCGGAAGATGCCAAGGGCATGCTCAAATCGGCCATTCGCTCGAATGACCCGGTGATGTTCATCGAGCATGCCACGCTGTACCAGGTGCGCGGCGAGGTGCCCGATGGCGATTACACGGTGCCGCTGGGGGTATCCAAAGTGCAGCGCCCGGGCCGCGATGTGACCATCGTCACCTACAGCAAGATGCTGGAAATCTCCACCAAAGCGGCGGAAATCCTGGCGAAGGACGGCATCGAGGCGGAGATCGTCGATCTGCGCTCGCTGCGCCCGCTGGATATGGGCCCCGTGCTGGAGTCGTTCAAGAAGACCAACCGGGCTGTGATCGTGGAGGAGGGCTGGCGCTCGTTTGGGGTGGGCTCTGAGATTGCCGCGCGCATCTACGAAGAAGCCTTCGATTACGTGGACGCCCCTGTGCGCCGCGTAGCCCAGAAAGAGGTGCCGCTGCCCTATAACCGCACTCTGGAGCAGATGGCTCTGCCGCAGGTGGAAGATGTGGTGCAGGCAGTCAAGGAGGTGCTGTAATGGCGAATACGGTTATCATGCCCAAGCTGGGCTTTGATATGGCGGAAGGCACCCTCGTTCGCTGGGTGATCCAGGAAGGGGAGCCAGTGGCCAAAGGAGCGGTATTGGCTGAGATCGAAACCGATAAGGCCACGGTAGAGGTAGAATCGGGTTTTGATGGGGTGGTGCTGCGCCATCTGGCCGCGCAAGGTGATGTGGTCCCGGTCAACGCGCCGATCGCAGTGATTGGCCAACCGGGTGAGCAGGTGGAGGCAGCCCCGGCGGCGCAAGCGGAGGCCAAAGAGGCCCCCACGGCGACGAAAGCGGAGCCGCCTGCGCCCCAGCCGACTGCCAGCAAGCAGGTGGCTGAAGAGCCGGGTCTGGCGGGCGGGCGGCGCGCCTCCCCGCTGGCGCGGCGCATGGCTGCCGAGCGCGGCATTGACCTGCGCCAGGTGCCGGGCAGCGGCCCGGATGGGCGCGTGGTCAAGCGCGATGTGGCTGCTTTCGTTCAATCTGGCCCGGCAGCCGCCGCGCCTGCCCAGCCCGCACCGGCGGCGCGCCCGGCAATCCAGGCCGCAGCCGCAGACAAGCACATCCCGCTGACGAAACTGCGCTCGATCA
Source organism: Anaerolineales bacterium UBA6092 (assembly GCA_002428565.1). Taxonomy (GTDB): domain Bacteria; phylum Chloroflexota; class Anaerolineae; order Anaerolineales; family UBA4823; genus UBA6092. Next base: position 90,250 of record DIXA01000006.1, on the reverse strand, counting down.
TTGCCCGGCGCATGGTCGAATCGACCCAGCAGGCGCCGCACTTCTATGTGACGCATGAGTTTGACCTGGCTGCGTTGATGACCATGCGACAGCAGGTCAACGATCTGCTGCCCGAAGGCGAAAAGATCTCCGTCAATGATTTCATTGTGCGAGCGGCGGCGCTGGCGCTGACCGAGTTTCCCAACCTGAACGCCTCGATCGACCTGGCGAAAGAGGAGATCATCCAGCGCGGGCAGATCAATGTTGGCGTAGCCGTGGCGGTGGAAAGCGGGCTGCTGACCGTGGTCTGCCGCGATACGATCAACCTCTCGCTGCGCCAGATCTCGGCGGCGATGGGCGAGATGGTCAGGCGGGCGCGCGAAGGCAAGGTGCGCCCGGAGGATATCGAAGGCTCCACCTTCACCATCAGCAACCTGGGCATGTTCGATGTGGAGCAGTTCACCGCCATCATCAACTCGCCCGAGGCCGCCATCCTGGCGGTTGGGTCGGTGCGGCAGGTGCCGGTTGTAGTGGATAGTGAGATCCGCCCGGGTACGCGCATGAAGGCCACGCTCTCGGTAGACCACCGCGTCAGCGACGGGGCCGAAGCCGCCCGCTTCTTGCAATCTCTGGCTCGTTATTTAGAGAATCCGCTACTTCTGCTGGTTTAGGGTAGAATCTCTCTCAGGAGGAACCCATCTATGTTTGGGCGCCCTACCAATCAACGTATTCTGGTTGTAGACGACGATCTGGACACCTTGGGTCTGGTGCGTATGGTGTTCAAGCGCGCTGGCTATGATGTGAGTACTGCTACCTGCTGGGACGAGGTGGCGGACCGGGTCAACCTTGCCAGGCAAACCGGGCAGATGTTTGATCTGATCATCCTGGATATCATGATGCCTGAGCGTTCCGGCTTCGATGTGCTCGATTCGCTGAGGGTGGTCTTAGAGAAGGTGCCGCCGGTCATTATCTTGTCGGCGAAATACACCATTGATGATATGGTCAAGGCCAGCGATATGGGGGTTGCCAAGTATCTGGTCAAGCCTACCACGCCAGAGAAGCTGCTGGATGCGGTGCAAATGGTTTTGAGCCAGGTGCGCTAATTGTTGGAAGGGGTGTGCATTGCCACCATTTGCCTATGAGATCGGATACCTGCGGGCCGGGGTTGTAAACCTGGAGGCCTTTTTGCTTTCCGATGAGCTGTACTGGCCCCTGAATGCCTCCGCGCCCAATTCTCAGCCGCCTTACCCGCTGCTGACGCTGGAGGGGGTATTCCTGTCACAGGCGCGGCTGGAGGCCATGCCGCTCACTCTGGCGCAACAGGCGGAATGGGGGCAGCTGCTGCCCGAGCTGCACCTGGTGCGCTCGCGCTGGCGCGTGGCCTGGGAGAAAAAGGCCGCCCGGGCTTTCAGCTCACGTTTGAACATGTGGCGCAACTTCCTCGAAGATTATCGGCATGACGCTGACGCTCATCACGATCGTTACGCCTACGAGGTGCGCCTGCGGGTGATGCTGCACCTGCTCCAGCTCGAGGCCTCTCCTTTACCGCCGGCGCTATTGGAGATGTTGGCGGGCCTGGACCTGGTTTTGGAGAAATGGTTGGCGCCCTCCAATTTTATTTGGGAGCCTGGCCTGCAGCCGGGTTTCCCTGAGACGGATTTCTGGTATCTCTACGGGCATCTGCCCCCGCGGTCGGCTGTAGTGGCAGGATCGGCTTAGACAGAGATGGTGTGACCATGCGCGTACTGGTTGTCGATGATGATGAAAATTATATTTTCCTGGTAGGGCGCATCCTGAAGAGCATGGGCCACGAGGTGGTCAGCGCGATGGACGGGCTGGCTGCCTGGAAGATCATTCAGGCGGAGCAGATCCCTTTTGTGATCACCGACTGGATGATGCCGGACCTGGATGGCGCAGAGCTGGTGCGGCGGATCCGTTCCGCCAATTTCCCCCATTATGTATACACGATCATGCTCACTGCCAAGCAGACCAAGAACGATGTGGTGGGCGGGCTGGATGCTGGGGCGGATGATTACATCATCAAGCCATTTGACATGAATGAGATGCGGGCGCGCATCGCTATCGGTGAGCGCATCCTGGGGCTAGAGACGCGCCTGCGCGAAACGATGAGCAAGCTAGAGCAGCAGGCCAGCCATGACAGCCTGACCGGGCTGTTCAACCGCCGCGCTCTGTACGATTTGATCGACCAGGAAATGGACCGCTCGCTCCGCGACGGGCATTTCGTCAGCCTGGTGATGATCGATATTGACCACTTCAAAGAGATCAATGACCAGTTTGGGCACCTGGTGGGGGATGAAATGCTGTGCCTGGTGTCGCAGACGATCCTGGACTGCAAGCGTCATTACGACCAGGTTGGGCGTTGGGGTGGTGAGGAGTTCCTGATCGTTTTGCCCGGCACAGGCCTGCAGGCCGCCTCTCAGGTGGCAGAGCGCATTCGCCAGGCGATTGCTGCGATCGACCGGGAGGTGCCTGGCGGCGGCCAAGCGCATGTGCGCGCTAGTTTTGGCGCAGCCAGCACAGAGCATCAGGGAGAGGTTTCTTTTCAAGCCCTCCTGCAGCAGGCTGACGAGGCGCTTTACGAGGCCAAGCAAAGCGGGCGCAACCGGGTTTGCGCTTACAAGGTTCCTTGAGCACGTAACTCAGGGGATATAGCCTGCCTGGGCGCAGGCCAGCAGGGTGTACAGATCTCCCTGCGGCTCCTGGGAGGTCAGCACCAAAACCGTTTGCTGCATCTGCTCAGCGAGGCTTGCATCTATTTCCAGCACCACCACCGAATTCCATACGTTCGAGTCGGCCTGCCATAGCGAAGACTGCGGCACAAAGCCCAGCGCGTCAGGGTTGCTGGCGACGGCTGTGAGCATGGCGGCAGGGTCGGGGGCCAGCAGCGCCTGGGTGGTGGGGCTTTCTCCGTCCAGGGCGATCTGCCGGAAAGCATTCTGCAGTGGGCTTTCGGCCGGGTAGACCCAGATCTGCGCCGGGCGGCCGTTCTGCCAGAGGAGCAGGCGCCCGCTGAACAGTGCTTGCAGGTCAGCGGTGCTCAGGTTGGTCTGCGGGTTTTGGATATTGGTGATGGCCAGCAACGGCTCTTTGCCGATGGCGTAAGCGAAGAGCGACGCGTCGGTTTCGGTCAGGTTGCCCAGGGCGAGGCTGATCTCGGCCTGGCTGGCGGGGGCGGCGGGGGCGGTGCTTTCGTGGCGATATAGCGCCAGGCCGGGCGTGGCAGAGGCGCAGCCCAGCAACAGGTCGGCCCAGGCACGCAGCTCAGGCGGGTAGGTGAGGCTGATTGCCGCCGGGGTTTCCGGCGGGAGGGTGGTGGGGAGAGGTTGGCAGGCTGTCAGGAGCAGCAGCAAGAGCAGGAAGGCGTGTCGCTTCATAGTTATCGTTATCGGATCAGCGTGACGATCAGCACCAGCAGGCTAAGCCCCACGCAGTAGGCGGCAAAAATGTACAGCGGCCGGCGGGTGAGAAAGCGCAGCAGCCAGTGGATTGCCAGGTAACCCACCACGGCAGAGGTGATAAAACCAACCGCCATAGGCAGGAGGCTGGCTGCGCCCCCCGGCTGGCCAAACAGCCTGGCAATGGCAAACACCCCGGCAGCCGCCATCACCGGCACAGACATCAGGAAGGAGAAGCGCGCCGCCGAAGGCCGGTCCAAGTTGCGCAGCATGCCCCCGGCGATGGTGGAGCCAGAGCGGGAGATGCCCGGGAAAAGTGACAGCACCTGGGACAGACCAATCACCAGGGCATCCTTCCAGCCGATCTGTTCCATCGTCCGGGTGCGCTGCCCCAGCCGTTCAGCCACCACCAGCAGGGCGGCGGTGCCGAGCAGGAAGATGGCGGTTGCCAGCGGGCTGCCAAAAGCTGATTCAACCAGGTCATCGAACAGCATCCCAGCCAGGCCAGCCGGGATGGTCGCCAGGATCAGGCACCAGCCCAGGCGCGCCTGCGGGGTGGCAAAGGGTGCCCTGTGCCACAGGGCCACCACGAATTCCTTGGCAATGGAGAGCAGGTCTTTCCAGAAATAAACAATCACTGCTCCCAGGGTGCCGACCTGCACCAGGATATCGAAGATGAATTCTTCCTGCTGGGGGATCTCCCAACCCAGCAGATAGGGCGTGATCACTAGGTGGGCAGAGCTGGAAATGGGCAGGAACTCCGTGAGTCCCTGAATGATGCCGAGGATGATGGCTTGGAGGATGGTCATGGGGTGGTATCCTGTCGGTTGGCAAAGAATTGGTCAGCGAACGGCTCCAGGCTGCCGGTGAGGATGGCCTGGCGCAAGTCGCGCATCAGTTGCAGCAGGGTGTGCAGGTTGTGCAGGGTGAGCAGGGTGGCGGCAAGCATTTCTTTGGCCGTGATCAGGTGGCGCAGATAGGCGCGCGAGAAATGCTGGCAGGTATAGCAGGTGCAGGTTTCGTCAATGGGGGCGGGGTCGGCGGCGTAACCCGCGTTGACCAGGTTCAGGCGTGAGGTGCGGGTGAGGGCGGCGCTGTGACGGGCCAGGCGGGTGGGCAGCACGCAGTCGAAGATGTCGATGCCGCGCAGCACGCCGTTGACCAGGTCTTCCGGCGATCCGACGCCCATCAGGTAGCGCGGCTTGTCCTCTGGCAGCACGGCGTTGACCACCTCGATCATGGCGTGCATTTCGTCTTTGGTCTCGCCGACCGAAAGCCCGCCGATGGCGTGACCGGGAAAGCCCAGGCTGGCAATGAACTCTGCAGATTGCTGGCGCAGGTCAGGAAAAACGCCCCCCTGAACAATGCCAAACAGGGCCTGGTCGGGGCGCTGGTGGGCTGCCAGGCAGCGCTCGGCCCAGGCATGGGTGCGCGCCATGGCGCGTTCGTTGTAGGCTTTATCGTAGGGCGGGGCGCATTCATCGAAGGCCATGATGATATCTGCGCCCAGGTTTTCCTGGATGGCGATAGATTTTTCGGGGGTGAAGCGGTGGCTCGAGCCATCGATGTGGCTCTTGAAGGTGACTCCATCCTCGTCGATCTTGCGGCTGTTCGAGAGGGAGAATACCTGGAAGCCGCCCGAATCGGTCAGCATGGGGTTGGGCCACTGCATGAATTGGTGCAGGCCGCCCATCTGCGCCACAAGTTCGTCTCCGGGGCGCAGGTACAGGTGATAGGTGTTGGACAGCACCAGGCTGGCGCCCAGTTCGTGCAGTTGGGCAGGCGTGGCTGCCTTGACGGTAGCCTGGGTGCCCACCGGGGCGAATACCGGGGTCAGCAGGTCACCGTGAGGGGTGTGCAGCAGGCCGGCCCGGGCGCTTCCCTGGCGTGCGTGGATATCGAATGAAAAAGGTTTGCTCATCACGAGGCTTGATTATAATCGATAAGGGTTGATATAATTCACCTGTCCGGTCGTTGGTGTCTTAATTAACCCGCGGCTGATGGTGTGCCTCTGCAGCGGGCAGGGGCGCCTTCAACGACCGTCCGTTGCCGCTGGAGATTCATTTAGGAGAAATTGCAATGCAGAAGTATAACCTTCCAGGCCCAAAAGCCAAAGCGATCATCGAGAGAGACGCGGCTGTCATATCCCCTTCCTACGCCCGAGCATACCCGTTTGTGATGGATCGAGGCCAGGGCAGCGAAGTTTGGGATGTGGATGGCAACCGTTTCCTCGATTTCGCGGCCGGTATCGCCGTCACGGCAACCGGTCACAGTCATCCCCAGGTGGTGGAGGCGATCAAAACGCAGGCAGATCGATTCCTGCATATTTCCTCTGACTTTTACCACGAAAATTGGGTGACGCTTGGCGAGGAGCTGGATCAGATCGCGCCGTTCAAGGAAGACGCCGTCTCGTTCATGACCAACTCGGGCACCGAGAGTGTTGAGGCAGCCATCAAGCTGGCGCGTTATCACACCGGCGCCAGCCAGTTCATTGGCTTTTTGGGGGCTTTCCACGGGCGCACGCTGGGCTCGCTGTCATTCACTGCCAGCAAGCCGGTTTACCACGAGGGTTTCTACCCGTTGATGAACGGTGTGGTACATGTGCCTTACCCCAATCCCTACCGGCCCTTGCTGGTCTCTCGCCCCGGCGAGGATTACGGCCAAACCGTGGTGCGCTACATGGAAGAACAGGTGCTGGGCAAACTGCTGCCCGCCGAGGATGTGGCGGGTATCCTGGTCGAATCGATCCAGGGTGAGGGTGGCTATATCGTGCCTCCGGCAGGATTTTACCCGGCGCTGCGCGATCTTTGCGATCGCCATGACATCATGTTGATCGTGGATGAGGTGCAGTCGGGCATGGGCCGCACGGGCAAGTGGTGGGCCATTGAGCACTTTGGCGTCGAGCCAGATATTGTCTGCGTGGGCAAAGGGGTTGCTTCGGGCATCCCGCTGGGTGCGATCATTGCTCGTAAGAGCGTTGCCACCTGGCCGCTGGGCTCGCATGGCAACACCTATGGCGGCAATCCAATCGCCTGTGCGGCGGCTTTGGCGACAATGGATCTGCTCAAAAAAGGGTATATGCAGAACGCCGCGGATGTCGGGCAGTATGCCATCGATGCTTTGAATGAGATCGCCGTCCGCCATCCTTCCATTGGTCAGGTGCGCGGCATTGGCCTGATGATCGGTGTGGAGTTTGTGATGGACCGCAAGACCAAAGAGCCCGCCCACGATCTGCGCGATCGTGTGGTGGAGCATGCCTTCCAACGCGGCTTGCTTTCCCTGGGCTGTGGGCGCAACACCATCCGCATCTCGCCTTCGCTCAACATCACGCGTGGTGAGATCGATGAGGGCCTGGAGGTTTTTGAGGAGTCCATCCGCCTGGCTGAGAAGGAGCTCTTGCCCTAAGCAATGTTAATGCTGCCCGATTTACGTGTTCGCCAACGCGACTATCTGCTCGAAATCAGCCGGGCGCTGACCCAGGAACTGGATCTGGAGCGCCTTTTGGCGCGCATCCTGGTGATCTCTGCGGAGATGCTCGCCGGGCAGGCCGGTTTGATCGCCCTGCGCAAAGAGCAGGGCGGCTGGGCTGTTTCGGCTACGCATGGTATCCCCCCTGCTTTTGCGCGCTACCTGGAGCCGCTGCTGGCAGCGGTGCCAGACCACGAAGACCCGGCGCGCTTTGAGCTGCCAGAGATCAACCGCATCTTGCAGAACCTGGCCCGCACGGTTAGCTGGGGGCTGCTGACCGGCGTGGGCCTGCCGTTGATCGCCCGCGAGCGGGTGATCGGGGTGATCTTCATCTTCCGTAACTACTCCGGGGTTTTCTCCGCCAATGACCAGGCGCTGCTGCAAAGTTTTGCCAACCAGGCGGCGGTGGCGGTGCAAAATGCGCAACTGTATGCGCAGGTGAATGACGACAAGCAGCGCATGGATGCGTTGATCGACTCGGCGGCAGACGGTATCATGATCCTGCTGCCCGACCACACCATCACGCGCTGCAATCCCTCTCTGGCGCGCATGCTGGGCGCCAGCAGTGAGGAAATCCTCGGCCGGCGGCATGAGGATGTGTTCCGCCTGGCGGTCAGCGGCGATGGCCAATCGCTGGAGAAGGCCGAGGCAGGCGGCTGGCCGCTGACCCCCAATGCCACGCTCTATGTGGAAGGAGACCTGGAACGCCCCGCCGCGGCGCGCCTGCCGGTAGGCATCACCTATGCCCCGTTGGTCTCAGCGGAGGGCGGTCTGCTCAATATCATCGCCACGGTGCGCGATATCACCCGCTTCCGTGAGGCTGAAGAACTAAAGAGCACCTTCATTTCGGTGATCAGCCATGAGTTGAAGACCCCGGTCGCGCTGATCAAGGGTTACGTTGGCACGCTGCGCCGCGAGGATGCCACCTGGGATCGGGAGATCGTTGCCGACAGCCTGGCGGTGATCGAAGATGAGGCCGACCGCCTGACCTTGATGATCGAGAACTTGCTGGACGCTTCGCGGCTGCAAGCCGGCGGTATGAAGATCAACCTGTGCGATGTGGCGCTGGACCAATTGGTGGAGCGCATCGTAGCCCGCTTCCGCAACCAAAGCGACCAGCATGTGCTGTTCGTGGATTTCCCGGCGGACTTCCCGGTGATCTTGGGCGATGAAAGCCGCCTGGAGCAGGTGATGACCAACCTGATCTCCAATGCGATCAAGTACTCGCCGCAGGGCGGCGAGATCCGCATCAGCGGGAAGGCCTTGCCTGAGCAGGTAGTTGTCTGCGTCAGCGACCAGGGTCCCGGCGTGGCACCGGAGGATATCCCGCATATCTTTGACCGATTTTACCGCTCACCCGACGCGGCGCGTACCACCAAAGGTGCCGGGTTGGGTTTATATCTGGCGCGGGCGGTGGTAGAAGCCCACGGCGGCTGCATCTGGGTGGACCCCAAGCCCGGAGACGGCGGTCGTTTGTGCTTTTCCCTGCCGCGTGCCTAATCTAAATGGATTGAGGAGAATAGAATGCCCAAAACTCGTATCAACTGTCCGAACTGCCGCCAGCCGATTGCGGCCGATATTGACCAATTGTTTGATGCTGCCCAAGATCCGACCGCAAAACAGCGCTTCCTCAGCGGCGCGTTCAACATTGCCCAGTGCCCGCAGTGCGGCTACCAGGGCATGGTTGCCACGCCGATCGTGTATCACGACCCGGAGAAGGAACTGCTGTTGACCTATTTCCCGCCCGAAATGGGACTGCCGGTGAACGAGCAGGAGCGTATTGTTGGCCCGCAGATCACCAAGATCACCAACAGCCTGCCGCAAGAGAAGCGCAAGGCTTACCTGCTGCGCCCGCAGACGATGCTGACGCTGCAGAGCATGATTGAACGCGTTCTGGAAGGTGATGGCATCACCAAGGAAATGATCCAGGCGCAGCAGAAGCGGCTGGGTCTCTTGCAGCAATTGATGGGCGCTTCGGATGAGACCGTGGCGGAGATCGCGGCCAAAGAAGATGCCATCCTGGACGGCGATTTCTACAACATCTTGAACCGCCTGGTAGAAACGGCCATGGCCAATGGCGACGAAGCCGCCGCACAGCGCCTGAACGAATTGCAGCAGAAACTGCTGCCTCTGACCACGACGGGCCGCCAGATCATGGAGCAGAGCAAGGAAGTGGAGGTGGCGATCCGCTCGTTGCAAGAGGTGGGCAAGAATCTGACCCGCGAGAAACTGCTGGAACTGGTGATCGGCGCGCCGAATGACACTCAATTGAGCGTGATGGTCAGCCTGGCGCGGCCGGGCATGGATTATGCCTTCTTCCAGATGCTCAGTGAGCGCATTGACCATGCCGAGGGAGATGAGCGCGCCCGCTTGACTGAGCGCCGCGAGCGTCTGTTGGAGTTCACCCAGGCCATTGACCAGCAGATGGAAGCGCGCAGTATGCGCGCCCGGCAGATCCTGGATGCGCTGCTGCAATCGGGCAACCCCAAAGATGCCCTGATGCAAAATCTACCCGTGGTGGACGAGTTTTTCCTGCATGTCTTTGACGAAGAAATGGAAAGGGCGCGCAAGGCGGCTGACCTGGAGAAGATCAGCAAGCTGCAGCAGATGCAGGAAGTGTTAGAGCAGGCCAGCACCCCGCCGCCGGAACTGGCCCTGATCGAGGAGTTCCTGCAGGCCGAGGATGGGAACGCGCTGCAGCAGATGATGGAAGCGCACCGGGCCGAGATCACGCCCGAGTTTATGGAGCTGCTGACCTCGTTGGTGACACGCTCGCAGGAAGAGCAGGAACCGGAGCTGGTGGAACGCATCCAGGCGATCTACCAGATGGCGCTGCGCATGTCGATGCAAGCCAATAAGGGGTAAGAGAACACAAAACAGGTGTTCAGCGGGGCAACGCGCCGCTGAACACCTGTTTTTGTTTTAAGTAATCTATTCGACGGATGGATTATCCAGTCGGATGCCGTGCCCGCGCACGGTGACCAGGTACGGGTGCAGCGGGTCGGCTGCGGACAGGCGATCACGCAGTCGTCGCACCAGCGCATCCAGCGCCTGCTCGGAGATATCGAAAGCCTCTTCGTCTCCCCAGATGGCCCGGATCAGTTCCTGGCGCGGCACCACGCGCCCCCGGTTTTCATACAAAATTTCCAGCATTTGGAACTGAGAGACAGACAGCGGCGGCAGGATTTCGGCCTCGTTCACCCACACCCGGCGCGAGCGTTTTTCTAATCTCAGGCGGGTGGCGAGATTGGCGCCGGGCAGGGTTAGCAGGGGGAGCGATTCGAGGGGCAGAGTGGAATCGGCGCTCACGTACATGAACTGCTGCACCAGGGCTACCTGCAGGGTATCGCCGTCTTGGATCAGCACGGGGTCAACCACGGCTTTGCCGTTGCAATGGGTGCCGTTCTTGCTGCCCAGGTCTTCCAGCAAGATGCCTTGCTCCGTGCGGCTCAGGCGAGCGTGGTAGCGCGAGACCTGCCGGTCGGGGATGATCACATCACAAGAGGCGTCGCGGCCAAACAGCAGCGTATCGGTCACAGTCCAGCGCTGACCATTCAGTGGGCCAGTTTGCGCAACCAGGGTTGGAAAATCTTCGTTATCCTGCAACATAGTGACTCTCCTGGGAAAATACGGTACCCGCTGATCCCAGCTGCTTTCAAATATACCATGAAAATCCCATCAGAAGAGGGGGGATGGTCGGGACTTTCTTAAAACGCTTGGTGTGAATTAGATCATTTTGGGCGCTTTGTCATACAAAACTGCTCAAAGCTTCACAGAATCAACGCTGTGGCTGGATTTTTATCCGGCAAATTGGCAACTTTCGCTTAATAATCTGGCTGATTTTGGCTCTTTGACAGGTTATCACCTAATTCACACCAAACGTTTTAAGAAAACCCTGACCCAACCCCCTCTTTGTGAGATGTTACCCGTTCGCGTTATAATGGGGGCCATAGCCACCTACCCCTCCAGGAGACCCACGCATGCCCCTCGAACAATGGATCATCTTTGGCACCTTGCTGCTGACCCTGGTGTTGTTTGTCACCGGCCGCTGGCGCTATGACGTGGTGGCGCTGATCGCGCTGCTGATCGTCGCGTTGACGGGCTTGATCCCCGTGGAGCGCACCTTCAGCGGTTTTGGCAACCCCGCAGTGATCACCGTGGCGGCGGTGCTGGTGATCAGCCGCGGCCTGCAAAACTCTGGAATTGTGGATTGGATCGGCCAGCAGCTCGAAAATCTAAAAGGCGGCCTGACGATCCAACTGCTGGTGCTCACCAGTATCATCGCCGTGTTGTCAGCGTTCATGAACAACGTGGGGGCGCTGGCCTTGCTGCTGCCGGTGGTGCTGCACCTGGCGCACAAAAAGCAGATGCCTGCATCCAAACTGCTGATGCCATTGGCGTTTGCCTCGCTGCTTGGCGGCATGACCACCCTCATCGGCACCCCGCCCAACATGATCGCCTCGGCCTTCCGCCAGGAAACAGGCGCGCCAGCCTTTGGTATGTTCGACTTTTCCCCCGTGGGGCTGGGAGTGGCTGTAGTCGGGATCTTGTTCATCTCTCTGATCGGCTGGCGCCTCATTCCGGTGCGCAGCAGTAAATCTTCTAACGCCAACCTGTTCGATATCGAGAACTACATCACCGAAGTGCGCATTCCCGATGATTCTGTTCTCAACGGCAAACGGCTCAGAGAGCTGGGCCTGATCACCAAAGCAGAGGTCAATATCATCGGCATGGTGCGCAGCGGCGAGCGCCGCATGGAGCCATCTGCACTGATCAAGCTGCTGGCCCAAGATATCCTCATCGTCAGCGCAGATGCAGAAAACCTGAAGAAGCTGGTGGAAAATGCCGGTTTAGAGCTGGTAGGCAGTGAAAAGATCGGCAAAGCCGACCTGGAATCAGACGATGTGGTTCTGGCAGAGGCTGTCATCATGCCCAATTCGATCATGCCGGGCGGCACGGCGCGCAGCCTCAACCTGCGCGCCAATTATGGCGTGAACCTGCTGGCGATTGCGCGCCAGAACCAGGTGCTGCGCAACCGCCTGGACCGCATCCGCTTCCGCACTGGCGACGTGCTGCTGCTGCAAAGCCACACCGAGACGTTGAAAAGGGTCATCGAGACGTTGGGCTGCCTGCCGCTGGAAGGGCGCGGTCTGCGCATTGGCAAGCCGCGCCAGCTGTTGATGGCGCTGAGCGTGTTTTTGGCCGCATTACTGCTCTCTGCCTTTGGGCTGGTGCCGGTGCAGGTTTCTTTTGTCGCCGCGGTCGTGATCATGATCGTGGCCAAGATCGTCTCTCTGCGTGAGGCATACGAGAGCATTGACTGGCCCATCATCATCCTGCTGGGCGCCATGATCCCCGTGGGCGAGGCGCTGGAAACCACCGGCGGCGCGCAGTTGGTGGCAAATGGGCTGCTGCAGCTCTCACGCCAGATGCCGCCCGCGGTCACACTGCTGATTGCCCTGGTGGGGACGATGTTCCTTTCGGATGTAATCAACAACGCCGCCGCGGTCGTGCTGATGGCCCCCATCGGCGTCAACCTGGCGCAGGGCATGGGCGTCTCGGTAGACCCGTTCATCATGGCCATTGCCATCGGCGCCTCCTGCGCCTTCCTCACCCCCATCGGTCACCAGTCCAACACGCTGGTGATGGGCCCCGGCGGCTACAAGTTTGGCGATTACTGGCGCATGGGGCTTGTGCTTGAGATCATTGTCGTGGCGGTCGCCATCCCGCTGATCTTGATCGTTTGGCCGTTATGACCGCTCCGGGCAGGCACGCCACGCCACGCCTTTCTTAAAGTCGGTGCGGTAGTTCCCCATCCCCCGGCGATGGGCTTTGCCCATCGCCATCCCCCTTCCCCAGGGAAGGGGGCTTTTTGTTGCGTAAGGGATTTTGCGGGCTTCGCCCGCAAAATCCCTTACGCAACAATTTCTCCCCGCCCCAAGATTGGGGCGGGGGCAAGGGGTGGGGTTGAAAAGTCGGACTTTAAACGTTTGGTGTGAATTAGGTGATAACCTGTCAAAGAGCCAAAATCAGCCAGATTATTAAGCGAAAGTTGCCAATTTGCCGGATAAAAATCCAGCCACAGCGTTGATTCTGTGAAGCTTTGAGCAGTTTTGTATGACAAAGCGCCCAAAATGATCTAATTCACACCAAGCGTTTAAAGTTGAAAGTCTTGTGCGCCCACCCCCCGGTCCCCGCCCGGCGGGCGGGGGAGAAAATTGATTTTGGGGTGTTAACACCCCGACTTTAAGAAAAGCGTGGGGATGGTGAAAATCGCTCAGGGAAAACGGAATCGACAGGTATAATAGAGGTGCGGGAGTGCTATGCCAACGCCGCTAAAAACAGGAGAAGTTTTAAGAAGTCGCTATAAAATACGCCGCACCATTGGCCACGGGGGTATGGGAAGTATCTACCTGGCAGATGACCTCCGGCTGGAGGGGCGCCAATGCGCCCTGAAGGAGGTCGAACATGATCGTACTCTACCGCCGGAGACGATCCGCCAGGCACGCGATCAATTCCTTCGTGAAGCCACTGTTTTGGCGCGCCTGGACCACCCCAACCTGCCCAAAGTGTCGGATTATTTTGCGGTGGGTGGGCGTGATTACCTGGTGATGGACTTTGTGCCAGGCAAAGACCTGCGCATGTTGATGCTGGAAGAGCGTCAGAAGGGGGCTTATTTGAACGAAGCGCTGGTGTTGGGTTGGGGGAGTCAAATCATGGATGCCCTGGAATACCTGCACAGCCAGGACCCGCCCATTCTTCATCGCGATATCAAGCCCGGTAACATCAAGGTCACACCCAGCGGCCTGGTGAAACTGGTCGATTTTGGCCTGGTGAAAATCCTGGCTCCAGATGAAATGACGATCACTATCTTGCAAGGGCGCGGCACGGCGTTGTACACTCCCTTGGAGCAATATGGAAGCGACGCCGGGCATACCGACGCTCGCAGCGACATTTATGCGTTTGGCGCAACCTTGTACCACATGCTGACCAATTCGCCCCCGGCAGAGGCGCGCGAGCGCTTCCTCAACCCGACATGCCTGACGCCTCCGCGCCAGATCAACCCAGCCATCAGCCCGCAGGTGGAAAAGGCTGTGTTGTGGGCGATGAACCTGCATCCCGATGAGAGGCCGCAGGATATGGGGGTTTTACGCAAAGCGTTGTTGGGGAATTGGTCGTCGCCGGTCACCCAGGTGCGTAAGCCCGCCAATCCTGGCCTGAGAGATGTTTTCCGGTCGCCTGGGGAACAGACGCTGATCTGGATCACCCTGGGGCTGGCAATTTTCAGTTTGATTGTGACTTTGGTGCGCTAAAGTACCACATCCACGCCACGGCATTCCCCAGCAGTGCTCCCACCAGGGCAATCCCGGCAATACTCCAGGTGCCGCCGTTTTGGATCACCGGCTGGCTGCCCGGAAGCCCAACCGCCAGGTAAGAGTAGGCCGCCAGCCCTCCGCTCAACGCCAGGAAACCAGCCCGCATTCCCCAGCGCAACCCCGCATAGCGGCTCAGCAGCGCAAAACTGGCTGCCCCCGCCAGACAGGCAACGATCATCGAAACCAGCCAATCGCCCAGGTTGACGGTGCTTGGGATGGGTTCGACCTCTGGCGTGGGTGTGGGCGTCAGCGTGGCGGTGGTGGTGGCGGTAGCGGTTTCGGATGACGTGGGGGTGGGGGTTTCGGTGGGAGTGGGCGGCGGGGTGCCGGTGACAATCTCGGAGGGGATATCAATGGTCAGGATGGTTGACAGCTTGGCAGGGTCGCTCTCGGCGCGGATGTGCAATTGGCCCGCCTGGTCTAATCGCAGCGTAGCCCGGGCAGTGCCCCGGCTGGTTTGGGTTTCAACCTGCTGCAGAATAGTGCCTTCGCTGGCGAGGCTCAGGATGAAGCGCACCAGCGTGCCATCGGGGACAATGTGACCATTGGAATCCAGGATGACGCCGGTGCGCACGTTGACACTATCCCCCGTGCGAAAAGTGGGCGGTGTGGGGGTTGTTTCGGGAGCCTGGGTGACTTCTGGCGCGGCAGGAAGGTCCAGGTAGAGCTCAATCGTCTGGTTGGGGTTGGGAAACAGGGCCGCGTTAAGGTCGTAGCCTGCCCCTGGTACCGAAACGGGCAGATCGCCGGTGGGCAGCAGCTCCTGAAAGAGCAGGCGGGCAGCACTTTCGATGAAAGTGTCTGAGCGGCTGTACAGGCCATAATAAGCGGTCAGTTTGGAGATGTCGGTGGCGTCCAGGTAATAGGGCGCTGCCAGGGAAAAACCGATCAGGCGTTTATTCTGGTACAGGTCGGGGCGCAAGTTGAGGAAAAGCCGCAGTGCCTGCGAAGAAGGGTTGTTGGGCGAGACTGTGCCCATGACGAAGACAATCCAGGTGGCTCGCCGCAAATCGCTATCCAACTGGCTGCTTTCAACTTCGCCATCCAGTAAATTCAGCAGGTCACCAAAGGAGTAAGAGACCATGTTTTCGGCGCGGATTTGCCCACTGCCGCTGTACAGGCGCGTGACCGCATCCTGCAAGCCGGTCAGGGGGATGGTGTAGTATTGACGGCATAGTGCGCACTGCTGGTAAGGATTCAGGTTGGTGAGAAAAACAATCCGGTCACTACGCCCAGGCGGATCGGGGAGCGCCTCGTCGAGCGCCTCCAGGGAGGGGCTGATCAGGGTGGCGCCTTGTTGGGCAACTTTGAAGGTGACCGCGGTGGCGTTGCCCACGCTGTCAGCAGCGCTGGCGTTAGGGATCACATCTGCGTAGATGAATGCATCGCCATAGATGCGATATTTCATCGCCAGGATGCGCAGCGCTGATTCATCCACGCGCTGGGCGAAGACGGCGTCCTCGCGGTACTTCTCGGCGAAGAACGAGATGGTGCTGATCATGGATGAAAACGAATCCTGGTCGCTGGTGGAGAAATCGCCCAGGTAGAGCATATCGTTGCCAGCCAGGAAGGCATCGCGGGCTACCAGGCGGCCATTAAAACTGAGGCCAGATGGATCATAGAAGCGCCGTACTGCCCGGCTGCCCAGGTCATCTGAGATCGTCACGCCGCCTGCCTGGCGCCAGGAGGCAAACTCTGGCAGACTCATCAACTGCGAGAATGCCTGGGCATCAAAAGAGACGGGCTTGGTGGTGGCGCGCACATTGCCCTGGAAGCCCTGGTAGCGAATGTGTGAAACCAGCAGTGCGTCGGCGGTGGCATCCTGGTTGGGGGCATTGCCGGTCACAGCAAAGAAAGGGTACAGCTCGACCTGCTTGAGTTGCTCCAGTGAGCTGCGCACTGTAGCGACTTCTTCTTCGGGAAGACGGTCTGACCCACCAAAGCCGGGGAACTGCTTGGCAACCACCACCATGGAGTTGTTGCTCCCCTGGTGCACGCCGGTGATGAAGGCGCGTCCCATCTCACCAACCCAGAAGGGGTCGCCGCCGAACACGCGCACGCCCAGGTCGCCGCCGCTTTCTGAAAAAGGCGGCACCAGCACATCCAGGGATGGGCCAAGCAGCAAATTAAAACCAATGGAGGATAACTCCTGCCCCAGCACGGTCCCCACGTTCTGTGCCAGCTCTGGCTGCCAGGTTGCGCCGATGGACATTTGGCTGGGCAGGGGGGTCAGGCCGCTGAGGATCTGATCGTAAGATGCGCCGTCGCCGTTCTGGGCGATGCCAATAAAGAGCGGTACATAGGCAGGGGTGAAGACCTCCCTGGAATTGGGGTTGATCTGAGTCTGTTGCGAAGCCAGGTACTCATTCCGTTGCAGTTGTTGGATCAAGCTGATGGCGTAGGGGACGGTCTGGTTCGCACCGACAAAATTGTCATTGCTGGCGGTCAGGATCACGCCGCCGACGTGATAACTGGTAATTAACTGGTAGATCTGCGAGCCAAGCTCAGAGGTCGATTCGGCGTCGGGCCCATTGAAGGTGACCAGGAACAATTGGCCGACGCGCTCTTCGGGGGTCATTTGCGAAAGCAGCGCTACGGCGCGATCGGTGGGGGTCACATCCTGGGCAGAGGGCGCGGCGCGGCCCGTGCTGGAGGAAAACAGCAGCATGATCAGCAGTAACAAATTGATGAGGCGGGTCTTATGCGCCGTGCGTTTCGATTTCATCGGTTATTCACCATTCCCCACTATTGTAAACCATCTGCGACGATGTGGCGCTCCTGAGTTAAGATCTGGCGCAAATGCTGACGCCGCTCGGACCCGCTCAGCGTTTCGAGGCGGCGGATGCTCAGCGGGTCAACCTGCTCGCGCAGCAGGCGCAGCTCTGCGGGGGAGGGCAGGGGTGTCTCGTGCAGGTCGGGAGCAACCTCCAAGGGGAAGCCGGTGTGCGCCTGGATCTGTTCTGGGGTTACGCCCGGGTGAACGGTGGTGAGGCGCATCTGTCCGTTGGCGAAATCAAACTGCCCCAGGTTAGTGATCAGGTAAGCTGGCCCCTGGCCCATGCGGCGGGCGGGGTTGTGCCCGATGCCTGAACAAATATCCAGCGTGGGCACGAAGGTGACGCGCGAATGACGGGGTACGTACAGGTAGATCAGGCCGAGGAAGGGGGTCACATCTGGAATGCCGCCGGTGCCAGGCATACGCATGCGCGGCCGCTGGTAATTCTTGCCGAAAGCAATGTTGTTGGTATTGCCGTTGGGGTCCATCTGCCCCGGGCGGAAGAATTCCTTGGGGCGCAGGCTGGGCAGGATCTCGGTCACCACGCGCACGAAGGTGGTATTGGTCAGGGTCAGATCCAGCCACAGGCGCTCAATATGGGTGATGCCCATGCGGGCCGGTTGGCGGCAGATGCTCTGACCGATGGCGGAGGCGAAATACAGGTTGGGGGCGTGCGTGAGGTGTGCTAATAAGTAAGCCGCGGCCACCAGGGGGGTGGCAATACCCTGGGCAACCACCTCGCCATCTTGCAGTTGGCGGGCGATGCAAAACACCATGATCTCATCGGGTGTTGGGTTTTCCGGTACCATTAAACCTGGCTGCCAACGGTTTCTCCTGAGCGGATGCGCAGGGCGAGCAGGGGGTCATCGGTGAAGATTCCATCCACGCCCAGGGTAAACAAGCGCTGCATATCCTCGGGCCGGTTGACGGTGTACACATGGACGCGCCGCCCGCTGCGGTGAGCGCGCTGCACCAGGGCGGGGGAAGTGTCGCCCAGTTCGGGATGCAGGGCCTGGTGCGGCACCAGCCGCCCCAGGAACGAGCGGGCAACCGCGCCGCTCCATCCGGGCGAGGCCAAAAGACCCAACGGCAGTTCGGGCAAAACCCGGTGGGCGCGGCGTAAGGCTTGCGGGTTGAACGAGGAGTACATCACGTGCTGCGCCAGGCCGAACTTCTGCACCAACTCGGATACTTTCTCCGGCAGGCTATCGTTGGGAGAGGCGTAATTGGTCAGCTCTACATTGATGAAGATCTGCTTCCCTACGGTCTCAAAGACCTCTGCCAGGGTGGGGATTTTTTCGCCGGCGAAGCGAGGGTCGAAGTACGAGCCAGCCTCTAGCTCGCGCAGCGCAGCCAGGCTCATCTGCACCACCCGGCCTTCGGCGCCGGTGGTGCGCTTGAGGGTCTGATCGTGGATGACGATCACCTGGCCGTCGGTGGTCAGCTTGGCATCCAGCTCGATGGCATCGGCGTGCTGCTCTACAGCCAGCTTAAATGCAGCCAGCGTGTTTTCCGGCGCGTATGCACTGGCGCCGCGGTGGGCGAAAATCGTTGGACGGGGGAGTTCAGAGAGCATATCGGGTTTATAGTTCGACAAAATAGGCCGCCGCAGCGCGGTCGATCAGATCGCGGGTCATGGCGGCTTCAACAGCAAGGTAGCGGCTGATGTCCAGGATCTGGTCGCACAGGTCGCGTGGATGCGAGGCGCGCAGTTTGCGGGCGCGTTTGATGTACCATTCTTGCAGCAGGTAGGCCAGGCCCTGGTCGCTGTACTTGACGCCTTTGCTGCTAGCCACGCGGCGGAAGATCTCGCGATATTCTTCGTAAGTTGGGTCGCCGATCTCGATCTTGTGGCGCAGGCGGCGCAGGAAAGCCTCGTCCACCAGGTCACGGGGCGGCAGGTTGGTAGAGAAGACCACCAGCACGTCGAAGGGGATTTCAATCTTGCGCCCGGTGTGCAGGGTGAGAAAATCGACGCGGTTTTCCAGGGGCACGATCCAGCGGTTGAGCAGGTCGCGCGGCCGCACAAGCTGGCGGCCAAAGTCATCGATCAGCAAGATGCCGCCATTGGCTTTGACCTGGAAAGGCGCCTCGTAGAATTTGTTCACGTCGTCAAAAACCAGGTCCAGGCCTTCCAGGGTCAGCTCGCCGCCGGTGATAATGAATGGACGGCGGATGCGCACCCAGCGCGGGTCACGGCGCACGTTGGAGCGCAGCGCCCCGGTGCCGGAGGGGGTGGCCGAATCGTCCGTGGAGATCTGGTGGTTGACCGAGTCGTACAGCTTGACCACCTGCCCACCGATGTAGATGGCGTAGGGGATGTACATGCTTTCGCGCAGAATCATGTTGCCAATGGCGCGGGCCACGCTGGTCTTGCCGTTGCCGGGCGGGCCGTAAAGGAAGATGGATGTGCCGGAGTTGACCGCCGGGCCGATGCGCTGGAAGGTTGACTCGGAGAGCACCAGGTGCGAGAGCGCCTGGCGCATGGAGCGGTTGACGATGCTGGCGCGCGCCTGGCTTTGGCGCAGTACCGATTCGTTATACACCTGGATGGGCACGGGCGCAGGCCCGGCATATTGGCTGCGTTCCAAAGCCTCACGGGCGCGGGCAATGCCGGCGCCCGTGATGGCAAAGAGGTACGCGCCCTCGCCCAGGCCGATCTGCGACGACTTGATCTCGACAAATTTCTCGCGCTTGAGCGCCTCTAAAATCTGATCCACCAACCCGGCAAAGGGCAGGGCCATCTCCTCTGCGATCTTGAAGCCGCTCAGATAGCCTTGAAAGTACAGGATCTTCAAGGCCAGGTCTTGCAGCCACAGTTGCGAGAGGCCGGTATCTTCGATCTTGGCCAGGTTTGGAGGGGTAAAAGCGCCGCTTGCGCCGCTGGCGGGTTGCATTCCTCTGGCAGTATCCATGCATCATCCTCCACAAATAAGTTGCCGATCACTAAGAACCTACCCGGAAATCGAGGGAGGCGTGGGTGTTTGGCGGGGCTATGCCCCGCCAAACACCCACACATCTATAATTTTCGGTTAGATACTAAATCCATCATCAATGATTATAGCACGGCATTGCCGCAGGACAATTGTATTTGAGCGGTTTTTTGTGTCGGATTTTCGGTTGATTTTTTTGTGGGCAGGGTATAATTTAGCCATGAGCCTAACCGTCATTATCCCCGTTTATAATGAAATCCAAACGATCGAAGAAATCCTCAAGCGCGTGCAAGATACCGGGCTGGCTGATGAGATCTTGGTAGTGGATGATGGCTCGCAGGATGGCACGCGCGAGGTGCTGGCCCGGCTGGATGGGCAAGGCCCGGTGCGGGTGATCCTGCACGAGCACAACCAGGGCAAGGGGGCGGCAGTGCGCACGGGCATCCAGCACGCCCGCGGCGACCTGCTCATCATTCAAGACGCCGACCTGGAATACGACCCGCGCGATTATCCACAGCTGCTCAAGCCGATCCTGGAAGATAAGGCCGATGTGGTGTACGGCTCGCGCTTCTTGGGCGGACCGCGCCGCCCGATCTTGTTCTGGAATATGGTGGCGAATAAGATCCTGACCCTGGTCACCAATGTTCTATATAACAACATCCTGACCGATATGGAAACCGGCTACAAGCTCTTCCGGCGTGAGGTGGTGCAGGATATGCCACTGCACGCGCGCGGCTTCGAGTTTGAGCCGGAGTTCACCGCCAAGATCCTCAAGCGCAAGGTGCGCCTCTTTGAAGTGGCGATCTCGTTCAACCCGCGGCAGTACTCAGAGGGGAAGAAGATCAAGATGTGGGATGCGGTAGTCGCTATGTGGACGCTGTTGAAGTATCGTTTTGTGGATTGATCCACCAGCCGCTATCTTCAACTTAGCGCTCAGGTGGGGGATTATTGGTATACACACTTAGGTTGGTATGATCCATCTAGATCAGCCTCAGCGGGAGATGGGCTGGTATATTGCATACCCAGACGTAACCATCGCGCCTGGCAATCAACCATTGCACGGGAGGTTATCTATGAAAAGAACAGCACGTATTCTGGCCTGTACCATTGTACTTTCGTCCTTACTCATTGCCGCACTTACGTGGCGATCCCTGGCGGCGCCTTTGGCGCAAACCGGGAGCATCGAAGGCGCGCCGGAACGCCCGATTTATGCTGTTGGTATGGACTGGGCTCCTTTAGAAGAAGCGGAAGCGCCTGAACAGATCTCTTCGCCCGCTAGTTGGAGTGATGTTCCTTTCAGTACGGCAGTTTATGAGAAATATGTGGGCAGTTGGGACATCTATAACCACCTGGGCCTGCCATTATCCAGTGACCCTGCAGTGGATATTTATCCACGGCTCAACCGCGGCGGCAACATGGTGGTGTTTAGTTCCAATCGGTCGGGCAACTATGAAATTTATACGATGCTCAGCACCGGCGTTGGCCTGACTCGGTTGACCTGGACGGACACCGATGATGTATGCGCGGCCTGGTCGCCAGATGGCCAAAAAATTGTATTTGAAACCTATCGCGATCAGAACCCGGAAATCTACCTGATGAACGCAGACGGAACCGGCCTGACCCGATTGACGGCTGACGCAGATTACGATGGTATGCCATCTTGGTCACCGGATGGCAGCAAGATTGCCTTTGTTTCGCGGCGGACGGGCGGCTATCGGGTGTATACGATGAACCCGGATGGCGGCGGGGTCACCCAGCTTTCCTTGCAGCCCTACAGCGCCCATCCGGTTTGGTCGCCGGATGGCAGCCAGATTGCCTACGATGCGGATTCGAATGGCGACGGCGGGCAGGAATTATGGGCAATGAATGCGGATGGTAGTAATCCGCGTATGGTATACCAGTCGTCGAATATTGCTTATGATGCTTGGGCGAACAGTTGGTCTCCTGATGGGCAATATATTGTCTTCCAGTATAATCAATGGGCATATACAGGCAGCGAGTGGATCTGGCAATATGCGTCCATCGTGGGGAAACGTTTGTCAGATGGAGATTCGATGGCCTTAACTTCGGGCTGGGTGATGGATGCCGACTGGCAAACCACAGATACTATCGCCCCGGTAACCAGCATGGCGGTTTTGCCGGCGCAATCTCCGGCTGATTTTACGGTGAGTTGGTCGGGCAGCGATGTGGGCGGGTCGGGGGTAAAATATTACGATGTTCAGGTGAGAGATGGCCTTTCCGGCGCCTGGACAGACTGGCACGCGGTCACCACGACCGTATCCGCTGAATTTACAGGCGTGGGTGGGCATACCTATTATTTCCGTACTCGGGCACAAGACAGCCACTTCAACACAGAGGCCTGGCCGCCGGATTATGACACATTCACGATGGTTGAGGCGTACACGCCCCACAGCCGGATTGAAGCCTTGCCAGACGTGACCATCGGCACAGCGGTTCCACTGCACTGGTCTGGCAAAGACTTGGGCGATTCGGGCGTGGCTTCGTACCGCGTGCAGTACCGGGATGGCCTGGGCGGAAGCTGGACAGACTGGTATGCCAGCACAACGCTGGAGGCGGGGTTCTTTTCTGGTTTGCCCGGGCACACGTATTATTTTCGCGTGCAGGCAGTGGACCGGGCCCAGAACCTGGAGGCGTGGCCCGCAGGGGAAGGGGATGCGGTGACCACATTGTATTCCTGGGGGAGCACAGGGAGCATCACAGACCTTACGGGGGTCCCTGTGGCGGGAGCGGGGATAACGGTATCTCCCGGCGCTGTGGAGATAGCCCAGAGTGATGTACAAGGCGGATATATTGCGTATAGCCTTCAAGAGGAAGGCCT
Organism: Anaerolineales bacterium UBA6092; assembly: GCA_002428565.1. GTDB lineage: Bacteria > Chloroflexota > Anaerolineae > Anaerolineales > UBA4823 > UBA6092. The sequence continues at coordinate 67,463 of DIXA01000006.1, read as the reverse complement.
TTACACCGTGACCTGGGAGAAAGGGGAATATGGCGAGCTACCGCCGACAGAATTTGATGATTTTAACGCGACGCCAGTCAACATTGTTCTTCCGCCTGAAAACAACCTTATCTCGGATTGGGGCTTTGAAAGCGGGGAATTTGGGGGAGCGGGGTGGGCAGCAAGTGGAAGCATTCCGCCGCAGGTAATCAGCATCACACGCCATTCGGGCGAGTCCGCTGCTGCCCTGGGGCCGCAGGGGTGGACTTTCGCAGATGCAGAGCACCTTGGGAATTCCGATGAATTCGTAGCCGCCCTTGGCCCAGATGGCAGCGTGCATGTGATGTGGAACAGTGGAGGAAAATACTATGCCACTCTTTCTCCAAATGGAGAGTGGAGCACTCCAGAGATGTTCACTAATATGCCATTTGATGGAGGATCTTTCTTGTTTGATCAGAACGGGGTTTTACACATTCTATGGCTTCGCCAGGATGGAACTGGTGGCCATTTCTATCATTGCCAGCGCAGCTTGAGCGGAGAGTGGTCCACCCCCGAGGAGATTTATGGTTATGAAGGTTGGAATTCTCGTTCACAACAGTTTAAAGTTTTTCTTACCCATAATAATAAAATTGGTTTGGTATGGCCCGATGGCGGATTTAGAGTTCGCCTGATCATCCAGACCGACCAGGGTTGGAGCGAGCCGCAAGTATTAATACAAAACACGTACAGCTACCCTGAAACGCCAATAGTTGACAAGGCTGGTATCATTCACATCCTATTCACCAGAGGAAGTGGGGGAAAAACTCTCTCTTACATGCGGTCAAATGGGCTGGATGGGTGGTCTCCTGCTGAGGGTATTGTTTCTCTCGATGAAATGCTTTTGCTCATCGGTTATGCAGTAGATGACCTGGGATATGTTCATGTGGCTTATTCTACCTCTTCGGGAACATATTACCTCTACCGGCCTCCAGATGGCAACTGGTCGACGCCGGAACCCATACCGGGCGCAGGGGTTTTATCGGACAGTTCTGAGTCGTCCAACCCACGCATCGGTTTCGTGGGGGATGATCTTTACCTGACCTGGAAAAGAGAGATATCTGGAGAGTGTAACGTCGGTTCTATCTGGCGCGATACACAGGGTAATTGGTCTGAGCAACAAACCGTTTCTGTTCCATACCATTGCAACAATATGCCGCTCCAGACCGCCGTTGCAGAAGACAAAACGCTTCATGTAGCATGGGTCGGCGGTGAATGGTATACACTCGTCGATCATTTGTATTATGCAACCCAGGCTCCTGGCGGAGTCTGGTCTGCTCCGGTAGAGGTCGTGCCCGAAAGCACGAAGCTGGCGGATGTAAGAATGATGGTTGGTCCATCGCACCAGATCCATTTTATCTCGTTGGAAGATAACGAACTCTACACCTTCGGGCCCAGGTTATCTGCAGAAACGGGCGTATCAGAGATCTCGCAGGTGATCACCGTCCCGGTAACGATGACCAACCCGACCCTTTCCTTCCTTTACCAATTAGATGGGAACGCATCGAGCAGCGGAGAAACGGGCCTGAGCGTGGTTGTGGAAGATGGGTTGCAACCCCAGACCCTGTTTACGGCGACAACGCCAACCGACGGCTGGGAGCATGCCTGGATGGATTTGACCCCCTGGCTCAGCCAAACCATCACACTGACCTTTGGCGTAAATGCTGAGCAGGGGCTGGATTTTGCCAGGGTTTATGTGGACGAGATCACGATCGGGTCGGCGCAGCCAGACCTGGGCCTCGACCTTCAGGGCAGCGGACTCGCTTTACCAGGCGAGCAGGTCGTATACACGCTCTCCTATTTCAATCGCGGCGGTGCAAACGCAGAGGCAGTTATGATCACCAACACGCTGCCGGCTGAAATGAGTTTCGTCAGCGCCAGCGTGCCCCCGGTTGTCAACGGCTCGACATTGATCTGGGAGATCGGTGATGTGCTCGCGCAGGGCGGAGAGGGCACCATTGTGGTTACGGTAACGCTGAGTGGAGATGCATTTCTTGGGGATCGATTGCAGAATATCGCAGTTATCCACAGCGCCACGCCCGAGATCGAGGCAACGAATAACCGGGCAGAAGCGGAAATATTTGTTGGAAGGAACCTCTATCTTCCATTCATCCAGCGGCGGTAGGGCATGAAGATTGCGTGTTGTGCCCGATCATCATCGGTAGGGCACAGCACGCAATCTAATTTTCCAAAATCTCTACCGTCCCCCGCGAACCATCCACCCGCACTCGATCGCCAGATTTGAGGCGGGTGGTGGCATCCAGGCAGCCCACCACCGCCGGGATGCTCAGCTCGCGGGCGACGATGGCAGCGTGGGAGAGCACCGCGCCCACATCCGTGACCACTGCCGCGGCGCGTGGGAAGATCACTGTCCAGGCGATGTCGGTCTGCGCCGCCACCAGGATTTCGCCTGCCTGCAATTGATCTCCGTGGTCGGGGTGGTCGATCACCCGCACGATGCCTTCCACCTGCCCTGCGGAGCCGGGAGAGCCTTGCAGGATGCGGGAGGGGGCCTGGGCACTTGCGCCTGCCCGTTCTTGATAAATATCGCTGCGGCGGTGGAGGTCTGCGGCCCATGCCAGGGCATCAAAATACCCGCGGATGACGGAGGGGTAGCGGGGTAAGGCTTGGTAACGTTGGTAAAGCTCTTTGCGCCCAGGGATGTAGCCGGCGGCAGAGCGGTCTCCGGTGAGCAGGGCCAGGATCTCGTTCAGGGTGAGGAAGAAAATATCGTCCCCCAGGCTGTTCAATTCGCTGACCCGCAGGGCAAACAGGCGGATCATCCAGCGGTCACGCACATACTCCGAGCGGGCCTGCTCGCGCAGCCGGGCGCGCCGGGCGCTTTCCTGCAGCCTGCGCTGGATTGAGTTCGTTTTGCTGGGGTGCTGGCGCTGGAAGGCCTCCCAGGCGGCAGCATAGGCGGCTTTTTGCCGGTCCATCAGCCCCGGCACATCCACGGGCGAGAGGCGGAAGTGCTCGATTTGTGCGCGTAGCCATGCGGGGTCTTCGACCGGGCGGGGAGCGGAGATTTCAAATTCATGCGGGCCGCGGTGGCCGTATTGTTCCAGGTAGGCCGCCAGAGTCATCTGGCCGCTGGCTACCTGCGAAAGCCCCACTGACAGGCCCAGGCTGGGCAGCAGGTCGGCGGGTTGGCTCAGGTTGGCGACCAGGGCGCTGGCATGCTCTGGGCCAACCAGCTTAACCAAATCTCGACGCAATTGGTTGGTGTAATCGGATGCTGCGGTTGCCGATCCCAGCACGGTCCACACATCTTGCTGGATGTGTGGGCGGATCTCCTCGTGCCACAGCGCCAATAGTCCGGCGCTGCTCTGCGTCTGCTGTAGTTTTTCCCTGGCCTGGGCGAACCAGGCGGGGTTGGTCTCCAGGAAGGTTGCAAGGCGCTGTTTACCCTGGTTAAGCTTGCGCTGCGTGCGCAGGAGTTGTTGGAAGAGGGGAATGTTTTTTTGCCAGGGCACCGGGAGGGCGGGGATTTCCATCTCCTGTGGAATGTTCAGGTAGAGTGTGCCCTCCAGGGCTTGGAGCAGAGCGGGGCGGCCCTTGCCCATGGCCCGGAAGACCGACATGAACACGCTGATATTCACGTAGGGGTAACCGCACAGGTTGCCCACGGTGGCGATCCCCGGCACGTAGATCCAATCATCCAGGGTGAACTGGATCACGCTCCAGGTGAGCGGGGTCATCACCTCGGTGACCGCCTCCCCAAAATTAGTATTGCTCCATAGGTAATCCCCCTTGAGGCTGTCATTCCATTCAAAGGTTTCCGTGTCTTCGCATATGCTCATGGGTAAACCGGGCTCCTGTCTGTGATCCATCGCTGGTGTAGTATAGCCTGCAACCGGGTTCCCTGGCAAGCAAGAGAAGCAATCATCCCTCCAGTGTTTTGTGAACTTAGCGTACACCTTGATTGTATTAATAATATAAATATTTAGGCAAGAACATATGAAATATATTAATAAATATATTGACATTATTGAATTAGGAATTATAATAATTTAACAGACAAACAAAGGATGAACAATGACTTCTAAAGCACCTCTTCTCTCGCGTACCGTGGTGATCTTGCTAATCAGCATGATCGCTGCCAATATCGGCGGCAATATGTTCGGGCCGCTCATGCCCCTGTATGTTCAGCAGTTGGGCGCAGATATTGAGCAAATTGGCCTGTTCTTCACCCTGGGCATGATTGCTCCCCTGTTGTTCCAGATCCTGGGCGGTTGGCTTTCGGACGCCATTGGGCGTGTGCAGGCCATGGCCATCGGCAGCATTGCCGGGCTGGCGGGATATATTGTCTTTACCGTTGCGCCATCGTGGGGCTGGCTGCTGTTAGGCATGGTGGGTCTCTCGATGGCCTCTTCTTTTGTGGGGCCATCCTTCCAGGCGTTGGTGGCAGAGGAATCGACCGAGGAGACGCGCGGGCGCGTCTTTGGCATGGTGCAGACAGCCTTCTTGATCGTGGGTGTGATTGGCGGTCCGCTGGGAGGTTTTCTGGCGGATAAATGGGGCTTCCGCTGGATGTTTGCAGTGGCGGCCGTGTTGTATGCCATTGCCACAGTGATCCGCCTGTCGATGGCGCGCAAACTGCGCCAGCAGGCGACTGCCCCGACCCCGGCGCCTTCCTTCAAACATCTCAAGGCCAGCCTGGCCACCATTGCCGGACTCATTGTTGGGGGTGGGGTCATCACCTGGATCTTTCTCTCGGATGGGGTGTCCGATGTTTCTTTCAGCATGATCGGCAACCTGATCCCGCTGTACTTCAACAATATCATCGGTATCAGCAAAACCCAGCTGGGTATTCTGTTCTCGGTTGCCTCCCTGGCTACCATGCTTCTGACCACGCTGGGCGGCGCACTTTCCGACCGGGCAGGAGAGCGGGTGGGAATCGTCTTAGGCAATTTGTTGATCGGCGGGGGCATCTTGCTGATGCTCAACGTGACTGCCTATCCTCTGCTGATCGTTGCCTGGGCGCTGTTTGGAATGGGGCAGGCGCTGACCGGCCCGGCCTATAATTCATTGATCTCGAAGGTGGTTCCAAATAAACTGCGCGGCACGGCCTTTGGCTTCTTCTCCACCAGCCTGGGCATCGTCTCTCTCCCCTCGCCCTATATTGGCACCTGGTTGTGGCAGAGGTTCAGCCCGCGCACCCCATTCTATGTGCCTCTGGTGGCGATGACGCTCATGCTGCCAGTGATCTGGGTCAAGTTCAAGCTGCCGAAACCCGGCCCAAGCGCAGAAACCCCATCATCTCCGCCGGTGGAGCCGGCAGCCTTCCAGCCAGAGGGCGCTTCACCCGACTGATGCTCAGCCGATGGTCAGCTCAGCCTGCAAGCGCTCCAGATAATCGCTGAGGTAGGCGGTATTGATGGCGATGAAAGCCTCGCCAGCCTGGGGCAGCGCCTGCCAGGCTGGCAGTGTGGATTGGGCAACGTAGCGCGCAACATCCTCGTCCAGGGGAGAGGCGCCGGGGATGGAGTCCGCCGCCAGGAGGGATTGGCAGACACGGCTGTGCGCCTCAGCCCACACTTGCAGGATCTCTGGGCAGGTCTGGCGGAACGCATCCACCTGGGCCTGCAGGCGCTGGCGGGCCAGGTCAGCAGCCTGGCGATGCGCTTGCATCTGCTCGAAAGAGGCTTCTGCCTCCGCGGGGGAAGGGCAGCCGCGATCAAGGTAGTCACCCAGCGAGCCAGCGGCGCCTTGCAGGTTATCAATCTCCTGGCGCAGGGCTTCTAGCTGTTGGGCGTGCTGGCGGAAATAGGTCAGTGCCTCGGCTGGGGCCAGGCGGGTGAGCACCTCTTCATCCTCGCTGCCGTTGACGTAGTAATCATAACTGAATTGATAGGTGTAGAGGCTGGCGCAAGATGGGCAGCGGCGCAGGTGGAATCTTTCGCGGTCTTCACCGATCACGTCGACGATGACCAGGCTAGCTGCCGCGGCGGGCAGAGGGCTGTCATGTTCCGGCCAGCCGTACTTATAAAAGGATGTTTCCACATCCTTGAGCTGGCTGCAGATTGGGCAGGGGGTGTGGGTCATGGCGAGGCCTGGGTATGGGGTAGCATATTTTCCTGTAGATTGATCTTTCCTGTATAGTTTAGCATCTTTTTGTGGAAAATGTCTGCAGAATAAACCGCTGCGGGTCTTGCCAGAGCGGGGGACGATGATATAATAAAACAAACACCTGAATACCTATTGAATTGTTTGCGAGGTAATAGAGAGATGAAACCCTATATTCTGGATGAACACACCGCCGCCCATGTGGCAGAGCTGTTCCGCTCTTTTAGCGATACCAGCCGAGTGCGTATCCTATCGGCGATTGTGGAGCAGGAAATCAATATCTCGGCGCTGGCTGAAATGGTCGGCGTGACCGAATCGGCGGTATCGCATCATATGCGCGGGCTGCGGCAGATGCGGCTGGTCAAATCGCGGCGGGAGGGGAAAGAAGTGTATTACTCCGTGGATGACCCGCACATCATTGCCTTGTTCCAACAAGGCTTGCGGCACGTGCAAGAAAAGTAGATGTAGTCAATTTTATGAACAAACTGACAGCCAATCAACCCCTGATCTGGGGGGAGTGCAGGCTTCGCTACCATCACCATCACCATTGAGGGATTATTCCATGAAACAGAAACTTTACGAACGTTCTCGCGAATACAATACTGAGGATCTCGAGCACTATCTCAGAAGCGACCCACACAGCCAGGCTTCAAATCTGTCCGATGTGATCTTGGGAGGCCAGGATGGTCTGGTGAATGTTTTGGGTGTTATCCTGGGGATAGCAGCCGCCACCCACGATCCGCACATTGTGATGGTGGCTGGATTGGCTGCCACGTTTGCCGAATCGGTTTCGATGGGAGCGGTCGCTTACACATCGACCCTCGCAGATGCTGATTATTATGAAAGTGAACGCAGCCGAGAATATCGCCACATTCAGCAGGTTCCTCACCTGGAGCGCGCTGAAATCCGGAAAATCTACGAGAATAAAGGGTTTGAAGGCGAGCTTCTCGATCGTATTGTCAACACGATTACCAGTAACGAGGATGTGTGGGTAGCGGTAATGATGGTTGAAGAGCACCAATTACAGCCAGCCAACCGCCGGCAAGCGCTGCGTTCTGCCTTGGTGGTTGGTTTGTCAGCGATTGTTGGCTCGCTGATCCCGCTCGTACCTTTCGTTTTTTTCGCGGTGGACGCCAGTATGGTGATATCTGTTGTCGTCACCGCTCTGGTATTGTTTGGCGTTGGCGCTTACAAGGCTCAAAAAACGGTTGGAAATCCTGGAAAAAGCGGCCTGGAGATGGCCCTCATCGGAACAATCAGCGCTCTCGTGGGATACGCGGTCGGTTTACTTTTGAAGGTACCAACTACGCCATAAATTGGGATCGGCAAGGCGGTCAGCAGCCGCGTGCACGCACAAGGTTAGGGTGCGGTCAATTGTTTGATTGTCAGTTTTAGGAGGTGTGGGCCGATGCGCTGCTATGTACAAACCCATTTGAACACAACCCCCGAAACAGCCTGGGCATTGGTCAAAAAGCCTGCCACCCTGGTGTATGTTGCGCGGGGTTTCCTGAAATTTTCGGAAGCCGAGCACTTTCCTTTGGAATGGGTGCAAGGCCAAAAACTGCAAACCCGCCTGTGGTTCTTCCACATCATTCCAGGCTGGTGGCAACATGGTTTGGAGGCGGTAGAAGTAGATGACACCCGGCGAGTGATCCGCTCTCACGAAAGCGGCTTTTGCTATACCTGGGATCACACCATCCGGATTATAGAAGCCCCCACTGGATGTGCGTATTCCGATGAGATCATGATCCATGCCGGGGCGCTGACTATCTTTATCTGGCTTTATGCCCATATCTTCTACCGTTACCGCCAGGCGCGTTGGCGCAGGTTGGCCGGGCAACTGAGGAAAGGATAACACCTATGCCTCACATCAAAAGCTGTACTCTCTTCATTTCTTCTCTTCCAACTTGGAAAGATAGAAGGGGAAGAGAGGCTTTTTTGCCAGGAATAAGGAGCACGCCATGCATACAAAACCTGATTTCATTATCTCTCTCTCCAGTGCCTCTGCTGGAATATCGCAGTTGGGAGGAAAGGGTGTTTCGCTGGCGCGCCTGGCAGCGGCCGGTCTGCCCGTGCCCGATGGTTTTCACGTCACCACAGCCGCCTATCGCCAATTTGTAGCAGAGCATGGATTGCAAGAGCGGATTCTGGCGACTGTCTCCGTGGCTAAGCCTGACCAGCCCGCCACGCTTGAAGAAGCATCCAGCCAGATCGGGCAGCTTTTCGCGCAGCATGCTATGCCGGGTGAGATTGCTGAGGCGATTCGGCGAGCGTATGCCGGGCTTGGCGAGGCTGACGTGCCTGTTGCCGTGCGTTCCTCCGCCACTGCCGAGGACCTGCCCGGCATGTCGTTTGCGGGTCAGCAAGAGACCTACCTCAACATGCGGGGTGCGGAGGCTGTCTTGGGGGCGGTCAAACGCTGCTGGGCATCGCTTTGGACAGCGCGGGCAATCGGTTACCGTGCACGCCTTAACATTGCACCCCAGGATGTGAGCCTGGCAGTCGTGGTGCAAATCCTGGTTCCCGCTGAGGCGGCAGGCGTGCTCTTCACCGCCGATCCCGTCAGCGGTCAGCGCGACCGGGCGCTGATCAACGCCTCCTGGGGCCTGGGCGAGGCCGTGGTCGGCGGGTTGGTGACGCCCGACAGCCTGACCGTTGAAAAAGCGAGCGGTCGTGTACTCAGCCGCCAAACCGCCGACAAACAGGTCATGACGGTTTGCACAGCCGAGGCAACCGAGGAACAGCCTGTCGTCGAAGCCCTGCGCCGGACGCCGGTGCTGGATGATGCTGCGGCTGCCCAACTCACCGCCCTGGGCGTGCAGATCGAGCACCTTTACGGCCAGCCGATGGATATCGAATGGGCCTTGGCTGGTGGAAAGTTTGCAATCCTGCAAGCGCGGCCGATCACCGCACTGCCCACGGTCGAAGATTCGGCGCCGCTGACCTGGCCCAAACTACCGCTTTGGCGATCTGGCTGAAGGTGCAGGAATCCGGGTGGTTAGTGAGGAACCTTTATTGGTGGACGGAGTCTACCGGGCGATCCTGTTGTCTACGGCAGCGAAGGATACCACCACAGCGGCGCCCTGATCTTTACCCGCAGATTCGGCGGTGATGGTGCCGTTCTGCGCCATCACCAGCGCTTTGCAAATCGCCAGGCCCAGGCCCATCTTGCCGGAATTGGAGCCGCGCGCCTTATCGGCGCGGTAAAAACGATCGAATACATAGGGTAGGTCTTCGGCCTCGATCCCTGATCCGTTATCGCTGACCCGTAGCTGCACGCGAGCCCGCTCGGCGGCGGCGCTGAGGCTGATCTTGCCGCCCTCGGGGGTATAGCGGAGGGCATTTTCCAGCAGGTTTTTCAACACTTGCAGCATACGCCCCTCGTCCACTGCGATAAAGGGCAGGTTTTCGGGGGCCTCCAGGGCCAGCTCCACCCCCTGGCGGGCGGCTATGGGTTGGTAGGCGAGATATACCCGCTTCAGCAGGTCGGCGGGCTGTAACGGCAGAACCTGGATCTCCAATGTTCCAGATTCGACCTGGGTCAGGTTGCTCAGGTCGCCCACCAATCGGCGCAGGTGCTCGATCTCCGTTTTGATGATCTCGGTGCGCTGCGGGGTGAGGGCCACGCTGCCCTCCTCCAACATCTCGATGTAGCCTGAGATGATCTGCAAGGGGGTGCTCAGGTCGTGGGTGATATCGGCGGTCAGGCGCTTGCGCTGCTCGTCTGCCTGAGCCAGGTCGGCGCTCATCTGGTTGAAGGTAGCTGTCAGCAGGCCAAGCTCATCCTGCGAGGTAACCGGCACTTGCTGCTGCAAGTCGCCGCGCGCCAGCGCCTGGGAGGCTTGGGTGAGGCGGCGGATGGGCTTGAGCAGCCCGCGCGCCAGCAAAATGCCCATGCTCACCGCAGCCAGCACTCCCGCCAGTGCCGCCAGCCCGATGGCCAGAGTGGTACGGGTCAAGAACAACTCTTCTTCGGCGCTGAGCTTGAACTCAAAACTGGTGTCCGGCAGGATCCAGGCGACCGTTTGCCCGTCCACTTCCACGGGGATCGCCTTGCGGATCATTTCCCGGGGCACCGTCTGCCCCACTTGAAAGCCAAAGGTGGGGATCAGGGCGCGGTATTGGCTATCTACCAGCCCATGCAGGCCGCGAAAACCACCCGTCTCCATCCCCCCGGGCTTGTCGGGCGAATTGATTTGGGGCGGGTTGGGTGCTGGCCGGGAGGTTTGCAGGTAGTAGTTGAAAAAACCTTCCAGTGTGCCGTTTTCAGTGTAGTAGGCCTGCACCGATTCGTGCAATAAGGCCGCTTGCTGCTCTACCACCAGGTTCATCAGCGACTTGCTGGATTGCAGTCGGATGAGAACCGATACCAAGACCACCGTGATCAGTGCTACGGCCAGGTAGGTGAGGATCAACTTGCTCTGTAAAGATCGTTTCATTCCACCATCTCCATAAAGCGGTAGCCAACCCCAAACACAGTTTCAATGTAGCGTGGCTCGTTCAAGTCATCCTCGAGCTTCTCGCGCAGGTTGTGGATGTGGATTTTTAGCGTGGATTCGGAGCCGGTGTAACCATTTTCCACCAGGCGCATGGATAATACCGCTCGCTGCACCACCTGACCCGGCGACTGCATCAGGATCTCTAAGATTTGAAATTCCAGCGGGGTCAGGTCAACCACCTGATTTTGTTTTCTGACCTCGTGTTTGCCCCGGTCCAGGGAGATATCGCCAATGCTCAGGCACTGGGCGATAGGCTCTTTGGGGGCGGCCCGGCGCAGCACAGCGCGCAGGCGCACCAGCAGCTCGCGCAGGCGGAAGGGCTTGGTGATGTAATCGTCGGCACCCAGGTCGAAGCCGCGGATGATATCGGCTTCCTGCTGTTTGGCGGTGATCATGATCACCGGGATGTTCGACTCGCGCCGCAGTTGGGTGATGAACTGATAGCCATCCATGTTCGGCATCATGATGTCCAGCAGGATCAGGTCGGGGCTGGATTGACGCACGGCATCCAGCGCCTTGCGTCCGTCGCTGGCGGTCAGCACCTCGAAATCCTGGTTGCTGAGGAAATCGCTCAGCAGCACCTGTACATTTTTTGTGTCATCTACGACAAGGATTTTGCGGCCCATGCGTCAATTATATCCATTTGCGGGTCTTGTGCCGTCTTTTATCTTTCGTCTAGTCGAGCGCTGTCCTTGCTGACCGTCATCAACTCGGGTTCGGCGTTGTGCCAGCTTTCTCGGATGGTATCATCATAATACACTTTCAGGCTGGCGGTATCGCGTAGAAAATCGACTTTGCCAATCACAATGCGTTTGATCTTGAGTCCGGTGCGCGCCTGCAGGTCTGCCAGCAATTCGGCCTGGCGGTTGGGCTGGATCAGTTCGATCTTCTCATACACAACCCGCTTGGAGGCTTCGTAATGAAAGCCCCATTCGTGCTCGAGCACCAGCATGATCGCCAGGATGGACAGGTTGGCGGTGATAAGCTCCAGCCCGGTGTCGCCGGTGATGCTGGCTGAGTTCATGATCGGTAAAGCGGCGATGATGAACAGGTAGGTCATTTCGCGGATGGGGATCGGATCGGTGCGGTAGCGCAAGATGGTGAATACGGCGAACAATCCAAAGCCTGTGCCAATACCGATCTCGATGCTGGACATAAAGATCAGCACGAAATAGATGACGGTATTGAAAGCCAGGAAGGTGAACACATAGGATTTGTTGCGTGTGTAGGGGTAGTAAATAAAGCGCACCAGCAGCAGCGCAACAAGAAAATTGAAGCCAAAGTTCAGTAAGAAATTCCCCAGGTCAGTCATTCCATGTATTTCCTTTCATGATCTTTTCTAGCAACAGTATCTTGGGCTTGAGAGCGTTTTTCTTCACCTGTTTATACAGCAGGGAGGTGCCAATGCAGTATTTGCTGAACCCGTGCGGGCGGATCCTTTGGGCGCGCATCTGCAACAGGAAGGGCGATGTCTGGTTGTTGGCATCGGCCTTCAGTTCGGCTATGGCGAGGTGATCCATCTGCACTTGCTGATGATCCGCGTAGAAAGTCAACCCCACATCCAGCGTTACACGCTCGCAGCAGTGTTTGCTCACCAGGGTAATGCGGGTGAAGGTGTTCCAGAGCTTGGGTTCCAGCGCCTGCCCATCGTAAGGGAAAACCCCCTGCAGCCAATCCACAGCCTCGGCGGTCAGTTCCACCATGGGCTGTGCGGTGGGGATGCGCTCTTTGATGGTGCGATCTTTGTGTGTTTTGTGCTTCACCTCGAAAAAGGATTGGCGTGTGTCGGTGTATTCTCGGCTGCGCACCTTATACAGGTTGGGGCGCTTATTCACGTGCAGGTGGTAGAGCGCAAAATCGGGTGTGTCGAAATATAGGGTGTGGTAGTGGTGCAAGCGCTGCCCGGCCATGCACAGCACGCGGTAATCGGATTGCAGCGCGGCCAGGGCGTGCAGCAACTGCCCGGCAGGCATGACAAACTTGGTGTCCGTGCGGTTGAGCAGAGCTACGCCGTTCATCTCGCTCAGGCTGATGGGGGCAAAGCCCCGGAGTAGGCTATTCAGGCGTGAAGGGTTGGTTGGCCAGGCTGGGCCAGGCTGAGGCAGGGCCCAGGGCTGAAGCCGGGGGCGTTCTTGGGTAGCAGGGGTGTTCCAGGGTGTGTGGGTCATTTTGGGTTCCTCGCGTTACAGTGCTATGATAGTGCCCCTGAGCCAGAAATTGGTATATTTTTTGTATAGGCGGGTGGCTTTCTGCTCAAACCCTCTCTTCGGTCAGAGTCCGGTTCTCCATCCAACAACAATTACGGTAAAATGGGGTACTCATTCAACTAGGAGAGAGAGATGCAGGCAATTAACGAACCCCTCCCTTTGGGAAAACGCATTCGTGGTAATTATCATCTTGTCGAAGTGATCGAGATTGGCGTGCTTTCAATTCTCGGGGCAGGGATCTTGCTCTTGCTGACCATGTTGATGTACTTCACTGGCGGCAGCACTGGCGAGGATCCCGAGTCAATCTTCATTGTGCCAGTGATGGGGCTGTGCGGGTTGCCGCTGGCGTTGTTGGTGCTGTGGGGCAGCTACTTGCTGTATATCCGCCTGGCGCGGCTGGGTGGTCGGCTTGTGGATGTGCTGTTGTGGGTGGTTTGCGCCATGCTCACCTCCTCGGTCACGTTCTGGGCCTGGTCGATCTTTGATGTCAACCGCTGGATCATGGCCAAGTTGTTCTATCGCGGCGAGGCGCCGATCGAATACGCCTGGAGCGCCAATTCAAAAGCGGCGCGCAAGGCGTGGGAGGCGGCGCGTAAGGCGGGAGGTTTTAACGGGTAATTTGCGGGCGCTCTGCACCCGCAGATTACCCGTTATGGATTTTACGGGCGGGGCCGGCCTCCGCCACCGCCGGGCATGCCGCCTCCACCAAGTTGGGTTACCACGCTGGAAGCGGTGAAGCCTGTGTACTGCGTGCCCGGGGTGTAGACTCCGTCCAGGTACAGGCCATTCGTGGCTGTGCCGCTAGAACTGCCGCCCGTATAGACGGTGTAGCTGGCGCCTTGCTCCAGGTCTGGCGACGAGAAAGCCAGGGATTGGTACTGCTTGTTTGGTGCGAAGGTCAGCACTGGCTGCCCCTGGCTGTTAAGGATGGCGACCAGGGTGCCAGCCTGCAGGGTGGAGGAGAAATTCAGCAGCAGGGAAGCCTGGCTGGAGGAGGCGTCGGGAGCCTGCGCCATACCGGCACTGCCCACGGCGACGAAGAGACCACCCTGGATGCCGAACGTACCCATATAATCCACTGCTCCGTTCATGTTCTCGGTGGGGCCGTTCACAATGACGGTGCCATCCGTCATCTGGATGCTGCCGTTCGAGTCAATACCATCCCCGGCGGCGTTGACGGTGATCGATCCGCCATTGATGTACAGATAGTAATTGCCTGAGGCTGCGGCGAATACATCCATGCCTGGGCCGCCGCCGGGTTGCATTCTTCCGCCCGGCCCCATGCCGGCGTTAAATCCGGAGGCATCCGCCCCGCCGGCGACGTTAATGCCGTCGTCGCTGGCGTTGATGTAAATGTTGCCCGCGTTGATCGTGATCACGGCGCTTTCCAGCCCCTCATACGAACTGGTGATACGGATGTCGCCGGCATTGATCTCCAGGGTATTGTCGGCGTGCATGCCATCATCCCCTGATGAGATCGTGAATGAGCCGCCGTTGATCATCAGGGTGCCGTTGGTGTTGAGGGCATCATCGGCAGATTGGATGGAGAAGGTGCCGCTATCGATGGTGATGCTAACACCTGCCTTGAGGCCCTTCATGGATGTGTCGCTGCCCCAGAGGGTGCCGTTGCCTGAGGTGATGGTGAATTGGCCCCCGGCGATCAGGATATCTGTCTCTGCGTCCATGGCATCCCCGGCGGCGGCAATCTGGAGGTTGCCCGCCTCCACGGAGATGTAGCCCTTGGTGGCATCTTCGGCGTTATCCGCTTTGAGGCCGTCGCCTTGCGCGTTGATGGAGATGGTGCCGCCCTTGATCACGAGGTAATCTTTGCCGCGAATGCCATCATCGACGGCGTTGACGGTGATCGTGCCGCTGGCAATGACCAGGCCGTCTTTGCTGGCAATGCCGTCGTTGTCGTTGCCGTTCACCGTCAGAGAGCCGTCCCCAAAGATGGTCAGATCCGATTTGCTGTAGATAGCGGCGTTGGGGTCGTCCTCGCCGCTTTCGGTTTCCTCAGCCGCGGTGCGCGTTTCGTCCGATACCACGTTCTCGGTGAGGTCGGCAAGGTTGATCGTAGTTTCCTCGGCGTTTAGCACGTAGATCGCCGCGCCGGTAGAGCAGTGAAGGTCAACCCCGTTCAGGATCAGCTTGACGGTCGCTTTATCGGTCGTATCCACAATGATCTGCCCATCAGCCAGTGAGCCGCTCAGGCTGTAAGTGCCAGCGGCGGTGATCGTAGCGGTGCTGCCATCCACGCTCACGCCGTTGCCGCTGACGGTGATGGTGCTCCCGTTCAGGGTGATCTGGGTTAGTTCTGAGTCATTCAGAACATAATCCTCGGCATCGTCATGCACATTGCTGTTCTCGGCTTGCGCCTCGGCTACGGAGGGGGCGGCAGTGCTGGAAACGGTTGTTTCTTCGTTGGTTGTGCTTTGCGCCTCATCTGCACCGATAATGGTCACCACATCCACCGGGCTGCCGGTGCAAGCGGTGAGGGTGAAGATCAGGGCGAGGGCAATCAGGGTAGTGATGATCTTTTTCATTTCTTTCTCCATCGTTCCAATAGTGATACCGATTTTCGATTACTCCGATTGTATTGTAGACCGGCGGGTAAGGGGTAAAGATTTGGTATAGGAGGAAATGGGCGAAAACCCGGCTGTGTGAGTGGTATAGCGCCTGTCTTTCGTGATGTATAATGGGCGCAGGAGAATGTAATGAGCATATTGACCCCTCGCCCTTATACTGGCCCGGCTGACCTGCAGGCCATGATTGACCTGACCCAGGCATTGCGCGCTCGCGGGCAGAAGGTTTACCCCATTGCAACGGACCTGTACGAAGAATTGGCCGATACCGATGCTCAGGTGGCGGCCCGCCTGTGGGAGAACGCTCAAGGCGAACTGGTTGGCTTCGCTTATGTCAACCAGTATCAAAACCTGGTGGAGGTTTTCGATGCTGATGAGATAACGCCCGATCTTGAGGCGGAGATGGTGGCGTGGGTTGTGTCTGCCATGCAGCGCCGCAACCAGGAGAGGAACTATACACATCCGCTGGATGCCTATGTTCTGGAAGACGATCTGGCCCGCCAGGCTTTTCTGGAGCGGCACGGTTTCCAGCGCACGGCGGAAACTTCGATCTTGCTGGGCCGCTCACTCGACCAGCCCATCCCTGAGCCGCACTTGCCCCCGGGCTTTGCCATCCGCCCGATGGGCGGCGAGGCAGAAGTGGAAGCGTACGTGGCCCTGCACCGGGCTGCCTTTGACACGGATAACATGACTGTCGAGTACCGCCGCACGATCATGAACGCCCCTGACTATATCCCAGAGCTGGATCTGGTAGCTGTGGCGCCCAACGGTGAACTGGCGGCTTTCTGCGTGGGCCAGATCTTCCCAGACGATACCCCGCGCGCTGGCGGTAAAAAAGAAGGTTGGACCGACCCGGTGGGAACACACCCAAATTACCAGCGCCTGGGCCTGGCAAAAGCGCTGCTCCTGGCTGGGATGCGTGCTCTTAAGGCGCGCGGCATCGATATGGCACTCTTGGGTACCAGCAGTGAAAACCTCGCGATGCAGCATACTGCTGAAGCGGTTGGTTTCCGCAACGCTTCAAATACCCTATTTTATAGTAAGACAGTGTAGGGCGTTTTTTTCCCTTAACGAGGAAGCTTAGTGGATTTCGACCGGCGGTTGCGCTGGGGAAACCCTCTTGCCTCTTTGTCGCAGCCCCCAGGCAATCCCTGCCAGTGCGGCTAAAATTCCCATCAGGCTGTAAAGGTGGTTCCAGCTCAGCCAGCCGATCAGGGGTGGTGTATCGCCGCGCCACGTCTCGAAGTAAAGCCGCTGTCCGCAGAAAAGCAGCGTGTACAGCCAGAACAAGAAGCCCTCGAAAGGCCAGCCTTGCGGCTTGCCCCGCCTGGCGACCCAGCGCTCAAAGCCCAGCAGGATGAACAGGATCAGCAGGTTGAGCAGGGCATCCACGATCTGGGTGGGGTAGCGGCTGGCCCACAAGCCGTGATCGTCGGGCAGGCGCATGGCCAGCCAGGAAGTGGTCAGCTTGCCATACGAGTCGCCAGCCAGCAAGCAGCCGATGCGCACAATGGCAAGGCCCAACGGTAAGAGGGGGGCGAATAGATCGAAGGACCAGCCAACCGGGCGCTGATTGTGCTTGCAGTAAAGCAAGCCTGCCAGCGATCCCCCCGCCACGGCCCCAAACCAGTTTTGCCCGCTCAGCCACCACTGCGCTGGGGCCGGCTGCCCGGTGAAAAAATGATTGACGGTGTAGGGGATGAGCAGGCCGAGGTAAGCACCTCCCAGCACGCCCAGCGTCAGGTAAAAGACCAGATTGATAACCTCGTTGGCGTCGGAGGAATAACCGCGCTCCTTGGCTCGCCAGTTCGCGGCAATCCCCACGGCAATGGCTGCCAGGATGTTCAAGATCAGGTGCGTGCTGAGTGCAAAAGAGCCAATCTCAATGGTTGGGTACATAAGCGGGCATCTCTGGATGAGGGCAGTTTTTCTGTACGGGTGTTCCCAAAAACAATTGGTTTAATGATACACTCAAACCCGTGATTCTACAAAAGCTATTTGGCAAAATTGGATCTCAGCGCCTGCTCAAGGCGGCTTTCACCCTGCGGCCTGAGAGCGAGCTGCTTGTTTTCAACGGCCAGCACCTGACGCGCCGCCAGGCTTTTGAATCTATCCAGGCGCTGGGCGGCGGCCTACAGGCCCTGGGCGTTCAGCGCGGCGATCGCATCGTTACCCTGCTGCCGGCCTGTCCCACATCTTTTTATACGATGTTTCTGCCTCAAATGATCGGCTCGGTGAATGTGCCGCTCAACCCGCTGCTCAGCGAACGCGAACTGGCGCATGTCCTGGCGGATTGCGGGGCACGCGCAATCATCGTCCCCCAGCGTTGGTATGGGCAGGATTATCCGGCTATGCTGGCGCGCCTGCTGCCGGGCTTGCCCCAGTTGCAAAGGGTGGTTGTGCTGGATGCTACTTCGGGGGATGGCAAAACTTTCTATTCGATGGCTGAGCTGTTGGCCTGGGGCAAGCCGATGTACTCGCCCCCGATCACGGGTGAAGATGTTTCGTTGGTCACCTATACCTCTGGCACCACTGGGCTGCCCAAGGGTGCGGTGCATAACCCTCAGCGTACCTTTGGGCTGGCGGTGCGCTCGGTGGGGCCACGCCTGGACATGCGCTTGATGCGCTGCCTGCTGCTGCCTTTTCCACCTTATCAATTCGGCGGCATGTTGGGCAGTATCGCGGCTTTGCTGGGCGGCGGGAAGATCGTGTTGATGGATCGCTTTGACCCGGCGGAAATGTTGGGCGCTATCCAGCGCGAGCGGGTTACGCAAGTGGTTGCATCGCCCACGATGTACCGCCTGATGCTAATGGCCGCTGAAGGCAAGGATTATGATCTGTCTTCGCTGCTCCGGGTAACTTTTTCCACCGAGCCGTGTCCGCCCAGCCTGGCTTGCGCCATCCACGAGCGTTTTGGCTGCAATATCGAGAATATCTACGCGACCACCGAGAGCATGGTAATCTCGTGGACAGGGCTGGAGGATGATTGGGAAATCGCTGCGACTACGGTCGGCAAGCCTGCTCCAGGGGTGCGCGTGCGCATTGTAGACGAGCAGCGCCAGCCGCTCCCCATTGGCGTGCAGGGCGAAATCGCCGTGCAGACCTCGCAGATGATGCTGGGCTATTACAATGCTCCTGAGTTGACGGATCAGGTTCTGGATGCAGATGGCTGGTATTACACCGGGGATATTGGTTTCATGGGGGAGGATGGCTACTTGCGTTTGTGCGATCGCAAGAAAGATCTGATCATCCGGGGTGGACAAAACATCTTCCCAGCAGAGGTGGAGATGGTATTGAGCGCCAATCCGGGGGTGCGCAGGTCGGCGGTAGTGGGTGTGCCGCACCCGCTGGCGGGCGAGGCGGTGTGGGCGTTTGTGGAACTCCACCCGGGGGCGGCTTTGACGACTCGTCAGATGCTGGATCAGTGCCGCGGGCAGATTGCCCCCTACAAGATCCCCGAGCAGGTACGTTTTGTGGAGCGCCTGCCTTTGACCGCAACCGGCAAGGTGCAAAAGTATAAGCTGCGCGAACTGGCGCAGCAGGAGTTGAGCCATGCCAGATAATGTTTTCCCCCTTTCGTTTGAGCAGTTCCAGGCGCTGGTGGCGGATATTCTGGAAGTAGATGTTGAGAAGGTGATCCCAACGGCGTATTTTGTCACTGACCTGGGGGTAGACTCGGTTAAGCTGGTGGAAGTGGTATTGGAGCTGCAAAGGCTGGGCGTGGAACTGACACCTGACCTTGCCTGGCGTATTCAAACTGTTGGCAATGCCTACGAGTATTACCAGGCGCAGGTTCGCCGTGATCCCTGATTTGCTGTGGCGCTGCCCGTTGTGCGCGGTCCACGATTCCCTGGTGCACCGCCAAACCTGGCTGCGTGCAGATGTGGTAGCCTGTAACGCTTGCGGAGCGCGCTGGCGGGTGCGCCGGGCTGCGGGGGATGATTTTTACCTCAAACTGACCGATCAGGGGGCAGTACCAGACCACATGGACGCCTTGCCCCCGGTGGGCGAGGAGCGCAGGCTGTCGGCCTGGTATGACCTGATGAAGCAGACCCTGCGCCTGGAGGCTTTGCCATCTGTGCATAGTTCGTTTGCCCTTGCCGAAGGGGAGATGCCTTATTTGGTCTCCGGCGCGGCGGAGCTGTGGGCCGATCCGCCCGGTGACACGTCCAAGGGTGAGGCGGCGCAACTGGATCAGGGGCGCCTGTTTCTGACCAACCGGCGTTTCGTCTGGCGGGGCGATGCTCAGCAGCTTGATTTCCCCCTGCACCAGGTGAATGGCGTGTATGCATTTATCAATTTCAATTTAGCGCTGGTGGTGGGGCAGCGGCTGTACCAAGTGTTGTTTGCCCGCGAAAGCCTGCTCAAGTGGGTGACGCATGCGGCGCTGCTGGCGCCTCAGGTGCAGGCTGAGAGCGGGCATATTCTGCGCACATCACATTATTGATCACGATGCTAGATCGCTTCAAAGTCCGAATCCATTATTCTCGCAAGGTTTCCTGGCTGCGCCTGGGGCGCTGGTTGGGTGGGCTGCCAGCGCTGTTGAGTCTGGCGCGCATTTTCTATCGCCTGCGGGTAGAGGGGGATGAGAATATCCCTCGCCAGGGCGGCTGTTTGGTAGCTTTCAACCACGTCTCGACCATGGCCGATGCGCTGCTCTTCCTGGTGGTTCACCGCCGCCGCCCGGATGCCAGCCTGTTTGTGTACAACCTGAGCAGCGTTGTGATTGGCGATTTGCTGCAGGCGATGGGCCTGCCGCAGGCGCAGGAGCATATCCTGCGGGCTTATGATCGCCAGCCCATGTCGGTGGCCGGGCTGCTGCGCGCCCGGCAAACGCTGTTGGAGGGCGGCTGCGTGGCAGTGACACCGGAGGGGGAGATCACCTGGGACGGGCGGCTGCAATCCCCGTTGGCTCCGGGGGCTGCCTGGCTGGCGCTGCGCAGTGGGGTGCCGGTGATCCCGGTGGTCTCGCTGGGTGGCTACGATGTGCAGCCCTTGTGGCAACTGGAAAAAACTCGGCTGACCGGGCGGATTTGCATCCGCGTCGGCCAGCCGTTGGTATTCAGTGCGCAGCCGTTGGAACGGGTCACGGATGCGCAGGTGCAAGAAGCCAGCCAGCGCCTGTGGCAGGCACTGGCGGCATTGCTGAAAGATCAGCGCCGCTGAACAAAAGGTAAGAAGATCTGCAGAATAGGCGTAGAGCCTCCCACTACGTTCACCGACAGCCGCCTAGTAATGTTGTCGTAGTAGTGCAGGTCGGCGCCGGTTAAGGGCTGTACCTGTGCGACGCTGCCCAGGCTGCCGGAGAAGGTGGCGGCAGCCTGGATGCTGATCTCCAGGCTCACATTGCCTCCGGCAGGCACGCTGCCCACGGGACAAACAATCTCTCCGCTTGTGCGCGTGCAGCCTACCGGCAGAGATGCGTCTCCAATGGCTGAGGCAGGGGTGATGGTCTGGGTGATGACCGCGTTCTGGGCGGTGATTTCAAAGTTGGTGATGGTAAAGGTAAAGGTCACCCAGTTCCCGGCGCTGATCTCGGCTGTGCTGGCAATCTGGTCAATGCCCAGGTCAATCACGGTGCAGAGATTTGGGTCGGGCAGCACGTCAATGACGGTGTGGGCAGTGGCCTGGATGGTGGGGGTGGTGACCATGGTTGCGGTCAGGTAGATCGTATCGCTCCTATGAACACAGGTGGGCAGATCGCTGACCACCACCTGCAGGTTATCTTCATAGAATGATCCACCCCATAAATCATTGCCCATTGGACCAACGATGGTTTGTGTGATGGGGTTCCCTGCCAGGTCAGCCCAGGAATATTGCCATCCCTGCTCGGAAACGATGGGTGACAGTGTTAGCGTTTGGGTGGTTTGGGCAGAGTGGCGCAGGGCATAGGGTATATTGAGGTCGCTTTGCATGGTGCTGGTGTATACCATGCCGCCAAAGGGGCCAAAAGAGGCAAATACAGATCCGGGTACCGGTGCGCCGTGATCATCAGAGAGCAGGATATAGGTTGAGATGGGTTGGGCGCAGTTAATACCATCGCTGCTGATGACTGAGTCGCCGCCAAAGGCGCCCAATAGAAAACGCTGCGGGGTAGTCAGTGGCGTGATGGAGCAAGTGGTCAGCTTGACCTCGCAGTGGTTGCAGAGCTCTGTGCCTTGAAAATCAATCCCGTAATGCAGGTGCCCCCACATATTCTCTATGCTGGTGGTTTGGGTGGGGATTTCGGTCATCCAATCGCCGGGAATTGGCACCAGCGCCTGCCAGCGCGTTTCTGGCGGTGGGGGGATCAGGGCGGTCAGATCATCTGCCAGTTCCTGGCTGGTGGTCAGGGGTACAGAGAGATAGTGTGCTCCTGCCTCATCAGTCCAGTGGACAAAGATATCTGGCTCAGCGCTGCCAGATAAGAGGCCTGGCTGCGTTGCGCCAGGAGCCTGGGGAACCAGGACACCGAAGCCGCTGCCTCCTTGCTCGATGAAATTGTAAAAAGTTTGCAAATCTTTGGTGGAGGTAGCAAAATCTCCCTGCGAGAAATCATGCCAGCGATTGACCTCGCCATCAGCAGTCACTGCATCTCGCGTGGTCAGTACCCCAGAACCGTATGTGTGGTCTGATCCGCTGCCGCAACCGCAGGCCCAGCCAGTCAGCATGGCGAAGACTGCAATGCCGGTCAAAACGATCACTTGAAGGGTGGCGCGTGAGCTAAGACGGGACATGGGCAACTCCTCTCCTGTATAGTATTTATTATAGACAATAATCGATGCGCGAGCAATAGCCACTGGCAAAATAACGCATAAAGCCGGNNCCGGCTTTATGCGTTATTTTGCCAGCTATCCCCCGGCGGCTTGCAGGTCGCGCACGTTCAGTTGCAGGGTAACGTTCCCGTTGAACTCGTTGCGCTCAAAGGTGTACATCAGATCGATGTTGGCGGGCAGGCGTCCATACCAGTGCCCCTGGCGGAAGGCAATGGCATCGTAAGTGATGCGCCCATCCGTCAGGGTCAGTTTGAGGTGAGACTGGTCTTTGCCGACGGTGCGCGAGCGCACCACGCGTGCCCCGCGCGAGAGGAAGACTGCCTGGTGATTGCCGTAGCCGGTGGGCTGCAGCCAATCCAGGTAGGTGAGCAGCTCAGGCTTCAGCTCCGAGAGGCTGATCTCCATATCGGCGTACAGCGTGGGGCGCAGATCCAGGCCCGATAGCTGCTCCGCGGCAATGGCTTGCAGGCGCTCGACCAGTTCGGGCAGATTGCGGTTGCTCACGGTGAAGCCCGCCGCGGCGGCATGCCCGCCGTGATGCTCCAGCAGGTCGGCGCAGCGATCCAGCGCCTGGGTGATATGGAATTCGGGGATGCTGCGGCAGGAGGCGCGGGTGAATTCCTCGCCCTGGTGGGCGACGATTGCCGGGCGGTAGCGGTTTTCCACCAGGCGTGAGGCCGCCAGCCCAACCACGCCGGGGTTGAAATCGGGGTGGGCGGCAAAGATCAGCAGAGTGTCTTCTTCTCCCACCAGCGCCTCGGCTTGCTGCTGCACCTCGCGGGTGATCTGCTGGCGTTCCCGGTTCTGGATCTCCAGTTCCTGGGCCAGGCGGGCGGCCTCGCCAACATTTGCTGTGGTCAGCAGTTCAAAAGCCGCCAGCGCCGAATCGAGCCTGCCGGCGGCGTTTAGGCGCGGACCCAGCGTAAAGCCAATATCGGTGGAGGTGATCTGGGCGGGCTGCAAGCCCGAGACGCCGATCAGCGCCATCACCCCCTGCCGTGCGGGCTGGCGGATGCGCTCCAGCCCGGCGCGCACCAGGGCGCGGTTCTCGCCCACCAGGGGCGCCAGGTCGGCGACGGTGCCGATGGCAACCAGGTCCAGGTATTGGCTGGCGGCGTTGGGGGCATCCTGCATCTTCTCCAGCAAACCGGCAGCCAGTTTATAGGCCAGCCCCACCCCGGCCAGATCCTTATCGGGGTAGGTATCGCCCGGCTGCTTGGGGTTGATCACTGCCAGGGCGGGGGGGATCTCCTCGCCAACATGGTGATGGTCGGTGATGATCAGATCCAGGCCCAGGCTCTGGGCGTGCTGGCCCTCGGCCACGGAACGGATGCCGCAGTCCACAGTGATCACCAGGCGCACGCCGCCCTCGTGCAGGGCGCTGAGCGCCTCGATGTTCAACCCGTAGCCCTCGTCAAAACGGTTGGGGATGTATCCCAGCACGTCTGCGCCCAGGCGGCGCAGGGCCTGCACCAGCAGGGCGGTGGCGGTGACGCCGTCGGCGTCATAATCGCCGTAGATGGCGACCTTCTCTTGGCCCTGGATGGCTTTGACCAGGCGCTCAACTGCTTCGGGCACACCGGCCATTTGGGTCGGCTCGGTGCCGGGCGGTGGCTGCGCCTCTAGAAAGCGGCGCGCCTCGTTGTGGGTGGCGTAGCCGCGGTTATACAGGATCTGGCGTAAGACGGGGGGAAAGCCGTGTAGTTCCGCCTCGGCATCGGGGAGAATGCGCGTGGCGGTGACCCAGCGTTTGCTCAGGTGAACCATATCAGGCTTTTCTCAGGGTTTGGGCAAGCGCCAGCGTACCCATCAGGCCCACATCATCCCCCAGGGAGGCGGTGGTGATGGTCAGGTTTTCCAGGAAGGTGGGGGACATGATGTGTTCTCGCAGTGCCTTGCGCAGGGGTAGGAGCAGAAAATCGCCGCTCTGGGTGACGCCTCCGCCCAGGATGACGGCGGTGGGGTTGAAGATGTGCAGGTAGCCTGCAATAGCCACGCCCAGGTAGTTACCGGCGCGTTCCAGGGCCGAGATGGCCAGTGGGTCGCCCTGCTGGGCGGCGCGCGAGACATCCTTGGCCGAGAGGCGCTTTTGCGTGGAGAGGGTAGAGGCTGCGCCCTGGCTGATCTGTTCTTCGGTCCAGCGGGCAATGGCAGGGCCAGAGGCAATAGCCTCCAGGTGGCCACGCTGACCGCAGCCACACAGCGGCCCATTGGGCATCACGGTGATGTGACCGATCTCGCCAGCCAGGCCGCGCGAGCCCAACAGCAGCTCATCGTTGATGATCACGCCGCCGCCGATGCCGGTGCTGACGGTGATGTAAATGAGGTGGTGGTGCCCGCGCCCGGCGCCAAACTTCCACTCGCCCAACGCAGCCAGGTTGGCGTCGTTGCCAACTACCACCGGCACGTGAAAGCGTTCGACCATTAACCTGCGCAGCGGCAGGTTGGCCCAGCCGGGAATGTTGGGCGCTCCGAACAGGATGCCCTGGAAGGGATCCACCGGCCCGGGCAGGGCCAGGGCAATCCCGATCACCTCGTCATTCTGGGGCCAGATAACGCTGATCAGGTTGTACAGGCGATCCAGCACAGGCATGACGCCCGACTGAGTAGCCAGCCGTTCCACGCGCTCAGGAGTGTGGCTGTCAGCGCGGAAACATGCGGCACGAATTTGGGTACCGCCGATATCGGCGACGATATAAGATGGCATGCGTAAAGTATAGCATAAGATGCGCAACGCAAGGCGGATGAGGGGATCATTTGGCTTAAGATATCATTAATTTGGTACAATAAAATTGGGAGACGATGACAATGATTGGTCAGGTATTGCAGAATCGCTATAAGATTGAAGAGGAAATCGGCCGGGGCGGCATGGGAACTGTGTACCGTGCTCAGGACAGCCTGCTTAAACGACCGGTAGCGATCAAGGTCATCAGTGATAACGACCTGGGCAGCACGGGTAAGGCGCGTTTGTTAGCCGAGGCGCAGGCCGCGGCGCGCTTGAACCATCCCAATATTGTTTCGGTGTACGATGCTGGCGAAGTGGGCAACCTGACCTACCTGGTGATGGAATTGGTGGAGGGTCTCTCGCTGCGCCAGGCGCAAGTTTTGCCCCTGCAGCAGGTGTTGGAAGTGTCCATTCAGGTATGCCGGGCGCTGCAGCAGGCGCACGCCAACGGCATCATTCATCGTGACCTGAAGCCCGAGAATATTATGCTCACCCCCTCCAAGATCGCCAAGCTGATGGACTTTGGGCTGGCGCGCCAGATGGATACGCCCCA
The DNA here is from genome assembly GCA_002428565.1 of Anaerolineales bacterium UBA6092. GTDB lineage: Bacteria > Chloroflexota > Anaerolineae > Anaerolineales > UBA4823 > UBA6092. The sequence goes on along the minus strand of DIXA01000006.1, from coordinate 42,058 downwards.
GTTGACCGAGGAAGGGGCGATCGTGGGCACGTTTGCCTACATCGCTCCGGAGATCATCTCTGGAGGGCAGGCCAGCCCGCAATCGGATCTGTATGCCTTGGGGCTGATCCTGTACGAAATGGCCACCGGGCGCCCGGCGTACAGTGGCAAAGACCTGATCACGATCCTCTCGCAGCATTTGCACGCCACGGTCGAGCCGCCCTCCACGCATAACCCGCAGATCACCAATGCGCTGGAGACGTTGATCTTGCACCTGCTGGAGAAGCAGCCCGGCGACCGCCCGGCCTCGGCGGCGGATGTGCTGGCATCCTTGGAAGTGTTGCGCGCCGGCGGGGAGCCGGAAGCGTCTGGCGTAAGCAGCGGCAGCACTCCGCTGGACCGCATTGTGCGCGGCCGCATGGTGGCACGCGAGGCCGAGTTGAATGAGGCCATCGGCTTTTGGAGGCGCGCCCAGTTGGGCGAGAGCCGGGTGCTGCTCATCTCTGGCGAGCCAGGCATTGGCAAGACCCGCCTGGCGCGCGAGATGGCCACTCGCATTGGCCTGGCAGGCGGCCTGACCCTGTTTGGCGAGAGTTATGCCCAGGGTGGCGCACCGTACGCACCGATTGCCCAAATAATCGATCAGGCCGACCTGAGCGACCTGCCGCCGCTGGTGCTGGCTGATCTGTGTGTGCTCAACCCGGGGCTGGGGCTGCGCATGCCCGATCTGCATCCTAACCCGGCACTCGATCCTCAGGCCGAGCAGCAGCGTCTGCTGGAGGCTTTTGCCACGCTGTGCGGCCGCATGGCACAGCGCGCCCCGCTGCTGGTGGTGCTGGATGATGCCCACTGGGCGGATGGCGGCACGCTCTCGATGCTGCACTACCTGGCCCGCCGTGCCCAGCGCATGAACTGGCCGGTGCTGTTGGTGCTGACCTATCGCGAGGTGGAGCTCTCAGAAGCACGCTATCTCAACGACCTGCTGGTCAACCTGATCCGCGAGCATCTCTCTGAGCGCATCAAGTTGAACCGCTTCAGCCGAGAACAGACGTTCCAACTGCTGGCGGCGATCTTTGCTGAGCCGGTATCGGATGAGTTTTGCGACAGCATCTACCGCGAAACCGAGGGCAACCCGTTTTTTGTAGAGGAAGTGTGCAAGACCCTCATCGACGAGGGTTTGATCTACCGCGTCGATGGTCACTGGGAACGGGCCGAGATGGGCGAGATGCACGTGCCGCAGTCGGTGCGCGTAGCCATTGAGGGGCGCATTGCCCGCTTGCCTGAGCCCAGGCAGGAGACGCTGCGCCTGGCGGCCGTGTTTGGGCGGCGCTTCGATTTTCAATCTCTGCAGCAGGCCAGCGAACAGAGCGAGGATGAACTCATCGATGCGTTGGAGCAAGCTGAGCGCTTGCAACTGCTGAGCGAGGTGGGCAGCGCGGGTGGGGGAGTGTTCTTTTTTACACATGCCTTGATCCCCACCACCCTGGTGGAGGGGTTGAGCGGCCTGCGCCGCCGGCGCTTGCACCGCAAAGCGCTGGAGGTGGTTTCTCGCCTGACCCCGGATGATTATGAGACCCTGGCAAACCATTGTGTGCAGGCAGCCGAAGATGCCCTGGCGCTGGAGTATTACACCAAGGCTGCTCAGCGGGCGCACCGCCTGTATGCCCTGCGCGATGCTTTGCACCTGTACACCGAGGCGCTCAGCCTGGCACCGCAGGGCACACTGGAGCGCTTCAAGCTGCTGCAGGCGCGCGTGGCTGCCAACGATGTGCTGGCCAACCGTCCTGAGCAACTGGTTGACCTGCAGGAGATGCTTCAGATCGCTCGGACGTTGGGCGACCGCGCCCTGGAGTGTGACGCCCTGACCGCCTTGTGCGGGCACTATATGGAGACGGATCAATACCTGGCAAAGGAGCCTGGTGACCAGGCCCTGGCGCTGGCGCGTGAATTGTCGGATCAGGCCCGCGAGGGAAGGGTTCTGTCTGTTCTGGCGCGCTATGCCATTTTCCATGTTTATGATGGTGACCTGGCGCGCCAGTATTTCGATCGGGCGAATGCCTGTCTGGAGGAAGTGGGTAACCGGATCCAAATCGGCTGGAATTTGAACCTGCGTTCGCTGCTGGAAGGCCGGGAAGGTAATTTTGAACCGGCGCAGCGCCTGCTAGAGCAGGCCATGGCCCTCAGCCGTGAGTTGGGCGACCGCCGCCTGGAAGGCACCAACCTGCGCCGCATCGCCACCAACCTGTCTTTCATGGACCGGCACGCCGAGGCTCTTGTACCTGCCCGCCAGGCGCTGGAACTGTACCGGCAGATTGGCGACCGGGGCAGCGAATGTCACAGTTTGAACATTATTGCGCTGTGCCTGGACAGCATGGGGCAGCCTGTCAAAGCGCGAGGGTACTATGAACAGGCCATGGCGCTAGGGGAGGAGATCGACCTGGCCCTGGGGATCTATTATCCGGCCTTTAACATGGTTGAGAGCTATTTTCCGCGTATCGGTGAACTCGAGCAGGCGCTGGCTTTTATCGATGAGCAAGTGCAGCGTCCGCAGTTCATTTCCAACGCATTCATGCGCTTGAATTTATTGGAAATGAAAGGGAGTTTTTTTGCGATACTGGGTCGTTACGAAGAGGCGCTCAATCTCTTTCGCCAGGAAATGTTTGAAGATGATGCGGACGCCGAGCGGCGCATCAGCACCTGGACCCGCCTGGCTTACTTGTTGGGTGAGACCGGAAAAATGAAAGAGGCGGAGGCTGCCATCGAAGAAGCGCTGCGCCTGGCAGAAAAAGAGGATGATCCCAAGGCGCTCGGTTTCCCACTCTGGAGCAAAATTTTCTATTTCTACCGGGTGGGCACACCTGAGGCGCTGCACCGTGCAGTTGCAAAGGCAGATGCGCTGTTGGAGACTCTCGCCAGCACCTCCTGGGCAGAATTTCGCAACGATCTGACGATCCTGAAAGCCCTGTGCCAGGCGCTTTTGGGTGAGCAGGCCGCGGCGCTGCGAACGGTGGAACCGGTCTGTGCTTACCTGGCGGCGCACCCCCGCCCGTACCGCTACGACGTGTACCTGCGCTACGGCATGGCGCTGCGCCTGGCGGGGCAGCCCGAACAGGCGCGCCCATATATCCAGGCTGCCGCAGACTACGTGGCCCTGGTGGCTGACAAGCTCAGCGACCAGGCGGCAAGGCAGCGCTTCCTGGAAACCCGCGATGTGCGCGATGTTCTGACAGAAGCGGCTGCCTTGGGGATTTGATCACCCGCGAAGGGGAAACCGCAAAAAAGAAGGTGCTGCGTGGCTTTGCCATGCAGCACCTTCTTTTTTGCAGCTTTAGCGGCCTGAGCCAGCCCAGGCGCGCTGCCGATCTGGGCGGGAGCGCTGCTGGATGGAGGCACGCGGTTTGGGGGGCTTTGCCGGGCGCGAGATCGTTGCCAGGTCGCATTCGATGCCATCAATCTTGCGCCGTTCGACGGTGTAGCCTAAGGTCCGTTCAATGGCGCGCAGCATGGTCAGATCGTCTTGGGTGACCAGGGTGAGCGCAACCCCTTTGCGGAACATGCGCCCGGTGCGCCCGATGCGGTGCGTATAGGCATCGGCTGTGTCGGGCATATCGTAGTTGATCACGTGGGAGATGCGGGTCACGTCGATGCCGCGGGCGGCGATATCCGTTGCCACCAACAACTTGACATCGCCGCGACGGAAATCGTCCATGGTCTTCTGGCGCTGGTTTTGGCTCAGGTTTCCCTGCAGCGATGCGGCGGATAGGCCAGCTTTGGCCAGTTGTCCGGCCAATTTCTTGGCGCGATGCTTGGTGCGGGTAAAGATCAGCACCTGACCGCTGCTCGATTGGGGCAGCAACGCCATCAGTGCCTCATATTTGCGCTCTTGTTCTACTGCCACCATGGCATGGTGGATTGTGTCCAGCGGCTTATCGGTTTCGATTTCCACCGTTACCGGTTTCTTCAGCAGGTCGGAGGCCAGGGCGCGGATCTCATCCGGCATGGTCGCCGAGAAGAGCATCGTCTGGCGGCTGGCGGGCAGGGCGGCCAGAATGCGGCGGATATCGGGCAAAAAGCCCATATCGAACATGCGGTCGGCCTCGTCCAAAACCAGCATTTCAATGGCATTCAGACTGATGAACCTCTGGTTCATCAGGTCCAGCAGGCGGCCCGGGCAGGCAACGATGATCTCGGCCCCAGCCCGCAGGCCTTTGATTTGCGCCGTTGAACTAACGCCACCGTAGACCGTCAGGCTGCGGAAACCGGTTTGGCGTCCGAGCAGTTTGGTGGTGGCGTGGGTTTGTTCTGCCAGCTCGCGGGTGGGCGAGAGGATGAGCACGCGCGGCTTGCCGCGTGGACCGTTCAGCAGGCGCTGCAAGATGGGCAGCACGAAAGCAGCCGTTTTTCCGGTGCCGGTTTGGGCCAGGCCCAGTACATCGCGCCCCTCGAGGATGGGCTGAATGGTTTGGCTTTGAATGGGTGTGGGGGTTGTGTACCCCATGGTGGTGATCCCCGCACGAATCTGGGGATGGAAAGAAAATTGATCGAAACTCACTATGTATCCTTATACAACAAAAATTAAGCCAGGGCAGTGCCCCGGCTTATACGGTAATCAACAGAGTCGGTTTGCCTGTGATGCATACGTACTGAATGAGTATACCATACATTTGGCTGGCTGCCGGGGTGGCCGGGCGATTGCATCTAAAACAAGGTGCAATGAACGGGATAGATGAGAATCGGGTGAGAAAATGGAACCGAACTGGGCTTTGCTGCGACTATATTTTTAGAAGAAACAGGCGCGGTTGACTTGTTCTTAATTGGGGGAGCGCACCTGCAGATTTTTTTGGATCAGGCAAAGCTTGCTGTGCCGGGCTAAAAAAAAATGCAGGAGAAGTAAGTAAAAACTTTAAGCCCAAAAATAAACTATTTACTGATGTGCTCATCGGGGTGATATGGTATTGTATCCGCGGTATGTTTTGGGCAACCGTTTTACAAGGGAATTATAAAATGAAATCTGTGCGCTTTCGCTATCAAATACTAAATCTTGGCCTGATCATTGTGCTGGCCTTGACGGGGCTTTCGTTTGGCGCTCCCACGCCGGCCCAGGCCACATCTGAAGGGGTATCCAGCCTGTTTGAAAGTGAGAGCAGCCCAGATGGCTCCTCTGGGCTAATGAACGGCCCTCCGACGGTCAACGGCCTGTTTTATGGAGATGGCGACGATATCTACTATACACTGTTGAGTACCTCTTATTTCGGCAGCAAGCTCTACGCTTACTATGACGCGCCGTCCAACAGGTTATACGTAGCCCTGGTCGTTGATCGCTCAATTAATGACAATGTCTTTAGAGGTGGAGACACAGGCACTGGCTACATGACGAGCGCCGGTTGGGGCGGCGGCGGCGGGCAGCAGCGCAACGCGGTTAAACTAACCGATTCGGAATTTGCTGGCTTCACCTTTGCCTGTGAGGTTGGTGACCCATTGCGAACATGGGCATGGCAGCAGGCTTATGGCTGCGCGCCCAGCTCTGCCAGCAACCCATGGGCCTCGCGGGCGGATTGCGGCCCAGGCAGCGGCACGCCTCCACCCAGTTACCAATCCTCCAGCTCGTTCGTTTGGAACATCAACAATTACCGCGACAAATACGGCACAACTGCCCCGCCCAGCGGCTCGCCGCCCTGGAATATGTACACCTACGGGGCTGCTACAAGCGCCTGGAAATCACCGTTTGCCAGCGCCAATCCAAATACAGTTATTGGCCTGGCCGGTTATCCAGCGGCGACAAACGCAAACGACCTCTCGCAAGGGCCGCCCATCACCTTCAGCAATGTTCATGAGTGGGAATGGTCGATGGTCTATGAATGGTCAATAAACTTGGGGCCTGGTGGCGCCAACTGCGGCGCCAACCCTATCTACCTCGTCACAGGCCTTTCACACCATTCGCCATTGAAAGAAGGCACGGGCAGCGCAATGGCAAAATATGGCCAGTATCAGATGGAAGAATGGTGCGGCGAGGAAAACGACTGTTTTCCACCTACGGGGGGAGGAGAAAACCCGAACCCGTTCAGCGACTGGGGCGACCTGCCCGACACTTATGGCACGACCAGCGCTAACAACGGCGCCCGGCATTACCTGAAAGTCAACGCGCCCTATCTCGGACAGGATATTCAAAGCGAACCCGATGGCCAGCCCACGACAAACGCCCTGGGTGATGGCAATGAAGAAGACGGCATTATCATCGACCTTACCGGCCAGGCGATCACGGCATTCGTCTCCAATGGGCCGGCGCTGCTGGGCGGTTGGTTCGACTGGAACAATGATGGCGATTTCAATGACGCAGGTGAGTTCTTCTCCTGGAACAACGTTGCCTCTGGTTCGAACACGCTGCCCTTTACCATCGGTACAGGCTTCAACTTTCAGACGGCCACCCAACTCTATGCCCGCTTCCGCATTTTCTCCAATGCTTCGGCCGCACCAGGCGGCAGCCTGGAGCAGGCGGATTATCGCGGCATGGCGACGAATGGCGAGGCGGAAGATTACCATATAAAGCCCACCAGCACCATCGGCAACCGGGTCTGGCTGGATGAAAACTCCGATGGTTACCAGGATGCCGGCGAGCCAGATATCCCCAACGTTCAGGTCAACTTGTACGATGCTGCCGGGACGTTGGTTGCCACCACCTACACAGATCTCAACGGCGGTTATCGCTTCACCAATCTGTGGCCCGGAACTTACTATGTCGACGTGCTGGATGGCACAGACGGCCAGGCCGATACCCTGCCCTTTGCCAACATGACCCAGACGCCGCCCAGCACCCTGGCAGGAGCCGACCTTGGCAACCAGGCGCATACCGCCAGTATTCCTGCTACCAGTTTCACAGGTTACTCGTTGACCGTGAGGAATGGCGATGAAAACCTGACGGCAGATTTTGGCTATAACTACGTTTCGGCGGCCAACGTGAATGGTGGTGCCGGAGTAGGGGCCATCGGCGACCGGGTATGGATCGACGCGGACGGCGACGGCTTCCAGGATGCCGGCGAGCCCGGGTTGGCTGGTGTGACTATGACGCTTTATTACGACCCTGATGGTGATGGTGTCTTTGATACGGTTTTTGCCACTGCCCTCACCGACGTTAACGGAAACTACATGTTCAACAACCTGCCTGTGGACGCATACATGGTGGGGGCCAGCGCGCCTTCTGGTTATGTTCAAACAGGCGATCCTGACCTGCCGGGGGTGGTGTGCGGAAGCGGCTGCGATAATCTCACCACCACACCCGTCCTGCTGGCTCCAGGCGATGTGTGCCTGAATGCCGACTTTGGCTATCAGCCGCCAGCCAGCCAAAACAACAGCGTTGGCGACCGCACATGGTTTGACGCTGATGCAGACGGCGTGCAGGATACAGGCGAGCCTGGCATCCCTGGCGTGACGGTGTCGCTGATCCGGGATACGAACGGCAACAGCACCTGGGATCCCGGCGAGCCGATCGTTGGCAGCACCATCACTGGCGCGGACGGCGCTTACCTCTTCGGCGGCGTGTCCGATGGCAACTACCTGATGTGGGTGAGCGATAAGGATAATGTGCTGGATAACAAGACGCCCACCTTTGACAGTAATGGCGGAACAGCGCCCACCAGCAAAGGCGCACCGACTGGTTTGCTTTCTAGCAGCGTGCTGGGCTTAAGCGCGGTTGCGCTAGACCCCACCAGCACAAATCCTGCCGGGGTCAACAATCTGTTACAAGACTTTGGCTACACGGCTGTGGGGCAGAGCTCGGGCAATGGCCTGATCGGTGATCGGGTTTGGCTGGATATCGATGGCAACGGCGTGCAAGATGCCAACGAGCCAGGGCTGGAAGGGGCGCTCGTCGAATTGCGCGACAGAAGCAATAAAATCATTGCGATGACATATACTGACAGGAATGGCAACTATGCCTTTGGAGGTTTGGCAGCGGGCACGTATAACGTGGTGGTCAACGCTCCGCTCGGAATGACGCAGACCTTCGATGCGGACGGCATGGGTACCCAGAACCGCAGTACAGTGACGATTGGCGGCGCTCAACCACTGATCAACCTGAATCAAGACTTCGGCTACCGCGGCGCAGGCACGATTGGCAACCTGGTCTGGGAAGACCTGAACGCGGACGGCAACGTGGGTGCAGGTGAGCCGGGGATTGGCGGCGTGACGCTTGATCTATACAGGGACCGCAACGGCAATGGCCTCATCGACTCCGGTGAGCCGCTAGTGGACAGCTCGGTCACCGTGAGCGATGGCAGTTACCTGTTCGAAGGCTTGCCTGTGGATGACGGCGGCGGAAATGCCCAATTCGTTGTTGATGTAACCGATACAGCGGGCCTGCTGAATGGGTATTGGCATTCGCAGGGCACCAGCGGGGTTGATGGTAACAGCCAGATTGACCCGTATGCGCTGACCTTAACCCCTGACGCTCCAAACAACCTGACCGCCGATTTTGGCTACTATGTGAAACCTGCAGCGCTCGGCGACTATGTCTGGCTGGATCGGAATAACGATGGCATTCAAGATGGCGACGAGCCCGGTATCCGCGGCGTCAAGGTTACCCTGACGGTCAACTACCCTGGCGGCGGCAGCGCCACCCTGGTTACGTATACCGACAAGGATGGCAAATACAGTTTTGGCAACCTGCTGTTGGACGAGGACTACAACCTGGCGGATAACACTGCCGGCACGCCTACCTACACGATCAGTTTCTATATACCGCCAGGAGCCACGGCCTCCCCGGTTGGGCAGGGTAACCCGGCGCAAGACAGCAACGGTGCCAGTACGGTTGCCGGCCCGCTCTCCCAGGGGCAAACGGATATCACCTATGACAGCGGCTTCTACACCGCCCGGCTTGATATGGGCGACCTGCCGGTGACCTACCCCACGCTTTTCTCTCCTGGCCCCGCGCATATTGTTTTCCCCGACGCGAACTCGGATGGTCAGCCGGAAACAGATGGCACGCGCCCGGCAGTGTGGCTGGGGACGATCATTGATACGGAAACCAATGGGCAACCTGATGTGAGTGCGCTTGGCGATGGCGACGATGAGGATGGTCTGTTCTTTGCGCCGGGAGGTTGGATCGCCGGGCAATCCTCACAGGTGACGATCCGGCTGAACAGCAGCGCCGCGGCCACAGTGTACTATGGCCTGTGGATCGACTGGAACAATGATGGCACCTTAGAGACCTATTATGCTGGTTCTGGGGTTACGTCGAGCCCGCTGGATGTTGTCGTGCCGATCACTGTGCCTGGCGGTTACGCTGCTAATACCAACGTGTACTTCCGCCTGCGCGCAACGGATCAACCGTTGACCAGTGCAGATTATGTGAGTACGTTCATCAATGGCGAGGTGGAAGACTACTTGCGCAAGTTCACTCCCACCGCGGTAGAGATGGTCAGCCTGGAGGCGCACATGCGCCCCAGCGGCCTGCCGGTTTGGGCCTGGCTCTCGGCGGCGGCGCTGGTCACGGCAGGTGGCTGGCTCACCCTGCGGGTGGCCCATAAACGTCGGTAAATCCTCTCGAAACAGTTAATAAAAGAGAAGCGCTGCAAAAGCAACGCTTCTCTTTTATTGACGAGTTTTCAAAAGACTGCTATCATCGATGCTTGGAATGACAAAAAAGCGTATTTCCTGGTTTCAGCGCCTGCGGGCGGGCCCGGCCCGGCTGCTGCGCTGGTTGATTCCTGGCCTGGGTGTCAAGCGGTGGATCTTGCCGATCTTTTTGGGTACGACGCTGTTGGGGGTTGGTTTTGGCGTGGTGATCCTGGATGTGTACCGCAGCGCGCCCGATACCTGGTGGCTGCCGCTGCTGTCGGCGGCCTCGCTGCGATCGCTGGACCGCCCGCTGCGCGCCCTGGTCTTTGGCCTGTTAGGCACGGGGCTGGTGACGGGCGGATTGTGGGGGCTTTCGCAGGCCATCACCGCACCCTTCCGCCAATCTGGGCGGCCTCTGCTGGATGAGCTGGCAAACCACCGCCGGCGCGAGCGCGGCCCGCGCATCGTCACGATAGGCGGCGGGCACGGCCTCTCCACCCTGCTGCGCGGCCTGAAAGATTACTCGTACAACATCACCGCCGTGGTCACGGTAGCTGATGACGGCGGCTCTTCGGGGCGGCTGCGCCGCTCTAAGGGCATCCTCCCGCCGGGCGATATCCGCAACTGCCTGGCGGCGCTTTCCAACGATGAAGCCCTGCTGACCCAGCTGTTCCAATACCGCTTTGCCGATGATGAAGAAGGGCTGGAGGGACATTCCTTTGGCAACCTGTTCATCAGCGCCCTGGCAGAGATGACCGGCAGTTTTGAGGCGGCAATAGCCGAGTCGGGGCGGGTGCTCTCGGTGCATGGGCGTGTGCTCCCGGCGACCCTGCACAACGTGCGCCTGGTGGCGGATGTGGCATTGCAGACCGCCGCCAACGAGATGCGCGTAGAAGGGGAGAGCCATATCACCCAGCACCCGGGCAGAGTGCGCCGGGTTTGGCTGGAGCCCTCGGCCCCATCGGCTTACCCGCAGGTGGTGCAGGCCATCCTGGCCGCGGATGTGATCGTGATCGGGCCGGGCAGCCTGTACACCAGCCTCTTACCCAACCTGCTCGTGCCCGATATTGCCGCCGCGCTGCGCTCCAGCCGGGCTTTGAAAGTCTACGTGTGCAATGTCGCCACCGAGCCGGGCGAGACGGATGGCTTTACCACTGGCGACCACGTGCGCGTGCTGGAAGAGCATGTGGGCGGGGGGCTGTTCGACCTGGTGGTGAGCAATAACCGCCTGGAAGGCGACCCGCCCGAAGGTTCGCAGTGGGTGCTGGCTGAGGCCGACCTGGAAGCTGATTATGCCGTCTACCGGGCAGACCTGGCAGACCTGCAGGCGCCCTGGCGGCACGATGCGGCCAAATTGGCGCAAGTGCTCATCGATCTATACCAAGAAAGAACCGGGCCTCTGGTAGAATAGAGGTTTGGAGAAAACGATACCCTGATCTGCAGTGATTACCAGCGACACGCTCGCTGAAGACAAAGATTTTCAACGGAGGCATAGAAATGAAAACAAAAGTTGGTATTAACGGATTTGGCCGTATTGGGCGGCAGGTGCTCAAGGCTATACGCGATTTCCATGGCGATACGCTGGAAGTGGTGGCGTTCAACGACATTGGCGATCTGAAAACGATGGCCCATCTGCTCAAGTACGACTCAAACTACGGCCACTTTGACGGCACGGTGGAAGTTGGCGAAGACCAGCTGATCATCGACGGCAAGCCGGTCAAGGCATTCAAAGAGACCGACCCAGCCAATATCCCCTGGGGCAGCCTGGGCGTAGATATTGTGGTGGAGAGCACCGGTCTGTTCACCATCAAGTCGGATGGTGTGAACAAGAAGGGCAAGACGGTCAAGGGCGCAGAGAACCACATCACCAAAGGCGGCGCCAAGAAGGTCATCATCTCGGCTCCGGCTGAGGGTGAAGACCTGACCGTGGTGTTGGGCGTCAACGACAACATGTATGACCCCAAAAAGCACCATGTGCTTTCTAACGCTTCCTGCACCACCAACGGTCTGGCCCCGGCGGTCAAGGTTATTGAGGATCATTATAAGATCGTGCGCGGCTTCATGACCACGATCCACGCTTACACCAACGATCAGAAGATCCTGGATCTGCCCCATAGCGACCTGCGCCGGGCGCGCGCTGCCGCCATGAGCATCATCCCCACCACCACCGGCGCGGCCAGAGCTATCTCACTGGTTATTCCCTCCCTGGCGGGTAAGCTGGATGGCTACGCCCTGCGCGTGCCGACCTCCACGGTTTCCGTGATCGACCTGACCGTCGAGACCGAGAAAGCCACCACCACCGAGGAACTGCGCCAGGCCTTCCGCGATGCCGCCAAGGTTGCCCCGCTCAAGGGCATCATGCAGGCAGTGGACGAGCCGCTGGTGAGCATTGACTACAAGGGCTGCGCCTTCAGCTCGTCGGTTGACCTGCCCTTCACCCTGGTGTTGGGCAAGGCAACCAACAACTTCATGAAGATCGTAGCCTGGTACGACAACGAATGGGGCTACTCGGTGCGCACGGCTGACCTGGCCGCGTTGATGGCGAAATCCCTGTAAGAGAGATGGATGGTGAGTGGCGGGCTATGCCTGCCGCTCACCATCTTGTGGAGCGACTTATGTTCAACAAAAAGACGATCAAGGATATCGATGTCAGGGGCAAGCGCGTCTTGGTGCGCGTGGATTACAATGTGCCGATCAAAGACGGCAAAGTGGCTGACGATACGCGCATCCGCGCTGCCATGCCCACACTGAACTACCTGCTCGAACAGGGTGCGGCGGTGATCCTGTGCTCGCACCTGGGCCGCCCCAAAGGCGGGCCGGAGCCCAAGTATTCGCTGCGTCCCGTGGCAGAGTACCTGAGCGGCCTGGCGGGCAAGCCGGTGGCCTTTGCAGAAGATTGCATCGGCCCGGTGGCTGAGGCCGCCGCCAAAGCGCTCAAGCCGGGAAGTATTTTATTGCTGGAGAACACCCGCTTCCACCCCGAGGAAGAGAAGAACGACCTCGAAATGGCGCGTAAACTGGCATCTCTGGCTGACCTGTATGTGAACGATGCTTTCGGTACGGCCCACCGCGCCCACTCCTCCACCGAGGGCGTGGCGCGCTATCTGCCGGCGGTGGCGGGTTTCTTGCTGGAAAAGGAGATCCGCTACCTGGGCCAGGCTGTGGCTGACCCCAAGCCGCCCTTTGTAGCCATCCTGGGCGGGGCCAAGATCAGCGACAAGATCGGCGTGATCAAGCACCTGCTTACCAAAGCCGACCAGGTTCTGATCGGTGGCGGCATGGCCAACACCTTCTTCAAGGCGCAGGGCTACCCGGTAGCGGACTCGCTGGTGGAAGATGAAGCCTTAGAGACCGCCCGCACTCTGCTGGCCGAAGGCGGCACACGCCTGCGCCTGCCGGTGGATGTGGTGCTGGCTGACCGCTTTGACGCCGAGGCTGAGCGCAAGGTGGTGTCGATGGGTCCCGTGCCTGACGGCTGGCGCATTCTGGATATTGGCCCCGAAACCGTGGCATCCTATGCCAAGGCCATTGCCGATGCCGGCACTGTGGTCTGGAACGGCCCGATGGGCGTGTTCGAGTTCCCGCGCTTTGCTGAGGGCACCTTTGGCGTTGCCAAGGCCGTTGCCGAGAGCAAAGCCGTCAGCATTATCGGCGGCGGCGAGTCGGTGGCTGCTATCCAGCAATCTGGATTGGCAGAGCGCATTACCCACATCTCAACCGGCGGCGGTGCTTCGCTGGAGATGTTGGAAGGCCTGGTGCTGCCCGGCCTGGCCGCTCTGCAAGACAAGTAAAGAAGCTTTGACCTGGAGGTGGGGCCTGCTCGATGGGCCCCATCTCTATCCTGTTCGCCTGGACAGGGGAGGATGAGAGTATGTCTTTTGCCGTGGGTGAATCCATTGGCCCGTACCGAATCCTGGAGCAGCTTGGCCAGGGCGGCATGGCTACGGTATATAAAGCCTACCATGCCAGTTTGGACCGCTATGTAGCGATCAAGGCGCTGCACCCGGCTTTTATGGAAGATCCCAACTTCCTGGCGCGCTTCCAGCGCGAGGCCCGCGTGGTGGCCAAGTTGGAGCATGCCAACATCGTCCCTATCTATGATTATGCCGAACACCAGGGGCGGCCTTACCTGGTGATGAAGTTCATCGAGGGCCAGACGCTGAAGGCGCGCCTGGGCCAGGGCGGCCTCACCCAAGAAGAGACCGTGCAGATAGCCGAGGCGATAGGCGCGGGGCTCTCTTATGCGCACCGTTCGGGTATCCTGCACCGCGATGTGAAGCCCTCCAATGTGCTGATCACGCCGGAGGGGCAGATCTACCTGGCTGATTTTGGTCTGGCGCGCATCGCTGCGGCAGGCGAATCGACGCTCTCATCGGATATGATGGTGGGGACGCCGCAGTACATCTCGCCGGAGCAGGCCAAGGGCAACCACGATCTGGATGAGGGTACGGACATCTACTCGTTTGGCGTGCTGCTGTACGAACTGGTGGTGGGGCGGGTGCCTTTCACTGCCGATACCCCCTATTCCATCATTCATGATCATATCTACTCGCCGCTGCCGCTGCCGCGCCAGATGAACCCCGGTGTGCCAGATGCGGTGGAGCGCGTGCTGCTCAAGGCGCTGGCCAAAGACCGCGCCGATCGTTACGCCACGGTGCAGGATCTGGTGCAGGCCTTTAAGACTGCGCTGAAGGGATCCGCACCGGCGCCGGCTCCGGTTGCGCAGCCTATCGCCCCGGCTGTCTCGGTGAAGCCGGTTGCGCCGCAGCCTGTCCCTGCGGTGACGGTGGCCGCGCCGGTGGCGGTTAAGCCGGCTGCCTCCCGACAGGAGTTGCCTGCCGTGCCCGCCTCGATAGAACCTGTCCAACCGGCCAAGAAGCGCCTGCCAAAAAAGGCCTGGTGGTTCATCATCCCGGTGGTGATGGTGTTCATGTGCCTGTGCGGATTTGTGATGGTGCGTGTGATGGGTGGTGGTCAAAATGCCGTGGCGCAGGCGCGTGTGGTAGTCAACCAGAATCCTGATGACTACTGGGCGCATTATGATCTGGCGGTTGCCCTGGAAAACGCCGGGCAGATGGATGAAGCCTTTGGTGAGTATGATGCCGCGCTGAACCTGGGGGGCAGTGACCTGGCGTTTTACGCCTCGGTGGGCGAGGATATGATCGACCGGGGCCATTGGATGCAGGCGGCGCAGGCCTACATGCTCCTGGCTGAAAAAAATCCCGACCCACTGCAGCCGGAGGAGATGACCAACCTGCACGAGAGCCTGTACCGGGTGGCCCCAGACCCGGCGATGTACGAGATCATTTCACGGGAGCGTATCGCCAGGTTTGAGCCGGGGTATGCTGCGGTGGTGGAGGCGCGCCACGCCTTACACACCGGCGGCCCAGTGCGGGTGCGCATGGCGCAGGAGTTCATTGACCGCGTTTTGGCCGAGAACCCAGATCACCCTGTGGCCCTGCTGGTGCAGGCGGAGATTGATATCCAGGCTGGCGACCCGGCCCAGGCACGCGGAACGCTGGAACGGGTGCTGTCCCTGCCCAATCTGGCCGAGTGGGTGATTTCAGAAGCAGAGATGATGATCGAATCGATTGAACCGTGAGGATAGAATGCGAAAACCTTTTGTAGCTGGAAACTGGAAGATGTTCAAGACGGTGGCGGAAGCCCGCCTGCTGGTGACAGAATTGATCCCCGGCCTGACGGCGGTGGAAGGCGTGGAGCAGGTGCTGTGCCCGCCGTTCACTGCTTTGCTGCCGGTGGCGGCGTTGTTAGAAGGCACGCAGATTGGCCTGGGGGCGCAGAATATGTACTGGGAAGCCTCCGGAGCTTACACCGGCGAGGTGGCCCCGACCATGCTGGCTGAGTTCTGCAAATATGTGATCTTGGGGCACTCGGAGCGCCGGGCCTATTTTGGCGAAACCGACGAGACGGTCAACCGCAAGACCCAGGCTGTCCTGGCGCACGGGCTGACGCCCATTGTGTGCGTAGGCGAGACGCTGGAGGAGAACGAATCTGGGCGCACCGCTGAGGTGGTGATGCGCCAGATGACCCAGGGTCTCAGCGGGCTGAGCCTGCCGACGCATCTGCCGCTGGTGATTGCCTATGAGCCGGTGTGGGCCATTGGCACCGGCCGCGCCGCCACTGCCGAGGGCGCCAATGCCGTGGTGGCGAAGTACATCCGCCCGGTGCTGGCGAGCCTGTTTGGCGCCGAAACGGCCCAGGCGGTGCGGGTGCTGTACGGCGGCTCGGTCAAGGCGGGCAACGCGGCTGAGTTTTTTGCCCAACCGGATATCGACGGCGCGCTGGTAGGCGGCGCCAGCCTGAAGACGGCTGAGTTTATTCCCATTGTGCAGGCCGCGGCCGGCTAAATGCCCTTCGATGGCCTGCTATGGCTGCTGATCCTGCTGGGGCCGCTGCTGATCTTGCAGCGCGGCCTACACCGGGAGATCCAGTCCATCTTCCTGCTCATTACGCGCCGGGGGGATATCTCCCTGGCGCTTTTTTCATTGCTCTTTTTCCCTGGCGTGCTGCTGCATGAGACCAGCCACTACATCATGGCGGTGATCCTGGGGGTGCAGACGGGCCGTTTCTCGCTCTTGCCGCAGCCGCTGGAGAACGGGCGCTTGCAACTGGGCTTTGTGGAAACCGAGCCTACCGACTTCCTGCGCGATGCGTTGATCGGGGTGGCGCCGTTGCTGACCGGCGGGTTATTCGTCACCTACGCCGGGCTGGCGCGCCTGGGCTTTGGCAGCTTGTGGCAGGGTTTGGTAGGTGGGGATGCGGCGGCATTCTGGGCGGCGCTGGCGGCTCTGCCGAACCAAAACGATTTCTGGCTGTGGTTCTACCTGGCGCTGACCGTCAGCAGCACCATGCTGCCCTCCGCCTCCGACCGGCGCGCCTGGCAGCCCCTGGCGCTGGTGCTGGGGGCGCTGCTGGTGGTGACGCTGCTGGTGGGGGCGGGCCCCTGGCTGTTGGATAACTTCGCTCCGCCGCTGAACCAGGGCCTGCGCGCCCTGGCAGGGGTACTGGGCATCAGCGTGGTGATGCACCTGGCATTTTGGCTGCCGTCCATGCTCCTGCGCCGTCTGCTCAGTAAGGTGACGGCGCAGGAGGTGGTGGGGTGAGTTTACAGAACTGCAAGGTGGGGGCCAATTTGGAACCCAAATGGGGGTTGGCGCGACTATAGATTAAGGCATAATGAATACGTTCTTAAAAAAAGAACTATTCCAAACAAAAATCTCCTTTTGCAGAGAGGATTTGTATATGAACAAGAAAATTGCGGTTATCGCAAAGGTTGCAGTGTTTATTCTGGTCTTTTTTGGGGTACAAATTGTTGGCACTCGAGAAGCAGTTGCGGTGGGAGAAAATCCAGATTACCTTCCCGTTCGCTTAGCGGTTGCAACTTTCGATCCAATGATGGAATCCGCAGTGGATTTCTTGCCTGCCGACCTGGTGCTTGAGAGCTACCCATCTGGCACGAACGGTTACTACCTTGTTCAGTTTAGCGGCCCAATCTATGAATCGGATAAGTCGAAGATTACAGACCTAGGTGGCGAAATCCTGGATTATATTCCTGATTTTACTTTCATTGTGCGCATGGATTCTGCAACGAAAGATCAGGTTGCCGCCCTGGAAGTGGTGCGCTGGGTGGGCATTTACCAGCCTGGTTATCGCATTGCGACGCGTTTGAGTGAACGTTACATGCATGGTGACTACATTCAGAACCCCGATGGTAGCCGAACTAGCCTGCAAGAGATGGTTGAGCTAACTGTGATGGTTTTCCCTGGCGAGGATATCGATACGGTGATTAACCAGGTGCAGCAACTGACGGGTACCATATTCGAGGTTGCCGAAAACGAATGGGAGGGGGAGCTGCGCATCCGGATTAACTCTCAGTACATTGCTGAACTCTCTACCATCCCTGGTGTGAGGTGGGTTGAGCGCGCTCCTGAGTGGCAGCTTGACAACTCCAAAGCGCAACAGAACACGATCATGGATACCGCCGATGTATGGGTGTACCATAACTACTACGGTACCAATCAAACAATAGCCATTGCTGATACGCAGCTGGATACAGGCATTCCAAGCACAGTGGTTAACGATTTCAGGGAGTGCAGCGGCACCAACACGCGCGTCATCGCCATCATTAACCGGGGTGGTGTCTCCAACGATACGAACGGTCATGGTACCCATGTGGCCGGCTCGGTTGCTGGGAATGGTCGTTTGGGCGGGGCTACCTGCCAGAACTATGCTGGTTACAATGCTGGATCGGCTCCAGAAGCGCGCATCTATTTCCAGGGTCTGCTCGATAGCGGCGGCGGGCTGGGCGGTATTCCCAGTGACCTAAATGTGTTATTCCAGCAAGCCTACGATTTTACACACGCTCTCTATCCAAGCCCGCGTATTCACACCAATAGTTGGGGCAGCACCGAGATGGGAGGCTACACTTCTGACTCCCGGCAGGCCGATGAGTTTTCTTGGTCTCACAAAGATTTCCAGATTTTCTTCTCGGCTGGCAATGAAGGTGTGGATATTGATTCAAATGGCGTTGTAGATCCATCCTCCATTGGAGCACCGGGCACGGCTAAGAATGTGATTACAGTGGGTGCATCCGAAAATGTCTGGTATCCCACTTACACAGAACGGTGGAACACGTGGGAATACCCGGTAGCACCGATTAACAACTCCTATTACACGGACAATGCGAGTGGAATGGCCCCTTTCAGTAGCCGCGGGCCCACTGATGATGGCCGCTACAAGCCTGACATTGTAGCTCCTGGAATTTGGGTATTTTCCGTATGGAGCTCGGCTGCTGGCGGTCCTGGATATACCGGTTATGCCGGAACGAGTATGTCCACACCGCTGACTGCCGGTGCGGGCGTTCTAGCCCGGCAGGTTTTCATGGATTTGGAAACCTATGCCCCCAGCGGGGCGATGCTCAAGGCTCTGCTCACCAACGGAGCGACCGATATCTATCCTGGTCAATACGGAACTGGCGCAGGGCAGGAGATACCGGACACTCGCCCAACCTTCGTGGCAGGCTGGGGCCGGGTTGACCTGGAGGATTCTCTCTTTCCAGCCACCGGGCGGCGAACCTGGTGGTGGGATCATACCGCGGAATTGCAGAGTATCCTGAACAACCTCACCGCCACAGGCGCTACTGTTTCCTACGAATTCTATGTACAATCAAACATACCCCTCCATGCAACGCTTGCCTGGACAGATTACTTTGGAACCGAAGCGGCATCTGGTGGCCTAGTGAATGATCTGGATATGTATATTGTTGGACCAAGCGGAACAGTTTATGCCAATAATGCCCAGCAGCGTCTCTCTTCAGAGATCCTTGATTATGCGCCTAATTGGAATTCTTTGCGAGGGCCCGCAAGAAACACGTATTATGCCATGCGGATCACGCCTACGCAGTACCCTGCTACTCTCTCTCGTGCCAAGATCTGGTGGTGGAATAATAGTGTATCGAGTGCTGGCAGCCGTAATGTAGATGTAATCATCTATGACGATAATGGTGGCCCTGGCCCAACTGGTGGAACGGTTTTGTGCACCCTTGCCGGGCGGCGGCTAGCTTGGGGCCCCGCCGGATATCCATATCCAACGATCATAGATCTGTCTTCCTGTGGCACATCAATTCCGTCGGGTAGTTTCTACCTGGCTTTAAATTTCACAGGCAATAATGTGAATAATACCGGTTTTTTAATGGATCCGAACGCCCCTATAGGCCGAGGTTGGTACAATACCAGCGGTAGCTGGGTGCAAGATCCTACCTATGACTATGCATTTGCAGCTGTAGTTTACCGCCCTATAACCCCTGTTACACCCTATGATCGAGTTAACAACCTGGAGGGTATTGATATTGCCAGCCCCACTCCCGGTACCTACACCCTGTATGTCAATGCTTACAATGTTCCCCAGGGCCCACAGCCTTATGCACTGACCCTGTCAGGGGATTACCGTATGCTTGGTTCGGAGGTGGTCACTCGTCCAATCGCTGCCACGGGCACGGATTATAAGTTTGGCAACACAGGCGTGACCATGAACTTCACCAGCGAAAGCCTCACCTCGGTCACTGTGACCGTTCACCGCAACCATTTTCCAACGACTGGCGCAGACTCGGTCAAGCGCCTTTACGAAATTACCAGCGTTGGAGGCGCTTTCAACGCCACCGTCGCTTTCGGTTATGAGCAGGCTGAGTTTGATGCTTCTGGTATCACCAGCGAAAGCAGCCTCAAGGCTTATCAGTGGACGGGCAGTGCATGGGTTGAGTATCCTGGTTCCGTTCCCGATCCAACTAATAACACTGTTACCGTCAGCGGAGTGACTGGTTTTTCGCTCTGGACCCTGGGTGATCAGCAGCCAACTGCTATGTATCTTGTGTCCCTGCAGGCCAAGAACACCAGCAATCTATACCTTCCAGTTGGCATTGGCCTGGTTGCCCTCCCCGCTATCTGTATCGGTGCGATCCTCCTCACCCGCCGCATGCGCCGCTAGGCTCTGACTCGCATCTTTTCACTGATACCTCCCCCGTTCGGGGGAGGTATCTTTTTAGATAGGCCCGCGCGATCTGGGCGGGTTCCATGATAAAATGGCATGTCCATTCGTGTCGGGCGCTGGCTTTGCTGTGCGCCTGGTGGTTGAAAGGTAAGAGGATTGGAATGCCGCTGTACTGGTACGCCTTGCGCAGCAAGCCGCGCAAAGAAGATGTGGTCTGGAAACAGGTGCGGGATGCCGGCCTGGAGGTGTTCTATCCGCGCCTGCGCGTGCACCCGGTGAACCCGCGCTCGCGCACGGTGAAACCTTACTTTCCAGGGTACCTGTTCGTGCGCGCCGACCTGGATGCGCTGGGCCTGTCCACGTTCCAGTGGATGCCGCACTCGGTTGGGCTGGTGAGCTTTGGCGGCGAGCCTGCCCCCGTGCCCGAGAACCTGATCCATGCTGTCCGGCGGCGGGTGGAAGAGATCGCCGCGGCCGGCGGGGAGGTGTTCGACGGCTTGAAACAGGGCGACCGGGTGCGCGTCAGTTACGGGCCGTTTGAAGGCTACGAAGCGATCTTCGATGCCCGCATTCCGGGCAGTCAGCGGGTGCGCGTGCTGCTGCAGTTGATGAACGAGCGCCGCGTGCCGGTGGAGCTGGAGGCGGCTCACATCCAGCAAGAAAAGGATCGCCCGGCTGGCCGCTAGCGCCGCACCGGGCAGGTGGTTCGTGATACCGCTTTTTCGCCAAGGAAATCAACCATGATCTACGGATTTTCACTGCTGTTTGTCTTGCTCTGCCTGGTGACGGGCCTCCCCGCACTCCGAAAGCTGTTCCGCATGCGGAAAATCAAACGCAATTGCGCCACCACCACCGGCGAAGTGATCTCGAGCAAGAGCTCGCTGGGCTGGTTGTGGACCTCAACCTTTGGTGGTGTCAGCCGCCCATTGATCCGCTATCACACCCCAGATGGTAAAGAGTTGATCCTCGAGGTGGTGAGCAGCAGCATGTACACCTATCGTCGTTACGAAACTGGCGCAAGCGAGGAGATTATTTACGATCAGGACCGGCCGGGGCGGGCATACGCCAGGTCGGAATGGGGCGCTGCGCTCCGCGAGCTGTGGATAGCGGGCGGCAGCCTGGTGGTCGCCGTGGCGCTCTGGGTTGTGGGCCGGGCGCTGAATTTGCCGTTCTAATGCTTTACTCTGTATCCGCATTGGTTTCTGTTTCCTCCAGATCGTTGATGAAATTCTTTCGCTCAAAGTACGTTCGTTTCGGTCTGAGCCTTTTGATCGGCGGCTTATCGCTTTACCTGGCCTTGCGCAATGTGTCGTTTGAGGACTTCTGGGGCTCGATCCAACATGCCGATTGGGGCTGGGTAGGGCTGGCCTTATTGAGCGTCTTGGGCAGTAACCTGGCCAAGGCGGCCCGCTGGTGGGTGCTGGTGGGGAAGGCGCCGGGGCGCCCCGGCTTTGCGAAACTGCTCATGGCGCTGTTGGCGGGCCAGGCCTTGAATTCGTTGTACCCGGCCCGGGTGGGTGACCTGGGGCGGGCGTACGTTGCTGGCGAGGGCGGCACCAGCCGGGCCTTTCTGCTGGGCACCATCGCCTTGGAAAAGATCATCGAATTGCTTTCTTATGGGCTGCTGCTGGTGCTGGTGATTTTATGGATGCCGCTGCCGACCTGGCTGAACCGCTCGATGTACGTTCTGATGGTGTTTGCATTGCTGCTGGCTGTCGCGGCGTTTGTAATGAGTCGCAACCATGCCTGGGGCAAGCGCTTCCTGGCGTGGTTCCAGCAGCGGCGGCCCGCCTGGATCCCGGAGCGCGTACCGGCTTTCCTGCGCGCTGCCATGGACAGCCTGGATGTGCTGCGCAGCGGCTGGAGCGTTCTGCTCGTGGCTTTTTGGTCTGTGGCTGTGTGGGGGATCGCCATTGGTACCAATTACCTGGTCATCCGAGCGCTGGATATTCCCCTGGTTGGGGTAGGTTCTACGGGGATGCCGGTGAGCCTGGTGGCTTCATGCCTGGTTCTGGTGGGGCTGACGGTGGGAATCTCGGTGCCTTCCACGCCGGGGCGGATTGGCATCTTTCAATATATCTGCGTTCTGGCGCTGGCGGTCTTTGGTGTGCCTCAGGCAGCGGCCTTTGCCTATGGGGTGCTTTTACATGGCATTGTCTTCCTGCCCACCACGCTTGCCGGGCTGATCTCGTTGATCGCCCTGGGTTGGCCGGTCAACCGGGCAAAACTGCTCAAGATTGCCGAGGAGCCGGGCCGGTAGCCGCATGCAGACCCTGGATTTGTTCGGTGTAAAGGTTACGCCCGTAGACCGGGAAGGCATCCTGGCCCAGGTCTCTGCCTGGGCGCAGGAGGACGGGCGCCGCCGGGTGACGTATGTCAATGCCAATTGCCTCAACATTGCGGCCAGGGATGCAACATACCGCGACCTGTTGAACAGTTTTGATCTGATCTACTCGGATGGCATCGGCGTGGTTTGGGCGGCGCGCTTTATAGAGGGGGGCAGGCTGTACAAGGTGACCGGGCGCGAATGGATTGATGGTCTTTGTGCCCTGGCGGAACGCCAACGCTTGCGCATATACATTCTGGCGGGGCGGCCTGGGGTTGCCCAGCAGGCAAGGCAGAACCTGGAAAGCCGCTGGCCGAAACTCTGTATCACTGGCGTGGCCGATGGTTTTTTTGCCGAGAAGAGTGAGGCCCAGGTTTTAGAGGAGATCGCCCGGCAGCGCCCGCAGGTATTACTGGTGGGCATGGGGGTGCCGAAGCAGGAAGAGTGGCTGGTCCGCCAGGCCGACCGCCTGGATGTGCCGGTGTGTTGGGCGGTGGGGGCGCTGTTTGATTACGTGGCCGGGGTGGAGAGGCCCGTCCCGGCGTGGCTGGAGCGCATGGGTCTGGAATGGCTCTGGCGCATGCTGATCGACCCGCGAGGCAAGTGGAAGCGCTATATCATGGGCAACCCGCGCTTTATCGCCCGGGTGCTCTGGCGTAAGATCCAGATGGGAATTGGCCGCTAGAGACGGTATAATACCGCCAGGATTACGAACATGCCCACCATTCTATTCGTTTGTACTGCCAATATGTGCCGTTCACCCATGGCCAGCGCGATCTTTAAGGATCTGGTTTCGCGCCGGGAAGACGCGCACACCTGGCAGGTGGAATCGGCGGGGGTGTGGGCGGAGGACGGTACCCCAGCTATCAAAGGCGCACAAATTGTGATGACGGAGCGCGGCCTGGATTTGAGTGATCACCTCTCACGCAATTTGACTCGCAGCATGGTGCGGGATGCAAACCTGGTATTGAGCATGGAAAGCGGGCACAAAGAGGCGCTGCAGGCAGAGTTCCCTCAGTATGCTGACCGCATCTACCTCATCTCTGAACTGGTGGGGAAGACGCATGATATTCGCGATCCGGTTGGCGGCATGCAGGTAGATTACGAGGATACGGCTCGCGAACTGGAACGGATCTTATCTGAGGGGATGGCGCGGATCGAGTCGCTGGTGGGGACGGCCTCGGCTGGGAGCGCAGCGTGAAAACCGGTGGTAAGCACGCAAGCCTGTGGCTGGGGCTGATCCTGGCGCTGGTGCACGGGCTGGTCTATGTGTTCTTGGTACCGCCCTGGCAGCATTACGATGAGCCCAATCATTTTGAGCGTGCCTGGCTGACTGCCAACCGGGCAGGCGAGCCTGTTGAGCCTGATCTGGGGATGCGCCGCATGGTAGCCCTCTCGATGATCGAGCATGGTTTCTTCGATGGTATGGGCTTCCTGCCCGACCTGTACCCGGCGACCGGCACAGCCTGGATTGGTGCCTTTGACCAATTTGACGAACCGCCCCTGTACTACCTTTTGACATCCCTGCCGCTGCGTTTGCTGGCGGGGCAGCCGGTTGAAATGCAGCTATACGGTGCGCGACTGGTGTCGCTAGCCTTGTTCCTGGTGACGGTGGTATCTGCCTGGGGGGTGATGGGCGAGCTGGCGGGCCCCGGGCATTTGCTGCAATGGATGGTGACGCTCACGCTGGCGTTGTGGCCTGCCGCAGCAGACCTGATGACTGCAGTCAATAACGATGTGGCGGCGGTAGCCGTGTTTTCGCTGTTCTTGTGGGGCTGCCTGCGCTTGCTGCAGCGCGGGGTCAATGCGCTGGATCTGATTTGGGTGATCCTTACGGCTGGTGTGTGCTTGTTGGCCAAAGAGATGGTTTATATTGCCCCGCTGCTGGGAGTGTTAGCCATCTTGCTGGCGGTTTTGCGCCAGGGGATTGGCCGCAAAGCGGCCTGGGGCTTGATCGTCCTGGCGTTGGTGGGCGGACTGGCTGGGGCGCTGGCCTGGGGTGATGCGGCGCTGTGGTTCCGCCATACGGATCAGGCCGCGGCGACGCGCCAGCAGGCTGACAATGCCCCGGTAGGTGAGCATATTTTTCACCTGGAATGGTCGCCTGCCTCCTCGCCGCAGGAAACTCGCCTCTACCAGGCGCTGCCGGGGAAGGTGGTGGCGCAACAGCGCGGCCAGATGATTACCCTGGGAGCCTGGATGTGGGCCAGCCGTCCGCTGGAGGGGGTGACCCTGGTGCTGCACGTGAACGACAGCCAGGGCGGCGCCGGGGAGGCTGTACAGACCTTTGCGGTAAGCGAAACGCCGCAGTTTTATGCCTTCACCGGCCAATTTCCCGAAGACGCCCGCAGTGCCTGGTTCACGTTGACCATCAAGGCCAGTGCGGTGGAAGCCCTGGCGACTGTGTACCTGGACGGTTTGGTACTGGCGCCGGGGGATTGGATCAGCAGCGCCCCGCCGGAATGGGAGGATGCCCAGGCGGATGCTGGAACCTGGGGTGGGCTGCCGTTCACAAATTTGCTGCGCAATGCCTCAGCCGAGCAGGCCGGTCTGCGGCTGCGTCCCTGGCTTGACCGCCTGGGCATGCGCCTCTTGCCGGACCAGGGCCGCCTGTCTCTGGTGCTCTACACCCTGGCAGATTGGGAGGCAGAGGGCTGGTATTACCGGGCAGCGGCGCGCAACCTGCTGCAAACACTATGGGGGAAGTTTGGCTGGGCGCATGTGCCCTTGCTGGGAGGCAAGCCCTACCGCCTGTTGGGGGCTTTGACCCTGCTTGGGATGGCGGGGTGCTTTTGGTCGCCCTGGCGGAACATCCGCCGCTGGCCTTGGGCGGCAATGCTGGTGTTAGGTGCAGCCCTGACGTTGCTGTGGGGCATGGCCCTGGTGCGCGGGGCGGTGTATGTGTTCAACCGACCGTTCATCCCGGTGGCGCGCTATGCCTTTCCCGCCTTGATCCCTACGCTGCTGGTGTTGTGTTTGGGGTGGTGGCAGATCGCTGCCGGGGCCGGGCGCCTGCTGCACCTGCCGGAAAAGATCTCTTCGCGCTGGCCGAAGGCAGTATACCTGGCTTTGCTGCTGGGTTTGGACGCATACGCATTGTTCAGCATCTGGACTTATTACTTTGCTTGATTGCCCGACGGAGTCTGTTGGATGGATAAAACTGGATTGAAGATATTGCTGGCGCTGCTTTTGCTTTTTTCTCTGCTGTTGAGCGCCTGTAAGGCCGATGCAACGCTTGCGCCGACGAGTGCACCGCCCAGCCCGACCACCACGCCCGTACCTACCGGCGTGCCGGTCCCGAGCAGCACCCCCCCGCCCGCGCCAACGACCGGGCCAACGGCTGCCCCGGCTTGGGTGGAGCCGGTGCCGCCTTATGCCGGGGTGGAGATTCACCGCCTGGCCGATATCGATCTGGTGCAGGGACTGGGGGCTGCCTGGGTGCGGCGCAACGCGTTGCAATGGGCCCGGGTGGAGCCTGTGGAGGGCGAGCGGAATTGGGAGGCCGTGGCAGGCCTGGAAGCAGAACTGCAAGAGATGGCCAGCCGGGGCATACAGGTGATCTTGGTTGTGCGCGATACGCCCGCCTGGGCGCAGCAAGTGCCGGGTTCGGCCTGCGGGCCAGCCTCCCCGGAGAGCCTAGATGCGTTTGCGGCCTTTTTACATGATGCGGTGCTGCGTTACAGTGCGCCGCCTTTTTCAGTGCGATACTGGGAGCTGGGCAATGAGCCGGATGTGGATGTGGCTTTGGTGGCACCCACGTCTCAATTTGGCTGCTGGGGAGATGCCGGCGACCTTGAGTACTATGGCGGTGCGTACTACGGAGAGATGCTGAAGGTGGTTTACCCGCAGATCAAGCTGGCTGACCCTGCTGCGCAGGTGGTGGTGGGAGGACTGTTGATGAATTGTAACCCAGTGCAGCCGCCTGAAAACCCGCCCGGTTCAGGTCAATTTATGGATTGTACCCCCTCCCGTTTCCTCGAAGGTATTTTAGAGAGCGGGGCCGGAAATTTCTTCGATGGCGTGGCCTTTCATGCGTATGATTATTACTACGATACTCTGGGTAAATATGGCAACACCAACTGGCGCAGCGGTTGGAGCAGCACCGGCCCCGTGGTAGAAGCGAAGGTGGGCTATGTGCGCAGCCTGTTGGCCTCCTATGGAGTTATGGACAAGTTCCTGATGAACACGGAGACAGCCCTCTTGTGCGGGAGAGATGGTACAGAGCCGCAGTGCCAGACGGAGGAGTTTGCCCTGACCAAGGCTTATTATGTTGTGGAAGCGTTCACAATAGGGCGTTCGCTGGATCTGGAGGCCAACATCTGGTACAGCGTGAGCGGCTGGCGCGGCTCTGGGCTGGTGGATGCCTCGGCGGGTGGAGATGCCGCGCGACTGCCAGCCTACAATGCTTTGCAGGTATATCTTTCCTTGCTGGATGAGGCGGCTTTCTGGCGCGAGATCACAGATACGCCGGGCGTGCGCATCTACGAATTCCGTCAGGGGACACAGGTGATCTGGGTGGCCTGGTCGCAGGATGGCGGCGAACATTTGCTGCCGCTGCCCAGCGTCCCGCAATCTGTGTTGGATGTGATGGGCCAAAGCCTGGAAGCGACCAGCGAAGTGGCGGTAACGATCGCTCCGATCTACCTGATCTGGGGGACCCCATGATGCGCCTGGTGAAACTCTTTCTTGCCTTTGGGGTTATTATGAATGAGTCTTGCTCAGACTGCGAGCGGAACCCGTGACCGAACCAGACGAGCAGGCGGCCCTGTCGCAGGCTATTGCCGGTGATCGAGAAGCCTTTGGCCTTTTATATGAGCGCTACGTGGCGCGCATATACAATTACGTGTATTACCGCACCGGAAACTCGCATGATGCCGAAGACCTGACGGCGCGGGTGTTCTACCGGGCGATGCATCACATCCGCCAATACCAGGATCGGGGGCTGCCCGTCTCGGCGTGGCTGTACCGTATCGCCCACAACCTGGTGGCGAACTGGCACCGTGACCGCGGGCGGCGCACCGAGATCCCACTGGATGATGCGCTGCCGTTCTCGATCCCGATCGAGCATCCCGAGAGCATGCTGTTGCAGAGCGAGGAGCGGGAGCGCCTGCTGCATGCCGCCCGGCGCCTGCCTGCCGAGCGCCAGCAACTGCTGATCTTAAAGTTTGTGGAGCACTTCTCCAACGCAGAGATCGGGCAGATCATGGGGCGCACGGAAGGCGCAGTGAAAAGTTTATACCACCGCACGCTGATGGCGCTGCGTGACGATCTGGTCACCCTGGTGGCGGACGACGAGCCCGAGGAAAAGCAGCCCAGTCACCAGGCGGAGCTGAGGCAAGGAAAAGAAAAGCCATGAGGAGTAGGAATATGCCTGGATGGGGGCGCCGTTTGGAAGATCAAGACCTGGAAGAGCTGGAAATGTTTTTGCAGGCGAACCTGTTTGGGGTTCGACCGCGGCCTGAGTTTACCCTGGGGCTGCGCGACCACCTGGTGAGCAGCCCGGAAGTGGAGCCGGGTTGGAACGAGGCTGCGGATCGGCAGCGTCATCTCTTGATGGTGGCGGCAGGCGCTTTCAGTGCTGTGGTGCTGGTGTTGCTGGGGGTACGCATGATCGCCTGGGTGTTCAACCGCTCGGCGCGGCGCGGAAAGTAAAGTTTGCTCCCCGGTTTTCGGGCGGCAACTGCCTGTTTGTACTATAATTTAACCGAGGTAGAGAAGACAACCCCATGCCTGCCGGCATTCTATTTGCCAGCGGGCGAGAGGTGATGAATGCAGAATCTGGTTCCACGGTTCATCCTGGAAAAGTATGCCGCGGGAGAACACAGCGGGCAGTTGCAAGTTGCCAGCCTGTTTGTGGATATCTCCGGCTTCAGCGCGGTAACCAGCACTCTGGCCCAGCATGGCAGCGAGGCCGCGGAGGCCATGGCAGATGTGATGTGCCGGGTATTTAACCCGCTGGTCGACGCGGTTTATGAGCAGGGCGGTTTGATCACTACCTTTGCCGGGGATGGCTTCACGGCGCTCTTCCCGGCAGAAGGCCCCGAACTGAGCCAGGCGGACCACCTACGCTCCCTGGCCGCGGCTTTGAAGATCCAGGCCCATATGACTGCCTTCCCCGTGCAAGAGACCGACTTTGGGCATTTTCCCTTTGCGGTCAAATTGGGGTTGGGGCTTGGCCGGGTGGACTGGGGCATTTTGCTGCCCGATGAAGAGCATGTGCTGGCGGCATATTATTTTGGCGGCCCGGGAGTTGACACTGCGTCTGCAGCAGAGCACAACGCCCAGCCAGGCAACATCACTTTCCATCCCGGGGTTGCCTCGTCCCTGGAAGGCCTGGCGCGCTTGCTGCCGGTGGGCGATCAGGGGTTTGCGCGCCTGCTGGCGATGAACCCGGATGTGATGATGCCCCAGCCTACCGACCTGCTGCCAGTGCAGGCTTATCCAGGGGAAGAGAAATTTGTCTCCGCGGCTATCCTGGAGCGCGGCAAGGCTGGCGGTGACCAGGGTTTGGGCAACGGTGAGTTCCGCCAGGTGGTGAGTGTGTTCATCAACCTGATGAGCGTGCGTGGGCGGGAAGACCTGCTGCCCTTCACCCAGGCGGTATTTGCCTTACAGCGCCAGTACGGCGGCCTGCTGGCCCGGGTGGACTTTGGCGATAAAGGCTGCAACATGCTGCTCTTTTGGGGCACTCCCACCAGCACCGAAAAGGATTTGGAGAGTGCGCTGCACTTTACCCTGGCGTTGGGCGAGCATACGCCGGGCTCGTACAAGGCTGGTATTACTTATCGCATGATGTATGCCGGGCTGGCTGGTTCGGGGCGGCGCGGCGAGTGGACCTGCTATGGCGAGGGGGTGAACTACGCCGCACGCCTGATGATCGCGGCGCCCTGGGGGGGCATCTGGCTGGATGAGCGCATTGCCAACCGGGTGGGCGCCCAATTCGTCATCGAGAAGATCGGCGCGCGCGAGTTCAAGGGCTTCCCTGAGCCGCAGATGGTCTATGCTCTGTTGGAGCAAAGCACGCGCAGTGCGGCGATCATGTTCCAGGGCGCTCTGGTTGGGCGGAAGGCAGAACTGGCCCAATTGCACGAGTTTGTCCGCCCGAGCCTGACCCCAGGCGAGGTGCGCTTTGCCGGCGCCCTGGTTGTGGAGGGGGAGGCCGGTCTGGGCAAAAGCCGCCTGGTAGCTGAGTTTTTGCAGCAGGTTACCACGCCTGTTAATGAAGGGGAAGCAGCCCCGGCCCAGTGGGCGCTGTGCCAAACCGACCAGACTGTGCGCGCCTCGCTGAATCCATTCCGCTACTGGCTGCGCAATTACTTCGATTATTCGGCAGCCGAATCGGCAGCCCGCAACAAGCGCGCCTTTGGCCGCGGGCTAGACCAGCTCATTTCGGTCACCCAGGATGAAACCCTGGTGCAAGAATTGAACCGCGGCCGTTCTTTCTTGGGTGCGCTGTTGGAGCTGTTCTGGGAGAATTCTCCCTACGCCGAAGCAGACCCGCAGGGCCGCCACGAATTGATCTTTACCGCCCTGAAGGCGGTCATTCTGGCGGAGTGCTTGCGCCAACCGTTGTTGCTCAACATCGAGGATGCCCAGTACCTGGATGATGATTCTCTGGCCTTCTTGCAGCGCCTGGTGCGCGAAGTGAAGGCTTATCCGCTGGCCATCCTGGCTACAGCCCGTCCGCGGGCGGGGGGAGTTCCGCTGTTGGGCAGCCTGCCCTATACCCGGATGGACCTGGGCATGATGGGGAAAGAGGATATCCGTCTGCTGGCTGAAGGGGTGCTGTCAGGCCCGTTGAGTGACGACCTGGCTACACTGCTGAGCGAACGCGCCGAAGGTAATCCGTTCTTTGCCGAGCAGATCCTGCTTTACCTGCGTGAGGGTGGGGCGATCAAGGAGTCTGATGGCACATGGTCGCTGGTGCGCAAGCGTGCCCAGGATCCGCTGCCCACAGATGTGCGCCTGGTCTTTACTGCCCGCCTGGACCGCCTGGTGAAGGATGTAAAAGATTTGGTGCAGACCGCGGCAGTATTGGGGCGCGAGTTTGATGTGCAGGTATTGGGGCATATGCTGCGCAACGATCCCAAACTGCAAGAAAAGATGGTCCACGCCGAAGGTGATGCCATCTGGCAGGCCATCAACCAGGTGCGCTACCTGTTCAAACACGCACTGCTGCGCGACGCGGCGTATGAGATGCAACTGCGCGCCCGGCGGCGCGAACTGCATCAATTGGCGGCGCAAGCGTTAGAGCAGTTGTTCCCCCAAGAGATCGATCTCTATGCTGATGAAATTGCCTATCATTACGAGGCGGCTTTCCAGCAAGGGTTGGATTCTGTGCGGGTTCAGGCATGGCAATACCTGGAACGAGCCGGGAAGCGCGCGGCCCAGGCGTTTGAGAACGCTGTGGCGGTCGATTTCTTCAGCCGTGCCCTGCCGTTGCTCGAGGAAAGTGAGGTAACAGAGCGCTATACCTTGCTCTTGGAGCGCGAGGCCGTGCTGAGCATGATGGGCGACCGGACTGCTCAACTGGCAGACCTGGATGCGGCCCAGGTTCTGGTGGATGCCTGGAAACGACCAGCCGAGCGTGCGGAGGTGGCGCTGCGGCGAGCAAACTACGCCAATGCCACGGGAAATTTCACCGAAGCCATCGAACAAGCTCGCACGGCTTCAGCGACCGCCCAGGCTGCCGGTCAGGTAGACCAGGAGGCCGCGGCGCACTTTTCCTGGGGCGAGGCCCTGTACCGCATGTCGGATTACGCCAACAGCAGCGCCCGCTTAGAGCAGGCTTTGACACTGGCTCAGGCGGCGGGCAAGCCCGACCTGGAGGCGCGCATCCGCATCATGGCAGGCAATGTGGCGCTCAACCAGGCGAATTACGAGAGCGCTCGCCAGCAGTATACCCAGGCGCTGGCCCTGGCGCAGCAAGTGTGTGTGCGGCGCATCGAGGGCAGTGCTCAGGTCAGCCTGGGCAATGTGGCGCTGTTCCAGGGCGATTATGCCCTGGCTCGCCAGCATTACACCGATGGGCTGGCGATCCTGCGCCAGGTGGGCGACCGCCAAAGCGAGGGCAAGAGCCTGAACAACATGGGCTTGGCGGCTAAGCGCCAGGGCAATTATGCGGCAGCCAGAGAAGATTATGCCCAGGGCTTGCAGATCATTCGCCAGGTGGGCGATCGCCCGATGGAGAGCATGCTCCTTTCAAACCTGGGCGATGTGCTGGCTGACCAGGGCGATTTTGCCGCCGCACGTGCCCACTATGCCCAGGGGTTGGAAATTGCCCGCCAGATTGGCAACCGCCAGAGTGAGGGCATTGGCCTGGGCAGCCTGGGAATCGTATCTCACCGCCAGGGTGATTACGCCGCGGCGTACGATTACCTGGAGCAGGGCCTGGCCCTCTTCCGCCAGATCGGCAACCGTTGGGCTGAGGCGGTGGGCTTGATCCACCTGGGCGAGGTCTCTCTCAGCCAGGGGGAGCGGAGCAAGGCGCAAGAATTCTTTACCCAAAGCCTGGATATTGCCGTTCAGATCGGCGACCCGCAGAAACAAGCCGAAGCCCGCAATGGGTTGGGACTGGCGGCTTTTGGCGAAAGGGATTATGATGTTGCCAAGGAGCATTACACACACAGCCTGGAACTGGCGCGCCAGATTGGCGACCGCAAGGCAGAAGCGAAGACGCTGCACAACCTGGCCGAGACCAGCGTGGCGCTGGGAGATGTGGAAAATGGCCAGACTTACTTCCAAAAGGCCTTAACTTTACATCAGGAACTTAATCAGCCCCAGCATATTGCCGAAGACCTGGCTGCCCTGGCCAGCCTGGCCTGGAAGGGCGGCGATCAAGACGACGCTCGTGCCCGGTTGGAGGCCTTGCTGCCGATCCTGGCGGCCAACCCGGGCCTGGAAGGCGCGCAGCACCCCCAGAGGGCGATCTTGAGCGTGGTACGGCTTTTGGAAGCGGCCGGAGATGGGCGCGCCGCCTCAGTTTTGGCCAATGCTCAGGAGTATTTACACACCCGGGCGGCCAGCCTGCCGGATGAGGCGGCTCGGCGCCTGTTCCTGGAAAGCGCGCCCGAAAACCAGGAGTTGCTCGCCGCCGTCTGCTGCCTGCCTGCCGAGAGCGAAGAGCCCGTTCCGGCTGTTGAGGAAGCCCCGCAGCTCGAGGCGGAGGCGCAGCCTGCGCCTATCATTGAGCCGAAAGCGAAGGCGCCTGCTCAACCCGCACCTCATGCGCCTACCGGTGGTGTGCAGCCGCCCCTGAAGATCAAAAATTTAGACCAGGCGGGCTTATCGCGCCTGCTGGCGGACCTGGCCCAGGGTGGCATCCCGGGGGCCGTGATCGTGATCAACATTGAGCATGTGACCATCGAGAACATTAACTTCTCTGGGAACCCACCCTCTCCAGCCGACGAAGCATCCTGAATCAACGCGACACATGGGGTGGGGGAAAAAAAGACTGTCATCCAGTCGAGCAACCCTTTTAACCGGTAAGTACCGACTTAGTTGTTACGTGCATAGCGCACCCTGAAAGAGGAAAAAATGAAAACCATACGCAATCTACTCAACCTGGCCTGCATTCTGGCCCTGGTATTGGGATTGTTCAGCCATACGCCAGAAGCCGCGGCGATGGATGCAATGCAGTGGATGGAGCGGATTTCCGATCAGCTTGTGAAACAGGCTGTGGATGCAGCCGCGGAAGAGGCGCCTGCCAGCGCGCCCCAAGGTTTGAGCGACTCGGAGTGGACCGGTATCCAGGCGCAGATCCTGGCGGCGGAATATCGTTTTGCCCAACAGGAACAGGCAGGGCAGGCGGGTTACCGCGCCTTCAACCGGGCGCAGGGCTTCAGCGTTGCCTTTGATGCGCAGGGTTTCCGCGCCTCGTCTCCGCAGCCGGAATGGGAGTTCGGCCTGACGCTGAGCGCTTATGGCGAGCAGGCGGTGGCCGCGGCAGACCTGAGCGCCGAGGGCGCCCAGGTGACTGCCCTGCACGGGGCGGTGTTGTCTGAGTGGTATGAGAACCGCCCGGAGGGGGTGAAGCATGGGCTGACGCTGTATGCGCCGCCTGTTGGCGAGTTGACATTAGACTTTGCGCTGACCGGCAGCCTGTTGGCCGAGATGGCTCCTGGCGGGGGCTTGCGCCTGCGCAGTGCGGATGGCGCGACCGTGCTGGCTTACGATGGCTTGGTTGTGTACGACGCCTCTGGGCGAGAACTGCCCGCGAGCATGGCGCTTATTCCAGGCGGTTTGCGTATAGCCGTTGATGGAACTGGGGCGGTGTACCCCCTTACCGTGGACCCTCTGTTGCACAGCCAGACGCATTTCTTAACCGCTCTCGGCGGTCAGGAGTGGGATCAATTTGGTTACGCCGTGGCCATCGACGGCGATACGCTGGTGGTGGGAATGTCTATGACCAACATGCCCAAAGGTACGGGGCAGGTGACCGAGCCGCAGGAGCAAGAGGGTTATGCGGTTGTTTTCCAGCGCAACCAGGGCGGCGCAGATGCCTGGGGCGAGGTGGCGATGCTAACTCCTTCGAATGGCGGGTCTGGTGATGAGTTTGGTTATGCTGTGGGTATCTCGGGAGATACCATTGTGGTTGGCGCGCCGGAGGCGGATGGCGTGGCGACAGGTGCTGGCGCGGCCTATGTGTATTATCGCAACCAGGGTGGGGCGGATGCCTGGGGCGAGGTTAAGATCCTATATGGCAGCACTTACGAAGCTTATGATCATTTTGGCGTTTCGGTGGCCATCGACGGTGATTTTCTTGTGGTGGGCGCAGAAAACAAATGGGGTGGGTATGGCTGGGCTTACGTTTTCCAGCGTAACCTGGGCGGGTTGGATTTTTGGGGAGAGGCAAGATACATCTACGCCTCTGATAACGCGCCTAGCGATTTCTTCGGTCATTCGGTGGCCATCGCGGGAGATACGATCGTTGTGGGGGTGCCAGCAAAGTTTGGTGGAGATGGTGCAGCTTACATTTTCCAGCGCAACCAGGGCGGAGCGGATAACTGGGGCGAAGTGGCTATCTTGAACGCCATCGATTTTCAGATGTACGGCCAATTTGGCGATTCGGTAGCCATTGATGCAGATACGGTGGTGATCGGCGCTCCCGGTGCCAGCGACCCCATGTGGGAGGCTGGCGCGGCTTATGTGTTCCAGCGCAACCAGGGTGGGGCGGATGCCTGGGGCGGCGTGACCATCCTGCGCGCCAGTGACGCGCAAGCCCAAGATCACTTTGGCTGTTCGGTGGCCATTGCTGGGGATGCGATCGTGGTGAGCGCAGACAGCGAAGATGGTGGCTCCGGTGATCCTGTCTGGGCTTCCGGCGCGGCCTATGTGTTCAACCGCAACCAGGGCGGAGCGGAGGCCTGGGGTGAGATCAATATCCTGCATGCCTCGACCGCGCAGGCGTATGATGCCTTTGGCAGTGCGGTGGCGATGTCTGGCAACGTGATCCTGGTGGGCGCCAGCGGTGTATTGACGAGTACGGGTGCGGCATACCTATTCAATGCCAATGGCACCTGGATGGAGGCGTTGACCCTGCACGCCAGTGAGGGCCAGGCTGGCGATCACTTTGGCTGGTCGGTGGCAGTGGATGGCGATACGCTGGTGGTGGGCGCACCCAACTATTTCTTTGAGGTAGGCGCGGTGTATGTTTTCCAGCGCAACTTTGAAGGGGCTGATCTTTGGGGTGAGGTGCGCCACTTTGTAGCCAGTAATTATGGGTATGGTGATCGTTTTGGCGAGGCGGTGGCGATCAGCGGTGACTGGATCTTGGTGGGCGCACCCTACGAAGATGGCGACTCCGATCTTTGCCCTAATTGTGGCGCGGCTTACATCTTCTGGCGCAACCAGGGCGGGGCAGATACCTGGGGGGAGGTGAGCATTCTCCACGGAAATCCTTTTGAGAATGCTGGCAACTTTGGCGCCTCGGTCGCTTTTAGCGGTGAGACGCTGGCGATTGGCGCTCCAGGTGGTTCCGGCTCGGTTTATATCTTCCAGCGTAACTGGCCTGAACCAGAGTGCGGCGAGTGGTGTCAGTCGAACATTGTGTACTACCTCGGCGGCGAGGTTAATACTCGGTTTGGCAGCGCAGTAGCCCTGGACGGCAGCGCGTTGGTGGTGGGCGCACCCTACGAAGATGGCGGCATCACCAACACGGTAACTGATAGCGGCGCGGCTTATATCTTCCAGCGCAACCAGGGCGGAGCAGATAACTGGGGTGAAGTGAAGGTCCTGTACGCCAGCGATGCGCAGGCGGACGATATGTTTGGCCGCGCCGTAGGGCTAGACGGCAGCACGGTGGTAGTCGGTGCGCCTTACGAAAGCGGCGGGCCGGGTGATCCGCTGGCATGGTCCGGTGCAGCCTACGTGTTTGAGCGCAACCAGGGTGGGGTGGAATTCTGGGGCGAAGTAACTATTCTGCGCGCCGCGGATAAGCAGGCAGGAGATAGTTTTGGTGTCTCGGCAGCCATCTCCGGCGATACGATCGTGGTGGGGGCGCCCAACGAAGCCGGCGGGCTGGGCGACCCGTGGCCCGGGGCTGGTGCAGCCTATATCTTCAGCCGTAACCAGGGTGGCGCCGAGGCCTGGGGCCAGGTGCGCACCTTACGCGCCAGTGATGCACAACAGTACGACCACTTTGGCTACAACTCGGTGGCTATCTCGGGGAATACGATCGTGGTGGGCGCGCCTTTCGAAGAAGGCGGTCCTGGCGACCCCCAGCCTGGCTCTGGCGCGGCCTATCTGTTCACCCTGCAAGACGGCTGGGAGCCGGAACCGGTGCCTCAGCCGCCAGATGCTCAGGTCGGCGACCTGCTCGGCTCGGTGGCTCTGGATGGCAATACCCTGGTGGCTGGCGCGCCCCTGGGAGAAGGACTCACCTCACCGATCAGCAATACGGGCGCAGCCTATATTTACGACCGCATTGCAGGACGTTGGAGAGTGACTGCCGTTCTGACCGCTTCCAATGGCGCCGCCGACGATTACTTCGGTTGGGCGGTGGCGATCTACAGTGATACCGTGGTGGTTGGTGCGCCGTACCACGATCAGATCACTGGCACCACCGTGCTAACGGATGCTGGGGCGGTTTACGTTTTCCAGCGTAACCAGGGCGGTGCGGATGCCTGGGGCGAGGTGAATATCTTATATCCTTCAACTCCTGAGGCTTATGCCTACTTTGGCTACAGTGTTGCCATTGAGAGCTCGATGATCGTGGTTGGCGCTTATGGCGTTGACGGCTCCTCCTCGGACGAGGGGGCGGTGTATGTGTTTGCATATAGCACCCGGGGCGTGCAAGATTGGGGGCAGATCGGCACGCTCAACGCTACGCCTCCTCAGAATGGCGAGAATTTTGGCTATGACCTTAGCCTCAGCGGTGATACACTGGCGGTGGGTGCGCCAGGCAACTCGGATGCAGCTCCCGGTGCGGGGGCGGTGCACTTATTCACCTCCGCTGTCACCACCACGGTTGGGCTGAATGCTCCCGCGGATTGGGGGCAGATCGGCACGCTGAATGCGGGCGGCGGTGCAGGCGCAGGAGATGGCTTCGGTAGCTCTGTGTCTCTGGGCGGCAGCGATCTGGTGGTGGGCGCGCCCTTCGAGGATGGTGTGGGCGACCTGATCACCGATACCGGTGCGGCCTATATATTCAACGCCAACAATTCTTTGGTGGGCATACAGGATTGGGGGCAGATCGGTACGTTGGGTGCTGGAGGTGGGGCTGGGCCTGGTGATCAGTTTGGCACGGATGTGGCCATCTCTGGGCAAGGAGTGATCGTCGGTGCGCC
This sequence comes from Anaerolineales bacterium UBA6092, assembly GCA_002428565.1. Taxonomy (GTDB): domain Bacteria; phylum Chloroflexota; class Anaerolineae; order Anaerolineales; family UBA4823; genus UBA6092. The sequence goes on along the minus strand of DIXA01000006.1, from coordinate 4,909 downwards.
GTTCGAGGATGGCGGCTCGGGCGATCCGATTACCGATACTGGCGCGGCCTATGTGTTCGTTTACAACCCGCTGCTGCAGGGCACGTTGAGCGGTTGGGAGGCGATGCAGACACTGCGCTCGATGACACCTCAGGACAGCGGTTACTTTGGCAGCCTGGTGGCGTTGGATAGCCAGACCGTTGCTATCGGCGCGCCCTATGAGGATGGAAGTCCAACCCAGCCACTCACCGATACGGGTGCGGCCTACATCTATAGCCTCGTGCTGCCCAACATCGCTCCGTTAGCGTTGGATGATGAATACGAGATCGTTCCGGGGAGCGGGCCTCAGTCTCTTGACGTATTGAGCAACGATAGCGATGCTAACGGCGAACCGTTGGTGATCGTCGCGGTAGGGATGGCGGGTTATGGCACAACGTTGCATGACGGCATCAGTGTGCTGTATACCCCGCCCTCTGACTATATCGGGATGGATACGTTCACCTATATGGTCACAGATGGCAACGGCGGTTACGCGACCGCGTGGGTGCGTATCTCTGTGATAGAGGATCTAGTGGCGAATGATCAGTCTATCAGCACGCCGGAAGATATTTCTTATCATGGCACCCTGACAACCACGTATTCTGGCCTGGGCGTACTGGGTTATTCCCTCCAGGTTGATCCTTTATATGGCACGGTCATGGTGATGGGCAACGGCGTGTTCACCTACACCCCGGCCTTGAATTACTACGGCGCGGATGCGTTCACCTTCATTGTCTCAGATGGTGTGTTGACGGACACCGGGCAGGTGATGATCACGGTCATATCGGTGAATGATGCTCCCCAGGCTAACGATCAAGCCATCACTCTAGACGAGGATACAGCATTCACTGGCATGCTGACTGGCTTGGATGTGGACAGTGACCCGCTGACCTACACCATCGGCGCTGACCCGCTGCACGGCACGCTGCTGGTGGCGGCAGGTGGTGCGCTCACCTACACCCCGGCCTTGAACTATACCGGTGCGGATGCGTTCACCTTCATCGTCTCGGATGGTGTGCTGACAGACACCGGACAGGTGTCGATCACGGTCACGGCGGTGGATTACAGCACCGTGCTGGCGATGACAGCTTCGCCCAGCCCCTCCGGCTTGGGGCAGGTGGTGACCTTCACCGCGTTGGTGAGCACCAGCCTGCGCGCTCCTAACGGCATGGTGACCTTCCTGGATGGGGCGGTGCCTCTGTTGACCATTCCGCTGGGCGAGAACGGCGTGGCTTCCTACAGCACGGATGCTTTGGCTCTGGGCGATCATGCCATTACGGCTGAGTATCTGGGTGCGGAGGATTACCTGGCTTCCAGTGCGGTGCTGACGCACACGGTGGCCTATATGGCCGACCTGCAGGTTAGCATCAGTGCTGCTTTACAACCGCTGTTGGTGACGTATGTGGTGGAAGTATACAACCCGGGCTTCAATGCCGCAGATGGCACACAGGTGACGGTGATTGTCTCGCCAGATCTGACCGAGGTCACCTGGACCTGCGATGCCAGTGGTAATGCAGTCTGCACGCCCAGCGGCACAGGGAATGTGGATGATATCCTGACCAGCCTGCCGGTGGGTGGGCGGGTGACCTACACCATCACCGCCCGGCGCGTGGATTGGCAGCGCACGGATGCCATGGTGATCGTCACACTGCCAGCCGGGTTCATCGACCCGAATCCGGGAGATAACCAGGCCACGTATCCGGGGCCGTTCCGCTACCTGCTGCCCTTGACCATGCGCAACCGGTAAGCAGGATTAATCTATCAGAAGGATCATTGATTGCTCCGGCCGCCCGCGGCGGCCGGAGCAAAAAGGAATGCATCATGAGCGAAGAAACTACCCTGCACCAACCCGCGCTGCGCGAGATGCTGGCGTTGGCAATACCGATCGAGGTCAAGCTTTCTCCGGGGGGCGGCAAGGCTGCCATTTTGGTGCGCACCACCAACTGGAAGGATGATTGCTACGAGAACGTGTGCTATGTGCAAGACCTGGCGCGCAGCGCGGCCAAAGCAGCCCCGCGCCGCTTGAACCGCTATGGCAGTGTGCGACAGATGGAATGGCTGGACGATGACACGCTGGCGCTGCTAAAAACCGGCAGCGTGGACGATAAACAAGCGCAGGTGTGGCTGTACGAAGGGCTGATAGGCGAGGGCTGGCAGGTGACCGACCACAAGGAAGGCGTGGGCAGCTTCAAGCCCTTTGCGGGCGGGCTGCTCTACCTGGCGGAGGATCCCAAGCGAGCCGAAAAGAAGAAGCGCGCCGACCGCTTTGGCAAGTATAAGCATTTCGAGCAGGAAGACAGTGCCGCAGGGTTGTATTACCTGGGGCTGGAGCCACTGCGACTGTACGAGGCGCAGCAGCGCGCTGCCACGGAGGATGAGGCCAAGGAACTGGTGAAGCCGGTGGTAGAGCTGAGCCGCCTGTTCTCCCAGCCGCTGCACATTAGCGAGATGATCCCCGCACCGGATGGAAAATCCCTATACCTCAACTGCCGTCGCCGCGAAGATTATGTCTACTGGCGCGAGAGCAGCGTTTTCTGCTTGCAGCTAGATGCTCAGGCTGCTTTGGCCGAGCACATCCGCCGCGAGCAAGAGAAGAAGCACAAGCCCGGCGCAAAGCCGCTGGAAGAGGGCAAGGCTGCCCCGGAGCCCAAGGATGAAGTAGAAGAGAAACCAGAAGACCTGGCTTACCTGGGCACGCTGAAGCGATTGAACCTGCCGGAGCAATGCTCTGTCATGGATGTATCGCCTGACAGTGCCCGGCTGCTGCTGTCGTTTCAGGGCCGCGACCATCATTTCTACACCCAGGCCGACCTGTGGGTGCTGGATGTGGCCGCGGCGCTGGCTGCCCCCGATGCGGAGACGGTCCGGGCGCAGATGCGCTGCCTGACGGCTGCCCTGGACCGCCTGGTGATGCAGGCTTATTGGGTGCCGGGCGGCATCTTTGGCGGCTATGTGGATGGCACGGTGACGCGGGTGGCGCGTTTTGGCGAGGATGGGCAGTTCACGCCGCTCGATTTCGATGGACTCTTCCCGGATGATGCTTTCCATGTCTGCGCCGCGGGCCGCATGGGCCTGGTGGCAGCCAATGCGACCACCTTCTCGGAGGCTTGCGCCGCCGGGCCGGGCAAGGGGGCGCGTTGGCATGTGCAGCGCCTGACCGACTACGGCAAGCAGGTGCAGGGCTGGGACCTGGGCACGGTGGAGACCATCCGTTGGAAGAGCCAGGATGGCGCAGAGATCGAGGGGGTACTGCGCAAGCCAGCCAATTTCGACCCGGCCAAAAAGTATCCCCTGGTCTTTGTGGTGCATGGCGGGCCATCCTGGTATTCGCCCGAGTACCTGCTCAGTTATGATGACCGGCGCTATTACCCGGCGGTGCAGTTTATCAACCAGGATGTGTTGGTGCTGAAGCCCAATTACCGCGGCTCATTGGGGCGCGGCCAGGCCTTTCTGGAGCTGAATGTGAACAACCTGGGTGTGGGTGACCTGTGGGACCTGGAGAGCGCCATCGCCCACCTGGACAAGCTGGGCTGGATTGACCCGCAGCGGGTGGGCTGCATGGGCTGGTCGCAGGGCGGTTACATCTCGGCCTTTGCCGGTCTGCGCTCGGATAAGTTCAAGGCCGTCTCGGTGGGGGCGGGCATCTCGGATTGGTACACTTACCACATCAGCAACGATATCCCCCACTTCACCACCGAATACCTGTCGGCCTCGCCTTTCCACGATCGCAGCCTGTACGCCGAGACCGCACCGATGAGCGGGCTGGCGCAAGCCAAAACGCCGGTGCTGATCCAGCACGGCTCGGATGATCAGCGTGTGCCGCTTTCCAACGCCAAGGAGCTGTACCGCGGCCTGAAGGAAATGGGCGTTCCGGTGGAGCTGTTTATCTACCCCGGCATGGGGCACCCCATCACCAAACCGCGTGAAAACCATGCGGTGATGCACCAGAACCTGACCTGGTTTGGGCATTATCTGTTGGGGACGGAATTGAAATTGGAAGAGTGAGATGATCCGCGACCTGCGCCGTTACGCTCGTCAAACCAACGCCCGCCTGCTGGCTGGTTTTATCCTGCTGCTCTATGTTGTGGGCATTGGCCTGATCTGGATCATCTATGGACGCGAGGCCGCCATCTTAGGGGCGGTGTGCTTATTGGGAGGTCTGATGCCGCTGCTGCTGATCGCGGCGGCGCTGTGGGTGATCGATCTGGTGGTCAAGAAGGCGAATGATGAATAGCGAGACGAGCTTGATTACTATGGGCGGCTGGACATTGCGCGCCCGTGCTCCGCAAGGGCCGGGGCTATCCCCGCTCTTCGTGCTGCTGCACGGCTGGACCGGCGACGAGGATTCCATGTGGATCTTCGCCTCGCGTTTGCCGCAGGGCTGCATGATGATCGCGCCGCGCGGCCAATACCCTGCGCCCATGGGGGGCTACGCCTGGTACCCGCACCGGCAGTCGTGGCCGGAGCTGGAGGATTTCCGCCCCGCGGTGGAGAGCCTCTCAGCGCTGCTCACCACCGACAACTTTCCCGGCGTAGATTGGGGCGCGCTGCACCTGCTGGGCTTCAGCCAGGGGGCGGCGCTGGCCTGTGCTTATGCGCTGTTTAACCCCGGGCGGGCGGCGACGGTGGGTGGGCTTTCGGGATTCGTGCCCGAGGGGGCTGCCGCCCTGGCTGCCGATGGCCGCCTGGCGGGGCTGCCGGTGTTCCTGGCGCACGGTACGCAGGATACCCTGGTGCCGGTGGCGCTTGCCCGGAAGGGTGCATCTCTTCTGGAACAGGCCGGCGCCAGGGTTACCTACTGCGAAGATGATGTGGGTCACAAGCTAAGCGCTAACTGCTTCCGCGCTCTGGCAAAGTTCTACCAGGACCGTTCTCCGAAACCTACTCAAAT
>DIXA01000074.1 GCA_002428565.1 Anaerolineales bacterium UBA6092 | reverse complement strand
AAGATTACTTTTTGGACAGCCCCTTGCTTTTTGAGAGGATGGTTTTAGGCCCCCAGGTCCTGCAGCGTGGTCAGCGCCGGCGGATGCAGGTGGCCGTTTGATGCCACCACGCCGCGGTTGTTTTGCAGCGAGCGCCCCTGGCTGAAATCCAGCTCGCGCCCATCCAGGTCGGTGATACGCCCGCCCGCTTCTGACACCACCAGCGAGCCTGCCGCCTGGTCCCAGATCTTCTCCCGGTAATCGGGCTTTTCTGCCGAGAGCAGGCGCACGATCAGATCGCCCTCGCCCGCAGCCAGCACCGCATACTTGGCCTGACTGTCCATGCGCACCGGTTCGGCCTCCACCCCCAGCGACCAGACCATCTGGTCGATCTGGCTGACGTTGGTATGCCCCGATTCGTAGGAGCGCATCACCCGCATCTGGCGCGGGTCGCCGCGAGCAGAGACGTGCAGTTGGCGGAACTCACCCGGCTCTTCCAGCGAGGTGACCCAGGTGCCTTCGCCGCGCCAGGCTGCCACCAAAGAGCCAGGCCCGCCTGGCTGGAGCAGGTAGCCGCCGGTGAGGTTGGGGCAGCCCAAAACGCCCAACTGCACCTGGCCTTCCACCACCAGCGCCAGCGCCACGGCATACTGATCGCCGCGCAGGAAACCCTTGGTGCCGTCAATCGGGTCGAGGGTCCAATAGCGCGGCCCAGCCTGCGCCCCGCCGCGGTCGATCCAATCGCACACCTGTTCGGGCGCGGCCTGCGGCAAGCTGTGCCTGACGTAGCGGGTCACTTTTTGCAGGATTTCCGCCGCCTCCGCAGAGCGCAGGGTGCGGGCATCTTCCTCCGCCACCAGCGCATCCGCGGGGAAGGCCTCTGCCAGCAGCTTTGCCACCAGCGCCTGCGAGGCGAAATCCGCCACCGTCACCGGCGAGCGGTCGCCCTTGGTCAGCGTCTGCGAGGCCAGCTCGGTCTGCACCTGGCGCACCAGCAGCGCTGCCTGGCGCACTGCATCCAGGGCAAATTTTAGTTCGGGATGATCCAGATTCGGCATGAGAACCTGCCTTTATAACTATGGATGTAAACAGATATAACGACTGAAGTCGTTACTACAACAATTTCACTTTGTAGTAGCGACTTTAGTCGCTCTTACGCCGCAATACCGCTCAGATCATACGCCATAGCGCCGGTGATGCGCACCGGGGCGATCTGGCCCACCGGCAGCTCATTCTCCACGATCACCAGCCCATCGATCTCCGGGGCATCGCGGTACGAGCGCCCCAGCGAGACGCCATCGCCCTGCCCCTCCACCAGCACATCCAGCGTGCGCCCCACCAAAGCCTGGTTGCGCGCCAGCGAAATGCCCTGCTGCAGCGTCATCAGGCGGTCGTAGCGCTCTTCCTTGACCTCTGCGGCGATCGGGTCGCCCAGGGATTCGCTGAAGGTGCCCGGTTCAAACGAGAACGGGAAAGCGCCCACGCGGTCGAAGCGCATCTCCTGCACAAAATCGAGCAGCGCCTGGAACTCCGCTTCCGTCTCGCCGGGGTAGCCCACAATGAAGGTGGTGCGCAGGGCCAGGTCGGGGATGGCCTGGCGCATCTTTGCCAGGGTGCTGTACACCCACTCCATGTTCGCCGGGCGGCGCATGCGGCGCAGCGTATCGGGGTGGGCGTGTTGCAGGGGGATATCCAGGTAAGGCAGCACCTGCGGGCGGCTCGCCATGATCTCGATCAACCGGTCGGTGACATAGCCGGGGTAAGCATAAAGGACGCGCATCCAGGGCACCTCGGGCACGGCGGCAGTCATCTGCTCCAGCAGGTGCGCCAGCCCGTCCTTCATGCCCAGGTCATAGCCGTAATCGGTGGTATCCTGGGCGATGAGCACGATCTCGCACACGCCGCGGTCGCGCAGCACCCGCGCATCCGCCAAAATAGTCTCCAGCGGGCGGCTGACTGCCGTGCCCTTGATCAGCGGGATAGCGCAGAAAGCGCAGGGACGGCGGCAGCCGTCGGCGATCTTCAAGTAGGCGCTGCCCCCCTGCACCGAGACACGCAGTACACCGCCTTCATCTTGCCCCACCGTGGCGGCCTGGGGCAGGTGATACAGCGGTGCGGGGTGAGCGCCCTTGCGCAGCGTCTCCACCACATCCACGATATCCATCCAGCGCCGCGTGCCCAAAATGCCGTCGATGCCGGGCACCTGGCGCACCACCTCGGCACCGTAACGCTGTGTCAGGCAGCCGGCGGCGATCAGCAGCTGCCCCGGGCGCTTGTCCAGGGCCATCTCGCCGAGCACGTTCAGCGATTCCTCTTTGGCCGGGCCGATGAAGCCGCAGGTATTGACGATGATCACCCGCGCCTTGCGGGGATCTTCCTCCGGCATATAACCGCTGCCTGCCAGCAGCTGCGCCATCGAATCGGCATCCACTGTATTCTTGGCACAGCCAAGCGAAACCATAAAAAATGTTTTTTTACTCATCATGGGTCAATCAACTGTTCTTTTACGGCGCCAGGGTGGGGGTAGCCGTGGGCGTGGGCGATGCGCCCGGCGTGGGTGTGATGGTGGGGGTGGGTGTGAGAGAGACCGCCAGGGTGGGCGTCTGCACACCCTCGAGGGTAAAGATGCGCTCGACGACCCGGCCCGGCAATCCCAACGGGCCAATGTCCTGCTGGTTGAAGAAAATCTGCAGGGCGGCAGCGTCACCGCTGACCAGCTCAATGCGCCGGTCTCCGGCAAAGGTATAGGCGCCGCCCGGCGTGGTGCGGCCTTCGAAGACGATCTCATCATCCACGGTCACACGCATCCAGGCGCGCTGGCGGGTTACCACGTAGATCTGCAGCGGTGAAGCACCGATCACCGGTGTGGGCGCTTCGAGCGTAGCCGTAATCACGCCCGTGTCCGGCGCCTGAAGCGTGCCCGTCTCAGCGGGGTTCACCGGCTCCCCGGCCCCGGGTGTCAGGGTGAGATCGGGCGCGGGGGTGGTATTCTCCGCCAGGGCAGCCGTGGGCGAAGAGGCCAGCACTTCAGCAATGGAGATAGAGGTTGGCACGGGTTCCTGCTCCCGGGTCAATTCCGAGATGCGCAGCGTGGCCCAGGCAGTGAAGGCCACCAGGGCCACCACCAGCACCGTGCCCACCAGCAGATCGCCGGAAAAGAAGCGGCGCAGCCCCATGGCGCGTTTGCTGGCCGGGCGGGGGGAAGGCGCCTGGCGCCGCTCGGCGGCGCGCCGGACAGCCAGGCCCGCCTGCAGGCCATCGGCAAATTGCAGCAGCAGTGCATCGGGGTCCAGGCCGAGGAAGGCAGCATAATTGCTCAACATGCCGCGTCCCTGCACCGGGGAGGGCAGGCCGCTCAGGTCGCCGGCCTCCAGGGCACGCAGGTAATGGCCGCGGATGCGAGTGTGCCGTTCCACATCGTCAATCGAAAGTCCCAGCACTTCACGCTGGCTGGCCAGGCGCTTGCCCACCTCTGCAAAGATGGCCGCGTCTACCGCCAGCGGCGGGGTGGGCCTGTCCTCAGCCTGACCGTCAGCAGAAGGCTGCTGGGGCGGTTCGGCAGGCTGCGCCTGTGCGGCCTGGTCGGGATCCCAATTGGCTAAGAGCGGCGCCGCATCCAGCTTCAGGTAATGGGCGTAGGCGCGTAAAAAGCCCCGTCCCTGCGCCGCAGATGGCAGCCGGTCAAATGCATCGCTTTCCAGGGCCTGCAAATAATGCACCCGGATGCGCGTGGCCTGGGCTGCCTGTTCCAGGCTGATGGCGCGCCCCTGGCGCGCCTGGCGAAGCTGCTCTCCAATGCTCATAATCTCTATTATACGAAAAAATCAGGCATTTGCGGGAATACGCCCACAAATGCCCGATCTTTTCATTATCGGTTTAAGTCGGTTATGCTTCGGCAGCGGGGGCTTCAGCGGCAGGCGCTTCGGCGACAGGCTCTTCAACCACAGGCGCTTCGGCGACAGGCGCTTCTTCGACTACGGGCGCCGCTTCGACCGGGGCGGGCGCACCCAGATCGGGGGCAGCATCGCCTTCGCGGTAGACGATCACGCGGATGGTGGGCACCAGATCCACCGTCAAGCGGACGTGCACCTTGTAATCGCCCAGGGAGCGCAGCGGCTGAGTATCCACCTGGCGGCGGGCAACTTCAACACCGGTCTTGCGCTGCAGCGCTTCGGCAATCAACTGCGTGGTGATGGAACCGTACAGTTTCCCGGTCTCGCTGGCACGCGCCGAGAAGGTCAGCACGACGCCGTCGATCACCTTGGAAACGGCTTCCATTTCTTTGTTGACAATCGAGCGCTGGACATTGGCCTTTTCGCGGATGCGTTCGGCCTGGTTGATGGCCTGGGGGGTGGCCAGAACAGCCAATCCCTGCGGGAGCAGGAAGTTGCGGCCGTAGCCATCGGCAACGCGTTTGACATCGCCGGCACGGCCCAGTTTGTAAACGTCCTTCAGTAGTAAAACTTTCATTTCATCAAGCCCTTTCTCTTGGCAGAATTTGACCCGGGCGAAGGGTACAACGCACCGGGCGCGAGCAGGCATTTTACCAGTAAAATCCCTGCTCGTCAACAAAATAAGAGATGTGCGATTTTGCGGCGCGAAGCGCCGCAAAATCGCACATCTCTTTATTATTGCGGTAGAATCACTCTAATCGTTCCCACCCAAATTTTCGAGGAGGCCCTTATGCAAGACCTGACCGAAAAAATCCTGGAGTTGATCCGCCTGGCCTCAACCAACCTGCCACCCGATGTGGAGCAAGCCCTGCGCCAATCGGTGGAGCAGGAGGCGCCCGGCTCGGCGGCGCGCGGCGCACTGGAGACGGTGCTCCAGAACGTGGAACTTGCGCGCCAAAACTCCACCCCCATCTGCCAGGATACCGGCACACCCATCTTTTACGTGTACTACCCCGCAGGCTGGAGCACGCGCCAACTGCGCCAGCAGATCGAGGCGGCGGTGGTGCAGGCAACCAAGAAATCGTACCTGCGCCCCAACTCGGTCAACTCGCTCAACGGCAAGAACAGCGGCAACAACCTGGGCGGCAGTTACTTCCCCACCGTGCACTTCGAAGAGGTGGAAGGCGAGACGCTGACCATCGAGATTATGCTCAAGGGCGGCGGCTGCGAGAACGTGGGCGCGCAGTACTCCCTGCCCACCCGCGTGGGCGAGCCCTCCCAGGCAGCCGGGCGCGACCTGGCGGGTGTGCGCAAGGTGGTGCTGGATGCCGTGCAGAAGGCCCAAGGGCAGGGCTGTGCGCCGGGTATTTTGGGCGTCGCCATCGGCGGGGACCGCGGCTCAGGCTATTATGCCTCCAAAGAGGCGCTCTTCCGCCCCCTGGATGATGCCAACCCCGACCCAGAGCTGGCCCAACTGGAGCAGCGCCTGACCAAAGAAGCCAATTCGCTCGATATCGGCCCGATGGGCTTTGGCGGCAAGACCACCGTGCTGGGCACCAAGATCACCCACCTCAACCGTCTGCCGGCTTCGTTCTTTGTCAGCATCTCATACATGTGCTGGGCATACCGCCGCCGCAAGATGACGCTGAGCGGCGACCAGGTAACCTACGCTTAACCCGGAGGCCTTCCATGCGTAAACTACACTTTCCCCTGAGCGATGAGGATATCCGCAGCCTGAAGGTCGGCGACCCGGTGCTGCTCAACGGTGTGATGATCACCGGCCGCGACACCGTCCACAAGTGGATGGTGGACACGTTCATAAAGAAGACTCGGCAGCCCGAAGGCGATGACCTGGAAGTGTACCAGGCGATCAAGCCGCTGCTCGAGGGCAGCGCCATCTACCACTGCGGGCCGGTGGTGGGCGGGCTGGATACCAAACAGTACACCTTTGTCGCCGCCGGGCCCACCACCAGTATCCGCGAAGAGCCCTACCAGGGCGATGTGATGCACCATTTCAAGGTCAAAGGCGTGATCGGCAAAGGCGGCATGGGCCCCAAGACGCTGGCTGCCTGCCAGGAAGTGCCGGGATTGTACCTGCACGCCATCGGCGGGGCGGCCTCGTTGATCGCCCAAACGGTCACACGCGTCCTGGGTGTCTACAAATACGATTTTGGCGTGCCCGAGGCCATGTGGGTGATCGAGGTCAAAGACTTCCCCGCCGTGGTGACGATGGACTCGCACGGCGGCAGCCTGCATGCCGAGATCGACCAGAAGTCAAAAACCGCCTTGCAGGCGCTTTTGACTCAAAATTAAAAATATCCGAAAAGCAAAAACAACGA
>DIXA01000071.1 GCA_002428565.1 Anaerolineales bacterium UBA6092 | reverse complement strand
CCGCCCGATGTTGTTTTTAGAGATCTAAGCTTTTGACTCTTCCTGGAAGGGATCGAAGGCGGGGTTGGTGCCGGCCCACATGCAGGAGGGGCGCCCATCCAGGTTGCAGGTGAAGGCATGCGAGCAGCGGTGATAGAGCACCCGCGGCAGGTCGGGCAGGAAATCTGCCGGGTAAACCACCTCAGCCTGCAGGCTCACCTCCTGGCACACATGGTGGCAGTATTGAATTTTGAGTGTTTCCCATACTTTTTCGGCCATGCGGCACCTCCTGAGCAGTTGCGGGGCGAAGAAATGCCCTCGCGTCATTTAGCGCAATAGGGCAAGTATACCGCAAAACTGTTGTATAATGGTTTGTATTGGATGCGCTTTTCATCGCGTCTACGAAGGAGGTGCCCCGAAACCACTCACGACACACTCTACCCACCATTTCAACCTGAGATACCCAACCAATTGAGGAGAAGAGAAACGTATGAAGCACAAAATTTTGAACTATCTGGTGGTTTGTTTCCTGCTGGGCGGCCTGCTGCTGACAGCCTGCAAGCCAACTACCCCTGAACCCGAGGTTATTCCAACCGACGTGCCCATGGCTGAAGAATTTGTGGGCTACACCCTGGCGGCTGCCAATTGCGACTACGGTGGTTTCTTCGAATCCATCGTTGCCACCGACAAGTACACCGTCACCTTCAACCTGTGCAAGTCCGACCCGGCCTTCCTCTCCAAGATGGCCTTTGTTCCGTTTGCCATCTATCCCGAGGAATGGATTGTCTCCACAGCTGGTGAGGAAACCCGCACCAGCGAAGGCCTGGAACACCCGATTGGCACTGGCCCCTACATGGTTTCTGAGTGGGCCCGTGGCGAAAGCGTCACCTTCGTCGCCAACCCCAACTACTGGGGCGAAGCCCCCAAGGCAGAGACGTTGGTGCTGCGCTGGTCAACTGAATCGGCTGCTCGTCTGCTCGAACTGCAATCCGGCACGATCGACGGCTACGACAATGTCGGCCCGGATGACTTCGCCGTTATCACGGCTGACAACAACCTGCAGATCACCTATCGCCCGGCGTTGAACATCTTCTACGTGGGCATGACCAACACCTACGCGCCGTTCGATAACGTCAAGGTGCGCCAGGCGATTGCCATGGGCATTGACCGCCAGCGCATCGTCGACACCTTCTACCCCGAAGGCTCGGAAGTGGCCTCCCACTTCACCCCCTGCGCCATCCCCAACGCCTGCGATGGCGAAGCCTGGTACGAGTTTGACCCCGTGGCTGCCAAGGCGCTGTTGGCCGAAGCCGGTTACCCGGATGGCTTTGAGACCAGCCTGTATTACCGCGACGTTGTGCGCGGCTACCTGCCGCAGGTTTCCAATGTTGCCCAGGATATCCAGGCGCAGCTGCTGGCGAACCTCAACATCAAGGCTGAGATCGTGGTCATGGAATCGGGTGCCTTCATTGAGGCCTCCGCCTCCGGTCAGTTGAACGGCTTCCACCTGCTGGGCTGGGGCGCCGACTACCCGCACGTGACCAACTTCCTGGATTACCACTTCGGCAAAGACACCCAACAGTTTGGCGTGATCGATCCCTCCATCCATGAGAACATCACCGCTGGCGCTCAGATTGCGGACCCGGCTGTGGCTGCTCCCATCTACACCGCCGCCAACAATGCCATCCGCGAATTGGTGCCGATGATCCCCATCGCCCACGGCGGTTCGGCAGTGGCTTACAAGGCCGATGTGGTCAACCCGCAGGCCAGCCCGCTGACCAGCGAACTCTTTGCCCATACCGATCCGGGCGGCAGAGATGTGTTCGTCTTCATGCAGGGCGCTGAGCCCATCAGCATGTTCTGCGCCGACGAGACCGACGGCGAGTCGCTGCGTGCCTGCGAGCAGGTGATGCAGGGCCTCTACGGCTACGAGATCAACGGCACGGCCGTGGAGCCGGTGCTGGCGACCTCCTGCGTACCGAACGATGACCTGACGCAATACGTCTGCACCCTGCGCCAGGGCGTGGTCTTCCACGATGGCAGCACCTTTGACGCCAACGACGTGGTCATGACCTTTACCATGGGCCTGGATGCCTCCTCGCCATACCATGTGGCGAACACCAACCTGTGGGAGTACTACGATTACCTCTGGGGCCTGATGAACAAGTAAGCCTCAAAGCACAGACTGAACTTTGAAAAAGGGTACGGGATGGCGGGGAGACCGCCACCCCGTACCCGTAAAGGAATAACCTGCCCATGATGATCCAATACATCATCCGCCGCGTCCTTACCGCCATCCCGGTGCTGTTTGGCATCCTGCTGGTCACCTTTGTGCTGGCACGCGTTATCCCTGGCGACCCGTGCCGTGCCATCTTGGGCGAAAAAGCTACCCAAGAAGTTTGCGACCGTTTTGCTGAAGAACACGGACTGAACAAGCCGCTTGCCACGCAATTTTTGATTTACATGCAAGAGATCGCCCGGGGCGATTTTGGCCGCTCCTTCCGTTACGGCATGCCGGTCACGCGCCTGCTGATAGAGCGCCTGCCTACCACATTTGAACTGTCTGTTTCTGCACTTATTCTGAGTATGATCGTCGGCATTCCGTTGGGCGTCATCTCGGCGGTCAAGCACAATTCCTGGGTAGACGTGGGCACCATGGTCTGGGCCAACACCGGGGTCTCTATGCCGGTATTCTGGCTGGGGCTGATGCTGGCATATGTCTTTTCGCTGCTGCTGAGAGATACGCCCTTCTGGCTGCCACCCTCTGGCCGGGTGACCGCTGGCCTGGCGGCGCCTGCCTTTTATGTTGTATGGGGCTGGCATGTGCCTGAGGAGGGCCTCTGGCTGGCGCTGCTGCAGTTCTTAAGCCGTTTGCATATCTTCAATGGCGTGGTCACCGGCAATTGGAAGCTGGTGGGCGATGCGCTCAAACACCTGATCCTGCCGGCCGTGGCACTGGGCACTATCCCTATGGCGCTGATCGCCCGCATGACGCGCTCCAGCATGCTGGAGGTGCTCGGGCAAGATTACATCCGCACGGCTCGGGCCAAGGGACTCTCCAAAATAAAGGTGGTGCTGAAGCATGCTTTCCGCAACTCGTTGCTGCCGTTGGTGACCGTGATCGGGCTTTCGCTGGGCACCTTGCTGGGCGGTGCGGTGCTCACCGAGACCATCTTCGGCCTTTCGGGGGTAGGGCGCACGCTCTATGAGGCCATTACCGCCCGCGATTACGGCATCGTGCAGGCCTTTACCGTGGTGATTGCCGTCTTCTTCGTTGCCCTCAACCTGATCGTAGACATCTCATACGCTTACCTCGATCCCCGCGTACGCCTGGATTAGGAACCATCCATGACCAAAAAAGAATCCAAAGCAGCCAAACTAGATGCCGAAGGCATCTCCCTGAAATCCGTCAGCCTGTGGCAGATCACCTGGCGGCGCCTCTTCCGGCGCAAGTCCGCCATCATCGGCATGGTCATCCTGGGCATCCTGGTGTTGATCGCCCTCACCGCGCAGTGGATCGCACCGTATGACCCCTTCCAGGTATTGATCGGCATTGAACCGGTCAAGCAGCGCCAGGCCCCCTGCATCCATTTGCTGGGCTGCCCGGAAGACCAGCCCGAGCACATCATGGGCATTGACGGCAACGTGCGCGACCAATTCAGCCGCTTGCTGTATGGCACGCGGCTAAGCCTGGTGATCGGCCTCTCGACGGTGTCTTTTGCCATCGTCATCGGCACGGTGCTGGGCGCATTGAGCGGTTACTTTGGCGGCTGGGTGGACACTGTCATCATGCGCGTGATGGACGTGCTGCTGGCATTTCCCTCCCTGCTGCTGGCCATCGCCATCGTCACCGTGCTGGGGCCGGGCCTGGTGAACGCCCTGTTGGCGATTGGCATTGTCTCCATCCCGTCGTATGCGCGCGTGGTGCGCTCCAGCGTCATCACCGTGCGCGAGATGGATTTTGTCTCAGCCACGCGGGCCATGGGCGGCAACTCTTATGAGATCCTGTTCAAACGCATCTTGCCCAATGCTCTCACCCCCCTGATCGTCCAGGGCACGCTGGGCATCGCCACCGCCATCCTGGACGCCGCCGCACTGTCCTTCCTGGGCCTGGGGGCGCAGCCGCCTACCCCTGAATGGGGCTCGATGCTGGGCTCTGAACGCAACCAGGTCTTCACTGCGCCGCACCTGGTGTTCTATCCCGGCCTGGCGATCATGCTGACCGTGCTTTCCTTCAACTTGCTCGGCGACGGCTTGCGCGACGCGCTCGATCCACGCCTGGCCCATACCAGCGGGTAAGACCAGGCTCAACCAGATACCGGAGACCATCCGTGCCAAAACAAGACCAACCTCCTCTGCGAAACTTATCCAGCCGGGCGATCCAACTGGAACACCCACCTCTGGAGAACTCCGCACCGCAACAAGACCAAACGCCTCTGTTGCAGGTCAAGAACCTGCGCACCTATTTTCACACGGAAGACGGCCTGGTACGCGCCGTGGATGGCGTGGATTTCCATGTGTATCCTGGCGAGGTGATTGGCCTGGTGGGCGAATCGGGCTGCGGCAAGAGCGTCACCTCCCTATCCATCATGCGCCTGATCTCTCCGCCCGGCAAGGTGGAAACCGGCGAAATTCTCTTCGAAGGCACCGACCTGCTCAAGCTGACCGAAAAGCAGATGATGAGCATCCGCGGGGACCGCATCTCGATGATCTTCCAGCAGCCGCAAACCAGCCTGAACCCGGTCTTCATGGTCGGAGACCAGGTGGCCGAGGTGATGTCCATCCATGAAAAATTGAAAAAATCTGAAGCCTGGGATGAGGCTGTGGAGATGTTCCGCCTGGTGGGCATCCCCGACCCCGAGCGGCGCGCCAAAGCTTACCCGCACGAGCTTTCGGGCGGCATGGCGCAGCGCGTGATGATCGCCATGGCGCTGGCGCTGCGCCCCTCTCTGCTGATCGCTGACGAACCCACCACCGCCCTGGATGTGACCATCCAGGCACAGATCCTGGACCTGATGCGCAATCTGCGCGCAGAAGTGGGCGCCTCCGTGATCCTGATCACGCACGATCTGGGCGTCATCGCCGAGCTGGCGGAGCGCGTGGCGGTGATGTATGCCGGCCAGATTGTAGAAGAAACCGATGTGACGCGCATTTTTGACGAGCCGCTGCACCCGTACACCCAGGGGTTGATCGGTTCGATCCCGATCCTGACCAAAACGGTTGACCGGCTGGAAGTGATCCCCGGCTCGGTGCCGAACCTGGTGAACCTGCCGCCGGGCTGCCGCTTTGCCCCGCGCTGCCTGGCGCGTGAGCAAAACGGGCTGGAGATCTGCGCCCGACAGAATCCCGACCTGATCGAAATGCGGCCTGGGCACAAGGTGCGCTGTTGGCTGTACCAAAATGCAGAAGGGCATTCAGCCCCGCTGGAACCGGGAAGGTAAATTCCATTGGAGCAACCACAGATGAGTCAAAATGGAACAAATGCCTCGGCTGCGGGGCAGGAACTACTACAGATCGAAAACCTGAAGACCTATTTCCCGGTGCGCTCTGGGGTCTTCCAACGCACAGTGGCCTGGGTGCAGGCTGTGGACGACATCAGCTTTGCCATCCGTGCAGGTGAAACGCTGGGCCTGGTGGGCGAATCGGGCTGCGGCAAGACGACCGTGGGCCGCACCATGCTGCGCCTGATCGAGCCGACTGCGGGGAAAGTGACCTTTGACGGCCAGGAAGTGTTCCAGATGCGCGGGGCGGCTTTGAAGAGTCTGCGGCGAGATATGCAGATCATCTTCCAAGACCCCTACGCCTCCCTGGACCCGCGCGTGCCGGTGGGCGAATCGGTGATGGAAGGTTTGAACATCCACAAGATCGGCACCCCCCGCGAACGCTTTGACCTGATGATGGATACCTTCCGCAAGGTGGGTCTAGAAGGCTACCATGCCCGGCGTTACCCGCACGAGTTCTCCGGCGGGCAGCGCCAGCGCATTGGCATTGCGCGTGCCCTGGCATTGCGCCCCAAGTTCATCATCTGCGATGAGCCAGTTTCTGCTTTGGATGTCTCCATCCAATCGCAGGTGCTCAACATTTTGAAAGACCTGCAGGCTGAGTTCGGGCTGACCTATCTGTTCATCGCCCACAACCTGAGCGTGGTCAAGCACATCTCAGACCGCATCGCTGTGATGTACCTGGGCAAGATCGTTGAACTGACCAGCCGGGACGATCTCTACGCCCACCCGCTGCACCCCTACACCCAGGCGCTGATGTCTGCCATCCCGGTGCCAGACCCGCACCTGAAGCGCGAGCGGATCATCCTGAAAGGTGACGTGCCCAGCCCAATGAATCCGCCGAAGGGCTGCCGTTTTCACCCGCGCTGCCCGGTGGCGCAGCCCAATTGCTCGGAAGAGGAGCCCCAACTGCGCGAACTGGCGCCGGGGCACCAGGCTTCCTGCCATTACGCTGAGAAGTTCCTATGACCTTTGACATTCTGTGGTGATGCGGCTAAAATGGGCGTGATCATTTCATTTATAGTGACGAGGATTTCCCTGATCGGGGAGGTTTTATGAGTGCCTGGCCTGGTAAATACGTGATTGGCTTGACCGGAAACATTGCCACGGGCAAGAGCGTGGTGCGCAAGATGCTCGAGCACCTGGGTGCCTATGGCATCGACGCAGATGCCTTGGGTCACCGCGCCATGGCCAAAGATGCGCCGGGTTACCAGAAAGTGGTCAACACGTTTGGACGCTGGGTATTAGGACCCGATGGCCAGGTGGACCGCGCCAAGCTGGGCCGGGTGGTGTTTACAGAGCCGGCGGCCTTGGCGCAGCTTGAGTCCATCATCCACCCGCTGGTGCGCCAGGCGGTGGATATCCTGGTTCGCCGCTCAACCCAGAAAGTGATCGCGATCGAGGCGATTAAGATGATCGAGTCGCCGCTGCGCGGCTCTTGCGATGCGCTGTGGGTGACCTACGCCCCGATGGAGATCCAGATGGCCCGCCTGATGCAGAAGCGCGCCATGGACGAGGCCACGGCGCGCCAGCGCATCACCGCCCAGGGCTCTCAAGAAGAAAAGATGGCCCTGGCAGATGTGATCGTGCGCAACGACGGCAGTTTTGAGAATACCTGGAAGCAGGTGGTGATCGCCTGGAAGGAACGCTTGCACATGGAGGAGACGGGCGTCTTCCGCCCGGCGGTGCCGGCGCCCAAGGGCGAGCTGGTGGCCGAAAAGGCCCGCCCGCGCCAGGCCGCGGAGATCGCCGCGCTGATCACCCGCCTCAGCAACGGTCAGCGCCGCCTGAGCCCGGACGATATCATGGCTTCTTTTGGCGAAAAGGCCTTCCTCTTCTTGAAGGTAGATGACCGTCCGGTGGGACTGATCGGCTGGCAGGTGGAAAACCTGGTGGCGCGCACGGATGATGTCTACCTGGAGCCCAACATCCCGCTGGAAAACGCCATGAAAGTGATGTTGGCCGAGGTGGAGAAGACCTCGCGCGACCTGCAATGCGAAGCCTCGCTGCTCTTCCTGCCCCAGAGGTTGGCGCAGAGTGATGATGTGTGGCGTTCCCTGGGCTACGAGCCGCAAACGGTGCAGAGCCTGGGCGTGCGCGCCTGGCAAGAGGCAGCGCAAGAAACCTTGTCGAATGGCGAGGTGATGTACTTCAAACAACTGCGTAAGGATCGGGTGCTGCGGCCGGTTTAAGTAGTTTGGGCCGCCTGGCGGCCTGAGGCTCGGGGGAAACAGGGCGCGCACAATGGAATGGGTTGAGCTTGTGAACGATTGGATTTCTCTGCTGATCGATAATATCAGCTTTATGTTGGAGCGCCTGAACTGGCTCAGCGTGTTGGATATCACCCTGGTCACGCTGATCTTTTTTGGCATCTTGATGGCCCTGCGTGATACGCAGACGGTGGTGCTGCTGCGCGGCATTTTGCTGCTGGTGGTGCTGGTGAGCGTGCTGAACAACCTGGATGTGCTGCCGGCCTTCTCCTGGCTGGTGCGCACCACGCTGCCCACCCTGCTGCTGGCCATTCCGGTCATCTTTGCGCCAGAGATCCGCCGCGCCCTGGAGCGCCTGGGCCGGGCCGGCTATGTGCGCCTGGGCCGCCAGGACGCCTCCAGTGAGGCCACGTACACCATCGCCGCGCTGACCAGCGCCTCAGTGCGCCTTTCGGACCGCAAGCACGGCGCCTTGATGGTGGTGCAGCGCATCGACGCCCTGAATCAATTCATTGCCACCGGTGTGCGCATGGATGCCCGCCTGACGCCCGAACTGCTCTTACAGATCTTTTACCCTAACACGCCCTTGCACGATGGCGCGGTGATCATTTCGGGCTCGCAGGTGGTGGCGGCCTCATGCGTGATGCCGCTTTCGGCCAGCGGCGTGCTGACACGCTCGCCAGAGCGCCAGATGGGCCTGCGCCACCGCGCCGCTCTGGGCATTTCTGAGATCACCGATGCCATTGTGGTGGTGGTCTCAGAGCAGACCGGCGCCATCTCGGTTGTTCACGATGGGCGCATGATCCGCCGCCTGGACGAAGACCGCCTGCGCAGCATCTTAACCGCTTTTTATCACCCCCCAAGCCCCTCCCGCGGGCTGGTGGGCTTCTGGCAGCGCCTGTTTGGCACATCCCCGCCCAATCGTGAGGAGCAGCGTTGACCATGATCCGCAAGTTGTTCCAATGGCTGATCGCCAATACCAGGACCCTGCTGCTGGCCTTTGTGATGGCAGTGGTGGTGTGGTTTTCAGCTGTGCTTTCGGTGGACCCCAATGTGGAGCATGCTCTGGCCCAGCCTGAGCCGGTGGAGATCATCGGTCAGGACCCCCGCTTACAGATCATGGGCAGTCCCTCGCTGCAAACCGTGCTGACCCTCAAGGCCCCTGCCTCGGTGTGGACGAACCTGAACAGTAACCCCGACCTGGTGAAGGCCTGGGTGGATCTTTCGGGGCTGGGGCCAGGGGAACACACCCTGCCCGTGCAGGTGCAGATTGACCTGCGCCTGGCGCGCCTGGTGCAGCAGGAACCGGCTGAGTTGACCATTGTGTTGGAAACGGTGGTTTCGCAGACCTTCCCGGTGACGGTCGTTTCGCGCGGCTCACTGCCCACCGGCTACCAGGCCGATGCGCCGGTTTTGAGCCCGGTGGAGGTGACCGTCTCGGGGCCCGAGTCGTTTGTGGCCCAGGTGAGCGAGGTGCGCGTTTCGCTGGATATCGCCAACGCCAGCCAGACCATCGAACGCACATTGACCCCCACCGCCGTGGACGCCGATGGCAGGACGGTCAGCGGGGTGACCATCTCGCCCGATTCCATCGCCCTCACCCAGCCAATCAGCCTGCTGGGTGGCTTCCGCTACGTGGTGGTGCGGGCGGTGACCACCGGCCAGGTGCCCACTGGCTATCGCCTGACCAATATCTACGTTTCGCCGGTAGGGGTGGTGGTTTTTTCGGCTGACCCGCAGCTGGTGAACGACTTGCCGGGGTATGTGGAAACCAAATCCATTGACCTGACCGGCAATGCGGATGATTTTGAAGTGTTGGTAGAGATCTCCCTGCCCACGGGCATCTCGGTGGTCGGCGACCCCCGCGTGCTGGTGCAGGTGAGCATTGCTGCCATCGAGAGCAGCCTGTCGATCTCGCTGCCGGTGGAAATCGTGGGACTGACGCCTGGGCTGTTGGCGGTTGTCTCACCGGCGCAGGTGGATGTGATTGTGGCTGGGCCGGTGCCTGTGCTGGATGGCCTGGACGCCGCCGATATCCGCGTCAAGGTAGACCTGACCAATTACCAGGCGGGAGTCTACCAATTGACACCGGTGGTAGATTTCTTGCCCGCGCAGGTCTACCAGGTGAGCATTATCCCGGCTACGGTGGAGGTGGTGGTTACGCTGGCGCCCACTTCCACACCCACACCCACACCCACGCCTACCCTGCTGGTGACCCCAACCCTAACGGCCACGCCGCGGCCCACCACAAGACCCTGAGGAGAAAAAATGCCTAAACCTGTTGTTGCCCTGGTGGGACGCCCCAACGTGGGTAAAAGTACGTTGTTTAACCGCCTGGCAGGAGAACGCCTGGCGGTGATCGATGATGTGCCGGGGACGACGCGCGACCGATTGTTTGCCGAAGCCGATTGGGCCGGGAAAGATTTTGATATTGTGGATACTGGCGGCATCGACCCGAGCCAGACCGGCCCTGGGCGCAACCAAAAGCCGCTCTCGGTGGGGTCAGCCGATTTCATCGAGCAGATCCGCACCCAGGCCGAGATCGCCATCCGCGAGGCCGATGCGGTGCTGTTCATCACCGATGCCGAAGGCGGGGTGACCCCTGCCGATCAAGAAGTGGCGGAAATTTTGCGCCGCAACCAGCGCACGGTGGACGGCGAGCTGCGGCCGCCGGTGATCCTGGTGGTGAACAAGTGTGACAGCGAAGCCAGGCGCATGGCAGCCTTGCAGTTCTACGAGCTGGGCCTGGGCGAGCCGTATGCCATCTCGGCTGTGCACGGCACCGGCACTGGCGATATGCTGGACGCCCTGATCGCTACCTTCCGCGAGCAGGGCGAAAAGGCCGTAGACGAATCGGTCAAGATCGCCATCGTCGGCAAGCCCAACGTGGGCAAATCCAGCCTGCTGAACCGTCTGCTGGGGGAAGAGCGCGCCATCGTCAGCCCCATTGCCGGCACCACCCGCGATGCGGTGGATACGTACATGACCTATGAGGACATCCCCATCACCATCATCGATACGGCGGGCATTCGCCGCCGCGGGCATATCGAGCCTGGCGTGGAAAAGTTCAGCGTGCTGCGCTCCCTGCAGGCCATTGAGCGCTCTGATGTGGCTTTGCTGATGATCGACGCCACCACCGGCATCACCGCCCAGGATGCGCATATTGCCGGGTTCGTGCTAGAAGCCTGGAAGAGTGCGGTGGTGGTGGTGAACAAATGGGACGCCATCGAAAAAGATTCCTACACGATGGATGACTTCACCAAACGGGTGCGCCAGGAATTGAACTTCATGGATTACGTGCCGGTGCTGTTCATCTCTGCCCTCACCGGTCAACGAGCCGACCAGGTGCTGCCGCTGGCGCTGCGTGTGCAGGAAGAACGGGTGGTGCACCTGCCCACCTCGCAGTTGAACCGCATCTTGCAAGATGCCCAGGAACGCCATGCCGCCCCCTCGCGCTCGGGGCAGCATCTCAAGATCTATTATGGCACGCAGGTGCGCAGCAACCCGCCCACCTTCCTGCTCTACGTCAACAACCCCAAACTGGTGCATTTCACCTACCTGCGCTTTTTGGAGAATTGCATTCGCCAGCAATACCCCTACACCGGCACGCCCATCCGCCTGGTGATGCGCCCTCGGCGAGAGTGACCTTTTAGAGGTCGAAAAATGATAGGAAGCGTGGCATTGCCACGCTTCCTATCATTTTTCGAGCAGATCTCCTCTTGCTGGCAACCCCAACAGGTTATATAATGCCTGTGACCTGGAGGCCGAGTGGATTCTTTGCAGCCTGAGAACCCCGAAACCCAGCCCGCCGAAACCAAGCCCGAGACATCGAGCTTGATGAAGTTTCTGGTGGATACGCTGGAGACGTTGGTGTTGGCGGTGGTGGTTTTTGTGATCATCAATGCCGTTTCGGCGCGCATCCGCGTGGACGGCCCCAGCATGCAGCCTAACCTGATGAGCGGCCAGTACGTCATCGTCAATAAGCTGGCCTACCGCCTGGGCAAGCCCGCCCGCGGCGATGTGATCATGTTCTACTTCCCGCGCAACCCGCTGGAAGAATACATCAAGCGCGTCGTGGGGCTGCCCGGCGACAAGGTGACGATCGAGAACGGTGTGGTGTACATCAACGGCGAGGTGCTGGATGAGCCGTACCTGGATCAATCGCCGTTGTATAATGGAAGCTGGATGGTGCCGGAGGGACACCTGTTTGTGCTGGGCGATAACCGCAACGATTCGTCCGACTCGCACAATTGGGGCACGGTGCCGCTGAGTTACGTTATCGGCAAGGCGGTGTTGGTGTATTGGCCGCCCACTGATTGGGGCGCGGTGGGACATGCTGCCGCTGCCAACCATGCTCCTTGAGCATGGCGGTGATAGAAATTTGCAGGAGGTTTTGGTATGACAAAAAAGAAAAAGGCATCGGCAGAAAAGAATGAAAAGAATAAGGAAGAGACGCCTCGCCGCGAGCCGCTGCCCGATTACGGCCCGCCCTGCCCGGAGTGCCACACGGGCGTGTACCGGTTGGAATACCTGACCTACTTCACCTGGTTGAACGAAGAGCTGATCACGGTGCCCAACTTCCCTTCGTGGGTGTGCGATGTGTGCGGGCGGCGCGAGTATGATGCGCGCGCCGTCTCGTGGCTCAATACACTGCTCAGCCCGAACACAGGCCGCCGGTCTTCTGCCCGGCGCAGCGGCCGCGCCGCCCATCCCCACCGCCCGCAGCCCCAATAGACGCCCGCTTTGACAGGAGATTGACGATGGTACAACCCCTCGCTGCAAGCCGCATGATCCCAGCCGAGTTCCTCGCCAGCAACTATTACATTTTTGGCCAAATCAAAGTGATGCAGAGCGGGTTGATGGGTTTGATGAGCGATCCTCACTCTTCTTACCTGGAGATCAACGAGGCCAATATCGCTCACATATACAAGCCCGAAAAGATCATCAATTTTGCGCCGGTGCTGTGTATGGTGAAATCGCAGGTAGTGGCAGTGTGCCTGAGCAAGCGCGAGTACGTGGGCACGCACGCCATGATGCGCGGCGGCTATACGCGCCTGATCCCCTACGCGGTGCAGCTCACCACGCCCGTCTACGAGATGAGCGGCACGCTGGAATGGGCCGGGCGGTTCGAGTTCTCGGCGCTGATGTCAGAGGGCACCAATGCTTTCTTCATGCTCTATGATGCCTCTATTCGAGCGCCGCTCTTCTCCGCGCTGCATGTCGAGTCGCCGGCGGTGCTGGTCAACCGCCTGTTCCTCGATACCCTGGTGCAGGTTAAAAGGGGCAGCTAGCCCATCCCCCCTACCCCCGCCCCTTGAGGGGCGGGGGTAGGGGGTGGGGTGCGCTGGCGTTGCCATCGCCGGGCCGGGGGATGAGAGGGGGATTTTAGGCTTGGGCCAAATAATAAAATAAGGCCGCCAGCGATTTGGCGTCTTTCAGCTCGCCGCTGCGGGCCAGGGCCAGCGCCTGCTGCAGGGGCACCTTCTCCACGCTGATGAACTCATCGGCGTCGCCGGGCAGCGGGTTGGGCTGCAGGTCGGTGGCAAGGAAGATGTACATGTACTCGGTGGAGTAGCCGGGGGCCAGGAAGAACTCGCCGAGTTTTTGCATCTGCCCCGCCGACATGCCGATCTCTTCGCGGATCTCGCGCCGGGCGCAGGCTTCGGGTGGTTCGTCTTTTTCAAGCGTTCCGGCGGGCAGTTCCAGCAGGCGCTGGCGGGCAGCGTGGCGGTACTGGCGCACGAACCAGACCTGCCCCTGCTCGTCCAGCGGCAGGATGGTCACTGCCCCCACATGCTCAATGATATCCAGGTGAGCCACCTGCTCATCGGGCAGGCGCACCTGGTCGCGGCGCACGTCAAAGGCCTTGCCTTTGTAAACGGTGGTGGAGTGGATGGTTTCGTATGCCATGCTAACCTCTGGGTATAAAGGCAGATTGCGTGCATCGGGGCAGAGCCTCGACGCACGCAATCCGGTTAGGGTGCAATGAAATCCCTGGTTTAGGGAATGGTCAGTTTCTGACCGACTGTCAGGTTATAGGGGGCTTGCAGGCCGTTTTGCAGAGCGATCTGCTCCGGCGCTACATCGCCATAGGCGCAGGCAATCGAGTTGAGCGTATCGCCAGCCTTCACCGTGTACACTGCCGGGTGGTTGAGCAGTGAACGATCGCCGGAGAAGCCGTTGGTGTTCTGGGGGATGGTCAGGGTGATGCCGGGGCGCACCTGCGAGGACAGGCTCAGGCCGTTGGCGCTGAGCAGCGCATACTGGTCCACGTCAAAGCGGCGGGCAATGCAGAAGGGGAATTCGCCAGCCTGCAGGGTGTAAGTGGCAGGCGTGCCTGTGGTGGCATCCACGTAGGTGGGCTGGACCACGGGCTGCTGCACTTCCTGGGTGGGCGGGAGGTTGACGGAACCCGGGGTGGCGGTGGCTGCCGGAGGCGGGTTTGTGGCTTGGACTTCCGGCTGGCTGTCCGTGGGCTGGGCCTCCGCCGGGGTGACCTGCGGCTGGGCGGTGGCAGTGCCCGCGCCGGCGAAGTCTGGGCCGGGGACCTGGGTGTCTCCAGGGACAATGAAATCCTGCGTGGCCTGCGGTCCTTCGGATGCGGGCATCTTGCAGGCGCTCAGGCTGGCGGCAAACAGCGCGAAGACAAGCACAAGGGCGGATATTTGGACGATACGCTTCAAGTTCATGATGTTTGTTCTCCTTTTCTGCTGCTGCCTGGGCCGGTGAAGACCTTTTGCAAGCAAGGCGCTTTGCAATGGCAGCCAATTACCTCAGATTTTTAAGATACTAGCATATTCAATGCCAGGCGTCAAGCGAAATGGGCACGGGTTGCAGGGCGATTGCCCCGCGATCCGGCTGCTATGATGGTTGCATGAATCGTGCCAGATTTATATTCACAAAAAAATGCGCCGCGGCGCATTTTTTTTTGTGAATAATCGTTTATACCTGGCTCAGCGCCAAAATCTGCCGGTGCGTGGAGACGTTCTCCAGGTACGAGCGTCGCAGCGCCTCATCATCGATCAACGCGGCACGCTGCAACACCACCCGGCGGGCATCGGCAATGGCGGGCCCGGCCTGGGGATGCCCAGCCGCCTGGAACACCTGGTAACAGGCCAGCAAGATCGCCGCGGGGTCATCTGTGCCGATCAGGCCGTGAGCGGGGTCTTGGGGGGTACGGGTGGTTTGCACATGCTCCCACACTTCTTCCGCCAGCGCCAGGGCCGGCTCGAGCTGATCTTGCGCCAGCCGGCACAACGCCAGCTCGGCCCGGGTTTGCGCCACCCGGCTGGGTTCCTCGGCAGACAGGTAGTGCTCGCTCACCTGGACAAAGTAAACGGCGGCCTCGGCATACTGCCCCCAGGCGGCCAGGGTCTGGCCAATATTCAGCCGCACCATGGCCTCTTCCGATGGCAGGTTGAGCTCCTGTACCAGCGCCAGGGCTTTCTGGTTGTACTGCTGGGCCAGCTCGTACTGGCTGGTCAGCCAGGCTACATTTCCCAGGTTGTTCAACGCATATATTTCCCCGCGGCGGTGACCAATGGTCTGGGTGATCTCCATCGCCTGGGTGAGGTGAGCGAAGGATTGCTGGTAATACCCCATGTTCATCCAGAGCGTGCCCAGGCCGGTCAGCGCCGTGCTTTCCCCGCGCTGGTCGCGGATGCGGCGCTTGGTCTCCAGGGCCTGCTGGTAGGTGTGGATGCTCTGGCTGATCTTGCCCTGGTGTTGGAAGCAGACCGCCAGATTGATCAGCGTGGCGCTCTGGTACTGCGGCTCGTCGATCTCTTGGTGGATGCGCAGGGCTTTCTCGTAATGCTCGATGGCGCGGGGATAATCGGCCTGGTTGCGGTAGAGTACGCCCAGGTTGACCAGGATGCCGCTTTCCATGCGCCGGTCACCCACCTCCTGCGCCAGCGCCAGGGCTTGCTGGTAGTAGCGCAGGCTGGCATCGATATTGCCCTGGGCGCGGTGTAAGATGCCCAGTGCATTCAATACGGCGCTCTGGCTGCTGCGATAGTTGATGCGTTGGCAAATAGCCAGCGATTGATCGAAATAACCTGCGGCCTCGTGGTAACGGCCCTGATCGTTCATCACGTTCCCCATGATGCGCAGAGTATCGGCCTCTACCTCGGCCTGTCCGCTGGCCTGGGCCAGGGGCAGCGCCTGCTGGAGGGACTGCATGCTCTCCTGGTAGCTGCGCGTGCGCCAGGCGATCTGCCCCAGGGCGAAGTAAGCGGCTGCCTGCAGGGCGGCATCCTGGCATGCCTGCGCCAGGGCCAGGGCGCGCTGCGCCGCCGATTGCGATGCCGGGTAATCTGCCGTCACCATGAAGTAGTTTGCCTGGGGTAGAGCCACGCGCGCCTGCTGGGCCGGGCCAAGCGCCTGCGCCAGTGTTTCAAGGGCGGCCAGGTCTTGCTGTTGGGCTTCGCGCTGCCCTTGCAGGTCGTGCAATTCCTCGCGCCCCAGCAGCAGCTCAAAGCGGGCAGCGGGGTCTTTCTCGTATGCCAGGGCACGGCTGAAGTAGCCCAGCGCCTCGCCGTTGGCCAGGGTCTGGCGGGCCTGCTCGCCAGCCAGGCGCAGGTAGGGCAGCGCTTTTTGGGGCTGACCGGCTTTTTCCAGGTGGTCGGCGATCAGGCCGCTGTACTCGCGGGCGCGCTGCCCGCAGCGCTCGATCAGCCAGGCGGCAATGTGGGCGTGATAGCGCCGCCGGTCGCGCTTGAGCACGCTCTCGTAGGTCACATCGTGCAAGATGGCATGCTTGAAGGTGAACTCGCGCGTGCCGGAGAATACCGCCTGGGCGTGTGCCAGGATCAGCTCGCGCTGCTGCAGGGCGTCGAAGGAATGCTCCAGGTCGGTGAGGTTGAGCGGCTGGCCTGCTTCCAGGCTGGAAACAGTCTCGTCCCAGAAGGTGCGCCCCACCACGGATGAGCGTTGCAGCACATCGCGCTGCTCGCCGGGCAGGCTGTCCATGCGCGCCTGCAAAATGCCGGTGAGCGTCTGCGGGATGCGGGCAGCTTGCAGACTGCCCGCGGCGGCTTCCAACTGCCCCTCCTGCCGCGTGAGCAGGCCATCTTCCAGCAGCATCTTGATCAACTCTTCAATGTAATAGGGGTTGCCTTCGGCGTTGTTGAGGATCAATTCTTGCAGGGCAGGCGGCAGGCCCTCCGACACTTGCAAGATCTCGCTCACCAGGCGCTGGCTGGCCTCTTTGGAAAGCGGCTCGAGGCGCAGCAGGCTGTGCCCTGCGCCCTGGCCCCAGGCGGGGCGGCGCTCCAACAGCGCCGGGCGGGCCAGGCAGAGCACCAGCAGGGGCTGGTCAGCCAGCGCTCGGAACAGGTAAGCCAGCATCTCCAGCGAGCTGTCGTCGGCCCAGTGGATGTCGTCCAGAAAAATGGTGCAGCCAGAGGGTTGCGCCGCGGCGCGCAGGAAATCGGCCAGGTAGAGCAGGGCGCGGTCGTGCACCTGGCGGGCATCTGCGCGGGCCGCGGCCAGGTGGGGGCTGGCGCTGAAATCGAAGCCGAGCAGCTGCCCGATGAAGTGGGCGCGCATCTGGGCGGCCTCGGGCGCAAGGCCCTGTCCGGCCAACCCGTTCTCGAACTTCTGCCATACCTCCGCCAGTAGATCGGTCTCCTGGATGTGCAGATGCTCTGCCAGTAGGCCGCGCAGCAGGCTGTAGGGGCGGTGCATCCAATCGGTGAAGGCACGGCTGCGCAGCAGGCGCGGCGGCTGCGCCAGGCTGGTGATATGAGCCTCCAACTCTTGCAGCAGTCGCGATTTGCCCACCCCGGCATCGCCCAGGATGGTCACTACCTGCAGGGTTTGGCTGCTTTGCACGCTTTGCAGGCTTTGGCGCAGGTGCTCCAGCTCGGCTTCGCGGCCAATGAGCCGCGTGGTGATGCCCTCCAGGCCGCGGGTTTGCATGTGGAAGGTGCGCGGCGTGTGGCGCAGTACCTGGTAGGCCTGCAGCGGCTCTGTTTTGCCCCGAGCGGGGATGGGCGGCAGCGCCTGCACATCGAAAAGCCCGCGCACCTGCTGCTGCGTGGCTTGCGAGATGATCACGCTGCCCAAGGGGGCATGGTGCTGCAAGCGGCTGGCGGTGTTAACCGTGTCGCCGATGGCGGTGTATTCGCCGGTGACGCCGGTGGCGCCCAGCAGCACCGGCCCGGTGTGCACGGCAATGCGCATCTGCAGGCAGATGGCTGCCTGGCGGTCGGGGTCATTGGCTGCGGGGGTGCGCTGGCGCAGGTATTCCTGGATCTCCAGGGCGGCGCGGATGGCCCGGGCGGGGTCATCTTCTTGGGCGGTGTCCACGCCCCACAGCGCCATCACCGCATCGCCGATGTGCTTATCTACCCAGCCGCCGTGCTTGATGATGATCTGGTCAATCGTCAGCCACAGGCTGTTCATCAGGTCGGAGACATCCTCCGCATCCATGCTCTCAGAGAGGGCGGTGAAGCCGGAGATATCGCCGAAGAGCACGCTGGCCTGCTTGCGCTGGCGCGGGCTGGGCTCTTCGCCCCGTTCCAGCGCGGCGATCTTCTCGCACAGGGTGGCGATGGCAAAATCGGTTGCCTGCGGGCCTAATCCGGCGCGTTGCGCTTCCAGTGCGGCGATGGCCTTCTCTAACCACTCACGTTCGTGCAAGGCGGCCTCCTTTCCCCCCACCCCCGGCCCCGCCCNNCCCGAAAACATCTCGTTTTGCCAGTTTTTATGGTTGTGGGTAGCGTTACCAAATGAACCATCCCGGCGCTTACCCGGCGGAGAAGCCGGGCAGCTCTTCCACGGTATCGCCAATCTGCACCAGGTGGAAGGGCATCCAGGCCACGCCGAAGTAATCCAGCAGCACATCCTTTTTGAGTGCCGCCACGGGGATCTCGCTGATCTGGGTGGCGCTTTTGCCCCAGCGGTCGTTGACCTGCTGGATGGCGGCGGCTTTGTCGGCCTCCAGGGCGGTCAATTGGCGCTTGAAATCGGCAATGGCATCCACAGACTCTTCCACATCGGCCCTGGCCTCTTCGGTGAGGCGGCGCTTGGTGAGCGAGGAGGAAATGCGGCTGCTGCTGCGCCGCCCGCCAAACAGGCCCAGCATGGTTTCCACAGCCTTACCGCCCTCTTCTAGCTTGCGCTGCGAGTGCCTGACCTGATCCTCGCTCAGCTCGCGTTCTTCGCGGGCGAGCTTATCTTGCAGGGTTTTGATCTGCTTATCGAAGGTGGCGGTGGCTTTCTTGATCTCGGCGTCGCGCTGGGCGCGGGCGGCCTCCGCCAGGGTGGTGCGGAAATCGGCTTCGGAGACGTCTGGCCCGGCAAAGACGCCCAACTCTTCGCTGGCGCGCACCGTTACCCTGGCCTCGCGATAGGCCCAATCCATAAAATCCTTGCTCATAGCCGCAACAGCCCGGGAGTCGGATAGGGGCGCCTCGAGGGGCAGGTAGCGCGCCTGCGGGTCGGGGGCGGCATCCAGTTCGTTGGCGGGGATGGGGTTGGAGGTGAAGTTCTCCCAGCGCACCATGCCGCGCCGGTCTGGGGCGGTCACCAGTACCGTTTTGTTGAGCTCGATATCCAGGTTGTATTTGCGGTTCAGCAGGCGTGCGTTGGCCTGGCCCAGCAGCACCGGGCGGTAGAGCAATCCCTGGCTGGAGGCCTGCTGCGGGAAAGCGCGCCCGGCGGCCTTGAAAGCCTGGGTGAAGGTCAGGTTATTGGGCAGGAAATACTCTGCGATGCCCGAGGGGATGGTGGGGCGGGTCTGGGAGGAGCCAGAGGTTTTGACTGGCTGCGTTTGGGCGGCCGGCTGCTGCGGCACTGGCACAGCCTGCAGCTGCCCCAGCGGGGGCGTGCCGCGAGGCGGGGTGGGCTGCTCGGCAGAGACACCTGCCGTGGCAGAGACACTTGCCGCGGCAGGCGTGGCGGCGGCAGCAGGCGCCAGCGGAGGGGCCACCGCGCCGACCATTTGATTTGCCAGGGGGATCTGTGTGCGCGTCAGCGGCCCCGCCAGGTAGTTCATCGCCCAGCGCGTCTGGAACAACTGCGGCGCCTTGGCATGCACGTTGTGCAGCAAGAAGACGCGCTTGCCCAGGCTGGAGATCATCTTATCGTAGGCAGAGCGGTCCAGCCCGCCCGCCATGGCGCTTTCCAGGCCGTCCAGCAGGCGGGCCTTATCCTGGTCGGTTTGCAGCTTGCCGATGAACCAACAGCCCGCATTCGACAGACCCTTGTAATCCACGTCCACCGGGTTCTGCGTCACCAGCACCTGCCCAATGCCGAAGGCGCGCGCCTGCTTGATCATGCGCAGCATCAACGGCTTGGAGGGCGGATTGGCAACCGGCGGCACGTAGCCGTAGATCTCATCAAAGTACATGATGGCGCGCAGCAGGTTGGTGCCCGATTGCGAGCGCATCCAGGTTTCCACCGCGGCATACAGCAGGGTGACGAAGAACATGCGCTCGGTATCCGACAGGTGGGCGATGTAGAAGACGCTGTGGCGCGGGCGGCCATCTGGCCCATAGAGCAGGCTGGGAATATCCAGCGGTTGGCCCTCGATCCAGGTTTGGAAGGCGGGCGCGGCCAGGATGTTGTTGAGCAGCATGGAGAGCGCAAAGCGGTCTTTTTCGGGGAAGAAGGAGTTGACATCGAACACGCCCAGCTTGGCGAAGGGCGGGCTTTGCGTTTGCATGATCAGCTCACCCAGGTCCAGGTCTTGGCCCTGGCTCCAGGCATTTTCGAAGATGTTGGCCAGCAGGATATGCTCGCGTGAGCGCACCGGGTCGATATTGTTCATGCCCACCAGCCCCAGCAGCGCGGTGACGGTGCCGGAGATCTTCTCGCGCAGGATCTCGCGGTTGCCCTCCCAGGGGATGACCGGCGCCTTCAGCGAAGCCAAAATGCTGATGGGAATGCCGGCATCGGAGCCGGGGGTATAGATGGCAAAATGGGCGGCGTTTTTCAGCGCCAGCAGCCGCTCAGGGCCAATGTCCCACTGCGCCAGGCCGTTCTTCCAGGTCTCGGCGGTTTCTTGGGCGGCTTGCTCCACGGTCTTGCCCTCGCGGCGGGCCTGGTCGGCGTTGACCCAGGCCTGAAAATCTGCCGCGGCCAGATCGGGGAAGTGCAGCAGGGTGTTGGTCATATCGCCCTTGGGGTCAATGAGCAGCGCGGGGATGCCCAGCAGGGCGGCCTCTTCCAACAAATCCACGCACAGCCCGGTCTTGCCCGAGCCGGTCATGCCCACCACCACGGCATGCGTGGTCAGGTCGGCAGGGTCGAAGAGCAGCGGCTGGTCGCTGGCTTTGTTGATCTTGGGGTCAAAGATGCGCCCGAGATAGAATTTTCCTTGTGTATCCATGGTTCGTGGCTCCTTGTATGGGTCCGGATTTTGCTTGCCGCCATCCCCTTTACCGCTGGCTCAAGGGTTGGCCCGGTTCAACACCCGCTCAAATTCCTGCCGGTAGAGGGCTGCAACCTGGGCATTATAAATGATCAGGGTGTTTTCATCATTACGATTTTCGGCATTGCCGCTGAAATTATACGAGCCGGTGACAACAATCTTATCATCAATGATGATCACCTTATGATGCAGGTTGTACGAGTTGCCGTCCAGGTAAATGGGCAGGCCCGCTGCCTGGAAAACATCGAATTCCGAGCCGATGTTCGATTGGTACTGCGCTTTTTCAAAGACGCCGCTGACGCTCACCCCGGCTTCGGCGCGGGTGAGCATGGCAGAGGCCAGTTCATCGGAGGTGTAGGAATAGGCCATGAAGGCGATGCTGGATTGGGCCGCCTCCACCAGTTCCAGCAGGCGGCTCAGGGTGCCGTCGTCTGGTGAGAAATACACTTCCACCCGGGTGCCCTCGACGATCATGCTTGGGTAAGGGGTGTTGGCGCGGTCGTCTGGGCCAAACAGATCGTCTTCAAACATCTCTTCGAATTCGACCGTGTAATCCTGGGCCAGGCGTGAAGACCGGATGCGCACCAGGTTGTTATTGCTGCGGTAGGTATCGGTGGTGGTGAAGTTCATCGAGCCGGTCCACACTTCCAGGGCGTCGATGATGACGAACTTGTTGTGCATCAGGCCCTCGCGGCGGTCGCCGAGCACGTCAATGCCTGCCTCGATCAACGCCTGGATCTCCGGTCCGTCCAGGTTATCGCTTTCGGTCACCAGGCGCACGGTCACGCCGCGGCGGTGTGCGGCGATGAGCACATCGCGCAGGCTCCACAGGTTCAGGTTATAAGCCGCCATGTCCACGCTCACCTGGGCCGCCTGGATAGAAGCAGCCAGGGCCTCATCTGGGCCGCCGCGATAGTTCAATTCCTCCGCTCGTTCAGGCTCGCTGAAGTACACGCTGATCCATGCGGTGCCGGTGTTGGGGGTGCTGGTGGGTCTGGGGGTATCGGTCTCCAGCAGGGCTTCGTCAACCAGGCAGCTGCTGGCAGCCAGCGCCGCCAGCAGCAGGAGAATGATCTTGAGAGGGGGAGAGATCTTCATAAAATACCCACACGCCCTTGCCGGGACTCAGGGCAGCACCCACAGGGCCGGTTCGGATAACTGCAATTGGATCTGGATCTCTTTCAGGTTATCTTTGCGCCCAGCCTCGATGCTGAGGATGATATATTCGGCCACGGCGTTCAGGTCGCAGGGGTGCAGGGTGACGGGCTGGAAGGGCGCCGCCGGGCCGGGTTCCAGAACGGGCGGGCGCTGCAGCAGCGCCGGACCGAGGGAGGTGATCGTCTCCAGCGGGCAGGTGAAAGCCGGGATGAAAAAGCGGCGCGGCGTGGCCCACATGCGGGCCGACTCGGCGCTCTCGTTGCGGCTGCCGTAGGTTTTGCGGATGGTGGTGGCGGTGCCCTGCGCCACCCAGAAGGGGCGCCCGGTGGCGCCGGGCGGCAGGGCGGCGGAATACTGCACGCTCAGCGCGGCCAGACCTTTTTCCTCGTCTAGCAGCAGGCCCTGCCCGCAGCGGGCGCAGACCCAGGCGGTCTCGTCCGGCTGGGCCGGGACGGCGGTCTCACACTTAAAGCAGACCAGTGGGATGAGGCTTACTCTTCCAGCCATTTTGAAGCCTCCTCGATGCGCGAGAGGATCGCATCCTTGTCGATGCTGGGCAGGGCTTTTTTGCCCGCTCCGTGGCGGTACTCGTACTGCTCGCCGTAGCGGAAGGCGCGGTACGCGCCCGCCATCAGCCCTCCCCCCAGCAGGATCGCCCCGCCCGCCACAGCGATCAAGAAGGTGGCAGCGTCGCCGTCATCCACCTGTGTCACCAGGTAACCCGCCAGCGCCGAGACATCCACCATTAAGAACGCCCCCAGGGCCATGCCGCCCACCAGCATGGCGGCGCGGTAGAGGGTGTTGCCGGGGGCCTTGCCATACAAGACCTGCCCCGAGTAGCCATCGACCGCCACCTGGAAGGAACGGCCGCGGTAGGCATAGCGCATCACCCACAGCGGGTAATACACCAATCCCATACGCTGGCGGATGAAGCGGGCAAACACTTGCGAGATGACATCCAGCTTAGAAATCTTGCGCAAGCGCTGGCTGAATTCGCTCTCGGCGGCGGCACGCGCCTGGCTGACGGAGCTGGTGGGCTCAAAGACCAGGCCGCGCTCGTGCAGCAGATCGGGGTTGAAGGCTTGCATGGGCTGGTCGGTGAGGGGCACCTGCTGCACGCCAAACTCGCCCACGTCGCAGGCGGCGCCGTTCCAGTTCATCTCTGCCGCCACTTTGACCTCGCGCGGCTTGAGCGTGGTGGTTTTGCCCGAGCGCACGCGTTCTTGTCCAAAGACCCAGCCCAGGGCGCGTGTCCAATTCGTCCAGAAGGGCAGGTAGACCACAAAGGACTCGGCCAGGCTGGATTTCGACCCGGCATCCATGGCGATGGCCCGGTGACTTTTGAAGAAGCGCTGCAGGGCTTGCAGGGCCTGGTCGCGGCTGATGCGCAGCGGCACCTGGTAGCGCTGCAGGCCGCGTTCGCCCTGCACCATCGAGCGCAGCTCACAGTAGGGGCAGCGCACGATCACCGCCCCTTCGGGGATGGTGATCATGCCGCCGCAGCGGGGGCAGGAGAGACCCTGGGTACTTTCTTTCTCGCTCATACTTTTGCCGCCACCCAGGCCGCCAGCGCAAACAGCAGCGGTGCGGCCAAAATGCCCAGCCCAAAGCACACGCCCAGGCCGAGCGGGAAATAGAGCTCAAAATCCACCGCCGCACCGACGAGGGGCAAGGTTGCCAGGCACAGGTACACCAGCGCCGCCACCCCGCCTGCCAGCAGGTAGGGGGCCTCAGCCTTGGCCGGGAATATGTTGGCAAACACGCTGCCGGTGCCGGCTTCTACAATGGCGGTGTACTCTTTGCCCTGAAACTGGTATTTGAAGATATACATGGGGAGGTGCACCAGGGCACGCTCGCTCAGCTCGGTGGTGGGGATACCCTTCTCTTGCAGCCAGCCCGAAACGGCATCCAGCGGCGCGGTAGGCTCCACCGCCTGCGCGGCCAGGCTGGGGTCGTACTTGCGCAGGTCGCCGGCGGGCAGTTTGAGGCTGCGCAGCTCGCTGATGGAGATGGCCGCGGCAGGCTCCAGCAAAATGCTCTCTTTGCCTGCGGCTGTGCGGCGCTTGAAATACCACATGGGGAAATATTGGAAGGTGCTGGAAACCAGGCGCGCCTTTTTGTCCAGGTCTTTGACGGTCTGGTTGCCAGCCATCCAGCGCGCCAGCGAGGCGCGTCCCTGGGCTTCATCCAGCGTGGGCGCCAGGTACCAGTGAAAGACCACCTGGCTTTTATCCAGGTAGACGGTGGAATTGCAGTACGGGCAGGTGAGGAAGATCTGCCCCTCGTCGGGGTGCAGCTCACCGCCGCACTGCGTGCAGGCTACAGCAGGGGAATCGGGTTGCGCGGTCATGTAGAAAGATTATAGCAGAAATCCTTGTTTCAGCAGGGCGCGGAATTCGCTAAAAAGAGTGTGATGCGGCGCAAAGCGCCGCATCACACTCTTTTTGGTATTTCCCCCGCCCCTTGAGGGGCGGGGGCAGGGGGTGGGGTGATGTTATTCGCCTTTGAGATCCCAGTAGGCGATCTTCATCAAGCGGTAGGTAAAGTTGGCGGTGGAGGCCGGGCTGACGAAGACGCCGAAGCGGCCTCCGCTGTACTCGTCATCCACCACCTCGGCGATCTGGTGACCGTTGGCGTATACGGTGATCGTATCGCCGATGGCCTGGATGCCCATCACATTGGTCTTGTCTGAGCCGGTGATGATGTAATCGCTCTCGCTCCATGCCACCAGGTTCTCGGCGTCCCACGGGTCGATGCCGTCCAGGCGGAAGATCCAGTACGAGCCGTCGCAAGAGAAGGCCACCACGTAGCCGTAAGACACGCCCGCATTGTGTTCAGGGCCGCGGATGATGGTGCCATAGGCATCTTTGCCAGAGCAGTCTTTGGTATTGAAGGTCATTTCCAGGTAGAAGTCTGACAGGGCGTGCCAGGTGAACCACCAGGTGCTGAAGCCCAGCTGCTTGCCGGTGACGTAGAGCTTGGCATCCTTGAACTGCAAGCGGATGTAGCTGTCATCGGGCAGTTCATCGGCGCCGGGGCTGGCCCAATCGGTGAAGCTGTCGCCGGTGGCGGTATCCTCGTGATCGGGGGTGCCGAGCACCACGTAGGGATCCATCAACCCGGTGGGGATGGGGGTGGAGCCGGCAACGCTGATCGGCAGGTCAATGGTGACGGAGAAGGATGTGCGCCCGCCCGAAGCAGTCACGCTCAGGTAGTAATCCTGCGTGGCCGCGAGGGGGGCTGTCCAGGAGGTCAGTTTTTCGGAGACCTGCACGAGCGCCGTGCCGGTGCTGGCCCCGCTGACCGTCAGGTAAACATCGTTATTGGGTGACCACACGATCACGGTCATCACCTGCCCGGCGTTGGCGCTGAGCACGTAGAAAGAGGTCTGCCCGGCGTTCAGTTCGCCTTCCACAGTACCGGAGGTGGTGCCCGGCTTGAACTGGATGCGCACAGCCTGCGGCGCGGTGATCGCTGTGACGACCACATCTGGCGTGACAGGCGTGGAAGATGGCTCCAGCACCTCAACGGTGGGGATGGGGGTATTGGTCACCGCGGGGGGTTGGTCGGTAGCGCCGCCCACTTTGGTGGCGATATCAGTCAGCGGGGTGGCGGTTGGCTCGGTCAGCGGGTCTGTCTCCGCTCTCGTCGTGTCTTCGGTTGCGGCGGGGGCACCACCAGGGAAGGGCAGGGTGCAGGCGCCGAGCATCAAGGCCAGGGCCAGCAGCAGGGTAGGGATCAACAGCATCTTTTTCATTTGTTACTCCTTTTGGGGCGTGCCTGGTTTCTGCCATTCACGGTGCAAGTTTCGTGCCGGTTTTTTGGCACAGCAAACAGGCTGCCCAGTCAAAATTTTGAGCACAGGTGAAATAATTCTACATCATTTCGATGTTTCTCGCCTTGATTTTGAGGCGATATCCGCAAATGGATGTGCCCCCTGAACCCGGAATGGGAAGGGGGCCAGGGGGGTTAGGTCACCGTAAAGGCCTGCTCGAAGAACTGCACAACCTTTTCCTGGTAGGCCTTGGTGTTGTAAAAGTATCCCCCAGCATGGCGGGCATTGGGGATCTCCCACAGGGTGACCGCCTCACCCAGGGTCTTCTGGTACACCTGCCCCAGCTTGTGCTCCATGCCGGCGCCGGTGGTGATGAGCAGCGCCGGGCGCCCCAGGCGCTTGAGCACAGAGATCGTGCTTGCGGAGTTTGAAATGCCCGCCGCGAAATCATACAGCCAGTAGGTCAGGCGGTTGAGCGGGTAGTACAGGCGGCGCAGCAGGGTCATGGGTGGGTTGCCGTGGTCTTCCAGGTTCATCGCTCCCAGCCCTTCCAGCACAACGGCGCGGATGTTGGGGCAATCCACCGCGCCGCGCAGGGCGCACTGCGCCCCCAGCGAGATGCCCAGGGCGCCGATCTGGTGGGGGTCCACATCCTCCCGGCTGAGCAGGTAATCCACTGCGCCCAGTACATCGTTGGCCTCCTCAACGCCCGCCGTGCACAGGTCGCCCTGGCTGGCGCCGTGGCCGCGCAGATCAAAGAGCAGCGCGCCGTAGCCGTAGGTTGCCAGCGCCGCGGCGTGGTAGATCATGCTGCTGCTGGAGCCGCTCAGCCCGTGGACGAGGATGATGGCCGCACGGCGCGACCCCGGCACGTACCAGCCCGCCAGCGCCAGGCCGTCCCGGCTGCGCAGCACCACCTCGCTGAAGGGCAGGTTGACGGCGGCGGGCGTCATGCCCAGGGCAGAGAAAATGCGCCGGGGATGCACCGCCGAATGCAGCATCCACAATTGATAGTTGATGTAGATGAGCGGCGCCAGCCAGATCATTTTTACCCAGGTGACCGGCCCGCTCAGGGTTAGGCCGGTCACCACCAGGGTAAACAGCACCACGATGCCCGTGTTACGGTATAAGAGCCACTTTTCTTTGCGCTGCTTGGGGTAAGTCACGTGTGCCTCTCCCTCGTCGGGTGTCTATCAATACATACCCGGAGGCTTCTTACCAGGTTCATGAGATCCTGGTCATGGATGTCAAACGCAGCGAATCTCCGTTTGACATCCATTATTTGAGATCAAGGCTCGGTTGCCCACTCGATCACCTCGATGGGCGCTACCGGGAAAACGCGGTCGTGCGTGCGCGGGTCAAAACGCACCCGGATGGTGTTGCCAGCCTGCACCTTGGGCAGGCTCTGTTCACGCACCAAGATGCTCTCCTCGTCTTGGAATGCCGGCTGCCCGTCTGCGGGATGTACCTCCATCCGCAGCAGCACCAGCGAGCCATCCCGCATCATCTTGGGGCGCACAACCGCCATCTGCAGGATCTTGGCCTGGCCCAGGGCGCCGCGGCTGGCCACCCAGGTGGAGCGCAGCTTGGGCCAGAGGAAGCGGATGCGCTCGTACAGCATAATGCCGCACAAGACCGCCACCAGAAAGAACCAGGACTGCCCCTCGGTCATCTGGCGCAGGCTCCACACCAGCCCCACCGCGGCCAGGAGGATAATGCCCACCGCAAAGGCGATTCCCAAAGCGGTCAGCGGCACCTGGTGGGTCAGCTTGAACACCAGCGGCACAGTGATCTGGCTGACGGCAAACTCGGCTTCGGCGTGGGCCAGCCCGGCCTGTTCCTGGTAATACTGCACCGCCTGGAAGCGCTTGCCATCCACCACCATCTGCTTGACCTGCTCGATGACCTCTTTGGGGATATCGTGCACACTGGCCTCGGGCGGGCCGGCCTCCCCGGCGGGCTGTTCTGGCGGGGTGATGCGCACGCTGGAGTTGCAGTACACGCAGATCGCCAGCGTCTGTTCACTGCTGACGCGCAGCGGTGCGCTGCAGTTGGGACAGTGGATGCTGTGGGTTTCCTCGGTCATATCTCTATCCTTCATTAAATAGGTTCAGGGGCGGTCGCCCATCTCTCGCGCCGCCTGCTCGACGATGGCAAAGCCCTGTGCCACCAGGGCGCTCAGGCTGCCGGGCTGTGCCTGGCCTGCTTCGGCCTCGGCAATGCTGCGCAGCAGCGCCCCACGCAGGCCGCTGGCCCTGTGCGCCCAGCGCGAATCGGCCGAAAGCCGCTCCAGCCGGGCAACGGCCTGGTAGGCCTGGGGTAAGGGGGAATGGTCGCCAGAGGGCATGCCTTTGAGTATAGCACGAACCCGGCCATCTTGACGCACATTCAATTTCAAATTCGGGAATACATCTTAACCATTAACGGTGTACAATTAGAAAATCAAAACACGTTCGAAGACGGAGGGTGTAATGTCGAAATCGGCAGAAGATCTAAAAGCAGCCTTTGCAGGCGAATCGCAGGCCAACCGCAAATACACCTATTTTGCAGAGAAGGCCGAGCAAGATGGCTACCCCCAGGCAGCCAGGCTGTTCCGCGCCGCGGCGCACGCCGAGGCGATCCATGCCCGCAACCACCTCAAGGCGCTGGGTGCGCTGAAGAGTACCGCCGAGAACCTGGATGTGGCCATTGAAGGCGAGAACTACGAGGTGGATACCATGTACCCGGAGTTCATCCAGGATGCCCAGGCCGAGGGCGACAAGAAGGCTCTGCGCACCTTCGAGTGGGCTTACGAGGTAGAGAAGATCCACGCCCAGATGTACAGCCAGATGCGCAAGGACCTGGAACATCCCGGCGCGGAGACAGATTATTACGTGTGCCCGGTATGCGGCTACACCCACGCCGGCCCGATGACTGAAAAGTGCCCGGTGTGCGGCGTTGCGCCCGAAAAGTTCGAGCATTTCGCCTAGATGGGATGGCAAAAACAGATGCGCTGCATGGCTTTGCCACGCAGCGCATCTGTTTTTGTAAATATTGCAGGTTGATCAGATGTTGGTGAACTCCTGGTTCAATGCCTGCACGCTTTCCTCTAGTTCCTCGATCTCTTCGTCCAGGCGCTCTTGGTTTGCGCCCGGCTGGTCACGCTGGGTGATCAGCTCGCGGTGCTGCTGCTCGTAGTAGCCCAGCAGCTCCTGCAGGGCGCGGCGCTGCTTGGTTTTGCTGAACTTCTCCTGGGCTTGTACCAGCACGCCCTGCTTGTAAATGTTCACCGGGGCGGCCTCTTCCTCGCCCTCTTCTTCCTCCGCACCGATCCCGTGCAGCAGGTCTTCGATATCATCTCCCGGGGGCAGCCCGGCGTATTCCAGCGGCCCATGCCCTTTGATGGTATGTTTGCCGGGAAAGCCCCGGTAGGTGCCGCCGGCTTTGGGTTTGCCGGGCAGGCCCACCAGCCCGCCGTAATACTCCGGGTGGAGGGTTGGTTTGTGGGTGACCGGTTTGGATGGGGTTGGTTTGGAGGTGGAAGAACGCTTTTCGGGCTCAAACAGGCGTCCTTTCACCAGGTGCAGGTACAGCACGGGTGTGCTCCAGACCCATTTCTGGGGCTTGTGCTCAAACAGGCGCTGGCGGGCGCGCTGCAAGGCCCGGTCCACATAGCCATGCTTGCTTAATTCGGTGTAGAACATGCGGCAGAATTTGATATCTGGCACGCCGGTGTACCACTGGCGCTGCATGCCGATCACCGCGGGCACGCGCGGCAGCAGGCGCGGCACAATGCCGCTGAAGCCGCTGGCCTGCGAGGTTTCGGCAGAATGGCAGGCGTTCAGCAGCACCAGGCGCACTTTCATGTTGCTGCGGAAAATGCGGGCGAACTCCAGCTCGCTCACCAGGGCAGGGCGGCCCTCCTCGTTGAGCAGTACCAGGCGCACACTGTGATCTTCTTTCGAGATCAGGCCGTGGCAGGAGAGGTGCAGTACATGGAATTCGCCGTCTTCCAGCGCCTCGCCGAGCTGCTGGCAGGTGGATTTGCCCGCCTCTGGCTTTAGGAGATGGTAGGTGATGGCCTGGCGCGAGCTGCCCGGGGTGAGGGTGTTGAACAAGACCTCCAGGCGCTTTTCCTCCTCCTTGACATCCAGCACCTCCAGATCTTCCTGGATCTCGCCTTTCTGGCGCAGGCGCTGGTTGAGCCGCGCCATCTGCGCTTCATCCGGGCTGACCACGGCGATCAGTACGTTCGGCGTACCCTGGATGGGCGGGCGCTGGGCTGCGTCCACGTTGACATCCCGGTAGAAGGCCATGCGGCGGTCGGCTGCCAGGGCGTGCTCTTCGGCAGGGTTGAGGGTGGCCTCCCAGGCCAGGCTGCGCAGCGCCCCCAGTTTACGGGCGATCTCCAGCTTGAGCACCAGTTCTTCGCACTCGCCGTCTTCCACCCGCTGCAGCAGTTGGCGCAGGCGCGCCCCAATGCGCCCCTTCTTGCCATCCTCGTCCACGCTTTCCTCGAAGACCTGCCGGAACAGGTACGCGCCGTAGCTTTCGGGGGTGTCCTCGTCCAGCAGCGCTTCCAGCTCGGGCAGGTCGAGGTTGAAATCGGCTTCCAGGGTGCTGTCCAGGCTCGTGTCGGTCAGCTCGAGGTGATAGGGCAGCGGGTCCGCCTGCCCGGGCGGGTTGGGGATGATCTCTAGAATGGCTTCCAGGCGAGACTCTTCATCAGCCATGCGCGCTCAGCCTTTGCGAACA
This sequence comes from Anaerolineales bacterium UBA6092, assembly GCA_002428565.1. GTDB lineage: Bacteria > Chloroflexota > Anaerolineae > Anaerolineales > UBA4823 > UBA6092. The sequence goes on along the minus strand of DIXA01000071.1, from coordinate 64,825 downwards.
TCATTGCTGATCAGGTCGAGATCGAAGCCCGCGTTACGGAAGAAGGGGGTGTGCTTGTGCTTCAAATCGCCGACGCCTTTTTCGGCGCCTTCCTCCTGCTGGTACAGTTGATTCTTCACTTCCTCAGAGGGATCGAAAGTTTTATCTGCCTGGGGAACATATTTCTTCAGCAGTGCCGCTTTTACCGCGGCCAACCCCTGAGCGCCGCGGATGTACACATTAAGTGCCTCCTCGGCTGCGACGGAGACATGCAGGGGTGCTTTTTTGGTGAACGGCCCCCATAGTTCTTGCCAGTGCAGGTCGGTGCACATGAAACGGGTATTCAGGTTCTGGTCAAAAACGATATCCACCCGCTCGGCGTCGGGAATCTCCTGCTCGGCGCGCCAGCGGTTGAGCACTCTCACCTCGGCGTCACCCAGCCCGGCGGTATCGACCTTGCCCATCAGGGTTTTATCCAGCCAGAAGAACCACACCCGCAGCACCCAGTGCCCGCTCATGAAATACAGGTCGGCGCTGATCTGTTCCAGGTCTACCAGGGGGAATTGGATATCGCCATCAATGAAAGCCAGGAGTTTTTCTGTCTTCTTGCCCGGCAGGGCGGCAAAGATCTCCACCCGGCTGTAACCTTCGCCAATATTGCGATGGCACACCAGGCGCACTCGCGGCAGCACCGTCACTTGCGCGGCGGTGTAATGGATCACCTCTGTGGGCCACCAGCGTGACAGGTAGATGGGCACCTGCCTGGCCTGCGCAGGCGCCAGGAGCAGCTCCTTATCGCCATCGCCGAGCGCCTGCCACTGCGGTTTGAGCGCCGGTGAGGGCAACTCGGCAGGGCGATGCAGCGTCACGGTCAGCTCGCCCAGCTTGGTGTGCTTTTTGCTGTGGTAGGCTTCGAGGGTCAGCGGGTAGGCATCGGCAGCCTGTGTGCCGCGGTGGGTGATGTTGAAGTAAATATACACATCCTCGCCCTTTTTCTTATCTTCGATCTGGAAACCCTCCTCCCACCCGCCGCCCCACGAGACGCGGATATCGCCGCCGGGGCTGCCATCGGCGTAGCCTGCCACCGGGCTTTCGTTCAGGATGAACTGCCTGGGGCGGAGGTAACATTTGCCGCTGTAATCGCCGCTGACCTTCAGCTTCAGCGAGCGTGTGCCCCAGGGCAGGTATTCCAGGCTGTCGGTGGAGACTGGCAGGTTATCGTTGATCTGCTCCTCAGTGGGGCGTGAGTACACTTGCATCTGGATGGTGTCGCTCATGGCTGCTCCTCTGATAACCTACTTGCCCTGTTCCATGGCCTGGATCTGCGCCGCCAGGTCTTTGATATCGCTGGTGGCCTTCTTGGCGGCTTGCAGGCGGTCCAACATATCGTGCCAGAAGGCCGACCCGGCGCTGGCGGCCAGGCCGCTGAGCAGCATGCCGATGGTGGCCATGTGCAGGAAGTTGTAGGCGGGCAGGAAGATGCCGGTGGGTACATCATTGGTGCACATGCTCAGAACCATAGTGCTTCCCTCCAGCGGCTTGCACATCATCTCCCAGGCCGGGCTGGCCAGGGTGTTGTGCAGGTCAACGCTGATGATGGGCTGGAGCAGGTTGCCCACATCCACCTTGAGCATCACTGCCAGGGTCATGCCGACAATCACGGAGATGATGCGCAGCCAGCGCAGGCGCGAGACTTCCTCCTGGCGGTGAGCGGAGTCGCGCTCCAGCAGGATGCGAGCAATGTTGGATGGGTTAAGCGGCGGGATGATGTGATCACCGCTCCTGAAGCCGTCAATGCGGTCCAGCAGGCGCTGGGTCTGGCGTTTGATTTTGGCTTTGAACGACTGGTCTTGCGGGTTGGTCTCCAGGGAGAGATGGCCCTTCAACCAGCGGAAGAAGCCGCGCACCACTTTGCCGATCCACGAGTGGATGTTGTCGCGGCGGTCTTCCACCGCCTGCATCAGGTTGGTCATGGCGGCGGTATAGACAGTGCTCTCGTTGGTTTCCAGGGTGGTGACGGCGCCGGTCAGCCAGGTGTTCACCTGAGCGAGCACCGCATCGTATTTGGGATCATTCAAGGCCTCTTTCACCTTATCCAAGGCCGCCTGGAGCTTTTGCCCGCTCTGGGCCAGATCTTGGATATCCCCAGGGAGCGCCGTATCCAGCGCATCCTGGATTTTCTTCGCCACATCGTCTGGGTTGTCGAGATCGGGGATATCCTTCAACATCTCGCGCACCTGGCTGGTAAAATCTTTGACGGAGGTGGCGGTAAGGGTGGCCAGCGCGCCGCGCAGCCAGCCCACCGCCATGGCGACGTTGCCCGGGCCGATCTTTTTGCCAAGGTCTTCTTTTAACTTTTGAATGTTTTCATCATTGGTCAGCAGGGTTTGCAGCTTATCCACCGAGAGGTTCTTGAGGTAATCGGGCAGCCACTCGTCCACGGTCTTGATCGCTTCGGTGGCCTCGTCCACTTTGCCCATGTGACCGGCCATGGCATTCAGCGTCAGCTTGAGCTTGCTGACGGCAGCTTCGCCGGCGCCCAGCTCTTCCAACGAGCCGGGCAGCCAGCTCCTCAACTGATTGACCGTCTCCATGGCGGTGGGCTTGCTCTTGAAGCCAGCGATCACTTTGAGCGAGTCAATCGTTACCTCGGCGCCGACCGCCAGGATGAGCATGAAGGCCGAAAAGACGCCCAGCGTGCCCAGCACATTCTCGATGTTGGTGAAGGTATCGGGCTTGGCAGCCGCCTCTTCTTCGCCTCCCGTTGGGGGGGCATCCTGGGTGATGGGGTTGAGCAGGATGGGGCCAGGCTCGGCGGCATAGGCCGTCCCTGGGAAGATCAGGCACAGCAAGCCAATCAGCAGGGTCAAGCGGATCAAACGCATATTGCACCTCCAGATTCTTCGATGATCAAATGGCAAATAAGTTTGGGGCGAACACATCGAACCCTGTTATGGTAACATCTCAAAAAGTAGGGGTGTTGGGTGTTTTGGGCAGGCGAAGCCGGCCCAAAATACCCAACTTTCCCCTTTTTATTGAGATATGACCTGTTATTAGTATATAGCATTTCTAAGGAATGACAAGCCGGGAATCTAGCGCCGCGCCAGTAGATCGGCGTGCGCCTGGGCGGCCCAGGGGTGCAAAACCGGCAGGGCGGCGCCTCGCTGCACCAGCCGTTCCAGGTAGCACAATGCCGCCTCGTCTAGCGAGACATCCAGGGCGGCTTGCAGCATCTCCAAGCCGGGGGCTTCGCCGGTGCCATCCCAGGCGATCTTGTCGGCTACAAAGAGGATCTTATCCAGCAGCGAGGCGGCTGGGCGCAGGGTGGTGTGGCAGGCGATGGCGCTCAACACGGGTGGGTCGCTCACGCCGAAGATCAGCGCCGCCATCTCCGCCGAAAGGCGCTGGTGCAGCAGCATGGGGTAGGCATCTTCTTCGGGCAGCACCTCCAGGCCCAGGCTGCGTGCAAAGGCTGCCCGCTCTGCGTTGGGGATCACTGCGCTGATATCGTGCAGCCAGCCGGCCAATTCGGCCTGCGCCTGCGCGCCGCCAAAGCGCGCCGCCAGCTGGCGGGCCTGTGCGGCCACGCGCAGGCAGTGGGCGGCGGTTTGCGGGCATCCGTGGTGATGCAGAAAGGTGAGCATGTCGCCGGGCAGGCTGCCGCCCAGCGAAAGGCCGTGGGTGAGGATTTGGAGCATGGCGGTTCCCATTTATTCCTGGTGATCGGTGCGGCTGTGCTGCCGCGTGCGCTTGATCTCGCCGCGGCGACGTTTCTCTTCTAATCGTTTTCGCCGGGAGGCCAGCGTGGGGCGCGTTTTGCGCCGCGGGCGGGGCGGCTGTGCGACGTGCTGCAGCAGCTCCACCAGGCGCTGGATGGCATCCTGGCGGTTGGCCTCTTGCGTGCGGTAGCGCCGCGCCTGGATGATCAGCACCCCCTCCGCGGTGATGCGCCCGCCCGCCAGCGCCATCAGCCGCAGGCGCACCTCCTCAGGCAGGGCGGTGGTGTCAAAGCGCAACAAGGCCGCCGTGGCGACCTTGTTCACATTCTGCCCGCCTGGCCCCGAGGCCTGGACGAACTCAATTTGGATATCTTCCTCGCGGATGGAGAGCGTGTGATCGACCCGGATCATCCCCATCTTGATCCTGGGCTAAGCGGGTTCTTTTTTCTGCCGCACCGGCAGGATAACGTGGAAGGTGCTGCCAGGGCAGGTCTTTTCATCGTAGCCGGGGCTTTCCACCCAGATCTGCCCCTGGTGAGCCTGGACGATGCCGCGCACGATGGCCAAGCCCAGGCCTGGCCCGCCGCCCTTGAACTTGGTGGTGCCCGAGGAGTGGGTCGCCACTTCGCCGGTCTGGTAGAACTTGGTGAAGATCAAGTCCTTTACGCTCGGCTCGATGCCGATGCCGGTATCGCTGACCACGATCTCCACCGCTGCCTCATCATAATCGGGATGTTCATCGGGCAGCAGGCTGCCGCTGATGGTGATCGTGCCGCCATCGGGGGTGTATTTGATGGCATTGCTGAACAGGTTGTAAAAGACCTTGAAGATTGCTTCGGGGTCGGCCTCGATGGGGGGCAGGTCGCGCAGGGTGTCATCCACCAGGGTCAGGTTGCGCTCTGTCAATGCCGTGCCGTAACGCCCGCGCACATCCTTGATAATGGAGGCGATGGAGAGCGGCTCGGTGCTGAGCTTCAGCTCGCGGGCATCGATCTTGACCACATCCAGCATGGCGTTGACGATCTCGTGCATGCGCCGGGCGCCGCTCTCGATGCCGCCAACCAATTGGTTCAGGTAAGAATTGGCCTTCACCGTGGCATCGCCTGCCATGATCTGGCTGTAGCCGCTCAACACGGTGAGCGGCGTGCGCAGCTCGTGGGAGGTGACGCTGATAAAGGTAGATTTTGTGCGGTCCAGTTGTTCCAGTTGGGCATAAGCGCTGCGCAGCTCTTCGGTGCGCTCGGCCACTTTCTGCTCTAACTGCTGGTTGAAGTGCTTGAGGTTGTCGTACAGGCGGGCATTGTCCAACGCCAGGGCTGCCGTGCCCACAAAAGCCACCAGCCGTTCGGCCAGTTTGGGCGTGTAGAAGTTAGGCTCGTACTTGTTGAGCGAGAAGAAGGCCACCAGCCCCTCGTTGGAGATGATCGGCGCACCCAGCCACGAGCGGATGTGATCCGTATCCGGGCGGCGCGTCCACAGTGGTTCACTGTAAGTGTCCGGGATCAGCAGCGGCAGACCGGTGTCCTTCATCGTCTGGAAGGTAGGGGTAGAGTGGATGGGGAAGGCCGGGTTATCGCGCCCATCCATCGAAAGCCGCCCGCTGGTGTAGCCCAGGGCGCGCGCCACGCGGGCGTTATCGCCCTCCACCAGCATCAGGCTGCCTGAGTCGAAGGGCACCACGCGGCGAATCTGGATCAACAACTGGTCGAGGATCTCGTTGACATCCAGCATGGAGGTCAGGATCGTCCCGGCGATGCGCATGGCGTCCGCCAGTTCGCGCTGCTCGTGCTCGGCTTCAAACAGGCGGGCGTTTTCAATCGCCACGGCAGCCTGGGTGGTCAGCGCCATCAGCAGGTCCACATCGTGCTGGGTGAAGATGCGCTGGTTGAGACGGTTGAGCGCGGTTACCGTGCCGATCACTTTGCCTTTAGCCAGCAGCGGCACCACGATCAGCGAGCCGGTGCCAGAGCGGCGGCGGCGCTCGGCGGTTTCGGGTGGTTCGATGCCGTCATCGGGCCCGGTGGATAGAACAGCCTGCCCGGTGCGGAAAACGAGTCCGCTGATGCCCTGGTTCAGTTCTTCGTAGGTTGTTTGCAGGTCATCGACAATGTTGCCGTCATGCACGCGCATGATCACATCTTTGCGGCCATGGTCCACCAGGAATATAAAGACCCGGTCGGCCTGGATGAGTGAATTGAGGTGACTGGTCAGCTTCTGGCAGATGTCTGCCGGGTTGGTTGCGCCCAAGATGGCGCGGGCAGCCGTGAACAGGCCCTCGGTCTCGCGCAGCGCCTGGTGAGACTGCTCGGCGGCGTATTCGGCGGCCTCTTTGGCCGCGGCCAGCTCGGCGGCGCGCTGCCCCACCTGGGTCAACAGCCGCTCCACCTCCCGGCGGGAATACTCTTCTTGGGCCACCAGCTGAGAGCGGAAGATAACGCTGCTGAACAGGTTGCGCAGGCGGGCGTAGATCTCCCACTCACGCGGACCCACCTCGGTGACCAGGTAGCCAAAGACTGTGTGCCCCTGGATGAGCGGCGAAACCACGGCAGAATAACGCCGTTCGGCTGGCAGCAGCCCCGGCGGAGCCAACTGCAGGGTGGGGAAGGAATCGTTTTCCTCGTTGCAGGTGCCGGTGCCGCGCTCGTAGCACAGCACCACCTGAGAGTTGGTGGGCAGCGCCCCGGCGGTTTTGCGGTTGCGGCTGCCCTTGTGCAAGATCAGGGAACAGCGCTCAATGCCCAGGAGGGGAAAGTGGCGCTCGACCACCGGGCGCATTTCTGAGATGCGCAGCACCGTGGACAGGCTGTTGCCGATGCTTTGCAGGGTTTCTTCTTGCTGCTCGATAGCCAGGCGTTGGTAGGCTTGCGACCGCCCGGCGGCATCGCCCACCAGCAGGCGGGCCTGCTGGAAGAGGTTCTCGGCGCGGATGATGGCCTCGCGCTCGATCAAGAAAGGTAAGACGTTGGCGCGCAGCGTGGAGAGCACGGCGTGCCAGGCGGTGGCATCGCTGCGTACCACTTGCAGGTATTGCAAAGCCTGGTCAAAGGCGCTGATGAACTGTCCCGGCGACTTGTTATCCATCTCAGCGATGAAGGCATCCCAGGCCTGGCCCAGGCTGGACTCGAGCATTTCGGGCGAAACGTACACGCCCCAAGCAGAGTCCAGGCTGGCGGCTTCGCTGGCCGCGGCGATCATGGCTTTGACGCTTTGCTTGCGGCGAGAGCGCAGGTCGCGCAGCACGCCAGTGTTGCTGCCCGCCTGGCTGCGGGCGGTGGCCTGGCGCACGGCTTCAGGCAGGCAGCCGCAAGACCAGCGCACCACCAGCTCGGTGGGCACGATGATCCGCTCTGGCACCGGCTCGCCGTGCAGCAGGCGCAGCAGATGCTCCAGCGCTTGCTGGCCGATAGTGAAGAAGGACTGCCGTACCGTGGTCAGCGGCACGCCGGCAATGCGCGCCTCGTCGATATCGTCAAATCCGGCCAGGGCGATGTTCGCCGGCACCTGCAAGCCGTGGGCCTGCATGGTTTCCAGCGCGCCAAAGGCCATGCGGTCATTGGCGCACACCACCACCTGCACCTGATGGTCCGGGCGGCTGAGTAGTTCCTGGAGGGCGGCCTGACCGCTCTCGCGTGAAAAGTCGCCGGGAAATACCAGCGCAGGGTCGAAGGGTAGGTTGTGATCTTTCAGGGAATCCTGGTAAGCCTGGTAGCGCTGTTCGGCTTCGGCCTGGCCCTCTGGCCCGCGGATGAAGGCGATGCGCTGGTATTTGTGCACCTTGACCAGGTGGAGCATCAACTGGCGCATGCCGCCGTAAGAATCGGGTAACAGGGTGGGCAGGCCGGGGGCTTCAACCGCGCTGATGATGGGCAGGTTCTTGAAGCGCTCGCAGAAGGCGGCAATTTCATCGTTCGCCTGGCCATGCCCCAGGTCAGAGTACAGGATCAGCCCGTCCAGGGTATCGGCGTTAGCCAGGTTGTAGATCTGGTTTTCGCCTGCCAGCACCGCTGTAGGATTTCCTCCAACGAAGCACAGCAGGTTGACATCTTGCGCCACGGCGGCATTGTTCAGGCCAGCCATGAACTCGCGCCCCCACACGCGCCCCAGGCGGGCGATCAGCACGCCAATGGTGGGACGCCGGGTAGGCGCGCCGTTCCTGACCCTGTTGATGAGGTTCGCCATGTTGCTATTGTATCACGGCGCAAGAAATATTTGCAAAAAAAGGATGTGCGGCATGGCCTTGCCACGCTGCACATCCTTTTTTGCGGTCTATTCCTGCTGTTTTGTGATATAAGTATGCTCATAACCAACACAAGGAGGATGCGATGGCCGAAATCGATTGGAAACGTTACCTCGTTCAGCCGGGGCAAAAGGTGAAACTGGCGGATTGGGATGCAGGCAGCACCCCCGCCTGGAAGGGGAGCAAGGAAGCGGCGGAGAAACCCCTGCTCGAATTGAATGACGAGCTGGAAGCGCTGCAAGAGCTGCTCTTTGCCCAGGCCCGGCACAAGGTCTTGATCGTGCTGCAAGGCATGGATACCAGCGGTAAAGACGGCGTGATCCGCCGCGTCTTTGAGGGCGTCAACCCGCAGGGCGTGCGCGTGGCCTCCTTCAAGGTGCCCACCGCACCGGAGATGGCGCGCGATTACTTGTGGCGCGTGCACCAGCAGGTGCCCGCCCGCGGCGAGATGGTCATCTTCAACCGCAGCCATTACGAGGATGTGCTGGTGGTGCGCGTGCATAACCTCGTCCCGCCGGAGCAGTGGCAGCGGCGCTACGAGCAGATCAATGCTTTCGAGCGGCTGCTGGCTGAGGAGGGCACCACCATCCTCAAGTTCTTCCTGCACATTGATATGGAAGAGCAGCGCGAGCGCCTGCTGGCGCGCCTGGATGAGCCGGATAAGCGCTGGAAGTTCAACCCCGGCGACCTCAAAGAGCGCGCCCTGTGGGCCGAATACGAGAAGGCCTACGAGGATGTGCTGGAAAAGACCAGCACCAAGCACGCCCCCTGGATCATTATCCCCGCCAACCGCAAATGGTACCGCGATCTGGTCATCTCGGCGGTGATGGTGGACGCGCTGAAGGATTTGAAGATGGAGTACCCCCAGCCCGCTGAAAACCTGGATGCCTGCCGGGCTGAGCTGGCCTAGTTAAAAAGCATCCGGCGGTGCTGCGCACCGCCGGATGCTTTTTAATCTATGGGTTGTGGGCGCAGCGGAAGCCCGTGTCAGGGAAGGCATTCACCGTATCGATGTAGAAGCGCGCCCCCGTGGTCAGCATATCGGTCGGATAGGACCATGACCCGCCGCGCATCACGTGATATTCCCCTGTCGGAGGGCCTAATGGATTCCAGACCCCGTCTCCAAGCGTGCTGTAGTAAGCAGCATCATAAAAATCTGCCACCAGTTCGGTCACATTGCCGGCCATGTTGTAGATGCCATATGGGCTGACGCCCCCAGAGAAGGCATTGACGGGGGCGGCTTCACTATAGCCGTCATCGTAATTGGGCATGGCCCAAACCGAGCTGCAGTCATCGTCGCAGCCATTGACCAGCAGGGGATCATAGGTATCGCCCCAGGGGAACATGCGCCCGTCCGTGCCGCGGGCGGCCATTTCCCACTCGGCTTCGGTGGGCAGGCGCGCCCCGCGCCAGGCGCAGTAGGTGGCAGCCCGATCCCAGTCGACGCCGATTACGGGGTAATTGTCGTAAGCGGGGTTGGTGAAGTAATCGGGAATCTCATTCGTGCCGTAGATGATGGGGCCGCTGCAGTAGCCTGCATTTAAGCACTCCCGGTATTGGGCGTTGCTGACCTCGAACATGTCAATCAGATAGGGATCCAGATACACCGTGTGCGGCGGCTCTGCGTTCAGGTAAGGATCGGGGATGCAGAAATCCTGGATGGGATTGTATTGCATGCAGATATCCAGCGGCTGGGTGTATTTGTTGCCCATCTGGAACGAGCCTCCCTCCACCAGCACCATGGTAACGCCGAAATCGTCGATCCAGGTGGGGATGCCTGCAGGGCCTGGGGTGGGGGTATCGATGGGCAGGAAGGGCGAGGGCGTGTCCGTGGGAAGGGCGGTGGTGGTGGGCTCTCGTCGGATGGGCGTGGTGGGCGTGGGGGTGACAGGGAGCAGCTTGGGCACGATCACGAATGCGCCGACCAGGCACACGGCCAGCACCGGCAGCAAGCCCAGGCTCATGATCCAATAGGGGATGCCCAGCAGGCGGCGCGAAAAGATCGATGGGGAGGCCGGCTTGGGGGTTGGTTTCGCCGCCGCGGTTGGTTGGGCAGGCGCGGATACGGGCCTGGAGGCGGGCAGCGCTGCCGGCGCAAGCCGGGCGGCGGGCTGCGCCGCGGCGGGCAGGGCCGCTGGCACCGGGGCAGTGCCTCCGGCGGGCTGCTCGCCGAGGCGCAGGCGCAGCGTGGTACTGCCCAGGCGGATCAGGTCGCCATCTTTCAACATCTGCTCATCGTGAATGCGCAGGTTATTGACCCAGGTGCCGTGGGTGCTGTTCAGATCCTTGATGTAATATGCGCCCGAGGCCGGGTACAGGCTGGCATGGCGGCGGGAAATCATCTCGTCATCCAGCACAATGCGGTTGCCGGCCTCGCGCCCGATGATGTTAGGCCCGGCGAACAGATTAAGCCTTTCTCCCTGGCGTGGGCCTTCCTGAATGACCAACGCCGCCGGTACCTTGACCACATCGCTTTGCGTGGAGTCGGCCTGGATGTCGAAGATCACCCCGTTGGGGGCGCGGGTGAAGAACACCGGCGTGCCCCATTCGATATCGTTGCCCTGGGCGAAGATGGATTTGCGCGCCTCAGCCACCGCGCCATCCACGGGGTAGCCGTCTGCCAGGGCGGTGTAGAACTCTTGGGCAAAGGTCAGGGCAGCCTGGTCGGTGATCTCGAACTGCATGGCGATTACCGCGGGGATGCCCTGCTGCACCAGCCCCTGGGCCACGCCAGAGAAGGCATCTTCGGCAGAGGCGCGCGCCCCCTCGCAGGCGTTGAGCACCACCAGGCGCATGGAGCGGTGATCGTGCAGCAGCGTGCCCAGGTACTGCCCGCTGAGAGGCCGCCCGCGCTGGGTGGCGTCTTCGAAGAGCAAAACGCCGTCCTGGGTGGCAGGGTCGAAGCCGCCATGCCCGATGAAGTGCAGGATATGATAGGTGCGCGTGCGCAGGCGCTTCTGCAGCGCCTCCAGCGTGGCATCATCCAGGCGGTCCACCGCCACCAGGCCGCGCTGCTCTAACGGAGCGAGTGCCGTTTGCAGTCGACTGAACTCCTCTTCCACCTTCAGGGGCGGGTAGTCGGTTGGGCTGGAGACCATGATCAGCAGGTTGAGCGGTGGGCTGACCTGCAAGACCGCGCTGGGTTGGGGCACCTCCAGGTAGCGCACAATGGGCGTTTCCAGCGAGAGCGAGAGAAAACGGTTGACATGCGGGTTGTGCAGGAACTCCCAGGGCAGGCTGTTCAATTCCGGCGCGCCGATGCGCAGGCGCAGGCGCAGGCCTTTGCCCTGGGTTTGGGCGGTAGCCAGGGCGCGCAGGAAGCAGTCGTACACCTCGCCGGTGAACAGGCTGGAAAACAGGCGCGCTCCGTAGGTCTTGGCGGCTTCCATCTCGGGCGAATCGAGGCGGCGCACACCCTGGCGCGGCCTGCCCACGCGCAGGAAGAAGTTCTCCAGCTCCAGGCCGCTGAAGGGCGGGGCAAAGTCGCCTATGGCCTGCCCGGCAGGTGATTCGAGCACGCGCACCTGGTAGCCCTCGGCCTCTTCACCCTCGATCAATAGATTGAAATCCAGGTAGTCTAGCTTGCTCATGCGGGTTGCCTCTCTATTGATTGTATATTCGGCATAGGGGCATGTCAAGCAGCAGAAAAGCATTCCACAATGAATGATCGCAGCGGGCTACGCCCGCTGAGATCATTCATTGTGGAAGATGTAGATCCTCAGTGCTTGAGCACGAACGGCAGGTGCACCAGGATCGTGACCTCGGCGGGCGCGCCACCGGCCCAAAAGCCGCCGGAGAGGCTGTACTGCCCGCCGCTGGATTGGGCGGCGTCTGGCTGGCCGAGGCTGCCGTGCAGGCTGTAACCATCGCCCTGGCTCAGCCCGCCGCCGCCGTCCACCGTCCACCAGTCCAGGCCGAGCAGGCCCTGCGCCGAGACGACCGTGACCGCGGCCAGCGCGGTGAGCAGCAGCAGGGCAACGAGAACGGGGATCAAACGGGACGGTTTCATTCCAGACTCCTTTTTTTTGTGAATGGGGGGATCGAAGGGTGTTTAAACGGCAAACGCCAACGTGCATCTGTTCAGCAGCACGCTGGCGTGTGAAGCAGGGGGAAAGGCTGGCTGGCGCGGGTGGGAGAATCTCGTGGAAGAACAGGCGTAGGTACTTACCCATCGCCTGCCAATCCGCAAGCAAGGGCGCCCCATCCCGTGCAGTCCCGGCACCCGGCATGGCCCTCCTTACTATTAGAGTAACATCTCAATCACTTGGTGTGCGGGGTGTTGTTTATTGAGATATTACCTAATAGAGTATAGCAAAAAAACGGAGGCGTTACATTAATACCTGTGTGACCGGGCTGGCGCTTTTTCCTCAGGGCGTGGTTCAGGGGCGGACAGGCTGCCAGGCTGACTGGGGACTATTGGGACCGACCAGGTCCCACAGGTTGCCGTACAGGTCTTCGAACACGGCCACGGTGCCGTAGGGAGCGACTTTCGGCGGGCGGACGAATTGGATCCCGGCGGCGAGCATGTCGTTGTAATCGCGCCAGAAGTCATCCGTGTGCAGGAAGAGGAACACCCTCCCGCCGGTTTGCCTGCCGATGAATTGCTCCTGCTCGGGTGTGGAGGCGCGGGCCAACAAAATATTCGTGCCGGTTGACCCGGGGGGCGCCACCAGCACCCAGCGCTTATCCTGTTCGGGTTGGTAGGTGTCTTCGATGAGGCTGAAGTGGAGCTTGCCGCAAAAGAAGGCGATGGCTTCATCGTAGTCACGGACAACCAGGGCGATGTGGATCAGGGATTGTTTCATAGATGGGCTCCTAACGCCGCTTCCAGCAGCACCTTAGCGAGGGGTTCTTTGCGCGTGTGCAGCAGGTGGAGAACGGCGGGTGTGCCAATGAGGTCGAGCCAGGCTGTGTTGGGGATAGTGCTGTGCGCCCGCAAGGACGCCCCCCGCTGCTGCGCTTCGCCCAGGCGCATACCGCCCCTGCCGATCGCCAGCAAAACCTGCGCAGGCACGCAGAGAAGCGCGGGCAGGTCTCCGGGGGTGGGATCGCCCATGGGGTGTCCCCGGAAGACGGCTACACTTCTTCCAGGCACGAGGCCCGGCAGGCACGCCTCCCATACGAACACTGGTCGCGTGCCGGGCGCATGCCACCTCTCCTCATGCACCTGGCAGCCTGGTGTCACTGCATAGGTGACTGGGGCATCCTGCAGCGCGAGCGGGCAACCCATCTCCTCCACGGCTTCGTGCTGCAGCGCCTCGAGGGCAGTCTCACCTTCTTCCAGCTTGCCTCCGATGCCTCCCAGGCCAATGTGTACCTCTCCGTGATTATCCACGCGCCACTTTCTGGGATTCTGCACTTCCAGCACCAGCGCGCCTCGCCACCAGACCAGACAGGCTGCTCCAATGATGGTTGGGCCAGGGGCATTATTTGAGATCATAGCTGCTTCTTGAAGCGCGGGATCAGGAAGGGCGTTTGCCGCTTATATTCCAAATACTCCTCCCCAAAGCGCGCCGCCATTTCCTTCTCCTCCACCAGTTTGACGTAGGTCAGCAGGGCGGCGGCCCCCAGCAGTACCACGACCACCGAGCCCCACGAGCGGAACAGCACGGCAACGCCCAGGTACATGCCGATGGTGCCCAGGACCATCGGGTTGCGGCAGTAAGAGAAGGGCGGCTGGATGATCAGCTTCTGCGTTGCCATCAGCGGCACAGGCGTGCCGCGCCCAATGGTGAACTGGGCGTAGATCGACCAGATGGCAAACAGCCCGGAGGGCAGCATCAGCAGCAGCGCCAGGGGGATGTGGAAGGGTGCGGGCAGCATGGGGGCGAGCTGCACGCCCGCGTCGATCTTTGCTCCCCATATCACCACCAGATAAGGCAGCAGGATCAGGAAAACCGGCGCCAGCGGCAGCAAGAAAACAGCCCGTTGGTTGGGGCTGTACTCATGCGATGCCCGTTCCAGTAGTTTTTTCTTCATGTTTCACCTCTTGCAGGGTCAGCCGGGGTGCTGCGCCAGGAAGCCGACCACGTCCTCAGTGAATTGCAGGGTGGCGTCCTCGATGCGCGTTGTCAGGGCATCTAAATCGCGGAAATCGGGCTGCTCGACCAGCACGTGCTCCAGGATTGAGTCGGCGCCCTGGGTGGTGGGTACCAGGCGGTAGTGCTCCCAGCCGCTTTCTTTGAGTAGTTTCCAATTTTTCGATTGGATCTGTTTGTTATTCCCCGCCAGCCAGACCTCAAAGCGGAAGGCCTCGTGCAGGAAGACGATGGCAATTTTCAGGCCTTGCTGCTTGAGCGCTTGGGGCGCAATGGCAAAGTAGGTCATATCCATGTAGCCAAAATAGAGGCTGCCGGAGACAACAAACTCGGGGTGTTTTTGTTGGAAGTGTGTGCGCAAGCCCTGCATGTACTGCATCAAGCCCAGGTAAGCCTTTTGGATGGCGCCCTTCTCGAGTTGTTGGTGATATTCGTGCATGGCTTCGTGAAATGATCCCATGATCCAATCCCTTTCTTTTCCTGCTTTTTGGCTAATTCTGGGGCCAGCCAAACTCGCTGTAATAAACACCTGCCTGGTAATTTTCGATGGCGCGCTTCACGTAAGGGATGGTATTGTGTGGCAAAGAATCAAGCGCCACCCAGGATAGATCGTCGCATTTTTGCGGCTCGTGATTGGTCGCCTCGCCAACCCAATGCCGCACCTCAGCAAAGAAATCGACCCGTTCCTCGTGCGACTTGCGGTGCATCACCTGAACGATGTGAATATCTGCCGCTTCGAGGGTCACCCCCACTTCCTCATAGGCCTCACGGATCGCCGCCTGGGTCACCGTCTCGCCTGCGTCTACATGACCGGCGACAACGCTGTAACTGCCGTCCTCATAGCCGGTATTGAAGCGGCGCAACAATAAGATCTGGTGCTCGCGTAAGAAGAACAGATGCACCGCCACGGGGAATTTACTACGCATTGTTTTTCGCCTTCTCTAAATTCTCTTTCACTCTAAATTTGACGATGCGGCTGATCAGGTCGAGGGGCATGGGTTGATCGATTGGGAATCTCACCGAGCCTTTGCCGCCCACGTAAGCAGACAGCTCTGCCTCGAATTCTTCAATTCCTGTGGGCGCAGGATAAAACCCGATGTGGTTTTTGAAAGCAGCAAAATGCACCAGATTGCCTTTTAGAAAAAAGGTTGGCATCTGATAGCTGATCTTTTCTGCTGCATCTGGCGCGGCGGCACGGATCGTCAGGCGGACCTTTTCGAGGATCTCTTGCACATCCTGCGGAAAGCCGGCGATGTATTCATCGATTGTTTGGGGCTGTTTTCGCTCCATTTTCACCCTCTCTTGCGCGTGGGCGGTTAAGGGATCCAGACCGAGTCAAAATATGAATACGAGGAGAGTTGAAGCATGCCAACGGATGAAGAATCGGCAACCATGTCGAGATCGAATGGCGCCGGCGGCTGGTAGGTGCGCAGCAGGCTGCCCGTTTGGGCATCGTAAAACCCCAGGCTGAAAGGCCCTGTTTCAGTGACGGCGATGCGGGTCACGTAGACGCTGCTATCTGGCGACCAGAGCAGCACCAGATTGCCATTGGGTGTGGTGGGAGCTTCAAGCGGTAATTGATCCATGCCTCCGATGACCGAAGCGTTCGTGTATTCTGGAAGCGAGAAATTAAGCCCTATTTGCTTGCCGTCTGGCGAGAGCAGCGGTTGCGTGCAGAGCTCCCCAGCCCATCCCTGTTCGGTCTGGAAAAGCAGCGATTCCTGGCTGGCATCTTCAGAGATCAAAAGGTAAGATTGCGCGCCATCCATGCTTACCTGAGTGGTTAAGAAACCGCCCAGGTTGGGGAAGAACCCTGCAACACGAAGCATTGCACCCTCCCCAAACAGCACGCTTTGGGTGGGCGAGGTCAGCTTTTCTGTCGTCATGCCGGCCAGTTCCAGGCGGGTAATCTCATTCCAGCCCACAAAGATCATCGATTTCCCGCCGGGTTCCCAAAACCAGGGAGCATCCTGGATGTTGAGGGGAGTTGCCTGGCCTTGAAAAATATTTACCAGCCAGTGGGCACATTCCTGCATGAGCGATGCGCATAGACTAAAGGCTAACTGCCCGGATTGAGGGTCGGGCGACCAGGCAATTTGTCTTATCCAACCGGGCGTTCCGATCATTGCTTGCAAGTCGAAGGTCTGCAATTGGCGGCTGATGCGGTCATACAGGTAGAATGTGTGGGTAAAATTTTCACCGTAGTCGGTGAAAAGGAGATACTGCCCATCTGGTGACCAGCGGAGAGACCTTAGGAAAACGCCGGGATCCGCTTCAAAGATGATCTCGGGCACGGCATCGATCAGCGGACGGGTGATGAATACCAGAGAAGGCGATCCATCTGTGGCCCGGAGGGCCGATGCAACCCAATATTCCCCGCCACCTGGTGGGGGGAGGGTGGGGCTTGGTGTGGCCTCTGGCAGGGTTGTGGCGATCTGTGCCGGTTCGGTTGTTGCAGGAACCTGGGCGGTGGATACCGGGCTGCAAGCAGACAAACCCAGCAAGGAACCGATGAGCAGCAGTAAAAGGGGGGCACGCATGGAAAATCTCCTTCATTCACTTTGGTATCAGCAAGGACCCGTTGATTATATCCCCTGGAGGCGAAACAAGCGGAGTCTCTCATCATTTGTTGGCTGCATCTCCCAGCATCCGCTGGCGAACGGCGGCGATTTCCTGCGGGCTGACCCCGCCCGCGTGCAGGTATTCATCAAAATCAAACCCTGCCAGCGTGTCGATGATCGACTGGCGAACGGAGGTGTTGTAGCGGGCAAGAAGCTCCTCTCGGGAAGGATCGACGCTCAGCTCATAATCCGTGACGATCTTCTCTGGCGTAACCCCGGCGAGGGCAAGCAGTAAGAAGGCGATGATGCCGGTGCGGTCATAGCCGCGGATGCAGTGGAAAAGCACGCCGCCTGGCTGTGCCCGCGCCACCGCAGAAACCACGGCGGCGTGCCGCTCGGGCCAGCGCCGCAGTGCATCTGCAAAATAGAGCGGCGTGCCCCACAGCTCGGTGACCACCCACTTTTCCAGAAATTCCCGGTCGGTGAAATCCTCGATGGGCGCCTGCACCAGGGTGATATCCGCATAGGGCGGCGTAAAGTCCCATTCGGTTTCGTCCATGCCGTGTGTGAGCAGGCGGATGATGGTGCGCACGCCGTAGGCATGCAGCGCCTCCCACCCGGCTGGGGTGAGCCTTTGCGGCGTGTCGCCGCGGATCAGCGCGCCCAGGCGCGTCACGCGGCCATCGACCGTGCGCAGGCCGCCCAGGTCGCGCACGTTGTTGCAGCCTTCCCAGTGAAGAATGCGATCGTTCATGGTTCATCATCTCCCTTTTGCGCAAGCGGGTGTTG
The DNA here is from genome assembly GCA_002428565.1 of Anaerolineales bacterium UBA6092. Classification (GTDB taxonomy): domain Bacteria; phylum Chloroflexota; class Anaerolineae; order Anaerolineales; family UBA4823; genus UBA6092. Next base: position 47,502 of record DIXA01000071.1, on the reverse strand, counting down.
GGCTAACCGCTACTTGAGGATAAACCTTCCGTCGTACTTGCGCAAATCTTCCAACACTTCATGATAATGGCTGGCGATCCCTTCGGGGGGGCGGTCAATGGGGAAGAAACACGCCCGCACGGTCTCGTCTGTTTCGGATAACAACGTTCCCGCCCATTCTTCCACCAGAAACTGCACACTGAGCTGGTAATAAGGGTCGCCGTAGGCGGTGACGCTGGCCGGATACGTGTAGATGCCCATCGGCCTGGCTGAGACGACCTCCAGGCCGGTTTCTTCCTTGACCTCACGTGTCATGCCTTCCAACAGGGTTTCATCCAATTCCAACGCGCCGCTCGGCATCACCCACCTGCCGTTATCGGAGCGGCGCACAAACAAGATCTTGCCTTCGTGATCTTGCATGACCGCCCGCGTGGCAACGATGATTAGCTTTTCCTTGCCGACCAGCTTGCGGATACGCCCTACATAACTCTCTGCGTAATTTGGCATCAAAACCACCTTGATTCCATCGGCGGGATCTTAGGAAGGCGCAGGATCATGATTTCTTCATCTTGATTTTACATCAATAAACGCCAAAACCCGCTCCTTCGAGCGGGTTTTCTGGCGGGGAGGGTGGGAGCATTCCACCGTGTTACCAAATGACATACGGAAGAAGCCCCATCCTTTTGATCCCGCGCGGGTACGACAGGGAAAGGTCCCTGGCTCTGATCATACGGGAACTGGATAGTGAAGAATCTGAAACGCATATCAAATCCCCGGAACGTCTGGTGAGGCACTATCGGGGTGGACGACCTAAGAAACGGTAACGGCAAATGAGCCTGCGGCTCTCGTATCGAGTGATACGGGAGCCGTTTTTATTTAACACCTTTTTGGGTTGTCTGGCAAGAGTAACAGGATACAAGTTATGCCTCGACATGCAAACAAACAAGCACAATCTCCTTTGGGTCACTGGCTGCTGGATTATGTGGCAAAACAACAGCTTACCCTGACCGAACTTTCCCGATTGGCCGGTTTATCAGACGGCACGCTGCGCAGCCTGATCTATTACCCCAATCGGCTGCCCTCGCTCGAAACCTGCGTGCGCCTGGCCAAAGCCACCGGCTACCCGGCCAGCACATTCTTAAAACTCGCTGGCATTGTCGAAGCCAGCGGCGCAGAGAATCTCGACCCGCAGCGGCTTGACCTGCTGCGCCTGTACGACCATCTGCGACCAGACCTGCAGCGCATGCTGGTAATGATCGCCGAGTCGCTGCAAAAGTTCAACCGGCCAGACCCGCCAGCCAATCCAGAAGCGTAATGGGATGGGAGGTACAGCCATGAAGGTGATCGGCGCTTTTGCAGTGGTTTTCCTGATAGTTGTGGTTATCCTGTCGCTGCTGACGGCACTAACCAGCGCTTCAGCCAGTCTGGCCAATGGTGTGGCAAACGCCGCCGCATCCACCGCCCTGCTGACCTCACAGTGCCTGAGCGGGTTCATGGTGATAGTGGCCCTGGTCGCCGGTGCAGGAGTGGGCGTCACCGCCTACCGCTTTGTCTCCGGGCGGCAAGCGCGCCAGCTGCCAACCCCGCCCGCCGCGCCTGCCCCCTACCCATTCATCCGGGTGCAGGATCCACAGCCCAACCGTTATCTACCGGCTGGCAACCAACGCTTGCCAGTGATCTACACGCCTGAGCAAGCCCCGGCTGACGAGGCAGACAGCCAGGACATCTTGTTCCGCAATTGGGGTTGGTGAGATGAACCGGTTCGCAGGCCTGCCCACCCATCTTCACAACCTGCTGATCCTGGCAGCGCTGGCCGTGGTCGTTTTCGCCTTGGCGCTGTCAGGCTGCGCCGGCATCTCGGTCGATTCAATCGCCCCGCCTACCAGCGCCATTTTATCTACCCCTATTCCGCCGTTTATTGCCACCGACCAGGCATCGGCGATCCAGGCGCGCTCGACCATCCAGGCCGGTGAAGCCATGGCCTACAACCTGGCCCTGACCGGCACGACTGTGGCTGTCGAAGTCAACACCGAATCCACCCGCGTGGCCTTGCAGCTCACCAGCTCCGCCGCCACAGAAATGTATTTCGCCCGACAGACCCAATCCTCAGGCGAGGCGACCGCCACGGCGATCAGCTTTGAAGCCACCAGCTCGGTTGCCTCTCAGCAGGCGATTGGCACCGGCACCGCCCAGGCCGCCACAGCTACCCAGGTGATGTCCAACCATTACGTGCAGGCCACCGCCACACAACTGGCGGTCAACGAGCTGATCCGCCAGGATGAGAGCCAGCGCCAGTCGCTGGAATTTCGCACCTGGGCCTGGCGCATCGCCCTGGTACTGGCCTTTGTGTTCGGGTTAGTGCTGATCTGGAAAGCCACGCCCTGGGTGCTGCTCAAGTTCTTGGGCTCGCAGTCCTGGAACGGCAAACCAATCATCGTCGTGCCGGGCAGCCGCGGCGGCGTCAAGATCGTGGACATCGCCCGTAGCCTGGGGCCTGGAGTCATCATTGACGAGAAAGGCAACCTGTTGACTGCTGGATCGGCTCCCGACCCCGCCATGCAAAACGCCATCACCGCCCGCGCCCAGGCCGCCGAACTGCTGCTCTCGACCAACGGGCTGCCAACCGAGGAGCGCAAACGGGTGATGCGCCAGGCGGCGCTCTCGATAGCCCCGGTCAATGGCCAGGGCATGCAGTTGCCGGCCGAGATCTCCAATATCCAGTTCAAGGTTCTACCCCCAGAAGACAGCCGCGTCGGAGAATGGCTGCGCGACGTGGAAGTGCGGCTGCTGGAGGATGGCGAAGAGTAGAGAGGAGAGATGTTATGTTGACCACCCGCTACCTTTCCGAAGCCAGGTTTGTAGCATCCCGTATTGTCACCGCCCTGCAGGACTGCAAGCGCAACCCGGCCTTCCGAGAATTTGTCATCACTGAGCATGCCGAACACGTGATCCTGTTCGCCGTGCTGGACGAGCTGCGCCTGGGCGAACCAGTCAACCTATACCTGACCGACGAGGTGCTGCACCAGATCAGCACCCTGACGCATGGCAAGCGTGTGGCGATCTCCAATCACAACGGGGCGCGTTACGCCGTGCTGCTCACTACCCCGCCATCTTTACCCAAGAGTGCAGCTTTTCCAGACAAGCTGGAGCGTGACGTGTTCCCGCTGGGCATTGGCCGCCGCGGTGCGCTGCATCAACCCGCCGGGCGGCTGCTCAACATCCTGGTCGGCGGCGCTTCTCGCTCCGGCAAATCCAACTTTGAGCTGGGATTGGCCTACACAGCCCTGCAGAACGGTTATAGCCTGTACCTGGCCGACCCGCAGGAGATCACCTTCTCGTCTGCCTGGAACAACCTGTGCGCCGCGCCGGTGGCATCATCCAAAGCGGATTTTCTCAAGCTGCTGGAAGCGGTACAGCAGGAAATGACCCGCCGAGGCGATTTGTTCAAGAATGTGACACGTCTGGGCGGCTTGCCGGTACAGAAGATCGAAGAATACAACCAGGTCGTTCCCCAGCCGCTGCCACGCGCTTTCCTGATCGTGGATGAGGCCAACACGTACATGGATCAACGCGGCGTGCCCGAGGCCATCGCCGACATTGCCCGTCAGGCGTTGAAATACGGCATCCACCTGGTGATGGCGGCCCATTCCTGGCGCGCCCAGGATGTGCCGCGGGCGCTCTCAGCCAGCTTTGCCACGCGCGTTTCCTTCCGGGTGAATGATGACACCTCGGCATCCGTTGTGCTGGACTCCAATGACTGGGGCAAAAAGGCCATGCGCCTGGCGCTTCCTGGCCGGGGCATCCTGCGCCTGGATGGCGGTTCTCCTCAAATCTTCCAATCCTTTCACCTGCCCGAAGAACGCCTGGCCGGGCTGCTGGCTTCGGGCAAGCTGGTCTACACCAGCCCGCTCAGCGATGATGAGCGCCGCCTGGTGCTGCGCGCCCTGGCCGATACCAGTGGGCGCATGACTCAGGACGACTTGGTGAGCTGGGGATTGGCGCCGCGCCAGGCGCGCCGGTTGGCCGAGACCTGGGAGATCAAGGGCTGGCTGGTGCAAGACCCGAACCGTAAAAATGCCCGCTACGTTACCCCTGCCCTGCGGCAGATCGTCGAGTCAGCCGTATGAAAGCAGTTTGTCAGCTTGTCGAGCCTGTCGTGTTTGCCAGTTTGCTATTTGTTCCCGGCAAAAGCGCCGGTTGTTTCTTCCGTCAATCTCAAAAACATTCAGAAAAAGAGGCCCTATGACTCAACAATCTCCCCAATGTGCTTCTCGCGTTGGCGTATATGTGGATGTTGCCAACCTCTCGCTCAACGGCGGCTACCATTTGCAATATGGTGTGCTGCGCGAGTTCGCCTGTCGTGACGGCGCCACTCCTACCCGGCTCAACGCCTACGTGGCCTACGATGTCGAGCGCGCCAAACGTGACCAGGCCTACCGCGACCGTGCTGCCGGCTTTCACTCGGTGCTGCGCGACTTTGGCTACAAGATCGTGGTCAAGGAAGTGCGCTGGTATCAAAACGAGAGCGGGCGTTATGCCAAAGCCAATGCCGATCTCGACCTGGCAGTAGATGTGCTGACCCAGGCGCAGAACCTGGACCGGGTGCTGATAGCTTCCGGCGACGGCGACTTCGCCCGCGTGGTGCAGGCGCTGCAAAACCGAGGCTGCCGGGTGGAAGTGGTCGGCCTGGATAACGTCTCGCTAGACTTGCGCGCCGAGGCCGATTTGTACCTGTCCGGCTATCTGATCCCCAATCTAATCCCGACCCAAGCGGAAGACGAGGAAGAAGCGCCATCCACCTGGGGCAAGATGGGCTCGCGGGTACGCGGCTGGTGCTACTGGCACAACAACACCTACGGTTTCATGCGCTACCTGAAAACCATCGGCCCCAATTTATGGGTGACGGATGCCCGCGATCCTTCTTCTCCTTACGAAACAGCCTTTTTCCATGATACCAACCTGCCAACTGCGGTGCGCGGGGTGACGCTGCCCAGCCGTAACGCATTGTTCGAGTTCACCCTGGTACAGGGCGAGCGGGGGTTGCAGGCCGTTGACCTGACCCTGGTTGGCCAGGCAAAGGAGGGTCTATGAGTCTCTCATGGCTGGTCTGGTTTGAGGAAAACCCTTCGGCGCCCCCGGAAGCCACGCTCAAGGCAGCGGCCCAGCGCTACACCGAGAAATTCGGCGTGGCGCCCAACCATGCCCGTGTCCCATTGGATTGGCCCGAAACGCCGCCCAACGGGCTCTTTATCGAGCGCTGCCGGCACATTTTGCCGCGTCACGTTCACCTGGCGCTCGATACTTCTCTGCGGAGGGAGGTGTAACGCTTGCGAAAGTTTGTCCTGGTTCGCCATCACGATCACACCGGCGTTTCTGGAACCGGGATTGTTGCGGAAGGCGTGGAGTTTACCAACGGAAGAGTGTGCATGATCTGGCTGACCCGCCAGGCGCATTCCGTGGTCATCCACGAAAACATTACCGAAGTCGAAACTATTCACGGTCACAACGGAGCCACCACTATCCAGTGGCTCGATGGAGATGAGAAGAACGATGAAAACCAAAGTCATTGCCATCTGTAACCAAAAGGGCGGGGTCGGGAAAACCACCACCGCCGTCTCGCTGGCCGCCGGCCTGGCGCTGCGCGGGCGAGAAGTGCTGCTGATTGACCTGGACCCGCAGGGCCAGTGCGCCACTACCTTGGGGCTGAACCCCGAACCGGGAGCATTCTACCTGCTCACGATGGGCAGCGCCGCCAACGAGACCGCGTTCGTCAAGCAGTACGTGCGGCAGACCGGGCGGGAGCATTTCTGGCTGCTGGCCGGTAACCAGACCACCATGGCCGCCCAAACTGTGCTCAATTCTCAGGAGCGGCCGGTTTCAGCAATCCGAGAAGCAGTAGCCCGCTTCACCAACAACGGCCTGGGCTACGTGATTTTCGACACCGCACCATCTGTGGGCGGCATCCAGGAGCGCGCCATCTGGGCCTCAGACATGGTGTTGATCCCCACTTCAACCGAATACCTCTCCACCGACAGCGTGCGCAAGCTGAGCGATACGCTGCTCTACTTGCAGAAGGAGAAATCCTGGAAGGGCGCCCTCTTGGGTGTGCTTCCCACCTTCTATCACGACCAGCTGCGCGAGCACAAGGCGGCGATGGAAGACCTGCGCCAGGGATTTGGCGACCGTGTACTGCCGGCCATCCACCGGGCGGCGGCCCTGGCCGAATGCCCCGGCGAGAGCAAGACCATTTTTGAAAAAGACCCCGACAGCCGCTCGGCCCAGGAATACCAGGCGCTGGTGGATCTGGTCATCAAGTATTCGTAGGAGGACAGGATGGGAAAAACCGTGACTCGTAAAAGCGTTTGGGGCTCGCCTGCGCCTCAGCCGCCTGCCGCCGAGCCTGCCGAATCCGGCTGGGGTACGGAATCGCCCCAGCCTGCTATCCAGGCGCCAGCCGCTGTGCCGGTGGTCGAGCAGCTGCGCATGGTGGAGAAAAAGCAGCGCGACCGCGGCTGGGAAAAAGAAGAAAGCAACCGGCCAATGCTCTTTCGCCGTGTGCCGCCCCCTCTGCGACAAGCGATCAAGGAAATCGCCGACGATCTGCAAGTGCGGGTGGACGACGTGGCACGGGCATTCTTGGAATTCGGTCTGCAATGCTACCAGAAGAATGAAATCCAGGTTCAACCGGTCTTGAGTGAAGGCCGCCTGACGCTTTTCCCCCGGTCGGACGATCGTTGGAACAAAAATGTTTTGCCAGGCTGGTACGAGCGTGTCTGGGAACAACAGCCGCCAGCGAAGAAAAGCCGCAAGACGCCAAAGTCGGGCGACGGCCAGGAGAAGCCCTGGAAATGGCAGGTATCCTATCGCGGCATCCCGGCCGATGTTCAATCGGCGCTGCGTGAGATTCACCAGAAGAAATCCATCCCGCTGGGCGAGGTGGCTACGCTGTTCCTGGGCCACTCCCTGGATGCTTACCGCACCGGGCGGCTGGTGCTCAACCCACAGCCGCGCCAGCCAGCCGGGCTCGTCGCTGAAGTGAAATAGGCGCAGAAATGTACCAGCCGCTCCTTTCCACGAAATCCGAACATCTCCAAACCGCTCAAAATCCTGCGATAGCGGCATTGTTATCACGCCGCTATCGGTCTGTTATCGTGCCGCTCTCATACCCGCTCTCGCTACCGCAATCGTCGGTTCGCCAGGAAGCCCTACAAACAATCAAATACAACTGGGGCGATGTGCAAGACCTTGACACGCAAAATGCCCCAGAAAGCCGTCAGAAAGGCTTGCCACAATTTCAACTCACACCAATCAAGTTTCGGAGAACATCGAATCTATGACTCTGCCTCAACCTTATAGCCTTCCAAATGCGTCAAAACAAACCTCAAAAAAACTGGACTTAGCGGAGGTACGTCGGGCACTTCCATCTGTTGGTGATCTTATGAGAGATGGTATGAAGGTTAGACCAGACTACCCAATCTCCACATACCCTCAAACCATGGTGGGGGCCAGCGCCACGGTAACGCGCAAAATCGATCTGGCTCAAATGATCGAGAGGCAATCCCAAGATGCCGCATCTTCCCAGGTTGACGACGAAACTAAATATTTCAACATCTACCAATACGAGACAAAACACGTTCGATTTTTTATCGAGTCAACCCATCAGCATGTCTCGGATGAAGAGATTTTGAAGGCGCTGATCGAAAAAGAAAAATTGTATTGGGTCCGTCTTTTGAGTTCGTCAAAGAACCATGAAGGCTACTTTGCATCACTTAAGGAGCGTGACTGTTCGGAAAGTGTAACTGAAACACGCATCCATACAACCTTCGGTGTTATTTGGAGGCGTCAGGGGAAAATCGGTCTTCTCAATAGATTAAGGGAGATCGCTCATACAGGGTGTAAAAACCTGCCATTCTGGCCTGCTCTTGTGGGTGCCCTTTTGGCTTATGAACAGGTGCTCATCAACAATCCAGAAACAGATCCAGACAAAATACTCGAAGCGACGCTACCCGGTTTTCTCGGTAAAGTGAACCAAGAACTGTATGATGGCGGAAATCTTGAGGTCAGTCTTGGTAGTATCCAGGCGGCCTCGCATTCCTTTGCAGAGTTAAATGATGACGGTTTTTCAAAATTTAATATTGCAGCACTTGATGCTCCTGGCCTGGCAACCTTTCTCCTCGAAGTCAGTAAAGATCTTTGGGATCCTACCATCCGAAAAAAGCTGGCACATTCACATGATTATTTCGCCACTAATCCTGAAACCTGGAGTTTCTTATCCTCGCTTGCAGATTTTTGGGTCAATTTGACTCAGCCCGGAAAAATCCAAATCAATGTATCTGGCATCAAGCTTATCTACGATATAGAGAAACATGTAATGTTTGGATTATGGCGCCAGGTATTAGAAATGGATCGGTGGCAAATTCCTGCAGAAGCCCTGCGTTACCTTCACCCACGCCAACGACCAGTTGAAAATACAGGCTCCATTCAAGTAATAGAAAATTACGACGCAGCGTATGGAAATGCCCTCGCAGATAAGCTAATTACCGAGGGTACCCTAAAAAGCGCTTACGTTCCTGTTGGTGCATTTCGAACATCCCTGCCCCAAAATCTTCCAATTGTTGGCCTGGAAGAAATATGCATATGGAGCGATGGTAGAGGATTGTGGGTCTTGCCATTACCCGGTGGCAGTATCTTCTATTGGCTACCCAAAACAGAAAACACACTTTCTCCAAGTGGTTTGGATTGGGCTAATCCATCGCCAATGAATTTGATTTTGGCTGCACTATGGCACGATCTGGTCACCCAGGGTGGTGAGGTTGTAGTGAAAACTGCCAGTGAATGTTTCACTCCTGACCCCCATAGTATCGGGTATAAAAACCGCAAACGCCATAGCCGCTCTCGCCCCGATACGCATGTGCTGCGCCTGCCCAGCCAGCGCGTTATTCACATGGATGGTGTCCATACCTGGGGAACACCCGAAGAAATCGAAAAGATCAAACGCCAGGCGCACCAGGTGCGCGGCCACCGCCGCAAGCTGCTGCCAGGGCACCAACGCAGCCTGTATGCCCTGGAGAACGCCCGCCGTTTCAACTTCATCATGCCAGATGGGTATACCTTCGTCAAACCCTACCAGACCGGTTTGAGCGATCCAGATGCCCCAGCGACCAAAGAGACACCGATCCTGGCGCGTGGCCTGGCCAGCCTGATGCTGATGAGCAAGGACTATTCCAAACGGAGCGCCACATCATGAACAATACCCTGATCCCCCACAGCGTCGAAGCGGAAGAAGCCGTCATCGGCGCCATCCTGATCAACCCAGACGCCTATTACGATGTCGCCCAGTTCCTGCGGGGCGAGGATTTCTACATCCACCGCAATCGCTTTATCTGGGAAGCCATCAACCGCTTGCACGAGGCTCGCACGCCGGTAGATTTCCTGACCCTGACCGAAGAACTGGATCGAGCCGGCCAACTGGCCGAGATCGGCGGCCCTGCTTACCTCACCGGCATGATCAACCAGGTGCCTACTTCCTTGCACGCGGTGTCTTACGCACATATTATCGAACAAACTGCCGTGCGCCGGCGTATGCTGGAAGCCGCTAACAAAGTAGCGAAGTTAGCCTTCGAGGAAGGCTCTGCGCTGGATACCGTGCTGGACGAGTCCGAAAAAGCCATCTTTGCAGTCAGCGACCGCCTGCTGGCGCACGATGTCAAGCCTTTCTCCCAGGTTTTGAGCGAGCTGTATGACCAGGTGGAATTGCGATCGCAAAACGCCGGATTATTTGGGGTACCAACCGGTTTCACCGATCTGGACCGCATCCTGCAAGGGATGCAGCCGTCTGATCTGCTGATCGTCGCCGGTCGCCCAGGCATGGGCAAGACCAGCCTGCTGCTTTCGATCGTTAAGCACGCCGCCCAGACTCACAAAAAGCACATTGCTGTTTTCACCCTGGAGATGTCGAGCGAGCAGCTCGCTCAGCGCCTGGTAGCCCAGGAAACGGGCATTGACATGCAGCGCATGCGCTCCGGTAAGCTGGAGGAAGAGGAATGGCCTCTCTTCACTCATGCCGTTGAAGTATTGGGCGATGTGCGTCTGTTCCTGGACGACACCCCAGCTATCACGCCGCTGCAGATGCGCTCGAAATGCCGCCGTCTGCACATGGAGTATGAACTTGACCTGATCGTGGTGGATTATCTACAACTGATGAGCGGCGGCGGGCGCTTCGAAAACCGTGTTCAGGAAGTTTCCTACATCTCCCGCCAGTTGAAAGTGCTGGCGCGTGACCTGACCGTACCAGTGTTGGCTGCCGCGCAGCTCTCCCGGGCGGTCGAGCAGCGCGCCGATAAGCATCCCATCCTCAGCGATCTGCGCGAATCGGGCAGTATCGAGATGGATGCCGATGTGGTGATGTTCCTTTACCGCCCGGAAGATGGCGATTTATCCAACCAGGTGGAGGTGATCGTGGCCAAGCATCGCAACGGGCCCACTGGAACGGTGCAATTGGCCTTTCGGCAATCGCTGACAAAGTTCGAGAACGCGGTACAGGAGGTCACCATTGACTGACGATTTGCTTCCCGAAAACGAACGCGACGCGCCGATTGAAGTTTATTTTGGCAACTCCACCCTGGATATGGGGATTGCAACTGTCCCCAAGATCCTGCCGCGCTATTGGATTTACCTGGCCAGTGACGGCGACCGCCTCAACGAGCGCGAGTACGCCTTGTTGATGCAGGTGCTGCTGCTGCGAGAAGCGCAGGATTTCGAACTGCGGGTGAGCAATATCCCTGCCCAATGCCCGGTCAGCACCATCACCCGTTCACTGGCATTGCTGCGGCGCATGGGGCTGGTATTCACCGAGCGGATTTACTACGACCCCAAGCCCGGCAAACCGCCTGTACTGCGCGCCCAACGCTGGGATTTGCGCTCATTGTTCTTCAACCTGGAAGTGGTTGCTAAAACCTGGCAGGCCGGGCAACGCCAGGCGCAGCTTGAATGGGAAAACGGTAGCCGGCGTGGGAGAAAGCCGGTTTACACCTTCCCGGCCGATTTCAGCCACGAAGTCCGGCTGCCAGTGGAAGTGGCCGTGGATGTGCTGCGTGGAGTCTTCTTCCCCCGTTCTGAAAAATGGGAGAAACGCGCCCAGGAACTGATGGAATCGGTGCAAAACGACTCGGCCAACACGTCTTTGCCTACCGCGCAGATTCTGCGCGATAGGCAATCTACCACGCAAAACCTGCGCGGTACACCTCCCCCACCTACCGCGCAAAATATGCGTGGTAGGCCATCTACCGCGCAAGATCTGCGCGGTCATCTATTTAAAGATGACGAAGACGAGGAGGAGGATGCCGCCGCCCTGGTTGAGCGCGTTTTCGCCTACTTCGCCGAACGCAAAGGCGGTTCGGATTACCACCCAACCGTCAAAGAGCAGTTGGCGCTCGAAAAACTGCTTACAGATGGTTTTACTTTCGAGCAAATCATCGCCGGGATTGATGCGGCCTTTGCCCGCCCATCCCGGCCCAAGCATTTCACCCACTGCGCGGCGATTGCCCGCGACCTGGCCCGTATCCAGCAGGAATCCCGAATGCCGGAAACCCGAACCCGGTCTGCTAACACAGACTTACCGGAAACCCGAGAGCCGGAAGCCCTGGGAGAAACTGGCCAGCCGCCCGCGGAAGCGCCTGCACCGGCCGAGGTTATCGAAACCCAATTGGCGCGTGCCGTCGAAGTCTACCGCAGCGCCGGGCGAGAGATCACCGGCGATCTGCTGGCGCGCTTTCGCCTGATGGCCACTCGCTGTGACCAGGCTGCTCGCACGGCTGGCGCCACCGGCGGCGACTGGCTGGCCGATGCGTTGACCGGCGCGCTGGGCGTTGCAAAGCCTAATAACCTGCTCAATTACGCCGATGCGGTATTGAGCGACTGGATCGCTAACGGCCGCAGCGAGAAACCAGCCAAACCAGCGTCCAAGTCTAAAACACCCCGCCGCGAAACGCCGGCAGCCGGTCGTGAACCGGCCGCCCATGCCGGCATTCGCGAGTATCTCGAAAAACATGGAGGCATTCCCAATGGCGACAGAGATTGAAACCCTGCGCGTCCTCAAAATCCTGGGGGATATTTACCCCTCGTTCCACCTGAGCAGCTCGGCCATCGAAGTCTATGTGCAGATGCTGTCCGATATTCCTGGCGCAGTCCTCGAACAGGCCGCCCTGGATCACATCAGCCGCTCAACTTTCTTCCCGGCGATCGCTGAACTACGCCAGGCGGCATTCAACATCCTCGAAGCGGCCAACCCCATCCCAACCGATTACGAAGCCTGGGCCGAAGTGCAGGCCGAAATCCGCCGTGTGGGACACTGCGGCCAGCCGAAATTAGCGAATCCGCTGGCAGAGCAGGTGGTGCAGCAGCTTGGCTGGCGCTATCTATGCCTGTCCGAGAACCCGGTGGCCGACCGCGCCCACTTCGTCCAAGCTTACCAGGCCATGGCCGAGCGCCATCGCCACTCCACACGCCGGTTACAGGTGGTCGCCGAATTCATTGCCACCCTGAAGGCTGGCATCCAGCCGCAGTTGACCGGTGGGGAAGGGGAGAAAGCCTGATCTATGCCCACTTACACCAATTTGAGCATCCTGCAGGGCTGGCTGGAAGTCGAGTCCGTCCAGGTAGTGACCATGGAACGCATGCCGGTGGCTGTTGTCAACGGTTGGGTGTATACCACCGACCACGATGGGCTGGAAACCTTTTTCGGTGAGCGCCATCCGGTGGTGATCTCCGGCCGCCCGGCCGATGCCATTCTCGACATCACCCGCAAGCTGAACGACAAGTACCCGCACCTGTCGGGGATCAGCCTGGTGCATCTGCCTGGCGCGCTGGCCGACCAATCCCAAATCCTGGTCAGCCAGGGGCGACCCTACGTGATTGCCCAGGGCAAGCTGCTTTCCCACGATGGGCAGTCACGCGTGGATCTCAAGCACATCTCGTTCTTGGGGCTGCCATGGGGAGCGCTGGATGCTTTATCCGAAATGGAGCCGGTGATGAACCGGGATGTGCGAGCGCTGGTGGCCGCGTTGACCCCGCTGGAGAAATCCCAGATCAGCCAGGCGATTGGCGCGGCGCTGCAGGCATTGCTGGCACTGCGCTCGTCCTGCCGGGAAGCTGTGCGGGAGCAGGCATGAGACGGCTGCGCTTTTCGTTGGAGCTGACCCATGTCGCACTGCTGGGCATCTTTCTGCTGTCTGCGGCGCGCGTCTCGCCCGATCCAGATACCTGGTGGCATTTGAATGCAGGAAAGTGGATGATCGAGCATGGTGAGCTGCTCCGGGTAGATCAATTCTCCTACACCCGCCTGGGTGAACCTTATCCGACTCCTGGCTGGCCGGTGCAAATCCTTCTCTACCTGGTGTACCAGGTCGGCGGCATCGGCGGCTTGAACCTGCTGACCGGGTTTGTGTTCACCCTGGCTTTCTACTTCGTTAGCAAGGCGTTGTCGGGGAACGAGATGCTCAAAGCCTCGGCGCTGATCCTGGGGGCGGCGGTTTCTTCCCTGCACGCTTCGGCGCGCCCGGCGTTGTTCACTCTGTTGTTCAGCGCCATGTTCTTGTGGGTGCTGGAAGATTACCGCTGGGGGCGCTCTAACCGCCTGAAACTGCTGCCGCCGTTGATGGTCGCCTGGGCCAACAGTCACGGCCTGGCGGTAATCGGCTTCGGCCTGGTTGGGCTGTACGCCCTGGGGATGACAAAGGTCGAGAAGCATGGATCCAGGCTGGCGATTGCCAACCTGCCCAAAACCCTGTACATCCTGATCCCCTTCTTGCTGCTGGCAGCCTGCCTCAACCCCTATGGCCCGGCGCTGCTGCTCTACCCGCTGCAGGCCGCTTCGGTGCATTGGACAGCGGCGCAGCACATCCAGGAGTGGCAGTCACCCGATTTCCATCGCTCGTTCGTCCAGCCGTTTATCTGGCTGCTGCTCCTGACCCTGGCCATGGTGGGCGCCAACCGCAAGCGCCTGGCGCTGACCGATTTTCTGCTGGTGGCTTCCTTTGCTTACCTGGGGTTGTACTCGGCGCGCAACGTGGCTTTGTTCGGCCTGGCAGCGCCGGTAGTGCTGACCCGTGCCGCTGCGCCGCTGGTAGAAGCATGGGCCAGGCTATCTCCAAAGCGGGTTGTAGCTCCCAAACCGTTATTTCGCCGTGTCTTGATCTACCTGGTACTGGGCGCATTGACTCTGGTGGGATTGGCCAGGGTTGTGCAGATGCTGCCCAACCAGGCCAACCTGGTCGAGTTGGAGAAAGCTGGGATGATCGCGCCGGCAGGCGCGCTGGAATATCTCAAAACTGAGCAGCCTGCCGGTCGCATGTTCAACTCCTACAACTGGGGCGGTTATCTCCAGTGGGCCTTGCCTGAATATCCGTTGTTCGTGGACGGCCGCGCTGACCTGTTCCAGGATGAGATCATTGGCCAGTGGTTCCAGGTGGCCCTGGTGCAGGAAAGCTGGCAGGATGTGCTGGATCGCTGGAATATCCATCTGGTGCTGATCGAGCGCACTTGGCCGGTGGCTGAGGCGTTGAAGCTGGCAGGCTGGAAGTTGGTGTACCAGGACGATTTCGCAGTGATCTATACGCGGTAAGACGATGATTGACCCCACCCTTCGCAAACAAGTAGAGCAAGCTGCCCGCCTGGCTGCCCAGCGCGCCCGCCAACTTGACCTGGATGACTGGCTGGAACGCTTGAAAGCGGCTGCCAACTCGCCAAACCTGGCTGAGCGTATCTCGATTGCCCAGGGTCACCGCTGGGCTGGCGCCATCCCGACCTGGGAAATGGTTGGCCTGGCAAAGACGGCTGATGCGCAGCCCGTAGAAGCCGTAGGCATTGATGGCTCCCAAATCTATCCCCTGGCTCACAGTCCGGTCTTATGGGCATACCTTCAAGTAGTCGCTTACCGGATGAAGCGCCCGCCCTTGTTCGAGTCTCAATTCGTGGACATTGGCACGGAGATCGCCCAGGGCGGCAGCCAGGCGCTGGAGCTGCTCGAAAACCGGGATGAGCTTATCACTCTGACCAATGCCTGGCGCACATTGCTGGAGATGCGCATGGCCTGCGCGGCTGCCCAGATTTATCCGGGCGAGATGGTTTTGCTGGATAACGGCCTGCTGCCCTGGCTGAGCGTAGGCGGTCAATCGGCACACCGGCGGTTGAACGAGTATCTTGAACTACTCCTGGCGCTGCGCCCCGGATTGGTTGCCGGTGTGATCTCAGGCCCGCAGTCCCGGCTGCTGGCGCGCCTTGTCAACCTGGCAGAAGCGGAAACTGTTGATCAGGGGATTCAGGATGGTCACGATATCACTGACAGCGTCTTGATGCGGCGATTGCTGCAACCGGGGAAACGCTCTGCTTTGTTTCTGCACGGAAGCCCACGCAACAAGGTTTTTCAGGATCACAATGCCGGCATATACTTCTTCTTCCTGCGCGTCAACGAGCAGGAGATTGCTCGCGTCGAAATCCCGGCCTGGCTGGCAGAGCACCCTCGGCTTGTTGACTCAATCCATGCTTCGGTGTTGGCCGATGCCCGGCTGACCGGCTACTCCTACGTTTTGTCCCAGGCCCACCAGCATGTGACCGTCCCATTTGACCTGGCAGATGTGCTGCACGCCAGCGCCCGCGCCTGTTATTGGGCCGAAGCCGGGCAGCTCTATTTTGCATCAGCAAAGAACCAGATGAAGGAGGCGCCAGGTCGCGCAGATAGGCTTGTCACCCCTTAACCCCAGGCACATCTGCCCAGGCGGAGAAAGGATGACGATGCCTGAGGCGGAAAATCCTCCTCATCCAACTTTCTTGGGAAAAGTATGATCCAAATCGGTGAAGCAGGCTGGTTTTTGCCGGTGGGCGGAATGGTGCTGGGCGGGCTGCGCCCAGAGACCGGTGAGTTTTGCTACCGGGTGTTACCGGTTGAATTCTTCCAGAGTGAGCGCTTTCAGGGGCGCCAATACGTTCAGGAAGCATGCAACCTGGTCGCCGAAATCCTGTCAGGATTGAACGTACCCAAGCATACGGAACCGCTGCAAATCTGCGCCGGGAACATTATGCCCTACATCCGGTTTTGGGTTTATCAGCAAGGATACCAGTACAGCAGCATTCCAGAGGCGAAAGAACTCCAGATTTTACTGGACACGGCTTTGTTCCAGCATCTGCGCGAGGACATTGATCTCAAGAACGTGGATTTCCAGATATTGCACGAAAAACCGGCGTTGGCGAACTGGTTGTGCTGGCAGTGGTTGAAAGGTGGGAATATCAACGCCCGGAGAGCTGTTCCTGTCCGCGAACGCCTGGCAAAAACCGGCTGGAGCACTTACCCGGTTTGGATTAGGCATCCTTATGCGGATGCAAAACGCCTGCTCAAGGAGAAGCAGGCGCCTGGGGGAAAGTAAAGCCAGGGTGGGCATATAGGCCTGGGGGTAAGGGGAGGAAGGCCTATTATGATCTCATACGAACCGATGATATTTCTAATACAGGCAATGGATCGACTTTCGCCTGTTTAAAAACGAATTCCACTCGTTCCTGAATCCATTGTACCGCAGCCGGATCTTCTCCAAAACCATTAAACATCACTATCTCAAGCCCAATGATCTTGCTGATGCCATCCCCTGATTTACTCCAAACCCAACCAACTCGGCCGACGTCAACCCAGTCGTTTCTATGGCTACCCTTATCATCCGCGATGTAAGAACGCAACGAACTTGGGCAATAATCACTTGTTAGCGCCACTAAGAAACCGACACGCGATAACAAAGGCTCATATACTGCATCTTGGTTTCTACATTTACGCACATCCAGCTTTTTTCGGATTAGCCGCATAACTGGTTCGACGCGTTTAAGTCCACCCTTTTCGAGATTCTCTTTTTTCCTGGTAGATTCTGCAGAAGGATTATGTTGTAGTGGATGAGTATGAATATCTTGTAAAATGCATCTCCAGTCTATTCCCGGCTGCCATATCAAACGACGAGGGGTATCATCAGGCATCGAATGACTCTTTAACCAGACGGCAATATTCTTGACTCCCATAAAATCGTTGACATGAACCATTTTCATATCTGCATAAAAAGCCCTGATTGCACGCGCATAGATCTGCGTACTTGCATAAATATCCAAATACCCTTCTTCTTGGGCCTGTTGCTGAAAAGTCCTATGTAACGCTTGACTATCGAATTCGGCCACCAGATCAATGTCATCAGGTTCCGGCTTGTCTGTTAACACACTACCGATCAACCACACTTGGATTGGAAACACAACATACTCAGATGATCCCGAAATAGCATCATCAAATCTTTGGCATAGGGTTTGTATTTTCCTAAATGCAATATCCCGTTTCATGAAAATTGCCCTCTCTTGTTCAACCAAGCGATACTACACAAGCATTTATCATACCAAACTTTTTCGGCTTTCCTGTTTTGTTCTTGACCAGGTTACACTTTCGGGTATATAATCTCATCAGATTTTGCGCACCCCCATCGGGCGGGCGCGCTTTTGTTTAAGCGTTAGCCGCAATCGCAGCGCACATTGCATCTTGCCGCGCACCATCCACCTGGGTGGTGCGCTTTTTATTTCCTGCTCAAGGAGTGTGCTGTGCGCCGAAAGCTTGCCCTTTTCATCCTGATCGCCCTGGTTTTGTTGGTTGCCTGCCAGGAACAACCCACCCCAATACCCCCTTTACCCACGGTTGAACCATCCATCACCGGCCTGGTTGTACCGGACGTTGACCAGGCTACCACTGACGCCATCCGCCAGAACATGGCGCTGTTCCTCAAATCCAACCCATACACCGAATTCGAGGCCGGCAACCAGTTGCTCCTGTACCTGGTATCCAGCGGCGAATTTGGCCAGGCTGAGATCACACTGGGCAGCGGGGAGACCTACCAAGCCGACGTACTCTATGCCTATTCCCTGATGAGCAGCCAGCGCGTTTTGGTCGCGCCGGTGTTGGTCGGTCTGACTCTGCCAGGCGGCCGTTACGCTTACTTTTCCGAGAAATATTCCTTCGAAACTGAAGAAACTGTTACCACTACCAGATCCGACCGAGAAACTGCCCTGGCTGACACCCAGGCGCGCCTGCCGCGTGGGCGTATCTTTCGCCTGCTGGCCTATGGCATGACCACCCGCCAGGGGCTGGATTGGAAAAAGTGCCCATCTGTTTCGTTCTACCCGCCCGAAATTTGCCCGGTCGGGACGATAGTCGAGCAGTTGTTCCCCAACCAAACCAAGACCTTCGTGCTGCGCCTGGCAGATGAATTCTCTCCCAACTGGCTACTAGCCGGCTGGGTCTTCCAGGAATTCGCCACTGAAGAACTGGTACCCGGTGCCAGTATTGACGTTTCCCTGCCGGAATCATCCCAACCTTAGGAGAGTATCCTCATGAAACTTCGTTTGCCTCCGTTCAAATTATCCCCGTCGAACCTGGCCTACGTCCGCCAATCCTGGTGGAAGATCCTCGCCATGGGAATCCTGCTAGCCGTAGGGATCAGCTTATTCCCTACAGCCTACTGCGTCCTGGCTGACTGCGGCGTGAAAGACAAGTGGTGCAACGGCGACTGTTCGCAGACCTGCGGTCCAACCCACGGTCTGGGCGTGGTGGTGGGCTGCTCGCGCGGTGCGTATGGCTGTGTGCAGGATTGGATTCCGGATGCCTGGGGCATGCGCTGCACCAACAGCGATGACTGCGCCATCACGGAGTGCGCGTCCACGCCGCCTGGATATGGTTGCTACATCGTCAGCGACGGATATTGGGATGTAGGGAAATGCAGCGCTTACCCTTCCTGCCGGCGCGAAGATCGCGTCATTCCTGAGTCTTGCTGCCTGTCAGGCGGCCCGACACCCTGCCCCGAGTCTGGCCCGACGATCACCAATGCCGCCCTGCAGCCTACGCCCGAATATCCCCTGGTCTTGGGCCAGGACCCAGACCGGCGCGGCATCACAATCAACGGAATCACCGTCACGGCCGGCGAGCACGACTGCCGCACCGGAACGATCTCGGCTGTCTCGGTAAGCATCCGCCTGAGCAGCGCCAGCGTGAGCTGGATCAACGGCGAACTGGCGCGCAAATACCCCGGTGCGCATGTGAAAGGCACATACCCGATTACGCCAGTGCTCACCACCACCGGGCTGAATACCGCCACGGCCGTCACATCCTTTCACTTTGAGCCGCTCGACCCAGGCGATTACGAAGTGACCGTCACCGCCACGCAAGATGACGGCCAGACAGCGGTCAAAGTCTTCACCGTCCACGTGGCGCTGTACGAGTCTACGATTACACACTGATATGGTGTATCTGTACTATCTTCTGAACGGCTTTCTCGCCCTGATCTGGCTGCTGGTAGATCATATCCTGCTGGCGCTGCTGATTGCCCCGTTGGCCTGGCTGAGCTACACCGCCCCGGACGAGCAGCGCTCCTGGACGCTGGTTTCCAGCGGCTTGGCGATCCTGGCATCCGCGGTGGCGCCATCCCCAGTACCGCTGTTGATGCTGGTCATGGCTACAGCCGGCCTGCTGGCAACGCGCCTGGAGCAGTTCAACGCCGCAGCGGCGCGCTGGAACACGGTGCGCGGCGTGGCCCTGTATGGGTTGGCCGGCCTGGCATTTACCATCTATCAAGACCTTGCACCACGCTCAACGGCATCCTCCCTGCTGATGCAGGGGCAGGTATACCTGTCGGCCATCTTCGCCTTTGCGATGTTCATAATCCCGCTTGGCTTCCTTGCCTTGTTGGCACAAACCTTGTGGGCGCACCCGCCTGCGCCTGGCAAACCGGCCGAGATGATCCACACCATCCGTTCGCGCGGCAAGGGGGCATAGCGCATGGAAATCCTGGATAACGGCCTGCAGATCGAGAACGATGTGCTGCAATATGCCTGGTACAAGTTGGGCACGGAGCAGGGAGAGCATTATCGCTGCGTGGCATTGCGCGAGCTGGCAGCCCTGCCGGTGGACTCGGCCGAGGATTACAACCTGCTTGGCAAGCAGTGGGGAGCTGTGCGCGGCTTGTACAACGCCGGGGTCAATTTTATCTACACCGCCAGCGGCATCTTCACCCCCGAACATATCGGCGTGGTGCAGTTCTACGGCGCTGCCGTAGATGGCGAAACGCAAGAAGAAGCCGCTCGCAAGGTGAACGAGCACATCTCGGCGGTTCTGGCGGTGCTGGCCAACTTTACCCAATCGCGCACCCGCCCGCCGGATTTGCGCTGGGTGCGCTGGTACATTGATTTTGTCACCCGGCGCAGCCAGAACGTATTGGCGATCCTGGGCTATCCCGACCCGCGTGAGAGCGCCCGCGGCCTGGGCGTGGACGGTAAGCTGCCGGACGAAACCGGCGACGATCTGTCCAGCGAGCAGAACGAGCTGCTCTACCGCGGCCTGGCCAAGCTGCGGGAAGATTTTGTCTTCCAGGTCACCGCCCGGCATATCGGGCGTAAGTTCCTGACCGACACGCTGGTGCAGGTGGCTGAAATCACATCGAATATCGCCTCTCGCCGCAAAGGAGCGATGAGTGTCGGCTTCAGCCTGGGCATCCCGTTGATGGCGGCGCTCTCCAATGCGGTCAGCGGCGGGCATGCCGCAGCCAGCAGCCAGGCGCATTCGACTTCAGACGGCCAATCGCACGGCTGGGGCCAGGGGCATACCGACAGCTACAGCCACACCGAAAGCCAGGCGCACACCGTGGGCGGCTCCGAGACGCATTCAGTCGGCACTTCACACACCGACAGCCAGGGGCATACGGACAGCCAAGGGCACACGGACAGCCAAGCTCACACCGACAGCCAGAGCCACTCAGATACCTGGTCGCAGACTTCCAGCCACTCGCATACGGACAGTTCATCTTCAGGCGGGAGTTCCTCGCACACCGACAGTTCTGCTCACAGTGACAGTGCTTCGTCGGGCAGCTCAGAATCGAGTACCAGCGGCACGTCCGCCGGATCGTCATCCTCCACAACAGATACCAGCGGTACATCCAGCGGGTCATCATCATCCACTACTGACACCACCGGCACATCCACCGGTAGTTCGAGCAGCTCCGGCACGAGCAGTTCGGATACATCCGGGCACTCGGATAGCTGGAACGCGGGTGCGTCCGTCAGCGGTGGCGTTCCAGGAGTAGCATCAGCCAGCGTCAGCGCCGGGGTGGGCGGGAGCGACTCGACATCATCCACCGCCGGTTCATCGTCCAGTACCAGCGACAGCACCGGGACGAGTGCATCCACTTCCACCGGCTCGTCCGACAGCACGGGAACAAGCTCGTCCACTTCCACCGGATCATCCACCAGCAGCGGAACTTCAGAATCGACCACAACTGGCACGAGCACCGGAACCGGATCTACCGACACCACCGGCAGCAGCGATACGAACTCATCGTCATGGTCAAGCGGCAGCGCGGATACCTGGGGCAGCGCCAGCTCGGTGGGCGGGGCGGACACAGTTGGGCATGCCGATACGGTTGGCAGCGCCGATTCGACCGGCAGCGCAGACAGCGTGGGCAGCGCCGACGGCACGATGCAATCGCACTCTGTGAGCAGCTCATGGGCTGATACCCGCGGCACAGCCGACAGCTGGGGCAAAGCCGACAGCCGCAGCGAGAACTTCGGGCGGTCGCATGCCGAAGGGGATGCCATCGGTCAGTCCATTGGCCGGTCGGGAGCGCAGGCTTTCTCCGGCGGAATGTCCACCGGCCTGGTTCCCGGCGTCTCGCTCAACCGTTCCTGGCAGCTTGAAGACGATGTGGCCGAACGCCTGACCGAAGTGCTGCGCCAGGTGCAGGGCGTGGTCAATATGGCTGCCCAGGAAGGCGGCTTCATGACCGATGCCCGCATCTTCACAGCCTCGAACAGCGGGGCGCTGGCCGCCGAAGCGCTGGTGCCGCAGGCCTTCCACGGCCCAAACGTACCTACGCCGGTGCTGACCGTGCGCCCGGAGAACCCGGGGGAAGAAGCACTGCTGCGCCAATACGCCTTCGCATTTTTGCCTTGCGACCTGCCCAACCCCAACGATCTGCTGCACAACCGCCTGGGCGAACGCTTCACCACCCTGTTTGCTGCCAAGCACCTGGCAGCTTATACATCCCCGGCCTTCTTCCCCGAAGGAACCACCGTTACGGCAATGCCGCCGATCCCCAAGGGTATGGGCTTTTATCCCAGTCTACCGGGTGACGTGATCCTGGGGCACCAGTTCTCGCCCGAGACCGCCGACCTGACTACGGCTCCGGTGCGCCTGGACGAATCCCGCCTGATGCACACCATGTTCGCCGGCGACACCGGTTTTGGCAAGTCGGTGGCTGCCGTCCGTTGGGCCTATGAAACAACCCTGCGCTGGCATTTGCGTACGGTGGTGCTAGACTTTGGCGCCGGCTGGCGGCAGCTGCTCAATGCCCCTGGCCTGGAAGGGCACGTGGACATCTTGCAACTCTGGCCCAACGCCGCCCGCCCGCTGCGCTGGAACCCGTTGCAGATCGGGCGCAACATTGATCCCGAAACGCAGTGGCGCGCCTTTGCGGATATCTTCGGAAGCGTTGCCAAGCTGGGTGTCAAGCGCCAAAAGCAGGAGCTGCTCGAAGCGCTGCGCAAGGTCTACGTGCGCGCCGGCGTGCTGGTGGATGATCCTGACGTGCGCAGCGACCTGCAGTGGGGACGCGTCCAGCCGGACGAAGGTGTTCTCATTGGCGAACCGGTGGGCAAGGCTATTTCCGATCTATCTCCCAACCACCGTCAGCAATTGGCCGTACTCCGTTCCAGTCGGGTCGGCCTGGCTGACCTATACAAGGAAATTGCCAGCAAGTTGAGCGCCGTGCCGGCGCGAGACACCATGCTTTCGGGCGTGCTGGAAGGCATCATCTTCCGCTTGAACCCGCTGGTGCAAGGTGCGGCCGCGGCGCAGTTTGCCGCCGGGCCGGGAACATTGGCCATCGAAGACCTGGGCAAACCCTGGGGGGTGGCCATTGTCGAAGGCGGCATGTTCCTGGATGATTTCGGCAAGGCATTTCTGCTGGGCTGGATCGGCTGGCACCTGTACACCGATATGGTGGCGCGGCGCGTGCATGAGGTCAAAACCGGCGAGCCGCTGCTGCAAATCTTCTTCGAGGAAGCCAATAAGATCTTCACTAAAGATAGCGGCGGTGGCGGAGAAGATGACTCTGGCGGTGTGTCGGCCTCTCAGCGTTTTAGCGATATGTTCCGCGACGCCCGCAAGTACCTGGCCCGCCTGTACATCATCACCCAGGCTCCCCACCTGATCCCGGACGACATCGTGTCTTCGTGCATCAACCTGATGATCGGCTTCCTGAAGAACCCGAAGGATAAAGACC
Source organism: Anaerolineales bacterium UBA6092 (assembly GCA_002428565.1). Classification (GTDB taxonomy): domain Bacteria; phylum Chloroflexota; class Anaerolineae; order Anaerolineales; family UBA4823; genus UBA6092. The sequence continues at coordinate 24,187 of DIXA01000071.1, read as the reverse complement.
TGGCGTTATCCGGCCTGGCGCGCTCGGAAAAGGGCTTCCACGATGAACCCTGGCGGCGTTTTCTCTCTGACCTGCCGATCGGTATGATCATCGGCCGCCTGCCCTACACCACCAGCCGCGAACTGCAGCGCCCGTTCCTGTTTCGGCCCTTGATGGTCAACGTGCCCGAGCCAACCGACGATGAAATCGTGCAGAAATTAGGAAAGATTATCGCATGAAACGCAATGCTCCTTTTGTATTCCTGTCCTTTTTACTGCTGGTTGTGGCGCTGGTCTTCACCGCCGCCCACCAGGCGCGCCGGGATGAAACGACCGCAACGCCTTCACCCTGGCAGCCGCCGCAGCTCACGCCCGATGCCAGCCAGCCCACGCTGACCCCCGGATGGTGGGGTGAGATGCCTACCGCCATCCCATTTCCAACGCCTACCCCAAGGAATTGACATGAACCAGCCCCCCGATCTACTCTCCCCTGCGCTCCAGCCCTGCCCGGACGAAACCAACCGTCCGGTGGTCGTGCTGGTGCTCGATCCACAACAACGTTTGCTTTCATGGCGCCATCTCACCCTGGCCGAAGCAGCCACAGTGATCGCCATGCACCAAAGCTCAGAAATGACGAACGGCCCGGCCGTTCCAACCCAATTTGAAACCCGATAAGGAGAACCATGAAGAAACTGCTTCCAATCGTAATTGCTATCCCCGTATTCCTGTTGGCCCTGCTGTTCATGCGCCCCGAAGCAACCACCCCGGTTGTTGTGGCGGCGATGGATTTACCCGAAGGCCATACCCTGGTTGCTACCGATTTTACGGTCAGCCAGGTTCCCCAGAGTCAGGCCCCACAAGGCGCCATCAGTGATCCGGCCCAATTGGTCGGCCAGACGCTGCGCGTCTTTCGCGGCGCAGGCGATGTGATCAACCCCTCGCACCTGGGCGGTGAGGTCATCATCCTGGCTCCAGACGAACGCGCCGTGGCCATCCACGTGACCGATGCGGCCGGGCTGGCCGGCCTGATCCGTCCTGGCGATACGGTTGGCGTGACTGCGGTCATGGACAGCCAGGATGGGCCTTTTGCCAAGACGGTAGCTAATGGTTTGCGCGTGCTGTATATCTCACCAGAGTTCAAGGCTTCCCAGGGAGGCCAATCGGCGCCATCGGCATCCTCTTCCGGCGATCCGTTTGCCGGAGGCGGCAGTGCATCCTCGCAAAGTCCGCGTGAAACCGAAGGCACAGTGGTGCTGGCCGTCCCTGTTGATGCCATCACCATCGGCTACGATTTCTCCACCTTCGGCGTCAACTCCGAAAGCCGCCTGGTCAGCCTGACCGACCTGTTGCCGGCGCTCGACCTGGTCGCTAACGTGCAGTTGAGCCTGTTCCTGGAGCCGGATCAACCCCAGTCGTTCATCACTTCGGGCATATTTATACCCAATCTGGTGATTACCCCTGGCCCGACGCCCACAGCTACTCCCTGCCCGGGCGGGATTTGTGCGCCTTCTACCACCCCAACCGTTGCCGCTCCCATTCCATGAGTATTTTCTATGTGGCCAACCAATAACCCTGCTTCTCTCCAACAAGCGGCTGAAGCCGTCACCATCCTGCTCGCCGGGCCAATGCCGCGCGTCAACGCCTGGTACACCGCCCTGGCCGCCGACGCCCGCGCCCGCGTGACGTCTTTTGCCACCGATCCGCAAGACTTGGCCTTCAAGATCGCTTCGGCGCCCGAAGCCCTGCTGCTGGACGCCACGATTTATCCGGGTCCCAAGGAGATGATCGAAATGCTCACCCGGTACAACGGCGCAGCGTACGTGATCCTGCCGCAGGAAGCCAAACCGGAAATCGCCGATAATATCAGCAAAACGCCATCGGTCAAAGGCCTGTACCGCAACGATGTTAACCTGGCCGAGTTGAGCGGAAAACTGTTCGGCGATGTGCAGGCGCTGCGCCAAAGTAGCAAGCCTGGCATGGAAGCGCTGTGGAAACCGCGCAGCGAAGGTTTCTCGCCGGTGGGCATGCGCATCATTGCCGTGTGGAACCAGTCCGGCGGGGTGGGTAAAACCACCGTCTCGACCAACCTGGCCTACGAGGCCGCCCGGCGCGGCCTGCCCACGCTGTTGATCGGCCTGGGCGCGCCAGATGATCTGCCGTTGATCCTGGGTCTCAAACCGGAGCCGAACATCGTCTCCTGGCGCTCAACCCCCAATCAGGATGGCCTGAAGATGGCGCTGCAGAAGCTGGACACGCTCGACGTGCTGGCCGGTTTCCCGGATGTGCTGTCGGAGGCCATGGCGATCAACACCCCGCAAGATGCCCCCAACTCTGTGCAGAAGCTGATCCTGACCGCGGCCTATGCAGGCTATGCGGTGATTGTGCTTGACGCGCCGCCCACCGCCCTGGCTGCCAGTGCGATCTCAGCGGCCAACACCCTGGTGCTGGTGGCGCGGCCATCGCTGGAGGGCGTCATGCGCACAGTGCATGCCTACCGCACCGTGGTTGAGCGCCTGGCCGGTGAACACCGCATCGCCGCCAACGGAGTTTTCGTGGTGCTCAACCGCATCACCTCCAGCCGGATGAGTTCGGAAGAATGGCATAAGGCTGCTTCCGGGTTGCTGGGCCAACCATTTCCGCCGATTGTGGCCCAGATCACCGATGACCCGCAGGTCGGCGAACTGCAAGACCGCAAGCGCATCCCACTGATGGCAACGGAAACCTTCACCCGCGGCATCCAGCCCCTGGCCAACGCCCTGTTCTCAACCAATGGCGTACACGCTGCGCCCGGCGTCAGCCGTCCGCCAAGCAAAGGGCGTGAGATCAAAGTGCTGGGCATTAAAGTGAAGGTGTAACCATGTCGTGGGCCGATTTAGCGCAATCGATTACTCAGGAACAACAGGAGACGCTGGTCGAACAGGCCTTGCAAAGCTTGCAGGGTCTGCCGCTGGCAACGATCCGAGACCGGGCCAAACTGACAGCGCAGGCATCCAGCGCCATCTCAATGGCAGCCACTCGCCTAGGCTTGGTCGTGCCACCCGCTTTGAACGCGGCCCTGGTGCAGCAATTGGTGGCACGCACCGGCGGGCTTGGCTTTCTCAACGAGCTGCTCCCGCCGGCGCGCAACGATCTCTCGGAAATTGCCTTGAATCCGGACGGCACGCTCTGGCTGATGAAAAAAGGAGCGCGTGGATTCGAGAAACTCGACCAGCATCCACCGCTCGATGAAGTCTGGCGTTCGGTGGAAGCGCTGCTGGCCCCGATGGGCCGGGCGCTCTCCGAAGCCACGCCAACCGTGGATGCCAAACTGCCGCGCGCCAAGGATGGACTGTCCGGAGCACGCATCAAGATCATCCACCCGGTCTTGGCGCCTGGGGGCGGCTACCCGGCGATCAATGTGCGCTTGTTCGAGCCAAAGCCGGTCCAGCCCGACCGGCTGGTGGCCTGGCAGGTGGCCCCGCAAGGCGTGGTCGAAGGGTTGGTGGAAGCGGTATCGAGCAAGCTGCGCATGCTGGTGGTGGGCGGCACGGCCACCGGCAAGACCACATTGTTATCCGCTCTGGCAAACGGTATCCCACAGCAAGCACGCGTGGTGAAGATCGAAGATCCCGAAGAAATCTGGCTGCAACACCCCAACGTGGTCACTCTCGAAGCGCGCCCTGCTCCGCCTGGCTCGACCATCCCGCCATACCGCGTGCAGGACGGCGTAGATGACGCCATGCGCATGGCCCCGGATTGGCTGATCGTGGGTGAAGTACGCACCGGCCAAGCAGCCCTTTCTTTGTTCCGCGCCCAGATGTCCGACCACCCGGGGCTGTGTACCTTCCATGCCGAGGGGGCGGAGGCTGCCGTTCATCGTATGTCAGTGATCATGTTTGCCGATGCCCAGGTGCGCATGGAGGCCGCCAAGGAAATCTTTGCCCAGGCGGTGGACTTGGTGGTTCAGGTGGGCTGGTTGGAAGGGAAGCGTAAGATTCTCGGCGTGTGGGAAACTGCGCCTGAGATGAAGGCCGGAAATGTGGTGTTCAGGCAGGTATACAGGGCTGGAGAAGTGGAAATGAGCAGGATTAATCGAAAAAGGGCTTAACAACGCCTTTCAGGTTTCTATAGAGATTCGACTGGAAGTCAGCCTACGTGAAATGGTGTAAATTAACGCGCCAATTACACCGCCGCCAATTACAGCGATTATGATCCACTCAAAGAACTGGCCGAGGATGATTCCTTTGAACATTTGCCAATAGTAATACCAGAATGTTTCATCCTTATCGCTGAAGATATTGAAGTGTTCGAAGTGAACCAATTTCCCCAAGGAAAGAAGGGCAGCATAATAGAAATAATAGCTAAAAATGGCACATGACCAGGTCAGCATGCCAGCGAGCATAGGGTTACGTATTCTTTGTGCGCGTCTGGCTTCATAAATGACAACTGGGATGATGGGAACCAGCCAGATGCCGTAATTCATGGCAATAATAACAGGTACAACCAGGATGGATTCTCCCAGGCTGTCCCACGAAATGTGTGCCAACCAGTTCAGGTAGAACCAATCTATGATGCCAAAAATGAGGCCAACAAGGATATAAAGAAGGAACCGGCGTTTGGGTTTATTCATATATTTTAATTCCCTGGATATGGGTCAGTGTGTCGAAGCAAAAAGCGAGACATCCCATATCTGAACCGTACCATCGCGGGCGACTGAAGCCAAACGATTTCCATCGGGGTACCAGGCCAGCCGGTCGATGATATCCCGATGGCCTAACAACCTAGCCAGGGGTGTGTCGTTAACCATATTCCAAACAAAAAGTTCGCTGTCTGTCGTACCACAGGCCAGAAACCGGCTGTCGGGCGACCAAGCAACCGCCCACAGCCGGTAACCGTTCATTCCCGCCGTCAGCAGCTGCTCCTGTTGGCCGGTCTCTGCGTCCCAGACCAGGATCATACCATCGTCCGCTCCACTGGTTGGATGCATCAGTGAGCCCACTGCAGCCAGTTTTTTGCCATCCGGAGACCACGCCAGTCCAAGCCACAACGGCTTGAGGCCCCCGGTTTCTACCTGCAAGGTAAACAGCACCTGACCAGTCTGGGAGTCCCAGATAACCGGAGGCTGCATATTGAGCGAATCGGCCGAGGCGAGTAGTTTGCCATCGGGAGACCAGGCGACCTGATCTGGGGTGTGCTGCTGAGCCGGGTCTTGTAATTGAGCCAGGAGTTTGCCCGTTCCTGTGTCCCACACATGGGTGGGATCAGCCAGGCGGCTGCCATCAAAAGACCATGCCGTGGGAAATGGATACTGGCTGTTATCGCCGATGAGAGGTTGTTTTAAACTTAAGGTTCCCACCAGATGGGTTTGATCAGGGCTGTTAAATAAATAGGTTTCTGGACCAGTAGGTGGCCAGGAGATCACCCATTGCTGAGGGGAACCGACTGTATCCTGGCGCACAGAATCTCCGTTGGCCGGGTTCCACCACGTGATGGTCGTACCGTTCGTGGAAGCCAGCCCGTCCTGCGTCCAGGTTAGGAAGGTACCAGCCGAGGCGTGCCAGCCTAAACTATGCAGTATACCTCCAGTACTCACCGAAACGGCATTGATCTGACCATCCGGAGTTTGCGGCCCGAAAAGGATCTTCCCATCCGGCGACCACCCCAACCCGGGGGTGGTGTAATATCCTTCGATCTTCTGCTCCACCTGGCTGGTCTGGGCATTCCATATCAGGATGAGACCGGTGCCCATCCCGTATGCTACTGCCAGATGCTGTCCATCCGGCGCCCAGGCCAGTGTGGTAATTGGTCCATTGACCTGTTGGTCAAGCAAATGAATCTGGCGATCTTGTTTCGTATCGACGATGGCAACGATCGGGGAACCCATACCGTCATACTGTGCCAGAAGATTGCCCGCTGGGGCCGTGAAGATGGCACTGATCCAGGTATCTTTGGCGCCTTCGGCTGAAAAATCTTCAATCGGTGCGTAGGTATCACCCTCCCAGGCCAAAATTTTCGTTCCCATCGAAACCCCATAAATGCGCCCATCCGCTGCCCAGGCGACTTTTATACCGCTGTAGCCTTCGGAACACTTGCCGCCGCTGAGTTCTTTCAGTGAGGCGCTATTATTTGTATCCCAAACGGTCACCTGTTCGCAACCGCTGCCGCTGACCAGCCGCAGGCCATCCGGCGACCAGGCAAATGAACCGCCCGCGCCTTCCAAACTGGCCAACACTCCACCATTACCCACATCCAGAATGACAATGGCACTGTCTGATACGACACCCAGGCGTTCACTTTGGGGATCGAAAATTACAAGCCCAGCCTTTTCCGGCAAGGGAGCGAACCAGGATTCCGCAAATGTGCTGGCATGATACAGGTAAACGCCGAACTGCGTACTGACGGCCACCCATTGTCCATCAGGTGAAACGGCCAGTGAAGTTGGGCTGCCTTTGCCAATGTGCAAAGTGGGGCTTAACACTGGGAGGAAAACTTCCTCTGGTTGATCTGTACTCATCTGGACTAACTGGATCACCTGCCCCTGTGTTTGCCACTGTGAAGGGTCCGCTTCGATAAGATAGGTAAAAGCTTCTCCCTGCATCGGAGTTTCGCCTATCCAATCGACTACCGGCTGCTGGTATTTCTGCCCGTTCACTTCAACGTCGTAGGCGGCATAGCGGTAGACACCTTGCGATACATCCCGATATTCCGTAGTTGTCCCACCGGGAACGTCCCCAAACTCGATTCGCTCGTCAGGGAATCTCACGACCAGATCATGCAGGGTAAGGGCGCTTTGGTTGGTAATCCGCAATCGTTGGAGTTGCGATTGAACATCTGGCGTTTTAGCTGGGATCGTTGCTTCGGATTCAGAGAGAGGAAAAGTTGCAGCATCTGGGGATGTACTCTGACCAGGCGTTACACTTGGTGAAACCACCGGCACTGCGGTACAACCGGTCAGCATCGTAAATAGGACTAGCGAAATGAACACCCTGGACAACAGTTTGGGCATTATGGAAATTCTCCTTGTTCGTGCAATATCTTGATTCATGGCACGATCACTTTGGCCAAGATATCCAAGATTTCTTGTGGTGGTAAAGAGACTTTCTCCACAAGTAAATAGCGGTCGGTGGATTCTACCCTGTCCGTTCCATCTTCCAACCGCCAGAATACCTGGAATTGGATTTGCTGGCCGGTTGTCAAGCTGATCCATACTTTTCTTCCAGATCCGGCAAATGCTTGTGTTTCACCGGGGTTCTGTACGGACTGAGAGAAGGATTCTACCGATGTGATGACAATGCAGGGTTGTCCATTATCACAGGTAATTTCCTCGCGTGTGACGGAGACGCCGTACTGCTCTGCCAGCGCCAGGTCACGCGTAAGCATGTCTGCAGAAAAACGGTAAGGCTGACCATTATTGAAACCCGCATCACCAGTAGTGAAGTTGACCGAATAATCGCCGACCGTTGCTGCCAGCTGGATCATATTTCCATTTGCATCCTTATCCATCCAAACGCTGCGGATAACATAACCGTTGGCATCCGTCTCGATCCACTGTTCGCTGATTAAATAGGGCAGGGGATACGTTTGACCAGAACGAGGATTCGATGTTCTCTCCGTCACCACATGAATCCATGCCGGGCCTTCCTGGAAAGGTGCATCGAACTGCTGGGCCAACCTCTGGACTTCGAGAAAAACCGGATTCGTTGAAGCAAAGGTTGGGGTGGCATAGGGTGGTTGGGTTGGGGCAGATGTTACAGTAGGTTGCACTGCTGCCCCCTGGGGCGCAGGTGAGGGCTGCCATTGGATCTCCCAAGAACCGTGAGCCGTATAGTAGGCACGCGTCACCCGCACTTCAAACGGTTGTGATGGGATTTGCTCAAAAGTCATTCCAGCCGAGATCTCCCCGTTTGCCTGTGGGATACCACCGGCAGCGCCGCGCAGCAAGGGATCTGGAGTGTACAACATGACACCCGTCAGGTTTTCGGCTGGCTCAAACTCAAAGAGCAGCTCTGTGGTTGATACGAGACTCACCCTAGCAGCCCGCAGCGTGAAACCACCAATTTGGATCACATCGTCCAGTGTCCAGATTTGTCCGACCGCCGGATCTGGCCCGGGGTCGAACAGAAAACCATTGGCGTCATCCATCGAGAAGTCAATTGACACAGGCAATTCCTTCGCGTTGGGAAAAACGTTCAATGAAACCGTTAGTTTCTCATTACCGGAGAAGGGTGAGGTTTGGAATATCTTGGCATTTCCATCCATCGTATCGGGAGTGATGTCGATGGCCGGGTATATTGCGCCATTTTGATCTGTCAGGACAACATTCCAATCGTTGTTGAGTGACATGCCTGGTTTATCGAAATGCAGAGAAACTTGAAATACAGTTTTGTCGCTGGCCGGGGCGATATGGTCCAGAACCAGGGTAACCCCATCATGGGTTTCGCTTCTCAATTGCTCTGACTGTTCCGGCTCAGATGGAAGGATTTCACCTGGTTTTGCCAGGCGCAATTGCATAGGCACGCTAAAATTCTGGCCACCCAGGTTTTCAATATATAAAATCAAATCACTTGTAGAGGTAGGCAACGGTGGAAAGATGTACGTCAAGTTTGCACCATCAGAATCAACAGTCATGCCGCTGCTCATTTGGAAGGATATTTTTTCGTCATTTGGCAGGAAAACAAAAGCCTGAGAAAAATCCTGTTCACCAGACAGTCCCAATACTGTCAGGTTTACCCATAACTTACTCTCATCACTTACCGCCTGGTCTACTCTCAGTGTTACATCCCCGCTGATAACTTCTACCGGTTCTGACAGCAGGTAAACCGATTGGATATCCGAAGTAAAACCAAAGCCGGGGATAAATCCGGCCAACCTGCCAAGCGCATAAGCCATTCCAGTTAGCAAGGACAAGGCAATAAGCACCACGATCAGCGCAAGGATGGGTCGAGCGCGCAAAACTTTCATGATTTCTCTCCTATCATTCCACGAAAAATGAAATCGAGGTTTGGTTTTGTGTTGAAGCAATACATCCTGGCGCTGGCGCAATTCTTGTTGCAGGCGGGCTGCAAAAGAGGACGATGGTTCGAGAGTGGCATAATACTCGGTAATTGCAGTGTCCAGTTCCGGTGGAAGTGTCCAATCCATGTCAGACATTTTTAGCCTCCCAATTCTCACGCAGCCAGTGGATCGTGCGGTGGACCATCATTTTGACCGCAGCTTCGCTCTTACCATCTAGTGCAGCTATTTCCGCGAAACTTAGTCCACCGGCAAAGCGCAGGCGCATCAGCTCTTGTTTATCTTCATCTAATCGTGAAAGTAATTCTTTTAGACGAGTTTTGTTATCAGAAAATTGAATCTGATCGAATGGATCAGGATCAAAAAGAGCAGCTTCTTCAAGTGAAACAGCGGGACGCTGACGATACAAATCAATCAGCCTGCGCCTTGCAATGGTGAATAACCAGGCGGCAAATTTTCCATTTTCACGATAGCGCTGATGGACAAGGCCTTCCAGCGCTTCAGTGAACACCCTGGAGGTGATATCCTCAGCCTCTTGTGGATTTCCCAGACGGATGAGCAAATAGCGATAGACCGGTGATAAATAACGCCGGTAAAGAGCGGCAAAAGCATCTGGATCATGCCGGGCATTTTCTACAAGGGCATCGTCATTGGGTAATGTTTGCATCATCGTATAGTATATCGGGGAAAAGGCCCGAAAGTAACATGGGCATAGTTCTACGAATTAATCTGAGGGCAAAATCAGCCGGCTAGAGCCGATTTGTATGGAAATACCCCCTTATGTCACGATACGGGGTTACACCGTTCAAGTTCCATGGCCCATAAATCGTATTCGACATGCATCCAAAACCAACTGGTCAGCTTGTTCTGCGGTCATTTCTAGCGGAGTAACCCAATTTGTGCACCAGAAGCCAGGGCCACCGCAGGTAAAACCCAGACCAGTATACGCTGCTGTCATAACTTGCTTAGCACCAGCACAGTTTTCCGATTGATTGATTTCGGATGATTGATATGATCATTACTTCCCACGGATGCCAGGCGCGGCTGTCCGACACGAGACTGTGGATGGAGGGCTGTCGATTTTTTGCCCTCCATCCACTTGTTTTGGAAGCGTTGTGTGTTTCGTGATTACGGGGTAAACAATCCTTCCAAATCACCATGCAGGACAGCAGGCAGCAGATACGCTTCGCATCCATCCGGCTTGATCAAGACAATCGTTGACTCGTCTGAATTTGTCATCCTCAGGCTTACTCCCAGCCAGCCTGACCAACTCCATTCGATCCCAACGGCTCCGACATTATCCAGCACCAGATGCATATCACTGCCATCGGGGTGAACCAGGTACAGGCTGCTGTTATCCCGACCGCGGTAGGCAATCCAGTTTCCATCCGGGGAGAGCTTGGGGTTGAGGAACTTCGGCGTCCCGTTCTCGATAGTGAACCGCTCCTGCAGGGTACCACTGGCAAAATCATAAGAGTACACCTTCCAGGCAGCGCCTCCGGTATAGGGTGCCACGAAGTAAAGCTTGCCATCCGGTGACCAGCCGATGACCGATTCATAGCTCAAGTCGGAGATTTGGCGCGCCGAGGTGCCGTCGGTGGTGATGACAAATACACTGTTGATGACTCCGTCACCCATCCCTACGTAGGCGATCTGCTTTCCATCCGGTGACCAGTGCAGGTTGAACCCACCCGCGCCCGGTAAGACTTTCTCAGTCTGCGAAGCCAGGTCGACAATGTGAATTCCGTTGTCTGAGGCCGAGTAAGCTACCTGGCGGCCATCCGGTGACAGGGCTCCCCAATTGCCATTTGGAACCACCACCAGCTTCTGACTCCCATCCAAGATGAAACTGCAGGACGGTTTGGTCACATGAAAGCCGTCCTGCAGTAATATTAAAACCAGTGGATAAGGATCAGCGCTTCCGCTCTTCTCTCAAGATATCGGCGATGGCCGGCAATGCCGCAGCCACATCCATGTAGATAACTGCTTCGGCAGATGCGTCCATCAAGGTCGGTGTCTGATTGACAATGATTAGTCGCGAGTTTTGTAAATAGGCCGTATCTATCAGTGTAGTAGCTGGCCCGCCGGCCAGCGATGTCCCGGCGATCAACAGGATGTCGGCGTGGCGAATGGCCTGCTTTGCAGCCAGCATTGCCTGCATCGATAATTGTTCCCCGGGCAAAATAACATTTGGTTTCATCGCCCCACCGCATTCTCTGCATCGCGGCATAATACCATCGGCCAAATATTGATCCAACAGGGGACGGAATGTCTTACTCCTGTAACACTGGATGCAAGTGGCCTCAGCCAATGAACCGTGAACTTCGATAACGTTCTTCGACCCCGCCCGCTGATGTAACATGTCAGCGTTTTGTGTGATGACAGCCTGAATGTACCCCTTCGCCTCAAGTTCACCCAGGGCAAAATGAGCCTCGTTTGGCTCAGCAACAATAATTTTTTGAAACAAGGGCTTCATGCGCTCGTAGAAGGCCTGCGGGTCGCGTCCGAAGGCCTGAATGGTACCCGCCTGCACCTCATCCGCCCCGGCAGCTTCCAGGCGTTCCCACAATCCTTTCCCCGGACCGCGGAAGTCGGGAATGCCAGAGGAAGTGGAAAGGCCCGCGCCAGTAAAGGCAATAGCCGAAAGACTATTCCTCAAGAGCTTTGCAGCTTGTTCGATTTCAGTAGTATGATCCAATAGTTGGCGCATAAAGGCCTCACATTCAAAAGTTGCTTATCAAGCTACGTCTGGATCGATTTTTTCTGTACTGTGACTGTTCCAAAATTGGTAAACTTCTTTCGCTCTCTTCAAAAGTGGGCACAACCGCTCACCATCTGCGTTTTTTCGGGGCTCGCTTGCACAAACTGCTCCATTTTCGCCTTGAAGTGGGAGAAGCCATCCGTTACCACGAGACTTTACCAAATTTGGAACGATCACAATCCTGTACCTATTCCATGTAGGATATCCTTTTCGAAATAGTCGGAAGAAGCGCGCCGCCAGATTCTGTCCTATATGTAATCGCGGATTGAGGATAAATTGCGTTGAAACTCAGAAAGGTTGCCCGATTATACCAATCTAAATCGTGCTAGAATAAATTAATTCCTTGCCAAAACACAAAGTATAAGAGTCGAGAGGATAAAATGCTCCGAAGTTTCTTCAGTTACTTGGCCAAAGCAAATTGGGCGCGCAAAATGGTGATGGGTTGGTCTGTCGCCTGGCGAATGGCCTCCCGCTTTATCGCTGGCGAAACCATTCCAGATGCAATTCGGGCTATTCAAGCATTGAATCAAAAAGGGATTAATGCTACCCTGGATCATCTGGGGGAAAATACAGCCACTCCTGAAGATGCCAGGAAAGCAATGCAAGATATACTCGATGTATTAGACGCGATTCAAAGAGCTGGTGTAAGGGCAAACGTTTCTATTAAGCTATCGCAAATCGGATTGAACCTGGATCACAACCTGTGCCTGGAAATCTTGGAGAAAATCCTGGCGAAAGCAAAACTGTCGGGCAATTTCATCCGAATTGATATGGAGGATTCGGCTGTTACTCAAATTACGCTCGATGCCCTCGTGGAGATGAGAAAAAGAGGTTATTCGAACGTTGGCGTTGTCATTCAATCATACCTGTTCCGCAGCGACGAAGATATCAAAAAGCTAATTGAGCAAAATATACCAGTACGTTTGTGCAAAGGCGCGTACTTGGAGCCGGCTTCGGTGGCTTATCCCCTAAAAAAAGATGTTGACATAGCCTACGACCGCCTGGCAGATATGTTGCTGACTGCTTCAGCAGAAGAAAATCGGCCGCGCCTCAGCGCCGACGGACGGTTCCCCCCGCTTCCGGGGTTGGCTACTCACGATGAAAAACGTATCAATCACGCTAAACAAATGATTGAAAAATTAGGCTTGACGAAAAATGGCGTTGAGTTTCAGATGCTGCTTGGCATTCGCCGCGAACTACAAGAACAGCTTGCAAAAGAAGGCTACGCCGTGCGCGTTTATGTGCCTTATGGCACAGAATGGTATCCTTATTTTATGCGTCGCCTGGCAGAGCGCCCAGCCAACGTCTGGTTCATCCTTTTGAATTTCTTCCGGCGATAACTTTCTAAATGTCTAATCTCCCGTGCGACCTGGTCCGGTATGATCAAGTCGCACGGGGATGATGATAGGTTGCTTTGACGTCAAGGATTATTTTTACGGGCGCGCCAGCTTACTCCGCGTTCAGTACCTTGCATCAAGTTTCGAATATTTGGGCGCAAGGCCCAAAGTAACAGCATTTCGGCAACTAAGTACAGTCACATAAATTATGAAAGGTATAATGGTGGCAGCCCGCGCCATGCCCTGAGCCCGAATACAATCGTTGCCAGGATGCCTACACTTATCGTCGTCAGGGAGGCGTAACCTACCCCGAAGAATACCAGCACGCTGACTGGAAGGATCACCAAAACGCTTGGCAGCCACAAACCCAATGCGCCTCCTAAAGCTGGAGCGCCGCCAGCTCCACCTCGAAAATGAGGCCGGCCTCTCTCATCCCGTACTGTCAGAAAAACAGAATAATTGTGTCCTAAGATCGCAAGTAGCGGCGCTGCCACCTCAAGCCAAACATTCCCGCTCGCTAACCAGCGCGCCAGCCACACGGCACAAGCGCCTTTTAACGTATCCATGACCACGGTGAGCACTCCGTTCCCATACCCCGCCGCTCGCATCGCATTTGTCCCCCCTGTGCGCCCACTACCAACTTTGCGTATGTCTTGGCCGGTACGCCATTTGACGACCAGCAGACCAAATGGAATCGATCCGAGCAAATATGATAGCAGCGGAATCCCGAACCAGCCAATTAATTGCACTTCACACTCCTCTAACACGCTGCCTGTTCTGGAAAACATGCCAACCATCTCCATCCAGCACCTCTGCTGCCAGCAATCCACTCAAGACTTGCGGGTTGGCTTGCGAGTAGGGCAAGTCATAGTGAATGGGTAGGACATAGGGGGCAGCGAATTGGTTCGCCAGGCGTATCAGGGTTGCCTGGTAGCGTTTAGTCCACAAAGGAGTCCTGCGCCAGGGTAGGCAAAGAATATCCGGGCAAACAGGGATGGGCGCTTCATGGGCGTCACCGATGTGCAACAATGTGGCTGCATCTTTAATCAGAAAGGAGAGCGGCGTTCCGCCCGGGACGGGCTTTCGCCGACGAAATAATACATAGAAAAGCTTGTATACAGGGTCATCAACGAGGCTATATCCAGGCAAAATTTGAATGTTAGCGATTTGCTTCCCAGGGCTGACTGGCAGCAAACGATCCCGGCTGACTCCCATCCTGGCAGCCATCTCGCAAACGTCAGGTGAGGCCACAACTTTCCCACTGGTGACTTCAGTGACCCTGGCAATATGATCCTTATGGGCATGGGTGACCAGCGTATAATCCACATCCGGCTCTGGATCCCGGGTGAAGTCCGGATCGATCAGAATGTGCTGCTGCCCCATGATTTCTACACAGGAGTGTCCCAAATAACGCACTTTCATGATCGCCACACCTTGAACTGGCTGGTAAGCTCATTGAACAGATGAGGCGCCTCCACATAAACACCCTTTCCTTTAACAGCTACCGTGCCATCCGGAAGGCGAATTTCGCCCTGGGCAAAGATTTGCTTGCCTTTCTTTTCGATGAATACCCCGGCTACCTGGACTTTCACTTCCAGAGGGACAGGCTTTATAAAGGTCGTATTCAGGTTCACTGCGGCGGCGCGAAACCCGGCGCGCCAGACGGCCGCGCCCATAGCCTCGTCGAGAAGCGCCGCCGAGGCGCCGCCGTGTACCAATCCTGGTGGGCCTTGCTGAGCATTCGTGAGGATAATTTCGGTGAAAATGGAACCGTCTTCCCGGGCATACCAGGAGACGCCCATCCCACGAGGGTTCTGCTGCCCACAAACGAAACAGGAACCGTGTTCAGGCAGTGGTTGCATTCAGATTACCTCCAATACTTTTCTCGCCAGCTCTCTAGCATTAAGACGGTCATCAATAATCACGCTGTCCGCAGCGTCTTGATGATTCAACTTCTCTCCAGGCCTCTATCCCGATCGCTTCACTCATTGTAGAACACGACACCTAGCGTCCCCGGACCGCAGTGGGTGCCGATGATCGGCCCGGCTTCGGTGACGATCAGTTCGGCAGGATGGAAGCGAGCCTTCACCTCTTCGCCCAGAATGGCAGCCTCTTCCGGGACATTGCAGTGTATAATCGCTGCGCACAATCCTTCAGCCTCCCCGGCACGTTCGGCCATCAGCTCCAGCACCCGCCCGATGGCCCGCTTTTTGGTGCGCGCCCGCTCCAATGGCTCGATCCGCCCGTCTTTTATGTACAGGACGGGCTTAATGCTCAGCATCGAGCCCAGAAATGCGGTTGCGCCGCCAATGCGCCCGCCCTTGTGCAGGTACTCCAGCGTATCCACTGTGAAAATGACGTTCACCCTGGGGACCAATGCCTCTACCAGAGAGACGACTTCATCCGCCTCTTTACCGGCAGCTGCGGCGCGCGCCGCGGCGATAGCGATCAGGCCCAGACCCATGGATACCGACTGCGAGTCAATCACGTGAATCGGCACCCCCGGCATCTGCTGGCAGGCTGCCCTGGCCGAATCGAGCGTAGCGCTCATCTTTTGGGAGATGTGAATCGAGACAATCGCCTCGGCCTTCTCGGATAGAGCAGAATAGAGCTTCACAAAATCTTGGACGCTTGGTTGAGAGGTGGTGGGCAATGTTTTGCTGTTCTTCAGCAGGCGATAGAAGGTTTCGGAGTCCAGGTTGACTCCATCGTAGTAGGACTGATCCCCAAACATGACATATTCCGGTATAACGTGAAGACCGTACTGCTCCCCCATGGCTGGGGTGAGAGACGATGTAGAATCGGTGACGATAGCTACCTTACGTTTGAATGCGGACATGGTTTCTCCTTGCTCTATTGGTTTTCGAAAGTTAATCGCCTGGCAACAAAAAAACTACCCTCTACCTCTACCAGGCGCAGAGGGGTGTTCCTAGAAGGCGGGAGTCCGTCACATTGTGACCTTACTCCACCTCGACGCGTTCTGCCTTGCGTTTTGGTTTCTCGGTCTTTTCTACCTGCTCAATAGCCTGGTCCAGGATGCTGCGCAGGGCCAGGAGATGCTCGCGATGGGCTGCCCGCAAGTGATTGCGCGTTTCTTTCGGCAGAAACAACAAACGTGGCAGGGGCAGCGTCAGGCGCAGCAGATCGAAGGGGCCTTCAGTCTGTTCTTCAATATCCAATCCGATAGTGGGTTCCTTTTCTTCACTCATGGTCAGCCTCCTGATGTTGAAGTTCAAAATAGATATTCAATACCTGATCGATAAACTTCGCAGAACCGGTTTTCAATCCCCGCATGGCGCGTGGCAAGATCAGGTTGCGCCGCCAGTTGCCTACCTGCACGGTCAGTTCATCTCCATTCCGCAGCAGGGAAACATCCTGGCGAGCAGCAAATGGCAAGGGGATCTTCAGCAGATAGCCTGCCTCGGATTCTTCTATCGTATAAGCCTGGCCCTGATAGTAGATCGCGGTTGGATCGCCGTCCCCGAAGAGCGCCTGAGCCATGCGGCGCAGCGCATCCAATCCCACCACTTCCTGGTCAAAATAGGGCACTTTCAAGATGGGCAACGGGGTAAAACCTTCTTCGATCATCTTTAGATAACGAACCTGAGCTTCATGCCAGCCAGTGAAGTAGCCATCAGTGTTTTCTGGAAAAACCTTGTTACAGATCACTACATCGGTAACATAGCCGTATAAATTCAGGTAAGTGTAGGTGCGCTGGGCCTCTTTAATAACCATCTTCTCCGGATTCATGACCAGCCGCATGGAGGATAATCCAGGTGTGGTGAGCAGCTGGTACAGGCGGCCAAGCTGGTCAAAGAGGGTTTCGACGGCATCGAAAGTTTCCCGGTCTGGTATGGGCATGTCGTTGAGAAAGGGGCGTGCTAACGGTCCCAGCATCAACGTGGTGCGCTTGCCAATCGGGAACAATCGGTCAAACCACCAGCGTCCGGTCTCAGGCAGGCTGAGCAGACGCAGCGTCTCCGCTGTGGGGGCGCAGTCGACGATGATGACGTCATATTGATCTTCCTGGTAGTGCTGATCGATCCACAGTAACCCGGCGCCCTCTTCCATGCCTGGGATGGCAGCGATTTCTTCGGCCAATAAATCGCCTACGCCCTGCCAGGAGAAAACCGCTGCCATGTACTGCTGTAGCTTCGCCCAATGTTTTTCCAGAGAATAGTACACGTCCACTTCCTGGCCCCATAGATTGGGTAGCACTTCGACCGGTTCCGGTCCGAGTGCTGTATCCAGTGAATCAGCCAGACTATGGGCCGCGTCGGTGCTGAGCACGAGGGTGTGGTAGCCCAGCTCAGCGCAACGTATGGCGCTGGCGGCTGCTGCGCTGGTCTTGCCAACGCCGCCTTTACCTGTATACAAAAGAATGCGCTTTGTTTTACTCATAACGATCACCTGTACATCACTGATGAAATGTGTTTATGTTTATTGGTCCTTCAAATAATCTCAACCCATCAAGTTCTTCAGGGACATTCATAGGAACTAAATCAATGCCATCGGGATATTCTCTCTTTCAAGAGCAGTCTCAAGGGCGATGATACGGGCACTGTGGGCATCGTCTATCCATTGGAAGATGGTCAGCCAGGCAATCGATCCTAGCCCTTATCCAGCCGTTTTCAGAATGTTCGTAAAATGTATAAATATCGATGTTCGGGCATAAAAAAGAGTCACCCAAATCATCAAGCTTACATACCAGACACAGGGCGCGGTCGGGTTTCACCGAGATGAAATTAACACCGGCAGAGCAGCGCAGGTCTTCTGCTTTTACGCCAATCGTCAGAAAAGGGCAATTTTCTATCATAGCCGATGATTACTTCAAGAAAATTACATCCGCTGGCATGCCAGGCTTGAGTTTCTGGTTGGCATTGGGTACGCTTAATTTAATGGCGTAGACCGTTGCTTGCCGTCCCTCGACCGTCTGGACGTTGCGAGGAGTGAACTCGGCCTGATCAGAAATGTGAACTACAGTGCCCTTGAAGGTTTCACCAGGGAACGAGTCGACCGTGATCCTCACTTCATCGCCCAGGTTGACATTTCCGTATTCGGTTTCGGGGATATAGACAATCAACTCGACTTCTTCAAGTTGCCCGATAACGATGACAATGCCACCCGGCGTGACGATCTCGCCCACTTCCAGGTTGCGGTTCAGAACCACTCCAGAAACAGGCGCGTATACCACGGTTTTCGCCAGTTGAGCGTCTAACACCGCGAGCGCTGCCTGGGCCTGGGTCAGCATAGCTTCAGCCTGCCCCACCGCCGCGGCTGCCTGGTCGACACCTGCCTGGGCAGTTGCTAACTGGAGCGATTGATCGCCGGTTAGCATCTGGTTCAATCGGTCAAGTGCGGCGTCGTAACGGGCCTGTGCTACAGCCAGGCGAGCCCGGGCTTCGCGCACATCCGTGGCAGCGTCACTGGTCAGCATTCGGTCGTAATCCAATTGGGCAGCATCCAGTTCTGTCCTGGCAGCGTCAAATAGATCCTGAGCGCTCGCTTGCAGGTCGGCGTTATCCTGTGCCGTGACTGTCTGCGAGAGAACCTCTTGCGCTATCAGGAAGGCTGCCTGGGCATTGGCAAGCCTGACCTCTGCCGTGATAAAAGCACTGCTGGCGACGCTTTCGAGTACACTCTGCAGGTTCGCTTGCTCAGTTTCCAGAGCCAGTTGCGCTGCATCGACCTCCTCTCGCACAGCCTGGATTTCTTCTTCGTCCTGGAAATACCACACCGGCAACGAGAACTCGTCAGGGGCGGGCGTTTGCCAGTCGGCAAGGCGCGCCTGCGAATCTTGCAAGAGTACGCTCTGAAAAACGAGATCATACTGGGCCTGGGCAGCAATCTGGCTAACCTGAGCGGTTTCCAGGCCTGCCTGCGCCACCGCAACAGCCGCCTCGGCCTGGGCGCGCTGCGTCATGAGCAGGCTGTCATCCAGACGGAATAGTTCGTCGCCGGCATCAACCTGCGCACCTTCCTCCACGCTGACCGAAGCAACCTGACCGCCAATCTGCGACGCAACGTTGACTTCACGTGCGGAAATTGTACCGGAAGCTTTTAGTTCGGTAGAATTTTCGCCGTTAAGTGTAGTGCAGGCGCTTAACACGGCACTAAAAACAATGGTGAGAGATACAAGTATAGAGAGATGTTTTTTCATTTTTGAAATCCTTCTAAGGTTTAGACTTTGATTGAGTCAACTGTACACTATCTGAACGAGATAGTAACTGATCACACCTGCCCAGAGCCATGAATCGACGAAGTCAAAAGCGCCGCCATGCCCAGGCAGCAAGTTGCTGGAATCTTTTACACTTGCTTCGCGTTTGAGCATGCTCTCGCCCACGTCGCCCAGGGCAGTGAAGATTCCCATAGCCAACGTGATCAAGATAGCTTGCCACAGTTGGATGTTAACATTCGGTCCAGCCAGCCGCAAGATTAGCCAGGACCAGCCCGTCCCCAACACCAGGGCAAACAAGATGCCGCCAACGTAACCTTCGATGGTTTTCATAGGGCTAAGACGCGGGCAGAGCGGATGTTTTCCGAATTTTTTCCCAATTAAGTAAGCCCCGATATCTGCCAGCCAGACTCCCATCAGAGCGATGAGCGTCCACCAGCGTCCATCCAGGCCATTGTTTAGATTGCGTAAAGAAATGAGATAGGCGCCAATCCAACCCAGGTACAAAATACCCCCCAGTGTAATGCCGAAGTCGGTGCCAGGATGTTCGCCGCCACGTTCATAATCAATCAGGTGATACAACATGCTAAACAAAACCAGAGCTGACAGCAAGACGGCCGCATGCGCGAACTGATACAACGCCCGATCCAATAGCAGTGCGGCCGTGCCCAACGCGATCAATGGTATCGCAGGCCTGTGTCCACTATTGCGGAACATGATGCCATATTCCCGGGCTGCCAGAAACAAAAACAGTCCCATTGCAATCCAATAAAACCATCCTCCCAGGTAAATGGCCGCCAATCCAAGCGGCAGGAGGGTAAATACAACTAAGGAGCGTTGTAAAAGCATCTTATTGTTCTCCTAGAAGGCTACAGACGCTTATGGAACATCAACACGCTGGCAAAGAACACCACAATGCTGAACACCGCCATCGGCCAGACCCAGTTCCACAGAGTCATGAATCCCACGCCCTTCAGAATGATGCCGCGCACAATCTCAAGGAAGTAGGTAACCGGCAGAAAATACCCGGCATAGTAAGCCAGCCAGGGCATGTTGTCGCGCGGGAAAAGCAGACCCGCCAAAAGAAAGGACGGCAGCATGATGAACGAGGACATGTACATGGCTTGCATTTGGGTCCGTGAGATGGTCGAAATCAGCACGCCCAGCCCTAGCGAGCCAAGCAAGAAAATTAAACTTAAGCTGGCCAGGAGGACAAGGCTCCCGGCCACTTCCACGCCAAACAGGAGTGCACCAGCGCCCACTGTCATGGCAACGTTCAGGAAGGCTACCAGCACAAAAGGCAGAATCTTTCCCAGAATCAATTCCCACGAACGCACAGGGGTCACGATCAACTGCTCCAGGGTGCCTTGCTCGCGCTCACGCACGATGGCAAATGCAGTCAGGAGCAGAGTCTGAACTTGCAGAATGACCGCCACCAGGCCAGGAATCATAAAATTCATGCGGCGCATATCCGGGTTGTACAGGTAGCGGATGCGCGTGTCAATCGGCAAGCTGATGGCCAGACCTGCTCCGCTGCGTTCCAGGCGCTGGATGAGAATTTGCTGCGAAGTCGCCTGACTGACGGTTTCTGCCGCCAGTTGTGCGGTCTGTGCGATGGTCGGGTTGGAACCATCAATATAAAACTGGACTGTTCCAGATCCGCCGGTGCTGATGTTACGCCCAAAATCTTCTGGGATATAAATACCCGCCTTGACCGTGCCGGCATCCAGCATCTCTAGAATTTCCGCCTCATTCTGGGCGGTATGTGTGACCATATAGAACCCACTCACGGTAAATTTCTCCACCAGGGTGCGGCTGGCGTCGGTGTGTGATAAGTCCGCCACCGCCAGGGGAATGTCCTCCACGTCATTGGCAACCGCGTATCCAAGCAAGCCCAGCATCATCACAGGCATAACAATGACCAATGCCAGTGTACGCGGGTCGCGGATAATGTGCAGCCATTCTTTCCGAACAATCGTCGCCATGCGGCGAAAACCTTGTCCCATGCAAGCCTCCTATTCAATTTCTGCCCGCAAATGCAGGCGGTTTTCTTTGTTGACCAGGGAAACGAACACATCTTCCAATGATGGCAGCACGCGCTCGATGCGCCGGATGCCAATGTCATTCTGAACCAGCGCTTGCCGGATGGCATGCTCTGCTTCTTCTTTTTCAACCAGTGTATGGAGCAGTACGCCGTGCGCCGCCACATCTGTCACTTCAGGCAAGGCTTGCAAAACAGTTTCGGCGGCGCCGGATTGGTCGCAGTCCACTTCCAACAAAATTCCTTCCATCGCTTCCTTAAGCGAATCGGGATCGTTCAGTGCGATCAGCCGCGCGTTGTACATCATGCCGATCACGTTGCAAAACTCGGCTTCGTCCATGTAATGGGTGGTCGCCAGCACGCTTACACCCTGCCCGGCGAGGGTATAAATCATCTCCCAAAACTCGCGGCGTGAAATGGGATCCACGCCTGCGGTAGGCTCATCGAGAAATAGCATGGGCGGCTCGTGGACGATGGCGCAGGCCAGCGCCAACCGCTGCCGCCACGCGCCTGAAAGGTCGGCGGTCAATTGCTTCTCATGCCCACGCAGGCCCGCCATGTCAATCAATCCAGCCAGGCGCGGCTTGAATTTCTCGCGTGGCACGCCATACAAGTTAGCGTAAAAATCCAGATTTTCATACACAGTCAGGTCGTTATAGAGGGCGAACTTCTGAGACATGTAGCCGATGCTCTGCTTTACTTTCTCTGCCTGCCTGGCGACATCGAATCCCATCACCCGCGCTTCTCCGGATGTGGGCGTGAGAATTCCACACAACATTCGAATGGTTGTAGTCTTTCCTGCTCCGTTAGGCCCAAGCAAACCAAAGATCTCGCCGCGCGGAATTTCAAAACTGACCTGATCCACGGCCGTAAAGTCGCCAAAAACGCGCCTTAGTTGAACAGCTTCAACAGCTTTTTCTACGCTCATGCCTGTTCCTTCTGCTTTTCAACCAGGTAGATGAACACATCCTCCATCAAAAGACGCGCTTCCCGCAGGATGCTGATTTGCGCCCCGGCTTTTTTCAATGCAGTGTCAATCCGTGGCATGATCTCATCAGGGTTTTCAACCGAAAAACGTAGGCGATCGCCGACAGCCCTCCAACTCAACACACCATCGGTCTGGTCTGCTACTTCGCGCAAGGCGTGCCGCGGTTTGGCTTTGACCTCCACAATTCGGAAGGGCATCTGCTCTTCCAATTCTGTGGGCGCGCCGGTAATCAGCACACGTCCCTGGTTGATGATGCTTACGGTGTTGCAGCGTTCCGCCTCATCCATGTAAGGTGTGCTGACCAACACGGTCACGCCCTGCCGGATGACTTTGGCCAGCAAATGCCACAGCTCGCGTCGCGAGACGGGGTCTACGCCGGTGGTGGGTTCATCGAGCAGCAAAATCTGTGGGTCATGCACCAGGGCGCAGGCTAGCGCCAGTTTCTTGCGCATGCCGCCAGATAGATTTTCGCTGCGCCGCTTGGTGAAATCGGTCAATCGGGCGAATTCAAGTAGTTCGTTGATCCGGTTTTTCTGTTTCTCTCTGGGTACGCCGTAGATATCGGCAAAGAATTGCAGGTTTTCCATCACACTCAGGTCGGGGTACAGGCTGAACGCTTGCGGCATATAGCCCAGGCGAGCGCGCACGGCCTCGGCCTGCTTGCGCACATCAAATCCATTCAGTCGGGCAGTACCCGAAGTAGGCTCCATCGCTGTAGACAGGATGCGCAGGAAGGTGGTCTTTCCGGCGCCATCAGGCCCTACCAGCCCATACAATTGGCCAGAGGCCACTTCCAGATCAACACCATCCAGTGCCAGGCGAGCTTCCTTCTGAGAAGGATAGTGTTTAGATAGCCCTTTGGCTTCGATAACTAAGGTCATATGATCAACTCCCACAAAAACAAATAATTAGCCATAATCTGTACTTTGCTTCTCATAGGGTTTCTTTGATAAGCTGTTTAACCACCTTGAGCTTGGCGCTGCGCGCTTCATAATCATCCTTGGCCTCGGCATGGTGTTTCTCGACCTTCGCCTCTTGCCAGTAGCTGGCCTGCTCCATCTGTTTGCGCAGAGCAACGATCTTTGCATCCACCTCGCTCCTGGCCTGCTCCTGCCTGGCCTCAACCTGGGTCTGCATCGCTTCCAGCTTTTGCCTGACATTATCTATTTCTTTTTGTACCGCAGCCTTGTTCGCCACATTGGCCTGCGCTAACTCTTCCTTGAGCTGCTTCAGTTCGGCGTCAGCCGCGGCAGTTTCGCGGACCATCTGGTCCTCGAAGACCTCAGAGCGCTGACGTCGAAAGACAACCCCACCCAATTCCCCGAGTTTCTTATTTACAGGGATTATCCAGGCTTCCTGTACTTCTGCCAGCACGGCCGCTTTACCCGGAGTTAGCGCCCGCAGCACTTCGTCTAGAAAGTCAATGCCAATCCCTATCTTGGCCAGGTTAAGAACCAGCTCCACCAGGCCACCCGCGGATGCCCTAGCGGCGACCCCGACCGAGCCTGCCAGTAAACCTACCAGGGTCCCGGTTAGCAGACCAAGGGCAACGCCAATAGCGCCCTCGCCGGACACCTGTTTTGCGCTGAATGTTCCTGAAGCCCCTTTCACAATCACTGCCGTCGCATACAGCGTGATATCTCTATCCTTGTGCAAATCATTGAGTGCACTCAACCCATCGTAGGCCGCGGACTCTGAAGTGAAAATAGCTACCAACATTTTGTTCATGCTCGTTTTTCCTATGTTATGAACAAGGGGGAGGATAGTGTTTTTTACAGAGCCCTTTGGCTTCGATCACTAAAGTCATATGAGCAAGTCCAAAAAAACCAAAAAATTAGCCACATTTTATACTTTGATTCAAAAAAGCTTATCCGGGCAGGATTTCTTCCAGGGTACCACCCCACTTAAGCGTGGAG
>DIXA01000038.1 GCA_002428565.1 Anaerolineales bacterium UBA6092 | reverse complement strand
TCTCTATTTGCGCAAAAACAAGGTTGTAAGTGAAGGAGGCATCAGTGAAAGATCGCACCTTATTGATGATCCCCGGACCGATCGAGTTTGAGCCGGAGGTGCTGGCAGCCCTGGGCATGCCCACCACCAGCCATGTGGCGGCTGATTTTATCGAGGCCTTTGGGCAGGCGTTGGAGCGCATGCGCGCGGTGTTCCTCAGCACGGATGGACAGCCGTTCGTGCTGGCAGGAACGGGCACGCTGGCGATGGACTGCGCCGGGGCGAATTTGATCGAGCCGGGCGACCGGGCGTTGGTGGTGCATACCGGCTACTTCAGCGATCGCTTTGCTGCTCTGCTGGAGCGCTACGGTGCGCAGGTGACGCAGGTGAAGGCCCCGGTAGGCGGTCACCCCGCGCTGGAGGAGATCGAGGCGGCGTTGAAGGCCGCTGATTATAAACTGGTCACCATCACGCACGTGGATACCTCCACCGGCGTGCTGGCAGATGTGCCCGGCATTGCCCGGCTGGCGCAGCAGTACGGCGCGTTGGCCGTGGTGGATGGGGTCTGCTCGGTGGCGGGGGAAGAATTACGCATGAGCGAGTGGGGCATCGACCTGGCGCTGACGGCCTCGCAGAAGGCGGTGGGCGTGCCGCCGGGCCTGGCGCTGCTGGTGGTGGGTCCGCGCGCCCTGCAAGCCTTCAGCCAGCGCAAAACGCCGGTGCTGAACTACTACGCCGATTGGACAAACTGGCTGCCGGTGATGCAGGCCTACGAGGCGCGCAAACCCTCGTACTTTGGCACCCCGGCGGTCAACCTGGTGTGGGCGCTGAACGTCAGCCTGGGGCAGATCCTGGCGGAGGGGATGGAGGCGCGCTTTGCCCGCCATATCCTGCTGGGAGGCGCCTGCCAGGCGGGCATCGCCGCGCTGGGGTTGGGGCAGGTGCCGCTGCGGCCCGAACTGGCAGCCCACACGCTCAGCGCGCCGCGCTTCCCGGCGGGCGTGACGGCGGCTGATTTCTTGCCGCGGGCTGCTAAGGCCGGGGTGGTGATGGCGGGCGGCTTGCACCCGGCCATCCGCGCCGAGTATTTCCGCATTGGGCACATGGGCGCCGCCAAACGCGGCGATGTGCTGGCCGCGCTGGGCGCCGTCGAGACGGCGCTGCGGCAGTGCGGTTATGCCTTCCCGCCGGGGGCGGGCGTCGCCGCCGCCCAAGAATTAATGCCATAGTGGTTTTGCGGGCTTTGCCCGCAAAACCACTATGGCATTAATCCCCCCTTCCTTCAGGAAGGGGGCAGGGGGGATGGAAAACTTACGGCAGCCGATCCTTCAGCACTTCGGCCAGGCGGCGCTCGTCAAAATTGACGATGACCGTGCCGTCCACATCGAAGGTGGGGGTGCTGCGCGTGCCGTTGGCCCATTTGCGCACCTGGTCGGCCGCGCCGGGGGTGGCATCGATATCCACCTCGGTGAACTGCAGGCCGCGCGCCTGGAACCAGGCCCGGGCGCGGCGGCAGGCCGGGCACCAGGAGGTGCAGTACATCACAATGCCGCCTTTAGGCAGGTTGATCTCCTCCGGCCTGGGCTCTGGCGGCTTGGGCATGCGCGCCGAGGCCTGCGGGTCGATCTGGCGCAGCACATCCAGCACCACATCGTTCTCGGGCTGGTGGTCGATATCGTGGATGTCAATATAACGGATCACGCCTTGCTTGTCGATGACAAAGATGGCGCGCTCCGAATGCCCATCTGCCCAGCGCATCACGCCGTAACGGTCGCACACTTCGCCGTGAGGCCAGAAATCGCTCAGCAGGGGGTAGCTGATGCTGCCCAGGCTCTCGGCCCAGGCCTTCATGCAGGGAACGTGGTCAACGCTTATGCCCAGAACCTGGGCATCTAATCCCGCAAAACGGGCGTAATCCGCCTCGTATGACGGGATCTGGCCCGTTCAGACGGGTGTCCAGGCCAGCGGGAAGAATACCAGCACCACGTTCTTGCCGCGGTAATCGCTAAGGGTGATGTTTTGATCCAGATGAGATTTGAGGGTGAAATCGGGGGCCAGTTGGCCGGTTTTGAGTTTCATAGAGGCTCCTCCATGGCGGTTATTTTACCCCAAAATGGTCGAAATTGGGCAGGGTTCACCGCCACTCGCTGAAATCCCAATCCGATAGGATGCGCTGCAGTTCGACTTTGCTCTGCGCGCCAAACTTGAGCCGGGCGCTGCGCAGGTGCACCTTGATCGTCTCGGGCGAGAGGTGCAGCCGGGCGGCGATCTGGCGGTTGGTGCAGCCCAGGCAGGCCAGCGCGGTGACCTGCTGCTGGCGCGGCGAGAGGCTCAGCCAGGCGCGGATGCGCGCCTCAGAAGCGTTGCGCTGGGCCAGCCCCAGGTGGAGCAGGTCCTCAGCAATCTCCTCTTCGGTGCGCTGCTCGCGCCGCGCCAGCGTGTGCAGGGAGGCCAGCAGAGTATCGTCGAAGTGAAAGAGCCGCCGGGCGGGCCGGGCAGAGCGCAGAGTACGCAGGATGCGCTGCAAGAGGGTCATGATCGCGTTACGCCCGGCCTCCAGGCCGGGTGACCTTATTATACAGAACATTTGTTCGAATTTCAAGCGAAAAAGAAGCCGAAATTTCGCTGCAACCTTTCGGCCTCGGCTGCATCTAAATTTTCTGGAGGAATGACCATGCCCTTATTCGAGTTTACCTGTACCGATTGTGGAAAATCTTTTGAAGAGTTGGTGCGCAGCGCCAGCGCAGTGAATGAAGTGATTTGTCCCGCCTGCCACAGCCAGCAGGTGCGCAAGAAGGTGTCGACCTTCGCCTCCAAAGTTTCGGGGGGCGGATCGTTTTCGCTGGGCAGCAACGCGGCCTCCTCGTGCAGCACCGGCAGCACTTGAGGTTTCTCCCGCTAGCCAGCCGTTGGCTGGAAACAATAACGAAAATGCGAATTTTGCGAGCTTCGCCCGCAAAATTCGCATTTTCGCTATAATGATCGCATGCGCCTGCCTCGATGGATATGCTGCTGGTTGCTGGCCTGTTTGCTATCTGCCTGCCTGGGCAGCCCGGCGCCGCTGACCCCTGCGCTGACAGCCTCTCCTTCCCCAACATCTTCCCCCATCCCGTCTCAAACTCCATCCCCCACGCTCACGCCGCTACCCTCGCCCTCGCCGCTGCCCTCGCGCACGCCCTTCCCCTCGCTGACGCCCGCGCCTGTGCCCACCGCCGCGCCCACGCCCCTGTTCCAATACGCAGCCTGGGAATTGGTGCATGCAATGGCCTGGTCGCCGCGGGGAGAGTGGCTGGCAGTGGCGGCTGGCGAGCAGGTGGTGATCTATGAGACAGCCGCCTGGGAGCCGGTGCATACGCTGGAATGCGGCGGCTGGGCGGTGGACCTGGCCTTTCACCCTGGGGGAGAACCTCTGGCGCTGGTGACGCGCGAAGGCCTCTTGCAAACCTGGGAACTCAGCCAGGGCGAGAGGCTGTGCCAGGTGCGCGCCCATCACACCGCGGCCAACAGCCTGGCCTTCCGCGCCGACGGCGAACAGTTGGTGACCAGCGGCAACGATGGCTTTGCGCGCATCTGGGACAGCGCCGACCTGTGGTCGGCAAACTGCGACCCAGACCCGGTGGTGGAACTGATCGGGGCCAGTTTTGGCGTGCCCGATGCCGCCTTCAGCCCGGATGGCAGCCTGCTGGCCTCCATCGACTCGCAGATGGTGCGCCTGCGCGACCCGCTAACCCGCCGCCTGATCTATGGCCTGGAGGGGCAGGCGGCCCTGTACAGCCTGGCCTTCAGCCCGGATGGGCGCACGCTGGCCGCGGGTGAGAGGGGCAATACGCTGCGCCTGTGGGAGGTGCAGAGCGGGGTGGAGATGATGGCTTTGAACCTGCCCGGGCAGGCGGATGCTTTTCTGTGGCGGGTGGCTTACAGCCCAGATGGTCGCTGGCTGGCGGCGGGCAGCAGCGATGGCCGTTTGGCTGTTTGGGATGCGGAGAGCGGCGCGCTGGCCTGGACCGTCCAGGTGCACGGCGATGCGCTGAGCGCCCTGGCCTTTAGCCCCGATGGGCGCTGGCTGGTCTCGGGCGGGCTGGATGCCGCGGTGTATCTCTGGGAGCTTGTTCCCCTTCCTTAGGAAAATTATTTCCCGTAGTTTAGGGGCGGGTAAATCTGACTTTAATGAAAGGGGGATGGGTGCCACAACCGGGCAAAACGCAGGATGCGCCGCTTGATGTACCAGATGTACGGGTCAGCGATGGGGCGGGCTTGCTTGACCTGGCGCATGGCCTCCTCGGGAGTTTGTCCCTGGGCGATCAGGATGGCGGATGCCATCGCGGGGGCGCGATGCACCCCCGCGGCGCAGTGGGTGTACACCCCGCCGCCGTCAGCCAGCATTTCCAAGGCGGCGTGCACTCCGCGGTTCAGCATGTAGATGGGGATGGGCACGAAGGGCGTGTCGAACACGGGCAGCCACAAGGTATGCAGCGGCGGGTTGTGCAGATCGGGCACCGGCGGGCGCTCCACGCGCAGGTTGATCACCAGGCGCACACCCAGGCCGCGCAGGGTGTGATAATCTTGCGCGTTGGGGGTTGTGCCCAGGTATAATTGCTTGGCTACCTGCGAAAAGTCCATAAGTAGGGTGTTATAATCGAGGTCAGACCGGGTGTTGTTTTGGATATGAGCCCTACGCCTTTGAAACGATGGGAGCGCCTGGCGCTGGCAGGCATGATCGGCCTGCTGGTGTGCCTGGTTTCGCTCTACACGCTGCAGCTTGGCCGCGACGGTGCGGGCGATTTCCGCTTCAGCCTCTTCCCCGCGCGCGACCTGCTGGCAGGCCGCGACCCTTACATTTCCAATAAACTCAACCTGGACCCGCTTTCCACCGCTTACCCGCTGCCGGCCTTCCTGCTGGCGTTGCCGCTGGCCTGGCTGCCCGACCGGGCCGCCGCGGTGATCTTCTTTGGCCTCAGCAGTGGGCTGCTGGCCTGGTTCATCCTGCGCCAGGGGCAGCCCTGGCGGCTGCTGATCTTCCTCTCCTGGCCGTTTTTTAACAGCATGATGTTCTCGCAGTGGACGGCTTACATCACCTGTATGTATTTTACCTCGGGGTTTTTGTTCCTGGCGCTGATCAAGCCGCAGATGGCGCTGCCCTTTGTGCTGTTGCGCCGTCCCAGCCGGCCGGGGGTGCTTTTTGCGGCGGGGCTGCTGCTGGTTTCGCTGCTGGTCTACCCCACCTGGCCGCTGGTGGTTTTGCAGGGCGCCCGCAACTATGCCGGGCTGCCGCCGCTGTTTGTGCTGCCCCTGGGGCCGCTGCTTTTGCTGGCTTTGTGCCGCTGGCGCGAGAAGCGCGCCTGGCTGCTGGTGCTGCTGGCGGCTATGCCGCAGCGCATGGTGTATGACCAGCTCCCGGTGCTGCTGGTGGCGGGCAGCCCCAGGCAGATGATCTTTCTTACGCTGTGTTCGTGGATCTCGCTGCCGGTCGTGATTCGCTATAATGGTTGGGCCAACGTGCCCGGCGGCTGGCAGTTGTGGATCGTGCTGGCCTCTTACCTGCCGGCGCTGCTGGTGACGCTGTGGCCACTGCTCCAGGCGCAGATCGGCCGCCTGCGCCGTACCCCCACCCCCTGAGGATTGGCCTTTTTGTCGGGGCCGCTCGAAGCCCCTCTTATCTACAGGCGCTATGCCTGTTCCATCACTAGGCGATATACCTGCACGGGCTGCAGCACCCCCCGCAGGGTGGTGTGCAGTTGCTCTGCCTTGCCCAGGCTGCTCATCTCTGCCTGAACACCGGCATCCTCCAGCACGCTCTGACTGAATAGCAGATCGCCGCCTTCGGCCAGGTGGCTGAGGCGCGAGGCGATGTTGACCGTGCTGCCGAAGTAATCCAGGCGGTGGTTCAGCGTCACCACAATGCACGGACCGGCGTGCAGGCCCATCTTCAGGCTCAGGCGGTCTTCCCCTTGCAGCCCGGCGCGCTGGTTCAGGTCTTGCATGCCGTGGAAGCTGTCCACAATGCCGCGCAGGGCGGCGGCGTTATTGCCAAAGGTGCCCATCACGCCATCGCCGATGGTTTTGACCGCCGAGCCGCCGTGCTTTTCTACGGCAGCGAAGATGACATTGAAGTGCTCGCGCACGAGCTGGTAGGCGGTGGCGTCGCTGAGGCGCTGGTAGAGGGCGGTGGAGCCTTTCAGGTCTGAGAAGAAGATGGCCAGGTGCTCCACGCCCAGAGATTGGTTTTCGGGCAGGGTTTGCTCGCCGAGCATCTCGCGGAACAGCGGGCGGTTGATCAGGTTGATCGCCATCAGGCGGCCCAGGCGGGTATCCACCTCCTGGCGGAACTGCGGGTCGTCTTTCTCGGGGCGCAGGCGGCGCACGTGCTCATCCAGGCTGGCCTGTACGGCCACGGCCTGGTCCAGCACAATCTCGCCCTGCCAGCCGCAGGCGCAGGCCTGGTGGGTCTGGATCTCGCCCAGGGTATGGCTGTGCTGCAAGCCCCCACTGCATCCCGGGCAGAAGGTCTCCCACTCCAGGCGCAGCAGGTCTTCGGCGGCAGCCAGGGTCAGCACATCCAGCGTGTGAGGCGTCTCCCAGCCCAGCGATTGGGCCAATTGCAGCGGGTTGGCCTTGAACAACTCGCGGTCAGAAGCCCGGCGGATGTAGGTTTTCAGCCGCTCTACTTCGGCTGCGGGCAGGTTGTATTTATGCAAACGTTCCAGCCCGGCCGGGGTACGGTTGAGGAAAGAGATTGCAGGCATAGGGGCTCCTTTATCCGCCGCCCATCACGGCCATCACCTTGACGATATCGGCGTCTTGCAGGCAGTAGTCTTTGCTTTTCTGCTCATCGTTGACGATGACAAATGCTACCAGTTCAGACGGGATGCCCAGCACAGCCAGGGCCTGGCGGATGGTCAGGCCGTGTTCCACGCTGGCTTCGTTCTGACCGTGGAGGTAAGTTTTCAGCATGCCGTAGGCTTTGATGGTTGCGGGCATAGCAGCATTATACTCAAAATTGGGGTCTTTGCGGGCGCAAAGCGCCCACAAAGACCCCAATTTTGACTGTTTTCCCCCGCCCCTTGAGGGGCGGGGGTAGGGGGTGGGGTGGTTTAGCTGGCGATTTGGGCCAGGTTTAGTTTTTCCAGGGTGGCAGGGGTGGGCAGGCCATTGTTATCCCAACCGCGCTGCTCGTAGTACATATCCAACAGGCGCTGCACATCTTCGTAACTGGTGATCTGCCCGGCGGTGGCGCCGGTCTTGGGCGGCTCCTCGAAGAAACGCGGCGAGGGCTGGTCCCAACTGCGGCCAAAGTCTTCGTTCTCGCGCATCCAGAACAGGCGGGTCAGGTTCCAAATGCGGTTGCCCACGGCTTCCATGTCTTCCCAGGTGCGGTGGATGCCGGTGATGGCTTCCATGGCGGGCACATACAGATCGCGATCGATGCTCAGTTCCACCCACTGCAGGCGGCAGGCGCCCAGCACGTCGAACATGGGGCGGAAGTTTTGCAGCCAGATCACCCGGGCCACTTTTTCGGGCACCACCAGGCTGCGTCCCACCTGCAGGTCATAGGTGATGGCCCAGGCGCGGTTGTGGTGAGCGCCCACGTCGCAGGTCATATAAGCCAGCAGCATGGAGGTGGCGCTGTGCGTGGCATAACCCGATTGCTCCATGCCTTTGACCTGGATGGCGAAGCGCTCACTGCCTTTGCCAATTTTTTCGGCGGCGCGCTTGACGCCATCTGCCAGCAGGTTGCCGAGCTTGCCCTGGCGGTGGGCGATATTCTTGATCAGGGCAAAGGTGGCCTCGATGTTGCCAAATTTCAGTTCCAGGCCATCGGTATCTTCTTTGGTGAGGATGCCTTTTTCGTAGCATTCCATGGCCCAGGCCACGCAGTTACCCGCGCTGATCGTGTCCACACCCAGATCGTCAGCCAGGCGGTTGGCCTCGCCCACCGCCTGGATGTCGGCGATGCCCAGGTTCGAGCCCATCAAGCCGATGGTTTCGTATTCGGGGCCTTCCACGTAGGTGCCGTAGCGCTTCATGTGGCTGTACTTGCCGCAGGGGCAGGGGCAGCCAAAGCAGCCCTTATCGGTAATGACGATCTCTTTGCGCATCGTCTGCCCGTAGATCTTCTCGCCGCCCTCGAAGGAGCCGGCGCTGAAGTTGCGGGTGGGCAGCGCGCCGACCTCGTCGCACCAGGAGGTGACCACGGTGGTGCCGTAGCGCGTCCACTCAGCCAGGCCTTCGGCATCTTTGCAGGCCTTGTACAGGGCCATGCCGGCCTTGCGGTAGCCTTCGGGGTCGGCCACCTCGACGGATTTGGTGCCACGCACCACGATGGCTTTCAGTTTCTTGCTGCCCATCACCGCGCCCACACCACCGCGCCCGGCCTGGCGGCCGAAATCGTGGTTGATGCAGGCGTAGAGGACGAGGTTCTCGCCGCCGGGGCCGATGGCAGCGATCTGATACTCTTCGCCGTATTTGTGCTTGAATTCCACCTCAACATCGAAGGCGCCTTTACCCCACAGGTGGGCGGCATCCAGGAGCTGCACTTTGCCATCTTCGATGAGCAGGTAAACCGGCTTGGGGCTGACGCCCTCCAGGATAATGCTGTCGTAACCGGCGTATTTCATCTCTGCGGTGAAATGCCCGCCCATCGAGGCGCTGGCATAA
Organism: Anaerolineales bacterium UBA6092; assembly: GCA_002428565.1. Lineage (GTDB taxonomy): Bacteria > Chloroflexota > Anaerolineae > Anaerolineales > UBA4823 > UBA6092. The sequence goes on along the minus strand of DIXA01000038.1, from coordinate 51,407 downwards.
CCGCCGGTGAGGGGCGATTTGGTGGTCCAATCGCATTTGCCGCCGCCCGGGATGAGCATGCCCGATAAGGGGCCGGTGGAGATGATCAGTTTGTTTTGCGGCCCAAGCGCATCCGCGCCTTTGGGAACCTCTTTGAACAGCTGGTAAATGCCAAAGCCGCGCCCACCCAGGTAATCACGCGCCATTTCGGCGGGGGTGGGTTCTTTGCTGATCTGGCCCGTAGCCAGGTTCACTCTCAGGATTGATCCAGCGTAGCCTTTCATTCTCTCTACCTCCTAGTCCGCAATCCACAAGGCGCCGGTGCCGCACACCGCCACGCAGTCGCCGCACAGGTTACATTTCCAGGCTGCGTTGGCCAGCTCGGCCCGCACATACATGACATCTTCGGGGCACTCTGGGACACAGGCTTCGCACAGGTTGCACTCGTCGAAATCGACGTAGTAGGCGCCGCGCTCGTTGAGTTTGATCGCCTCGGTGGGGCAGACGGCGGCGCAGTCGCCGCACTGGGTGCAGACCTTCATCTCGTACACGCCCGGCGCGGGGAAGTGCGGGATCAGGTTGAGGGCGGCCTTCTTGGGGTTGTTCTCCTGGAAGAGGTTGAGGGAGCATGCTACCAGGCAAGCCCGGCAGCCAGAACATTTGGTACTATCTACATACAATCGCATCGAATACCTCCAATCTTTCTCAAAGGTTGGGCAAGGGCAAACACCTTGCAGAATTCGGGTCGGGGAAATCTCTTGTATAAGGTTACAGCAAATTACCCGTTACGGGTAGAGACATCCATCCTGTTTGTGATAGTACAGTTTTCCTAAAGCCTTTCGGCCTGGGCGCCCTGGCTGGCATGGCACAGGTACACCTGCGCCGATCGGCCGGTCTTCTGCTGGTAGCCCTGCACCAGCCCTTGCATGAAGGCCTCGGCTAGGGTTTCCTCCACCAGGTTGACCGTGCAGCCGCCAAACCCCGCCCCGGTGAGGCGCGCCCCATAAATGCCCGGCAGGCCGCGGGCGACCTCCACCAGCGCATCCAGTTCGGGCAGGCTCACCTCGTACAGATCGCGCAGGCTTTTATGGGCGGCAAACATCAGCCCGCCAAACAGGCGCGCATCCTGCCCGCGCAGGGCGTTGACCGCCTGGCCGACGCGGTGGATCTCTTTGACCACGTGCTCGGCGCGGCGGGCGATCTCCTCGGGTAAGGTGCTGCTGTAGGCAGCAAATTCCACTGTGCTGATGTCGCGCAGCGAGCGCATCTCCGGCTTATGCTTTTGCAGCAGCGCCACGGCTTGCTCGCAAGCGGCGCGGCGCTCGTTATAGGCTGAAGTGGTCAGGCTGCGCCGCGCCCCAGAATCGGCGATAACGATGGCACTGCCGGGCGGCAGTTTCACCGGCTGGTATTCCAGGCTGCGCGTGTCGAAGAGCAGGGCATGGCCCTCCACCCCGCAGGCGCTGGCGAACTGATCCATCAATCCGCACTTCACCCCCACGTAGGCGTTCTCGGCGCGCTGGCACAGGCGGGCAATTTGCAGAGCGTCGGCATCCCAGCCGTTCAGCGCCCGCCAGGTGACGGCAAAGGCCACCTCCACCGCGGCGGAGGAACTCAGCCCCGCGCCAATGGGCACATTGGAGGTGTAGGCCGCCTGCATGCCGCTGACGGGCAGGCCGGCCTCTTGCAAGGCCCAGGCCACGCCAGCCGGGTAAAGCGCATAGCTGGGCAGCGGCTGGCCTTGGGCGTCCACCTTTTTCTCCAGCGCATCCAGGGGGAAGGTGATCTTTTTGTGCAGGTCCAGAGCGTACAGCGTCAGCATGCCATCTTGAGTGGGAGCGGCAGCCAGGTTGACTTCCCGGTCGATGGCGGCGGGCAGCACTAGCCCCTCGTTGTAATCCACGTGCTCGCCCAGCAGGTTCACGCGCCCGGGAGCGCGGGTCAGCACGGCAGGCGGGCGGCCAAAGGTTTCATGGAAACGGGTCTGTACGTCGGTCATGGCAGTGATCTGGAGGGCTACTTTTTCTTCTTTTCTTGTTTCTCTGGCTGCTCAGCGGGCAGGCGGCGGGAGGGGAAGGTTTTATCCCACAGCCATGCGCCCAGGAACATGCCCACCACGATAGCCGGGCCGGTCAGGGCGGTGAGCTTGAGGCCGTGGGCCGCCAGGCCCATCGCCAGCCCGCCCAGGATCACGCCGGGCAGCTTGGGCAGCAGCAGGTCGATCGCCGGGCGGTCGCCGGTCACACCGAAGAAGCCAAAGATGGCCCCAAAGAAGGCCCCCGCCAACGCACCGCTGAGGGTGGTGAAGACGATCTGCCTGGGATCGACGACAATGCCCGCCAGCAGGCCAATGCCGCCGCGCAGCAGGCCGTAAATCGCCCAGAACAAGGCCCAGGTGACCACGCTCCACAGGATTTGGCGGGCGTTGGGTCTCGGCGGATTGGGTTTTGCTGTGTTCGGTTCCATGGGGTTAAGCCCCGCCTTTCAGGTAAATGCCCTCTGGGTCCAGGTCCTGACGCAAAATGCGCAGCTCTTCAGGGCTGGGGGCGGCGGTGGTGCGCAGCTCAGCGGCCACCTGGAGCGGCCAGCCGGTATTTTGGCGCGCCTGCTCTACAGTGGCGCCGGGGTGCAGGGCCACCAGGGTCAGCTCGCCGTTCTCGTCTGGCTCTAAGACGCCCAGGTCGGTGACCACCGCCAGCATGCCGCCGCCGCGCAAACCCGCCGCACTGCGCTCGGCCTTACCGCTGAGGAACCCGGCCGAGGTGCGGAAATCCAGTTTCTCGGGGAAGCGCCGCTTGGAGTGCGGGGTGAGCAGGTAGCAGCGGTTGGCCCAGGCGGCAATCTCCATCGAGCCGCCGGAGCCCGGCAGGCGCACCTTGGGGTGCTGATAATCGCCGATGACGGTGGCGTTGATGTTGCCGAAGCGGTCGATCTGCGCCCCGCCCATAAAGCCCACATCCACGTTGCCGCGCTGCAGGTAAAAGGCGAAGATATCGTACATGCTGCACACTGCCAGCGCACCGCTCACCAGGGTGGGGTCGCCGATGGAGAGGGGCAGGCGGGCGGGCTGCGCGCCGATGACGCCCGCCTCGTAGATCATCAGCAGGTTGGGGGCGTGCGTGCGCCGGGCCAGATTGCAGGCCAGGTTGGGCAGGCCCACGCCCACAAAGACCTTGTCGCCATTGCGCAGCAGCCGGGCGGCGTTGATGGTCAGGAGCTCGGAGGAGGTGTAAGGGGTGTCTGTCATATCAATACACTCCGTAGTCCACCGGCGCGCTCAGGTTGGGTTGGATGCGCAGCCGCGCCTGGGTCTCTTGGCCCAGTTTTTGCCAGTATTCGTCCCGGTCTTTCACGCCGTACACCCATTCATCCAGGTAAGACTGCGTGGCGGCGCTGTCGCTGCTGATCTTATCCCAGGCCAGGTAAAAGGCGTTGTCGCGGTCATAATAGCCCTGGGTGTAGGAAGGGTGCGAGCAGTACGGCACATGGCAGACGGCATTCACAATGAAGCCAGGGATGAGGGTGCGGTTGGGGTCCGAGCGGATCACAGCCTCGTCCACGATCTCCTCAGCGGTGAGGATGACGCGCTCGGCGGCAAAAGCGGCCTCTTTTTGCTCGCCGATGATGCCCCAGATCTGGGCGTTGCCTTGGGCGTCGGCGCGCTGCACGTGGATGATGGCTACATCGGGCTTGAGCGCCGGGACGACAGGCACCTCGCGCCCGGAATAGGGGTCGGTGACGGTGCGGTAGTGGGGGTTGGCGCGTTCCAGGTCGCCGGCGGCGGTGGGGTTCATGGGCATGAAGGGCAGGCCGGTGGCCCCGGCTTGCAAGCGCGAGATCATGCCGAAGTGGGAATATTCCTCCCATTCCAGCCGCCCGGCCTCCAGCTCGCTGCGCACAATGCGCAGGGAACCGACGCCAGGGTTGCCCATGTAAGAGAAGATCACCTTACGGGCGCAACCCGCCGCCACCATCTGATCGTAGATCAGGTCGGGGGTGGCGCGGGCCAGGGTCAGGTCACGCCGCTTTTGGCGGATGATCTCGTGCCCGGCGGCAAAGGGGATGAGGTGGGTGAAACCGGCGGCGTAGACCACGTCGCCATCGCGCACATTCTCCCGCACCGCGGTGGAGAGGGGGATCAGTTTGGTCATATAGAGGAACAACCTCCTTGGTTGTCAGCGTTTGTGTTTTTTGTCTTTCTCTTCTCGCCTGGTTTTTTTCTTGGCTCTGCGATCGGCTTGTTTCTGGCGCATCTTGCGATAAGCCTGGAAGCGCGCCGTGGGTGCGGGGGGTTTGCGGTCCTGGAACATGATGAACCCGCCCAGCAGGCTCAGGGCAAGCCCGGCGATAAAAAAGCCATAGGTGGGGTTATCGACCTGGTTGGTGGTGATGAAAATAACCAGGGAGATCAAGCCAATGACCAGGAAGAACTGGCCGAGACGGCCTTTTTCCATCTGCATAGGTCACCTGGAGGGGGTGGCTTATTCCACTAGGTTGCGCACCTGCTCGCGCAGGTACAGCGGCAGGTAATAATGCCCACCGGCATTCTTGCCGGAGGAGCCAGAGCCTTTCCAGCCGCCAAAGGGTTGGAAGCCAGGCCACGCGCCGGTGGTAGCGCCCTGCGGGCGGTTGGCGTAGGTGACGCCTGCTTCAATGTTGCTGTTGAACCATTCCACCTCTTCGGCTGAGCCGTAGAAGCCCGCCGTCAGCCCGTAGGCTGCGTTGTTGGCGTGCTGCATGGCCTCTGCCAGGCTCTTCACCCGGCCAATGGTGGTGATGGGCAGGAACATCTCGTCTTGCCAGAGGTGGTGGGTGAGGGGCAGGTCGGCCACCAGGGTGGGGGCAGCAAAATAGCCCCTGGCATAAGCGCCCTCGCTGAGCACCTTGCCGCCCGCCAGGAAACGGCCCGCCTGTTCCAATTCGGCGGTGTATTTCTCGAAATCTTTCAGGGCGCTCTGGTTGATCACCGGCCCCATGTAGACGCTGCGCTCGGTGGGGTCGCCCACGCTCAGGCGCCTGGTCAGGGCGGTCAGGCGTTCTGCCAGGTCTTCGTAGACGGGCTCTTCCACATACACCCGCGAGCAGGCGGAGCATTTTTGCCCTTGCAGGCCAAAAGCCGAGCGCACGATGCCGATGGCGGCGCGCTCCAGGTCGGCGTGGCGCGAGACGATGGCGGGGTTCTTGCCGCCCAGCTCCAGGATCATCGGGCGCACCCAGCGGCAATCGGCGAAATCGCGGAAGATGCCCATGCCCACATCGTAAGAGCCGGTGAAGGTCAGGCCGTCCACATCCTGGCAGGTGATCAGCGCCTGTCCTACGGTGCGGCCGGGGCCGGTGATGTAGTTGAAGGCGCCCTCAGGAATGCCGGCATCGCGCAGGCACTCGGCCAGCAGGCGCACCACCCAGCAGGTATCGGTGGCAGGCTTGAAGACGACGGTGTTGCCGGTGACCAGGGCTGCGCCCACCGGGCCGCCGGTGAGGGCGGAGGGGAAGTTGAACGGGCTGATCACCACCCAAACGCCGTAGGGGCGCATCACAGAGTAATTGGTGGAGGCATAGCCCACCAGCGGGTCGCGGCCCATTTCTACTACATAGCCGTTGTTCTTCTCCATCTGGTAGCAGGAATAGCGAATCAGGTCAGCGGTTTCAGCCACGTCACCCAGCGATTCCATGCGGTTTTTGCCCACTTCCAACGCCATCACCGCGGCGATCTCGTAGATGCGCTCATCCATCAGGTCGGCGGCTTTGCGCAGCAGCGCCACGCGCTCCTGCCAGTTGGTGCGGCTCCACATGGGGTAGGCTTTTTTTGCGGCAGCCAGGGCTTCCTGGGCGTGTTGTGCAGTGCCCTTCTGGAAGACGCCCAGCAGTACGCTGGTGTCGGCGGGCGAGAAATCTTCCATCTTTTCGTCGGCGAAAACCTCTTTACCATTAATGATCATGCCGACCTCTTTGCCCAGGTTGGCGCGGGTCTTTTTCAAGGCTTCTTCGAAGCGAATGTGCAGTTCTTCGGGGGGATTGAACATTGTTGAATAGGTCAACTTGAATTTTTCCGCCATGATGTCAAAACCTCCTTCAGGTTTGGGGATGAAAGATGAGATATCGGGCAGGCATGGCCTGCATCTCTCAAGTATAGCCGAGGGCGGCGCTTTAAGGTAGGGGGTTGGAGAGATGGAAAACATCTCTCTCCAACCCCCTTGCGATGCGGCTGAGATGTCAAAAAACGGGGCCTATGCGGGCGCTTTGCGCCCGCATAGGCCCCGTTTTTTGACTATTACCGCCGTGCCAGGTGCCTGACGCTCCAAACTGCCACGACAATGCCCGTGACAACCAGCAGCAGCAAAATGCTCAAGGTGATGATCAACGGGGTGACCTGCATGCTGGGCAGCAGCACCCAAATAGACCAGTTCATGGCGGTGTGAAAGAGCAGAGCCGCCAGGAGGCTGCCGCCGGTGTTGTTGTAGACCCAGGTGAACAGGATGCTCATCAGCACAATCTCAATCAGCAAGAAGCCAAACAGGGCCAGCGAATCCACCATGAAGCGCCCGGGGATGAATACCAGCGGCAAATGCCATAACCACCACACGATGCCCAGAAGGATGCCTGAATTCAGCGCATTGAAGCGCTGCAGCAGGCGGGGCAGGGCGTAGCCGCGCCAGCCAAACTCCTCTTGCAGCGGCCCGGCGGTCAGCAGGATCATCACAAAGGCGATCACCACCACCGGCGGGTTGGCAAAGTTGGAAGTGTTCAGGGGGGTCTTGCCCAGCCAGGCTGCCAGCACGGTACTCCCAATGAACACCAGCGGCGGCAGGAGCAGGATGGGCAGCAGCCAGACCTTCTTGAAGCGGAAATCGATGCCTCGTTTGAGCAGCCTGCCCAGCCCGCGCCAGCCATCTTCGATGAGGGTGAGCAGCAGGGCTGCCAGGGTGGGGCCAAAAGCCGCCGGGTTGAACGGGCTGTTGAGGAAGCTGGCCAGGGCGGGCGGCAGGGTGGCTCCCTGCGCAGCCAAGGCGGTGGGGATCCAAAACAGCCAGGAAAAAGCGAAGGTCAGCAGGATGAACTTCCAGGGGAATGGATCAGGCTTCATTTTTCTCTCTCCTCAAGTATGCCTGGCGCAGTTCATCCAGCACGGTCTGTGCGCCGGTTTGCTCGTCGATCAGATACCAGTGATCCCAGCCGTTGCAGGGAGCGCCTTGCAGGGCGCGGCCCACCGCATGGATGGAGCCGGTGATCTCGCCGCAGCGCAGCGAGCCATCTGCCAGCACCTGGGCAGTGACCTGCCCCGACTTGCCAAAGGACAGCCTTTGGCCAACCTTCACCAGCCCGCTTTCCAGCAGCTTGCCAAAGGCCACGCGCGGGCGGCTGCGCCGGGAGGGGAAGACGAACAGGTCTTCCGCATACGGCGTGGGGGTCACCGCATCGATGCGTGCCTGCGCCACCTGGATGTAAGCCGGGTCACGCTCGATGCCGATCCAATGGCGGTGCAGGGTTTTGGCTACGGCGCCGGTGGTGCCGCTGCCGAAGAAAGGGTCCAGCACCACATCGCCGGGGTTGGAACTGGAGAGCAGCACGCGGTACAGGATGGCTTCTGGCTTTTGCGTGGCGTGGGCTTTGGCGCCATCCACCTTGATGCGCTCTTTGCCGGTGCACAGGGGCAGCTCCCAATCGCTGCGCATTTGCAGGTCGTCGTTGAGCGACTTCATGGCGTGGTGGTTGAAGGTGTAGCGTGCCCCTTTGCGCTTCTGTGCCCAGATCAGTGTCTCGTGGGCGTTGGTGAAGCGCACGCCGCGGAAGTTGGGCATGGGGTTGGTCTTGATCCAGACGATGTCGTTGAGGATCCAGAAGCCCAGGTCCATCAGCGCCGCGCCGACGCGGTAAATGTTGTGGTACGAGCCGATGACCCACAGCGTGCCGGTCTCTTTGAGCACGCGGCGGCAGGCGCTCAGCCAGGCGCGCGTGAAGCGGTCGTACTCGGCGAAATCACCGAACTTGTCCCAATCATCGTCCACGGCGTCCACGCGGGTCATGTTGGGACGCCAGAGCGGGTTTTGCAGTTGCAGGTTATAGGGCGGGTCGGCAAACACCACGTCCACCGACTGCTCGGGCAGGGTGTTGAGCACCTCCACGCAATCTCCCTGGAGGATCTGATCGAGCGGCAGCGGATGGTCAGGCATGGGGCAGGCTCAGCGCGGGTTGGTTTCTACGTCGCCCAGCGCGCCCAGCACCGCCATCAGGGCGGGGTAATCGTCGCGCAGCAGGGTGATCAATTCCTGGGTGGCGCGCACCATCCAGGCGGTATCTCTGGCGGCGAGGTGGGCGGCGCGCGCCTGCTGCAGGTGGGCAGCCAGCAGCTCGCCCACGGGCAGGTTGGCGGCGCGCAAGATATGGCGGAAGTAGCCAAAGCGCCCGGCCGCGGTGAATTGGCGGATCTCGGCGGCATCGCACAGGTAGATCATATCCAGGCTCAGCGGTGGGCGCGGCGGGAGCAGGTGCGAGATGCGCCCCGCCTCGGCATAACCCACCGCCAGCACGCTCATCTCCAGCGGCACGTTGCGGTTGACCCGGTTATCGGCGATGATGGCCTCGTCTACCCCCTCCGCGGTAACCAGCTGGCGCACCAGCCCATCGTCATCCACGTGGATATCGTAGATCAAGCCGTACACCTGCGCCTTGCCGCCCAGCGGCACGCGCACCAGCGCCCCAAACGAAGGCGCCTCTAACTGCGAGACGCGGCAGCCCACCACAAAGCCGCTTGTGGCCGAACGCAGCAATCGCCCGATCATCTCTGACATGCAACTCTCCTTAGAAAATAAATGTTCCTACCTCATCATTGTGTAACGACTGAAGTCGTTACTACGAGGGCGCATGATGAGCAGCATCTGGTGTATCGTAGTAACGACTTTAGTCGTTATAACGCGTGCGTCCTGGCAAATCTTTGGAGGCCTGCTTCTGCGAGCGCCCCTTCACCGGGATGCCCTGGCGCAGCAGCTCGCCGACGATCATCTCGGTGACCTCGGCCTGCTCTCGGTGGGTGACCACGGCAACCTCGTGGGCGCGGTGGAGCAGGTAGGGGTAATGGCGGGTGCCCATGATGCGGCACTGGCTGACCAGCACGGCGTGCAGCATATCCAATTGGGCGGGGTTTTGGGCCACCCAGGCGGGAATCTCCACCCGCACTGCGGAGGCGTGACGGCTGACTCCCACGTTGAGATAGAAGAAGTGCAACGCCAGCGGCCCCTCGTAGCGGCGCCCCCCCTGCGATTGCAGGGCAAAGACCGCCGAGCGTTCGCCCGGCCCCAGGATGTCCTCGTACAGGTCAATATCGCGCACCCGGTGCAGCGGGCGGAACGTGCGGATCTGCTCTAGCTGCTGGGCGTCTGCCTTAGCCACTTCTAGCAGGCGCACCACCAGGTCGGCATCGGGGCGGTCTACATACCCGGCGATGATGGCCTGGAGGCTGTGCAGGCCGCGCAGCACTTTCAGATAGTCTTGCAGGCTTTGCTCGTACTGGCGAGAGGCTTCGCTCCCCTCCGGCTGGGCGCCCCACAGTTCCAGCGGCCCGTCGGTCAGGGGGATCACCGGCGGATTGGCCTGGGCAGCCAGCTCGGCCATTTTTTGGCGCTCGCCCAGGTCGCGTTTGAGCGAGAGGGCGGCGTCGTTCAGGTTATCCACGCTTTCATCGTAGAACAGGGTGCTTTGTACCGTTGTTTCCGGCGGCTGTGTGCCGCTGTGCAGCATCTGCACTGAGCCGACATTGACCAGCCCGTATTGCACCTCGGCGTGGCGGTCGGTGAAGATCTGCGAGCCGTCCACCGCCAGCAGGGTGGGCGGGCGGCTGAACGGCTCAGTGGGGGCGGGCAGGTGCGCATCCAGCGCCTCGCTCACGGGCAGGGCGCAGCGCAGGGAGGGGTCGTAAAGGCGCACCGCCTGCTGCACTTTTTGGCGTAGAAATTCCAGGTTGTGGGCGTGCTGCTTCAGCAGTTGGTCCGCCTCCTGGCGCTTATTCTCCCAATCCTGCTGGCGCTCACGGGCGCTGCCGCCCATCTGGCTCACCTGCTCGCGGACCTGGCGAAAGTCAACCGGCATGGGCTTAAGCCTTTTCGGTCTTCTCCCGGCACATCGATTCGTAGATCAGGTGCAGCTCGCGCTCGGTTTCTTCCTGGCGCTTGGTGATGTACTCCTGCAAAACGGCTTCCATCTCGGCATCGTGGAAGATCTGCACGCCCAGGCGCTGCAAGAAGGTGCCCTCCGGGTGGACCACGCTGGTCACCCGGCCTTTGAAGCGCATGATCTTCTCCATCTCGGGCGGGCGGAAGTCAATGAACACTTCTTTGCCCTGGTCGAAGGACAGGTCGCCGTAGATATAGGCCGCAAAGGTGAACACGCCAATGCCCTTGGTGGAGATATCGGCCAGCTTGCCGCCAATGCGGCGCTGCCCATCGTAGATCTCGGCGTCGATGGGCTCGTTGGGATGCACGCGGGTGTAGGTGCGCTGCCCTACTGTGCTCCCGGCCTCCACAAACTCGGTCACCACCACCTGCTTTTCCACCACATCCACACTGACCACGTTGGCGCGCACCGCTTCGGACAGCAGCGGGCTCTGGATGTGGGTTTTGCCCTCCAGCGCCATGGCCACTGCCTGGTATTCGTGCACCAGCAGGGCCACGTAGCCTTCACTGATGGCCTTCACAGACGCCGGGTGCGATATGGAAAAACCGCGATAGGTGTTGAGCAGCGTCAGCGGGGTTTGGGTTTTTAGCATTTCGCCAAAGCGGTGCATCATTTCATCTTTTGGAACCATATGCCCTTCCTATTCTGCAGCCCTGCCAATTCGGAGGAGGCCCGGGCTGCCTATGCCTTACGCGAACGCAAATATACCTTGGTCAGTTCTTCAGAAGCAGCCGGGATCACTGCCAACCCCAGCACCACGCCCCATTCCCGCAGGGTCAAGAAGTGGGTATCAAAGATGTTCTGCAGGAAGGGCACGTTAATGACCAGCAGCAGCAGGACAACGGACAGCCCCACCGCATACTGCATGTACTTGTTGGAGAACACGCCCAGGCGGAAGATGGATGAGCGCTCAGAGCGCACGGTGTAGGCACGGAACAACTCACACAGCGAGAGCGTGGCAAAGGCCATCGTTTCGGCGGTCATCACATCCACGCCGCGCCAATCGTGCTGCAGCAGGTAGGCCAGCGGGTTCGTGCCGGCTGGCACCAGCGCCCCGGCCTCCAGGTGCCAAAGCAGGCCCAGGGCAAACGCGCCCAGGACACAGCCGGTTTGGGCGAAGGTCTGCACGACGATGCCCAGGCGCATGGTGCCGTTGATGATCGGCTCACGCGTGGGGCGGGGCGGGCGGGTCATGATATCGGGATCGCCCTTTTCCATGGCCAGCGCCAGGGCCGGCGCGCCATCGGTGAGCAGGTTCAACCACAAGAGCTGGATCACCGTCAGTGGGCTGGGTACTCCGGCCAGCGTGGACAGGAAGATGATCATGATCTCGGCCACGTTGGAGGAGAGCAGGAAGAAGACAAACTTGCGAATGTTATCGTAGATGATGCGGCCCTGCTCGATGGCCGAGACGATGCTGGCATAATTGTCGTCGGTCAGCACCATGTCGGCGCTGCCTTTGGCTACGTCGGTGCCGGTGATGCCCATGGCCACGCCGATATCGGCGCGCTTGATCGAGGGGGCGTCGTTGACGNNGGCGCGTCGTTGACGCCGTCGCCGGTCATGGCAACCACCTCGCCGTTGGCTTGCAGCGCCTCAACAATGCGCATCTTGTGCTCCGGCGAGACGCGGGCGAAAACATCGGTGATTTTGGCGCTCTCCCGAAGCTGCTCATCGCTCATGCTGTTGAGGTCGCCGCCCGAAAGCACCTGCCGCCCCGGGCGCAGCAGGCCGATGTCTTCGGCAATGGCGCGGGCGGTGTTGGGATAATCGCCGGTGATCATGATGGTGCGCACGCCCGCAGCCGAAGCCTCCAGTAGGGCAGGGCGCACTTCGGGGCGGGCCGGGTCGATCATGCCGATCAGGCCAACGAAGATGAGGTCTTTCTCCAGGCTCGGCACATCTTCGGCATTGGGCTGGGTAGCACACACCTTGTAAGCCACGCCCAGCACGCGCAGGGCGTCCTGTGTCATACGGTCGTTGGCTTCCAGGATGCGCTTGCGCTGCGCCGCGTCCAGGGCCATCTGGGTGTCATCCATCTTCTGGCTGTGCGAGCACAGATCCAGCACCAGGTCGGGCGCGCCTTTCACTGCCACTACATAGCTGCCGTTGTGGCGCACCTCAGTGAAGGGGGAGATATCCTCTGGGCGGGCGTCGCGGATATGGTGGATGGTGATCATGCGCTTGCGCCCCGAGTCGAAGGGCACCTCTTGCACGCGCGGGTAGGCCTCATTGAGCGGGCGGGGCAGGGCATCGGCCTTGGCTGCTGCCACCACCAGGGCGCCCTCGGTCGGGTCGCCGATCATGCGGTAGGTGTGGCCTTCTGCGCGCTCGCCTGAAATCTCAAGCTGGGCATCGTTATTCAACGCGGCCACCCATAAGGCGGTGCGCACGGCTTGATATTGCTCCAACTTCACCGGCTGATCGCCGTCAGTGAACTGGCCTTCCAACGTGCGGCCGGTGCCGGTGACGGTCAGGAATTGGCTGTCGGCCCACACGCGGGTGACGGTCATCTCGTTCTGCGTCAGCGTGCCGGTCTTATCCGAGCAGATCACGGTAGCCGAGCCCAGCGTCTCCACCGAAGACAGGCGGCGGATGAGGGCGTGGCGCTTGATCATCTGGGACATGCCCAGCGCCAGACTGATGGTCACCACTGCGGGCAAGCCCTCGGGCACCGCGGCAATCGCCAGCCCCACAGCCAGCATGAAGAACTCGACGATCTCCTCTTTGGCATGGTCCAGGTAAGCCAGCAGGCCGCCGTCCGGCGCGGTGATCAGGCTCAGATCGGTGCCGCGCAGCACAGCCACCAGGAAAACCACGCCACAGATGGCCATGGCGGCGATGCCCAGGATCTTGCCCAGGTCATCCAGGCGGCGCTGCAGGGGGGTGGGCTCGCGGTCCACGGATTGCAGCATCTCGGCGATCATGCCGATCTGTGTGCGCATGCCGGTACCCACCACCACGCCGTTGCCGCGCCCGTAATTGATCAGCGTGCCCATGAAGGCGGTGTTCTTGCGGTCACCCAGGGGCACATCGGCTTCCAGGCGGGTGCGGGCGTCTTTCTGCACCGGCACCGATTCGCCGGTGAGGGCGGCCTCTTCCACGCGCAGGTTGACGGCGTCGAGCAGGCGCACATCCGCGGGAACAAAGTTGCCTGCCTCCAGGAAGATGATATCGCCGGGCACCAGCTCGCGGGCTGGCACGGTGAAGCGGCTGGAATCGCGCATCACCTGCGCTTCGGGCGCGGCCAGCTTGCGCAGGGCCGCCAGGGCCTGCTCGGCGCGGCGCTCCTGGAACACGCCCAGGGCGGAATTGAGGATGACGATGGCCATGATGGCGGCGGCCTCTTCCAGGTCGCCGAGGGCGGCGGAAATGACGGAGGCCACGATCAACATGATCACAACGAAGTTGTTGAACTGCTCCAGCAGCATCTGCCAGAAGGTGGCGCCAGGGGCTTCGGTCAGCTCGTTGGGGCCATACTGGGCGATGCGGCGGGTGACTTCTTCACTGCTCAGGCCTTGCTCGGGGGGGGTAGCCAGTTGATTGAGGATCTCCTGCGCATCCAGGGCATGCCAGGGCGCTGGAGGGGCAACTGGCTGGGTGGGGGTTACAGGTTTGGCGGTCATACCATCTCCATGAAGTGGGCTTAAACAAGGAAATTATAGCATAGCATCTTACTTTTCTTTCAGTTCCCCCAGGTAGCCCATCTCAGCCAGGATGGCGAGCACCTTTTCGCCCGCGCCGGGCTTGACGACCACCGCCGCGGGGCCCAGCGGCTCGCCCAGGAAGCGCGCCGCCCGCGAGACGCGCAACGCCTGCAGGATATCTGGCGAGGCCAGGCGCAGCACCAGGGCGCGCTCCAGGTGGGCGGCGCTGCCCTGCTGATCCCAGCGCTCCAGCGCCCGCACCAGGCTGGGCGGCAGGGCGGCGGCATGGCGGCGCAGCAGGCCCAGCAGTTGGGCCACGCTCAGTCCCTGCTGGCGGGCGCGCTCCAGCGAGGTGGGGGTCAGGCGGTACTGGTAAAACTCGGGCCTTTCCTTCTCCCACTCGCAGAAACGGGCGATCTGGTAGCGCACGGCCCGTGGCAGCAGCGGCGGGGCAAACAGGCGGCCATCGCTGCTGGCCTTGAGCGGGGCCTGCTCTTCGGGCAGGCCCTCGGGCGCTTGCCCCGCCAGCAGAGCCTCAGCCCAGGCCGAGAAGCGAAAGGCCAGCGCCGGGGTCTCCGGCGCGGGGGCAGCCAGGTCGCAGAGGCCCAGCCAATGCAGCGGCCCGGTGATGATAAAGCGCAGCAGAGCGCCCTCCACGGCATCCCAGTGGGCAAAGCCGCGCAGGAACTCGCCGCTGGCGGTGTCGCGCAGGTACCACGAGTCGTAATCTCCGGCAGGGCGCTGAAAATCGGGCTGGTGCTGGCGCACCCCGGCGATGAAAGCGGGCAGCTGCCGCCACGTTCCGCCCGGCGCACCGCTGAGCAGGCGCAGCACCGCCCGGCGCGTCGCCAGGGCGTCGTTCTGCCATTCGCCCTCGGCGCTCAGGCCGGGCGTCAGGCGCAGGTCGTTGAAGGCGCTGCTTTCCAGCCAGGCGTTGGCCAGGGCAGCCAGGGCTGCGCCGCGTTTGGTCTCTAAAAAGGTGCGCGTCGGTTCCGCCAGAGGCAGGCTCTTTTCATCCAGTAAGCCCGCACCCGCCAGCAGGTTGGTCAGCGCGGCGGAGGTGAGCGGCGCAGCCGCCGCCGGGCCGGAGAAAACCTCGGGCGCGGGCAGGCCCAGGCGCAGGGCAGCCAGCAGCGTGGCGGCGTGATCCAGCACCCGGTCTGAGGCCAGGGTCAGGTGGGCGCGTTCGGCGGCGGTGGCGGGCCGCCCCAGCCCGGAGGGGCCGGCCTCCGGCGGCTCGGGCAGCAAGGCCAGCAGGTCCGAGGGGATGTAAGCAAACTCCCGCAGCCCACCGGAGGCATCGAAGAAGGCCCGCCCCACCAGGCCGCGGTACCACAGCGCCTCCACCGGCGAAGCGGAGTTGAGGTAGGGGCGCTGGCGGTCGCGCCGGGCAGCGCCCATCTCGCGCAGCGCCCCGTGCTGGCGGACGAACTGCGCCCAGGGCATGCGCCCGCCGGAGCGCTGCAGCGCCGCCAACGCCTGGCGCGCCGCCGGCTCCAAACTTGAGAGAGTCTCCTCGATCAGGCCGGGGTCGAGCATGGCCGCGGCCAGGATGGACAGGGCGCGGTGTGCGTCGGGTGCGTTGAGGGGAATGTCCCACAGGCTGGCGATGATCGCCAGGTGGCCCAAATCTTGTTCGTAGAGGCTTTCAACCAGGTCAGGCATGTCAGGGTATCAAATATGTGGCGCGCACTTCGCCCTGAGCGTCGCGCAGCGTCACCATCTCGCCAGAGCGCCAGGCCGGGGCAGACAGGCCCCAATACAAATCGACGGCGGTGTTCTGCCCGCCGCGGCTGTAGATGTTAACCGCCCCACCCTTGAACAGGGTCAATTGCGGGAAGGTGTAGACATTGCCATCCTCATCTTCCAACTGCCAGCCCGCCAGCGAGAGCGAGCCTTCGCCGGTGCGAGAGAGCAGCACGCGCTCGCTCTCCAGGCTGCCGGGGCCGGTCACGCCGCTGATGCGGATGCCCGGCTCGTCTCCCGGCTGGGTGGCGCTGGGCGTGGACGAGGGGGCGGCGGTGACGAAGCGTGTGGCGGTGGCGGAGGGCATGGGGGTGCCGGTGGGCGGCGGTAGCGGCGTGGCGGTGGGCACCGGCCCGGCGGGGATGTAGATTACCTGCCCCACCGAGAGTAGGTCCGGGTTGGGGATGTTGTTCACTGCCAGCAGGTCGGCAATACGCAGGTCAAAGGCCGTGGCGATAGAGCCCAGCGAATCCCCTTCCTGTACCTCGTACGGGGTCAATGCCAGGGTGGGGGCAGGCGGGGCGGGCAGAGTCTCACCAGGTAGAGGCGCGGGCGTATCTTCAAGGATAGGTGCGGCGGTGGTATCTGCCGGGAGGGTTGCGGAAGGCAGGCTGGTGGCAGAGGGCAGCGTCTCAGTGGTGGGGGCGCGGCGGTTCTCCCACAGGTTGAGCACGATCAGCATCGTCGCTGCGGTGACGATCACATTCAACAGCACCACGTAAAACACGCGCTTGAACTGTCGCATGGCGGCCTTCCCCCAAGAGGGTGCAAGGAATGTGCCGGTTCAGTCCTTCTTCTTCACGCCGGTGAGGGCGACGATGGAGAACAGGAACATCAGCCCGTAGATGGCGAAGAGCAGCACATAGCCCACGCCGGGGATCTCCGGCACCTGCGCGGTGACGAAATCGGCGATGGGGCCGCCGATGTAGGCGCCCACCGCCCCCGCCCCCGCACCGGCCAGGTTGGAGATGCCCAGGTAGCGCCCGGCCTCTTCCTTCGGCACGATGACCGTGCCGAGGGCCCAGTTGGAGGCGTAGAACAGGCCGGTGGCAATGCCCAGCACCACCCCGCCGATGTAGATCACGGTCAGGTTGGCTACGCTCAAGGCGATGACCACACCCAGCGCGCCGATCACACCTGCCACCGCCACCATGCGCTTCAGGCCAAAGCGATCTGCCAGCCAGCCGGAGGGCAGCGCCGAGAGCAGGATGAACACGCCCACGAAGAGGATCAGGAAAGCAGCCGGCCCGGCAGCGGCCTCACGCTCGTAGCCCAGGCGCGCCTGCAAGAAATAGACTGCAAAGGTGGAGAGGTTGACCGCCCCCACCAGGAAAGCCAGGCGGTTGACCACCCACCAGGTGAAGGAAGGGTTCTCTTTGGCCTTGTCGCCAATGCTCAGGCGCACGCTCACGTATACGCCCAGCCCTACCGCCAGCATCATGGCTGCCAGGCCCATCAGCGTGGCGCCGATGAACAGCGTCGTCGTGGAGGCGCCCACCAGCAGGTTGTCGAACTGATCGACCAACCAGCCCGCGCCCAGGATGACCGCGGTGAAGGCAGCTGTCATCAAGATCAGGTTCAGGAAAGGCTTCCAATCCATGGGCGGGGCTTCTTTAAGCTTTTCCTCGCGTGCCAGCATGGTCAGCAGCATCGATACCAGCAGCACCCCCGCAGCCAGAATCAGCGCGCCCCAGATATTCCCCTTGCTGACCATGCGTCCAATGGTGAAGGAAACCAGGATCATTGCCAGGGGCAGTTCCAGCATCGTCTTGACGCCGGAGAAGCGTCCGCGCTTTTCCGCGGGCACCAGGTCGGGCAGCAGGCCCTGGGCGGCGCTTTGGCCGATGTTGGAGACCAGCTGCTGCAAGATGACCACCGCGAACAGGATCCAATACCCGTTCAGGCCGGAAAGACCCGCCGTGAAACCAATCACGGCGATCATTGCCACGTTGAGCAGCGTGCCGCCCAGAATGAAGGGACGGCGGCGGCCCCAGCGCGAGGTGCAGCGATCGGAGAGCATGCCGAAGAGGGCCTGCGCCAGCAGCGCAGCCATCAGCGTCCACAGGCGGAACTTGCCGTAATAAGCGCCTTTCTCTGCCTCGCCGACGAATTGCTGCACCAGCAACGGGATCACCAGTCCGTTGGTCTGTGAGAGCGTGGTCAGACCAAAAAAGTAGATGTTGTAGGTGATGTAATCATACCAACGGGTGATGCGGTTCATGCGGTTACCTCCGGATTATTTTTTTGTGGTGCGGAAATTGATTGGCTCTCAATGTTGCGGATGAAGCGCAGCGTCACCTCGGTTATCTGGGGCAACTCTTTCTCCAGGATCATGCAGTGGGCCGAGTGTTCGAACCAGTGCAGCTCCTTCACCGCGGAAGAGATCTCGTCGTGGATGATCTGTGGGGCGTCTGCAGTGACGGTGCCGTCCAGCCGCCCCTGGGCGAGCAGCGCCGGCTGGTGGATGGCGGGCAGGCGCGGGCGCAGGGCTTTTTGCAGGCGCAGCAGCTGCAGGGTGCCCTTGAGCGGGTTGACGGCATAGCCCTGCCAGGGGTTGTCATCCTTGGGGCCGCCTTTGGGCACCGAGGCGATGAAGGGGGCCAGCAGGCGTAGCTTGATCTGGTTGCTGCGGCTGATCTGCAGTTTCAGCGCGGGAGCATAGGCCAGCACCCCGGCGATTTCGGGCACCTGGCTGGCCAGATACAGCGCCAGCAGCGCCCCGGTCGATTCGCCGCCGACGATCACGCGGGTGCAGTTGCGAGCCAATTCCTGGTAGGTTGCCGTGACGGAGGCGAGCCAATCCTGCCAGCGCACGCGGTTGAGGTCTTCCGGTGTGGTGCCGTGCCCGGCCAGCAGCGGCCCGGCCACGGTGTAACCCTGGGCGTGCAGCAGTTTGGCCAGCGGGCGCACCTCCGCGGAGGTGGCGGTGAAGCCATGTGAAAGCAGCACCCCGGTTGGACCGGCCTGCCAGTAGAACGGGTCGCCTTCCAATTCGGGGCGCACTAAAACAGAGAGTTTTTCCATTATGCCATCCTTGACAAGATTGTGTACAACACGAAGATGATCAGGGCCAGGAGGAGGATGCCCATGGCAGTTGCCAGGGCTGCCTTGACCCAATCGTGCGGTTTTTCGCCGCTGGCCTTGCCGGTCTGCCCGTTGACGTAGATGCGGAAGGCCTTGCCTTTGTAGTGATAGTTGCCCACGTAGAGGGGCAGCAAGATGTGCTTGTAGGTCATATCCACCCATTTGCCGCCCCCGGTTTGGAGGTTGCGGATCTGCCGCCCGGCGGCGACCTTCATCGCCAAAAAGCGCGTCACGCGCTCGCGGATGCGCCCCTGGGCGCGGTTTGAAGCCTCAGAGAGCGGGGCATCGTAAGTCAGCGCGCTCCACCCGGCCAGGTAATCGGGCTTGAACTCCACCAGGTCTTTCAGGTTGAAAGGCTCGATGTCTCTCACTTCTGAGATGGACATCTTACGCAGGCCGGGGATCAGCACATCGTCGAAGATCTCATACTCGGCCCCGCTGATGTGCTCCCACTCTGTCCGGTTATTCGAGCCCACGTTGACCTCGCAGGACCAGTTGACTTCCAGCGTGCCGTCGAAGGTCCAGAAGGGGTAGTAAGCGGGCATCAGGTGCAGCCCGCCGGAGGCTTTCAGGAGCAGGTCGTCGGGGGCGAAAATGCCCTTGCCCAGCCACTGCCGGGCGCGTTTGGCGGCTTCCTTGGCGTCGATGCGCGGCAGGGCCATCACCTGCGGGTCGATCAATTCCATTACCTGCCTGGACTGCACAAAGCGGTTCGAGCCGCAGTTGGCGCAGCGGTCGGCGGTCTGCCCGGGCGGCAGCATGGTGATGGCCCCGCAAGCCGAGCACTCGGCCCGCTGCTGTGACTGCGCCCAGCCGTAGGCACGCGTGGTGGGCATGATGAAATCCATCACCTGTTCGGCGGAATCAGAGGCCAGGCGTTTTTCGGTCTCTTTCACATAACCGCAGTAGGAGCAGGCCAGGTCGCTTTGCTGCACGTCAAAGGCCATGCGCCCGCCGCACTTGGGGCAGGCGTAGGTCTGCGCCTGGGCTTCTTCGATCTCGCCCGCGGGGCGGCGCACATCGGGGGCATCTGGGTTCTCCACCAGGCGGGATTGGTCCACCTTGCCCGCCAGCAGCGCCAGCCCGCGCCGGGCGGCCACATTACCAGGATCGGCAGCTACGGCGTATTCCAGGTACTTGCGCCTTTCGGCGGGATCATCGGTGGTGGCAGAGAGCCACATCCACGGGCGGGCGTCGCTGGGATGCAGCCGGATGGCGCGCTCCAACAGGGTATTCGCCAGGGTCTTGTTGCCGCGCTTGGCCGCGGAGATGGCGTCGTGCAGCAGGCGTTCATATTCTGGGTCATACGAAATGTTGGATGGTTGTCTGGGATAGGCGCACATAAGAATAGTTTACACTGCGCGGGGGCGGATGTCAATTAAGAAGGTGATGGGTTAGGGGAATAATACCGGGGACGCTCCATGCAATCCTCTGAGTTATGGCTCCTGGGAAAAATTGATTGTGCAAGATTCGAGCGGTACAGGCACCCATTCGCCATCCTGGAACTGGCGCGCCGTGGCAAAGTCAATCTCTTCCAAATGAAACGAAGGGGGAGAATCCCTTTCCTCCCTAAATAGATTTCCCGTAAATTCATAAACTACATCTTCAACCGAGCAAAACGGCCCGCAAACTATGGCGCACTCATTACCCTCGCAATACAGTTGTACAAGCTCAATCCTCGGTTTTCCCCAATCCCATGTCTCCGCGTCGCTGACCAGGAAGTGCACCCCATCGGATGAGTTGCACCCGCAAGTCATTGGCTCACACAACAAAAGGGTTGTACGGATCATAGCGTATATTTCTCCCCGTACACAAACCCGGGTTCCATCCAAAGTTTCGGCGTGCTGATAAACTTCCTCCGCTGTCAGGCAGCGATTCCACGGCGCAGTGCTCCAGGAAACCACCCACCCTACCCCAAAGGCCAGGCACAGCGCCAGAAGCACGCCCACAAACGCAAGCCGCTTTTTCGCGGTTGGGTTGGCGGGTTTTGGGTTTGCCTTCAATATCATTGCTCCTCCCCTGAAGAATCGTTCACCTCGTAGTAACGACTTCAGTCGTTACTGTTTGAAATTGCCCGGCTTTTGACGACTGAAGTCGTCACTACAATGCGCGCCGCAGGTGCTAAGCGAGGATCTCCACCCTGCCGCTCGCCAGGCTGTAGTGCGCCCCGACGATCTTCAGCTCGTCCTTGTGCATCGCCTCCGCCAGGACGGGCGATTTCTTCAATGCGGCGATATCCAGCAGGATGTTGGCCTGCACAGCGCTTTCCAGCAGCGGGCCGCCCTGGGTATGCGCTTGCTCGACTGCCGGGCGGATGGCCTCCACCAGCGCCTGGATGCTGCCCTCGGCCTGGGCATGCTGCTCCAGCGCCTCGATGGTGGCGATGACCGCCCCGCACTTCTCGTGCCCCAGCACCACCAGCAGGGGGATGTGCAGCTCAGCCACGCCAAACTCCAGGCTGCCCAGCACGGCGGCATCCAGCGCCTGCCCGGCGGAGCGGATGACGAACAGGTCGCCCAGGCCGCAATCGAAGACCATCTCAGGCGGGACGCGCGAATCGACGCAGCCGAGGATGATGGCGAAGGGCTGCTGGCCGTGGGCGATCTCGCTGCGCCGCTCGGCGTTGGCGTGGGGGTGGGCGGCCTGGCCCGAGCGATAGCGTTGGTTGCCTTCGAGAAGGCGTTGGATGGCGGCATCAGCCGGGTGGCTATTGGTCATGGCATCACTCTCCTTGGGCGTAATTATAACCCCGCTGCGGGGAACCTAACCCCCGGCGTTGGCGCAGCCAACGCCATCCCCTTCCCGGGGCGGGAAGGGGCGAAATTACGGCAAATTCAGCCGCCCCACCCAAGACCAGGCGTACCAGGCGCTGACCTCCGCCAGGGGGTGCAGCGTGAGGCCCATCACCGGGTTGGCATCCACCACCAGGCCGTCGCCAGCGTAGATGCCCACATGCGCGGCGGCCTCCTGCCCGGCATCGCCGAGGAACACCAGGTCGCCGGGCTGCCAGGCCCCGCCCGGCACCGAGACGGTCTGGGCGGCTTGATCGTGGGCATCACGCGCCAGCGGCAGCCCGTAGGCGTGGTAGGCGCGGTAGACCAGCCCAGAGCAGTCCAGGGCGTCGCTGGTGGTGCCGCCCCACAGGTAGGGAATGCCCTCCAGGGATGCCAATAATTCCCAAAATCCATCCAGCGCCACCGGCTGGTCGGGGTCAGCCGCCAGGCGCAGTTCGCTCAACGCGGCCCAGCCCAGCCGCCCATCGGGCAGGGCCAACTGCGCCCAGCCCTCGTTGACCTGCATCACGGGCAGGCGCGTATCCAGGTGCAGGCGCATCACCATCTCGGCGGCGGGGCCCGGCTGGCTGCGCAGGAGGGCGTAGCGGTGCATCACCACGGCGGTCAGGTCGGGGGTGCTCCAGCCGGGCAGCAGCGCCTGGCGGCGCGCCCAGCCGGGGTAGCCGCGCTCATCCAGCGAGGAGGACTGCTGCACCGCCAACACTTTCAGCCAATCGCCCTGCTCGGCGATCACCAGCACCGGCTCGCCCAGCAGGATCTGCGTCACACGGTGCCAGTATTCGCCCTCGGATGCCGGGTCGTCCCACAGGTCGACAAATTCCTGTCCGGCCTGCGCCTCCCAGGCAGGGACGGCGGTTGCGGGCGGGGGCGTGGCGGTCTGCGAGCGTGTTGTGGCGGTGGGCGGGGGTGGCGGTGCGGTGGGAGAGGCCGTTGGCGCGGGGGGCAGGGTGGCGGCGGGCAGCACCGTTGGTGGGGCCGTTGGGGAGGGCGTGGGGGAGGCGGCGGGCGCACTGCCAGTGCAGGCAGCGAAAAGCAGGCAGCCGATCAGAAAGCCGAGAAGAGAGCGCATCATGGCACAATTCTAACCCAAAATGAATACTCGCCGCGGGCGAAGCCCGCGGCGAGTATTCATTTTGGGATTATGTTTTGCTACAACTGGGGTTGATCAACAAACTCAACCCGGTTGTGCTGGGCCTGGTGCTGCTCAAAGACCACCAGCTCGTTCTGCCCGGGGCGCAGCCAGACCCCCGGTACGTAGAGTGTGCGCTGCGGGCCGATCTCCCAGTAGCGGCCCAGGTGCCGCCCGTTGACCCAGGCCACACCCTTGCTCCAGCCGGGCAGGGAGAGGAAGGTATCGGCGGGCTGTGCCACCTGGAAGAGGCCGCGGTAGAAGGCCGGGCCGGGCAGCGCCTCTGCGGTGGTTTCGTAGCGCAAGCGGCGCCGCTCGCTCAGCGGCAGGGGATAGATCTCCCATTGGAAGAGGGCGTGGCGCCCCAGCCAGACCTCGCCCAAGATGCCCTTGCGGTCGAGCAGGGCCGGGCCGTAATTGACCCGCCCCTGGTTCTCCACCAGCAGGTCCAGCCGGGCGCTGCCGCCAGGCACTTTGAGCAGCAGGCTTTGCTCCGGCTGGGCGCGCTCCAGCACCCCGACAAATTCACCGTCCACGAAGACCTGGGCGCGGTCGTGCAGGCTGTAGATCGCCAGGGGCGCTTCGGGGGGTACACTGCGCAGTTGGGTGCGGTATAAGATGAAGCCGTAAGCCTGGTCCAGCGCCTCCATCGGCAGGGGGGTGGGCGAAAGGCGCGGCGAGGAGAGCAGCTCCAGGTTTTCCCACAGCCCGGCGCGCTGGGTCAGCGCCACCTCGCCCAGGGCCAGCCTGGGGGAGGTGTCCGGCAGGGGCAGGCCGGGCAGGGGGGCGTATTTGCTGATCACCTGGCGGAAAGCGTGGTACTTGGGGGTCAGGTCGCCGCATTCGCTGAGTGGGGCATTGTAATCGTAACTGGTCACGGTGGGCAGGTACTGGCCCTTCTCCAGGTTGGCGCCGTTCATCCAGCCGAAGTTGGTGCCACCGTGGAACATGTAGAAGTTGACCGAGGCGCCCACCGCCAGAATCTCCTCCAGGGCAGCGGCAGCCTGTTCCGCCGGGGCGGCATGGTGCGGCTGGCCCCAGGTATCGAACCAGCCATCCCAAAACTCGGCGCACATCAGCGGCGCATCCGGCTGGTATTGGTGCAGGCGAGAGAAAGCCTGGGCGGACTGGCTGCCAAAGTTGACTGCCGGCAGCAGCTCCGGCAGGTTGCCGGCCTCCAGCAACCCTTCGCTCCAGCCGTCGGAGGTGAACAGCAGGCAGTCGATGCCGTCCTGGTGCAGCATCTCTACCAGGCGGCGCAGGTAGGTGTGATCGTTGCCATAGCTGCCGTACTCGTTCTCCACCTGCACGGCGATCAGAGGGCCGCCGCGCCCGGCTTGCAGCGGGGCGATCTGCGGCAGCAGAGCCTGGAAATAGCGTTCCACCGCGGCCAGGTAAGCCGGATGGGCGCAGCGCAGGCGCATGGACGGATCTTTGAGCAGCCAGGCGGGCAGCCCGCCAAACTCCCACTCCGCGCAGATGTACGGCCCCGGGCGGAGGATCACGCGCAGGCCATGCGCGGCGGCCTTGCGCAGGTAGGCCGCCAGGTCCAGCCCGCCCTCAAAGTGGAATTCGCCCGGGCGCGGTTCGTGCAGGTTCCAGGCGGTGTAGGTTTCCAGCGTGTTGCAGCCCATGGCCCGCAGCTTGTACAGGCGGTCATCCCAGTATTCGGGCGGCACGCGAAAATAGTGCATGGCCCCAGAGAGGATGCGGAATGGCTCTCCGTTGAACAGGAATTGACGGTTTTTAATGGTGAAGGTATCCATGTCACTATTTTACCCCGTTTGGCCTTTCTATTTGCCCATCTCTCCCTGCAAGGGTGCATGTCAATTTGCCATGCACCCAGTGCGGAGGGAAAATTGGGGAGTTTTTTTTTTGCAGCGCTTTGCGCTGCAAAAAAACTCCCCAACCCCCCTTTGCCCCAAAACTGACATACACCCCCTGCAAGACGCCAGGGGTGGGGGTGAAAGCCTATGGCAGGCCAACGCCTGGGGGCGAAATCGACCCAGGCTTGACAGGGGGGGCGCTTTCACGTAAGATAGAAGCAGCGCAACGTTACAGCCATTCCATCATGAAGCGAGGTGTTCCTCATGCCTCATCCATCCCAGAAAACTCATTCGAAAGGCGATAGGGGGGCAATGCCTACTCAAGAGACGGCGGAGATTTCCCTATGCAGCCCAAGCGCATCTTTTGTGCGTTGATCTTGATCCTGACACTGGGAGGGCTGAGCGCGTGCCAGGGCGAAGCGGCTCAACCCGATGCGATCCGTATTGGCGTGATCGAATACTTGAAAAACGAAGATAATGCCTTATCCGGCCAAACGACGGAGTATGCCGCTCGCCTGGCGGTGCTGCCCATCACGCAGGCAGGGGGGTTGCTGGTAGATGGGCAGGTGGTGCCGGTGGAATTGGTGGTGCTGACCATTGATGATACTCCCGAAGCGGCCGTGGCGGCAACGCGTGAGTTGATCAACCAGAAGGGCGTGGTGGCCATTGTTGGGCCGCAAAACAGCACCGAGGCGATCCCCGCGGGCGAGGTGGCCGAGGCTGCCCGCATCCCCATGATCTGCCCCATTGCCACCAACCCCCAGGTTACCCAGGGTCGGCAGTACGTCTTCCGCATGTCTTTCCGCAATGATCTGCAAGGTATTGCCATGGCCAACCTGGCTTACGAGGAGCTGGGCGCCCGACGCGCCGCAGTGATCTATAATGCCGCCGATACGTACAGCAGCAGCCTGGCCGATATTTTCCGGCAGTCCTTCCAGACCGCCGGAGGCGAAGTTGCGGTCTTTGATGCCTACGCCACCGGCGTCGAAGATTTCACCCCCCGGCTCACCCGGGTTTTGCAGCAGAACGCGGATGTGCTCTTCCTGCCCAATAATCAATCCGATGTGCTGGCCCAGGGCCTGCAAGCGCGCCAGGTGGGTTATGCTGGCTTGCTGCTGGGCGGCGATGGCTGGGATCAATATTACCTGCCGGAGATTCCTGAGTTTGATGGCGCCTATATGATTGGCCATTGCCAGATGGATTTGGAGGATGCCAATACCAGCACGTTCTTCCGTGCGTACCAGAGCGCCTTTGAGCTTGCGCCCAATGATACCGCCGCCCTCACCTATGACGCCGTGAATATGATCTTGCAAGCCATTCAACGCCAGGGAGGCTATGATCCCCAATCCATCCGCGACGGTCTGCTCCTGCTGGAGCCTTATCCGGGCGTGTGCGGCAGCGTAGATTTTACGGACTCTGGCGACCCGACGAAAAGCGTGATCATCCTGCACTTTATTGAAGGCGGTTTCGATTTCTACGAGCAGGTCAATCCCTAGTTCCCCAAAGCCCCGGCCCAGGGGCTTCCGGAGGCCTTGATGGCATTTTGGTCTCGCAGCCTGGTTTCTCGATTAATCATCTCCATGACAGTGCTATCGCTCTTTACCGTGGCCGTGATCGGCCTGGTTGCCTACACCCGCTCGCGGCAAGCCCTGGCCGAATCGATCTTTGAGCGCCTGGAGCTGGCCGCGGCGCTGAAAGAAGATGAGCTCACCCGCTGGATCGAGGCGGAGCGCATGGATGTGGATCTGCTCTCCCGCATTCCCGATGTGCCCAGGCTGGCGCGTATCCTGAACTCTTACGAGCCGGAAGAACTGGAGCACCAGGATGCTTACAACATCCTCAGCAGCCTGCTGGCCGACTCGGTAAAAACCCAATCGGGCTGGACGGAGGCGATGATCCTCTCCCCCGATAGCGGGCAGGTGATCCTCTGCACGGATAAGTCGCACGAAGGCGATTACCGCGTGGATGACGAGTATTTCCAGAAGGGCCGCAAGGCCACCTTCGTCCAGAGCGTGTATCTGTCTCCGGTCACGCTGCAGCCCGCCATGACCATTGCCACCCCCCTCCTGGACCAAGACCGCGTGCTCCAGGGCGTTTTGGTGGTGCACATTAACCTGGACTACCTGAACCAGCTGATGCTGGAGCGCACCGGCCTGGGCGAGACCGGCGAATCCTACCTGGTTGACCGGCTGAACACCTTTGTCTCTGCGCCGCTGGCGGATGCCGAACAGTTCAGCCGCGGTGTTCACACGGAGGGCATCGATGCCGCCGTGCAAGGGCAGGATGGGCAAGGCCTGTACGAGAACTATGAAGGTGAGCCGGTGGTGGGTGTGTATCACTGGATCGACACCCAGGAAATGGCGCTGATGGTGGAGATGCACCAGGAAGAGGCCTTTGCCCCGGCCAATGCCCTGGGCCTGACCATCCTGCTGACCGGGCTGGTAGTGTGCGGTGTGGTGGGCATTATCGCCAGCCTGCTGGCCCGCCAGGTGGCTCACCCTATCCTTGCCATCCACCAGGCCGTCAGCAAAATGGCAGCCGGAGACCTGGATCAGCGCGCCCCGGTGATCACCCAGGATGAGGTAGGCGTGCTGGCCAATGCTTTCAACCAGATGACCAGCCAGGTACAGCACCTCTACTCCTCTCTGCAGCGAAGCGAGGAGTACTTCCGCTCCCTGATCGAAAACGCCTCTGATCTGATCTTGGTGTTGAACAACGACAGCACCGTGCGCTATGCCAGCCCCTCGCTGCTGCACCTGATGGGTTATCCGCCCGATGAGTGGGTGGGCAAATCGGTGTTGAGGTTCATCCACCCTGAGGACTATACCGCCATCCGTAGTGAGTTCAGGCAGTACCCGCAGAACACCAAGCAGGTGAAAGCATTGGAGCTGCGCGCCCTGCACCGCGATGGATCGTGGCGGGTGTTTGAGGCGCTGGGATCCAGCCACATCGAGGCAGGGATTGTTACGGGGATCATCGTCAACGCCCGCGAGATCACTGAGCGCCGCCAGATGGAGGATGCCCTGCGCCAATCGGAGCAGAAGTATCGCCTGGTGTTCGACCATGCCCTGCAAGGCATTTTGGTCACTCGCGGCGGGCAGATATTGATGGCGAACCCCGTCATCTGCCAGATCACTGGGTACACAATGGAAGAGATGCTGGCCTTTGACGCCGACCAATTGTTTGGCCTGGTGCATCCTGATGATCTGCCCCTCGCCATGGAAAATTATCAAAAGCGCAGCCAGGGGAATTGGGATCAGCCCGCCTACCAGCTTCGCTACCGGCGCAAGGATGGAAGCCAGCGCTGGGTGGAAGCCACCGATACGCTCATGGAGGCAGGCGAGCCTCCCTATGTGCTGACGGCTGTTTTGGATATCAGCGAACGCAAAGATGCTGATTTACACATCCAGCGCCAGTTTGATCACCTGGCTGCTCTGCACGCCATTGACATCGCCATCAGCAGCAGCCACGACCAGAGCCTGATCCTGCACGTCATTCTAGACCAGGTGATGAACCAGTTGAATGTGGACGCCGCGGCGATCTTGCTGTTGAACGAACATACCATGCTCCTGGAACCGGCTGCCGGGCGCGGGATGCGGCTTGCCAATGCTCACCCTGCCATGCGCATCGATGACAGCCTGGCAGGCTCAGCTGTGCGCCAGCGCCAACGGGTCAGCCTGGCCTCTTTACAGCGCCATGCTCTCAGCCCGCGCGAGGAGCAGTTCTTTGCGCAAGAGGGCTTTGCTGCTTATCATGCTGTTCCGCTGGTAGCCAAAGGGCAGGTGCGCGGCGTGTTAGAGATCTTTCATCGCAAACTGCTGGTGCTGGATGATGAGAAGATTGATTTCCTGGAAACTCTGGCCGGGCAGACGGCGATTGCCCTGGATAGCATCAATCTGTTCAATAAACTGCAGCGCTCCAACCTGGAGTTGGCCCTGGCTTACGACGCCACCATCGAGGGTTGGTCACGCGCCCTGGACCTGCGCGACCGTGAGACCGAGGGCCATACCCTGCGCGTTACTGAGATGACCCTGCGGTTGGCGCGCGCCCTGGGCATCAGCGAGGCCGAGCAAACCCACATCCGCTGGGGTGCACTGCTGCACGATATCGGCAAGATGGGTATTCCCGATGATATCCTGCACAAGCCCGGCCCGCTCGACGAAGGCGAGTGGCAGCTCATGCGCCAGCACCCGCGCTATGCCTGGGAAATGCTGGCTCCCATTGAGTTCCTGCGCCAGTCCATTGACATCCCCTACTGCCACCACGAGCACTGGGATGGCACTGGCTATCCGCGCGGCCTGAAGGGCGAGATGATCCCCCTGGCGGCACGCATCTTCTCCCTGGCAGATAATTGGGATGCGCTGCTCAGCGACCGGCCCTACCGTACTGCCTGGCCGGAGGGTGAGGTGTACCAATACTTGCGTGCCCAGGCTGGAATGCTCTTTGACCCGCAGATCACAGAAGTGTTCCTGCAGATGCTTGCCCGAGACCGGGGCGGCTAACCCAGTTCAAAGCCCACCTGGCAGAAGTACTCGCTTAAAGCCTCCGGCCAATGCGCCTGGATGGTTTCGGCGCGCTGCAATACTTGCAGCAGCCAGCCTGTGCTGGGATCCTGTGCCAGCAGCAGCGCCTGCGCTTCTGCCAGCGTTACCCAGCGCTGCTCGCTATGCTCGGCGCTCAGGCGCACTGCGGCAGGGTCGGTCACGGTGCCGCAGAAAGCCACGCCGATCAGCTCGTTGCCGGGCTGGGCTGCGCCGCGGTAAAAATGGCTGGTGCCGAGGAAGAACTCGGGCTGGAACTCCACCCCCAGCTCTTCACGCACCTCGCGCCGCAGGGCCTCGATAAAGCCCTCGCCCTGCTCTACCCGCCCGGTGATGCATTCCCACGCCCCCGCGCCAAAATCCTTCTCCGCTGAGCGGCGCAGGAGCAGGTAGCGCCCATCCTGCGGCCGCCGCACCAGCGCGCCAACCCCGCCGATGAAATGCCCAATGGTCATGGTTGTCTCCTAAATTCCTTCGGGTTATTCCTTCACGGAGTGAATAAAATCGGCCAGCAGGCCATAGGCGGTGGTGTGCGGCCCGGGGTCGCTCTCGATGATGGAAAGCTTGCCCAGTACATCTGTCTCGAACTCGATGATGCTGGTGGTGCCGTCGATGCCGTACATCGGCGAGTCGACCCCCACCATCTCTGGGGCAACGCTCGCCTGCACGGTGTTGCCCTCGCCACGGGCTGAGCAAATCAGCTTCCAGCGCTTGCCCTCTGCCCGGGCGCGGGCGATCTCAGCGGGGGTGATGGCGCGGATGCCCTGGCGTTGCACCTGCTGCGGCTTGAGCGGTACGCCCATCAAGACCGTTACCAGGGCGGCCACTTTCACCGCCGCGTCCCAGCCGTCCACGTCGCCGCTGGGGTCGGTCTCGGCGATGCCGATAGATTGCGCATAGGCGACCGCCTGGTCGAACGATTCGCCCCCTTCCATGCGGGTCAGGATCAGGTTGGTGGTCGAGTTCAGCACACCGCGCAGGCCCAGCAGGCGGGCGGCGGGCAGCGCCCCGCGGAACAGCGAAAAGATCGGCGCGCCATCCATCACGGTGGACTCGTGGTAGAACTTGCGCCCGTGGGCTTGCGCGGTGGCGGTCAGCTCGCGGAAGGCGTGCACCACCGGGCCTTTGTTGGCGGTGAGGGCGTGCATGCCCAGCTCCAGGGCGGTGCGCAGGTGGCGGATGGCGGGTTGGCCGTCGGTGTAATTGACCGGGGTGTTCTCGAAGAGCACATCGGCCTGGCACTGGCGCAGGAAGGTGTCTGCATCTGCCGGGGCCGGCGCGGCGGAGAGTGAGGCCAGGCTGCCGCCGGAGCGCACGCACGCCACCGCCTGCTCCAGGTGGATGCCGCCGGGGCAGATGGCCGCGCCGTGGCGGGCAGTGGCAATGCCCACCGCGGTAAAGGTGATGCCGTATTGCTCTTGCAGGTGGGCTTGTTTGCGCAGCAGCAGTTCTGCCAGCGCCTGCCCAACGTTACCAAAGCCGAGAAAAGCCAATTTTGAATGGATCATTTTTTTTCCTCTGTTTCGCTAATAATGCCCCCATCCCCCCTGGCCCCCCTTCCCGGCGGGAAGGGGGGATTTTCGCCAAAAATGGGCTATGTGGGGGTNNGGGGGCAGGGGGTGGGGTGAAAAACACATGGCATTCATACGGGTGGCCAGGGGTAGGGAGGGCGATTGGGGTGCGGCTTGGGGAAGCGGTTGCGTGACCGCAGGCGCGCCGCCCGGACGCGCAGCGCCTGCACCTCCTCCGGGCTGAGCAGGCCCGCCAGCGCCTGGGCCAGCTCTGCGCCGGGCTGCAGCTTCTCCACCAGGGCAGCCAGGTCAGCGGCCAGCGCTGGGGGCAAGGCCTCGCCGACGAAATCCCAGATCACGGTGCGCAGTTTGTGCTCCACATGGAAGCACAACCCCTGGTCGATCAGCCATAGGTGGCGGCTTTCATCCACCAGGATGTGGCTGCCCTTGCGGTCGGCGTTATTGACCAGCAGGTCGAACAGCGCCGCCGGGCGCAGGCGCTGGCGGTCTTCGTTGCTGAAGTGGAAGTAATGGTATTCGGGATCGTGGTCAATGAAGTATTGCAGCGAGCCTGCCCCCAGCGGCGCATCGTGGCGAAAGACGGTGGGCGGCACCAGCTCCCAGCCCAGCGCCTGGCTGACCAGGTAAGCGGCGGCCTCGCGGCAGGCCAGGCTGGCCTCAGGAAAGTCCCACAGCGGGCGTTCGCCGCGGGTGGGCTTGTAAACAGCCCGAAAAACCTGCTCGCCTTGCCGGGCATCCACCAGGAAGGTGTAATTCGAGCCCCACAAGAAGCGGCCTTTCAGTTCCACCGCCCCCTGCTGTAAAACTGTGGCGGCCGCCTGCATGTCGATGTTGCGTGTCATGGCTGGTATCTCGCAGCCGGCCGCGGCCTAATGCTTGTGCCCGTTCTTCTTGGGGCAGAAGTGCCCTTCGGGGTCCATGGACTCGCCGCACTGCGGGCAGGTGGGGCGGCCGCGCCCGGAGAGGGTGATGCTCCAAGATGCCAGGGCGCGCGCCTGGGCGCGTGTGCACCAGAAGCGCACCACGTTGCTTTCCTCTTCTTCCACAGGTTCGCCCAGCAGCTCGTGGACGATCAGCACCACCAGGTCGCTTTCGGCCTCGTAGCCCAGGCCGATCTCGCCCACGCGGAACAGCGGGTCGACCGGCGGGTGGATGTGCATCTGCTCTTCCACGTAATCGGCGGAGGCTTCGATCAGCTCGGGCAGGCGCTCTCGGATTTCGACCATGAACTGCTCGATGCCCACCGCCAGGGTTTGCAGCTGCAGCTTCTCGATGAGCAGAGTCACCGTTTGTACGCCCTTGCGGCCCTGCAGGTAAAAAACGCGCTTGCCCGGTTGGCCGATGGCGTCAGTGGTAAGATAATCGACGGGGTTGAGGTCAAGGTCAATGGTTGGCATGGCTCACTCCTGGCAGGTCTTGCAGCCCACACGGTCACAGATCAGGGCGCGGTCGCGCACACGGGCAATCTCATCCCCGTTCCAGATCTCCTCGAACGATTGCCGGTCCAGGCTGCCGATGCGCATATCATGGTTGTAGATCTTGTAGCACAGGCGCACATCGTTGTTGCCGGTGACGAAGAAGAGGATGTAGGGCAGCAGGCAGTTGCGGTCGCGCAGCTGGTTCTCTTCGTCATACTTCTTGCGCGGCTGGGTGGCCTCGGTGATGATCTGGAAGCGGTTGCAGCCCAGCTCCATAGCCATCTTCTCGGCCGCGGCCTGCTCGCAGCGGTTCCATTCGAAATCCACCATCTGCCACTCAATGAACATCTTGGAGCCGGTCTCTTTCTTCAGCGCCAGGATCTTGCGCAGGTTGGCCATCACCAGGTCCAGCTTACCGTTGCGGCGGTAGATGTTGTACACCGCCGGGGTGACGCCATCCAGCGCCACGATGAGGTAATCCAGCCCTGAGGTGACGAAATCGCGCCAGAACTGGTCATCGCGCTCAAAGGACAGTGAGGACGAGATGACCGTGCCCACCCGGTTTTGGCGGGCGTAGCGGATGTAATCCAGCACCTGGGGGTTGTGCAGCGGCTCGCCGATATCGTAGAGCGAGACGGAAAAGATGTGCTTTTTGAATTGGTCGATCAGCTTTTTGTAATCTTCCAGGGGGTAGAGCAGCATCTTTTTGGCGGGGTAACAGTAAAGACAATCGATCTCGCAATAGCGGCAGATTTCCACCTTAAGGAAGGCGGGCATGCTGGAGATCTTGACCGCGCCTCTTTTGTAGGCCAGGTAGGCCCGCGCCAGGTTGAGGTACTTGTGCGGGGTGCCGTAGCGGACGAAGTTGGTCAGGTGGCGCTGCCAGTAACTGATGGGGGTAGCCATGATTGGTATTCACCTCGTAGAATGAAAGCCTATTATACCCGACAAGCCAGGTCTGAAAATAAATAACAGATGATGAGTGTCTGCGCTCATCATCTGTTATTTGCTGGGCAGGTTCAGGTAGAGCAGGCGGATGCCCTGCGGGCTCATCTGGAGGGCGGTGACCGAGCCGGGGGCGATTTCCAGGCGCTGGAAGTGGTCCAGCGGCATGCCCAGGTAATGCGCCGCCGCCAGGCGGATGGGGTCGCCGTGGCTGAAGCAAGCCAGCAGCTCGTCTGCCTTGTGTTGGGCGCACAGCGCCTCGATCTCGCCCACCATGCGCTGCTGGCAATCGGCAAAGGTCTCGCCGCCGGGGAAGCGGAACTGCGAGGGGGTCTCCTGCACCTCTTTCCAGGCCTTCAAGCGGGCCAGCCCCTTGTGCGAGCGGCCCTGCCACTCGCCGATATCCACCTCGATCAGCCCGGGGCGGGGGATCACCGCCAGGCCCAGCGCCTCTGCCAGAGGGGCGGCGGTCTCCATCGTCCGCTCCAGCGGGCTGCTGTAAATGGCGCAGATGGGCGCCTGGGCCAGTTTCCGGGCGATGGCCCAAGCCTGTTGGCGTCCGGCCTCGTTGAGCGAGATGCCCGGCAGCCGCCCAGGCATGCGATCCTCTTTAAGGTAATCATTTTCGCCGTGGCGGATCAAAAATAGAGTCAGCATCTAGGTTGCCTTGTGCTTGTGCTTGATCTCTTCGACCGTTGATTGCGGCAGGTCGGGTATTTCTTTCGTCTCGGTGATGCCCAGCGCCTTAGCCTGCGCCTCGCGCCAGCGCTGCAGCCGCTCGGCTACTTTGACCTCGTAGCCCTGCCCGGAGGGTTTGTAGAAATAGGTGCCCAGCAGGGGGCGCGGCAGGTACTGCTGCGGCAAGAAGTGATCGGGGGATTCGTGGGGGTACTTGTAACCCTTGCCGTGTCCCAGGGCGGCGGCGTCGCGGTTGCCATCCGCCAAATGACTCGGCACATCCACCTTGCCCTCATCTTCGATCAGTTGAAAGGCCTTGAAGTAAGCCAGGGCGCTGTTCGATTTGGTGGCAGTGGACAGGTACAGGGTGGCCTCCACCAGGGGGAAGATGCCCTCCGGCAGGCCGATGTAATCGAAGGCCTGCGCCGCAGCATTGGCGACTAATAATCCCATGGGGTCGCCCAGGCCGATGTCCTCGCCCGCCAGGATGATCAGGCGGCGCAGGATGAAGCGCGGGTCTTCGCCGGCATAGAGCATCTTGGCCAGCCAGTACAGGGCGGCGTCGGGGTCCGAGCCGCGCACCGATTTAATAAAGGCCGAGGTAGTGTCATAGTGGGCGTCGCCGTCTTTGTCGTACAGCACTGCCCGGCGCTGGATGGACTCCTGCGCCACAGACAGGGTTACCTGCACTGTGCCCTGCTTGTCGGGCGGGGTGGATTCGACCGCCAGCTCCAGGGCATTGAGGGCGTTGCGGGCGTCGCCGCCAGCCACGTGGATGAGGTGCGCCAGGGCGTCTTCGTCCACCTGCACAGAGCGTTCGCCGTAGCCGCGCTCGGGGTCAGAGAGGGCGCGCTCCAGCAGCGTGCGCACATCGCCATCACCCAGCGGGCGCAGCTGGAAGACGCGCGAGCGCGACACCAGCGCGCTGATGACCTCGAAGTAGGGGTTCTCGGTGGTGGCGCCGATCAGGGTGAAGGTACCGTTCTCCACGTGCGGCAGCAGAGCATCCTGCTGGGCTTTGTTCCAGCGGTGGACTTCATCCACAAAAAGGACCGTTTTCTTCTGGTACAGTTTGCGCCGCTCCAGGGCGGCATCGATGACGACGCGTAGCTCGGCCTTGCCCGCCAGCACCGCCGAGAGGGTCTCGAAGTGAGATTTGGTGGTGTTGGCAATGCACATCGCCAGGGTGGTCTTGCCGGTGCCGGGCGGGCCCCACAGGAGGATGGATGAGAACAGCCGGTCGGCCTCGATGGCGCGGCGCAGGAGTTTGCCGGGGCCGAGGATGTCCTCCTGGCCGACGAACTCATCCAGGGTGCGCGGGCGCATGCGCGCCGCCAGTGGGGCTTCGGATTTCATGCGTTGTTCGTTGGCGTGGGTGAAGAGGTCCATGAACACATTATAACTCAGCATAATAACGTATAATCAATAGAGATGCCGATGGCGTGCGGCTGAACCGCCCCCGTTGGGCGGCGAATGTGGTATGATGGCCACCAGGATTGCAACAATGCTATCGGGGGATGTGCGTTTTGACCCAGACCATTGGTTCCTACCGGATGATGCCCTGTTCGGCTTTGTCCCCGTGCCGGCAGGCCCACTCTTGATGGGGAGTGACAATCTGAAGAATGACGAAAAGCCACAACACAAGGTAGAGTTGCCCCTGTTCTGGATGGCACGCTACCCAACAACCGTCGCACAGTTCCGCATCTTCTCTGAACAGAGCGGTTACGAGGGTTTCGACCGTGCTGCACTGCGCTCCCCCGATAGTCATCCTGTCATCTATGTGACCTGGTACGACGCCCTGGCATACTGTGAATGGCTACACGGCAGATTGGTTGACTTCGCCAAGCAGCAGAGCCGGCCAGACGCCCTTTGGCAAGGTCTGAAGGACGGCTGTCTACAGGTGTCTCTACCCAGCGAAGCGGAGTGGGAGAAAGCTGCACGCGGCACGGATGGGCGCGTCTATCCGTGGGGCGACGAGTTTGACCCCCGCAAGCTGAACATCGACGAGTCTGGTATCGGCACCACGAGCGCCGTCGGCAGTTTCCCGTTGGGAGCTAGCCCCTATGGTATGCTGGATATGGCCGGGAATGTCTGGGAATGGACGCGCAGCGTCTTCGGAAGGTGGGATGACGAGGAGAAGGTGTTCTTTGATCAAGAGACATATCCCTACATTCCCGATGACGGCCGTGAGGATTTGGAGAAGCCGGCAGATTTCCTGCGCGTCATCCGCGGCGGCTCGTTTGCCCATGATCGTAGTGACACGCCCTGCGCTTACCGCGGTTGTGACTACCCCGATTTCAGGTGTGCCTCCTTTGGCTTTTGAGTTGCGGTCTCCCACTTGACGCACCCCTGAAGCAACGGGAGGAGACACAGAGATTATGCTGAGAGAATTGCCGCCCAACGGTAGCGGCTCACCTGCGCGGCGGCCCGGGCGACGGGTCTCCGCGAGAGACCTCGGCGGCGGGCCCAGCCACTCTCGCAACCGGGCATGATAGCCGCGTCAGGTGCAGCCGCGCTGGGAGGTTGCCTGGTCGGTCGGGAGGAGATAAAAGGCACTTGACTCGGAGAAGGAGTTGTTATACATTCGTATTAACAAAAGCTTTTTCTTGAGTAAGCTGCGTGGCTGTCAAATTGAATATCATCGACGCACAAGCCACACAAGGAGTGTGCAAGATGAAGAAAAACCTGGCTTATATCCTGTTGCCTGTTGTGATTCCTCTGGCAGCCCTCAGCACCCTGCTCATCCTTCTAGGATGTGCTCGCCCAAACGATGCCAGGAGCGTGTTGGCTGCTCCGCTCGAAGTCATTACTCCCACCGTACTTGCTGTTGAACCAGTTTTCGCCCCCAATGATCTGGACACCCCGGCTGTGATTCTAGGCACGGGGTTTGCTGCGGTGCTCTCTGGCACGCAGGTGATCACGCCGCCGACTGCTTACCTGGGAAATGCTGCACTGAGTGATGTGATCTGGGTGAGTACGACAACGCTGAGCGCCACCGTCCCCTGGGGGCTGGAACCGGGCGTTTACACCCTGACCGTAGTCAACCCGGATGGTGGGATGGGTAGTCTACCCAACGCCTTTACCGTGACCCAGGGCATCGGTGTGTGGACGACCAATGGGCCGTATGGTGGGGGTATTGGCCAAATTGTCTTACACCCAAAAAGACCTGATACCGTCTATGCCTGGGGCGAAGAAGTTGGAACTTTCGTCAGCGACGATGCGGGTGAACATTGGGAGATGGTTTTACGAAATCCCAAAGTATTTTCAGTCTTTGAGTTCGACTCCCAGAACGCGGATGTATTCTACGTTGGCGACGCGCTGAATCTCTACCGCACCATGGATAATGCTCTGACCTGGGAGGTTGTTAATGGACGTCCAGGCGGATGGCCTTATTACGCGCCGGCAGCCCATCCCACCCTACCCGGCGTCATCATTTCTGCTTTTGGTACGGAGGCTTCCCCTGACCCCGAAGGCGGCATCTATCGCTCAGATGACTACGGCAGCAGCTGGTACACGTTAACGAACGGACTAACAGATACCCACTTCACCAGCCTGGCGATCCATCCGGTACTCACCCAAACAATGCTGGCGGGCACCGAGAATGGAAATATCTTCTATAGCCTGGATGGTGGAGGAAGTTGGACCTGGACAAATCGACTGACCGATACGATCGCTCAATTGTATTTTAACTCTTTCGAACCGCTGCAGGCCTGGGCGACGATTACCAGCAATGATGTTGCCCACAATCTCTACCGGAGCGAAGACCTGATCCACTGGACATCAGTTATCGTGGATGAAGCCATGGCCACGAACCGCCCCCCACCACCTCGGTCGGGGGGCTGGGACATGGATTTCCTGGGCGATACGATCTGGGCGACCATGGGTGGGGCTTACTTCAGCACTGACGGTGGTGATAGCTGGACGCTGCTGAGTTGTCAGGGCTGCGATGCGCCAGGGCTGTTGGCAATCAATCCCGCAGACCTACAAACCATGTACGGCGCAGGGTTTGTAATGGGCGTGTGCAAGAGCGTGGATGGCGGATTGACCTGGCGGCAATCGAATAACGGGCTGGCTTCCATCATACCTTTGCAGATGGCAATCTCGCCCTCTGACCCTGATACGCTGTACGTGCGCACCTCCGGTTTAGAAGTGGATAAGAGCGATAGCGGAGGCCAGGTGTGGCGGGCGCTGGACATGCGCACTGGAGGAACGCCTCAGTTGGCACTGGCGATCGACCCCTTTGAGCCGGAACAGGTTTACGTGGGCGGCTGGCGCAGTGAGGATGGCGGGGAGTCCTGGCGGTCAATGACCATGACCCTACCCATCACCTACAGCAGCTGGCTCAGCGAAGTATCCTACATTGCCCCGCACCCCAGCCAGCCGGGGAATCTCCTGGCAGTGCTGACCATTTGGTCAACGGATTATCCGACGGCCACTTATGGGTTGATCTATCACAGTGATGATTACGGCGATCACTGGGCCTGGGCAGAAGGCGCTCTGCTGCCTGCCTGGACTGTCCGGCTGGCTTACGATGCATTTAATCCTAGTTTGGTCTACGCTGCGACCTGGGGCGCCGGGGCGTGGAAGAGCAGCGATGGTGGGAACACCTGGCAAGCCATGCTCCAGCCGGGGGGCAAGAATGAAGTTCATGAAGTGTTCACGCACCCGGCAATCGCTAACAGGGTATATGCCTATTATACAGAATCGGACGAATTACGCTCGTTATATGTCTCGGATGACGCCGGTGAAACTTGGGAAGCCCTACCCAGTTTTGGCTCAGAACCGTACTTCCTCTCTCCCATCGCACCCTACTGGCTATTTGAAGCCTGTGGCTATAACGATCTGAATTACCTTTGTCGCAGTGGGGATGGGGGCTACAACTGGGAGCCGATTATCGAAGTCCCCGCAGGGGTGCACCTCTTGAATGGCGGCACCGACGGAGAGCGGCTGATCATCTACATTGGCTCACCAGGCGGTTTCGTTTCTGGTCTACCTGGGGTGCAGACAACCGCTGTTTCGAATTCCATCCCCGGCCGCGACAGCCTGTTGGGTGCAGGCATCTATCGTTTGACGATCGTCTTGCCCACCGAATGGGTATACCTGCCGTTCGTTTCCAGGGATTCTGTTCCTTAGGAAACATTGGGTGATGGGAAGCAATCGAGTGGGCGGCCTATCCGATGAGCGATCGATGACTGCGCTACAAACCAGCGCTCAGCGCAGATCGGCCTTACCGGTCAGGGGGTAGATTTCATGCAGTCGTTGGCGATGCAGGGCATCGCACGGCGTGGGTGAAGAGGTCCATCAATCCATTTCCTTAAAAGGATTGATCACCAGCACCTCGCCATACATCTGGCCGTGATTCAAGTCTTCAGACAACACTTGCTTACAGCCCAGGCTGGTCGCGCTTTGGATCACCTGAGCGTCCCAGAAAGCCAACTGGTAATTCTGCTGTAGATCAATGGCCTGGAGCAGATCGTCGGCTTCGGGCGCATGCAAGCGCCACTGCGCCAGGTCGGCCACGATCTGGCGGGCAGATTGAGCATCCAGCGGCGCGGCAATCTTGCGAGTCACCGTCACAAAAAATTCTTGCAATACCTGGATGCTGATACGACCATTCTCGTTTTCCCAACAAGCTGCCACCAGTTGCGCCGCCAGGCTGTGTTTCTGTCCGGCAGAGTGATCGTAGGCGTAAACCAGGATATTGGTATCCAGAAAATAGGCTACCTGGGGATCAACGTTCATGCAGATCTTCTCGCTTCCAGGTGATCTGCCCTTGCGTGCCCAGATCAAGGCCGCGTTTTAACAGCGCCAGGTTCCGCTGGCGCGCCTGCTCGTAGGCTTCCTGGTGCGCCACCAGGTCTGCCAGTGTTTGGGTCAGCAGACCGGATAGGGATGTGTTCCTCTGCACGGCCAGGATCTTAGCCTTACGCAAAACATTCTTGGGGATGGCCAGGGTCACGTTTTGGGTGGTTTCCATTGTTACCTCCAGAACAGAATTCTCCACGCAAATAAGTATAACACGTATATACGTGAAGGGAAATTATTTATCTTCACTCATCTTGCCCATCTATGTGGATATCTGCATAAGCCGCCTTTAGCGCAGCCTGCCCAATGAGCCGATACGCTGGCAGCAGCAGGGATTGCAGCCCAGGCGTGGGTGCAAAGGCCGGTTCCCCCAGCCGTTTGAGCAGTGGAATCTCAATGTCTGGCGGTCGAATAGTAACCGAAAAATTTTCTAACGGCCGGCCCAACACCCAAAAGCAATCTATTGTTTCTTCAAGAGGAATGATGATTTCGGGTTCTTCTCCCCCTTCTTCTTCGGCTAATTCCTGTCCGGCGCGGCGTTGGCGCAACCCTTGCAAGATTTGTTCCTGCGTGCGCCCGCGCAGGCGAAAGAGCAGAAAAGGGTCTTCGTCAAATCGCTCGCCCAAGATGTAATGTGTGGCAGCGACATGTTTGCACGGGTTGGCGTAATCGGGGCAAGAGCAGTTAGTGTTCAGGTCACCACGCTGGGTGGGGAACAAGTTGACTCCGGCAGATATGAAGGCATCTTCGATATTCTGGGGCATCTCGCCAGCCAACAGTTGAGCAGTAAAAATGGCCTGTTCGGCCAGCGCGTCAATCACTTTTTCCCATTGGGCGTCGGTCAGCGGAGCGATCTGGATGGTGATTTTGTAGGGTGTGCGCCGCGAACCTTGTACACGAGCCACTACCCCTGTTTTCGTCTCCTCAATCGAAAGCACCTGTCCTTTGCGGGCGTAGCTGCGCCCGCGCGACAATCGCCCGGAATCCACCAATCTCTCCAGCGCCTCGATCCAACGCTCGGCCCACCAATTCTTTGCAAAAGTTCCGCGTTGGTTGCGCGCTTTGAGGCCATCTTTCGCTACGATTGGTTTGGTTGGCTTAAAACCAGTGTAGTAATTGTTGTAGTAATTTTTTCTACGCGCCATCTCAACCTCGCCTCAACTGCACCAAGTCGCGCAACTCGTCCGTCGAAAGCTCCGTCAGCCATTGTTCGCCACTGCCCATAATTGCCTGCGCCAGGCCCTTTTTGCTTTCGATCATATCGTCAATCATTTCCTCTAATGTGCCCGTGGCGACAAATTTATGCACCTGCACGTTGCGCTTCTGCCCGATGCGGAAAGCGCGATCGGTAGCCTGATCCTCCACAGCAGGATTCCACCAACGGTCGAAGTGGAAAACATGGTTAGCGCGGGTGAGATTCAACCCGGTTCCACCAGCCTTGAGCGAGAGGATAAAAATTTGGGGGGCATGCTCGTCTTCCTGAAAACACTTCACCATTTGGTCACGCATTTTGGTGGGCGTGCCGCCATGCAGGAATTGCACTGCCGCTCCCAGGGTTTGAGGAAGATACCTTGCCAGCAACTCGCCCATCTCAGCAAATTGCGTAAAGAGCAGCGCCCGATCGCCCTCTGCCAGGATTTCCTCCAACAATTCGGTCAGCCTTTCGAGCTTGCCGCTGCGGCCAGCTAATTCTAAAGAAACACCTTTTTTTCCGATTTGGTGAAGATACTGCACTGGGTGATTGCAGACCTGTTTTAGCTGCATCAACATGGAAAGTACCAACCCGCGGCGCTCGATCCCATCTTTCTCCTCGATCTGTTTCATTACGTTCTGAACCACCGCCTCGTACAGTGTGGCCTGTTCCTCGCTCAAAGTACAGTAAACCTTCGTTTCCACCTTTTCGGGTAAATCTTGGATCACACGCGGGTCGGTTTTGACGCGACGCAAGATGAAGGGGCTGGTCAATTGACGCAAGCGTTTGATGGCCTCCTCGTCGTGATAACGTTCGATGGGAATAGCAAACTCGCTGCGAAACTTTTTGCGCGTCCCTAAATAGCCCGGGTTCAAAAAGTGCATGATAGACCATAATTCCGACAAGCGGTTTTCGACCGGTGTGCCGGTGAGCGCCAGGCGGTGTTCGGCAGGGAAAGTGCGAATGGCCTGGGTTTGCTTGGCGTCAGGATTCTTGATGTTTTGCGCTTCATCCAGGATCACCCATAGCCACTGGATAGATTTCATCATCTCAGCATCCAGACGGGCCAGGGGGTAACTGGTCAGCACCATATCGTTCGCCAGGGCAGCCTGGATGAATTCATTTCCCCGCCGGCGATCAGCGCCGCGGTGGACAAATGCCTTCACTGATGGAGCAAACCTCTGAAGTTCACGCTCCCAGTTGGTCACCACCGATGTGGGGCAGATCAATAGGGTAGGGGCTGGCAAAGAACCGCTCTTTTCCTTCTCCTGTAGAAGTAGCGCAATGGTCTGGATGGTTTTACCCAGGCCCATGTCATCAGCCAGGCAGGCGCCCAACCTCCAGCGGCGGAAGAAATCCAACCATGAATAGCCGTATAGTTGATAAGGACGCAGTTGGCCATTCAACCCGACCGGCTGCGCCAATTGCTCAAGACGATCGGTCTGATCAAATTTCTGCAGCCACTCATTGATCCAATCATCGGCGCTCACACCGTCAATCGGCAGATCGCCCTGGGTGGTCTGCCCACCCAGGCCATATTGCATGGCCTCTAGCAAGCCCATCTCGCCTTCGATCTGGTGCTTCTCCCAAAAGCCGATGGCGGCGTCAATCTGTTCAGAATCAAGTTGCACCCATTGGCCGCGCAACTGCACCAGCGGGGTTTTGAGATGTGCCAGGGCGTGAAATTCCTCTTCGGTGAGGCTTGTTTCCCCCAGCGATAATTCCCACTGGTAAGCAACCAGATTTTCCAGTGTCATTTTGCCGCCAGCGACAGCATCTTTTGACAGCTTCTTCTGCATCTTCAAGCGCACCCCCAGGCGCGCTCCTGGCTTGTTCCACCAGGGGGGGATGAGCAACCCGAAGCCGGCCCCCTCTAGCAGCGGAGCCACCTCTCGCAAGAAGGTATATGCTCCCTGGGTGTCAAGCGCCAGTTGAGCCGGTCGCTTGCTTTTCAGGCTCTCGGTGATCGGCGAGAACAGGCGCGCCGCATAGCCCAATCCAGCCAGCAGCTTTTCCTGCGGTTGCTCAAAGCGGTGACCCAACTTGGTCAGCACGCTGCCGGTTTTCTGCCAAATATCATTGGCTGAGATGAGCAGGCTTGGGTCGTCACGGGCTTGCAGCAGGTAATGGAGCCGCCAATCGGGCTTTGCACTTTGCTGGTCAGGCGGCTCCAGGCGAAACGTGATACGGAAAGCAGCATCGCCGGCAATATGTAGATTGCGCATCCATAGGCGGTGGCTGTTGGAGACGGATTGCAACTGGGCAGGGGGAGATTTGATGGTCGGGTCGTCGCTGAATAGGGCTTCTAGCCAGTGGTGCGTGGTTTCATCATCGAAACGGGAGAAGCGCGGCGCGGCGGCCTTGCCCCACTGGCGCGCTAACCCGTCACAACCTGTGTTCAGGAAGGCGATGAGCAAGTTGCGAGGAGATAGATTAAGTGAATCACCATCACCATCAGCTTTTCTGCTCTCACTGTGGGGTGAACCCCGGGCACAGTGGCAAACAGGAGGCATGACAGCCTCGAGTTGCGCCAATCGTAGGCTGTCTTTGGGGGTATCTAGCACCGGCAGCCAGCGGGCGTGAAAAGTTTTTCCGGCAGCATCGGCTGGAGCAATTATAGGAACCAGCTTATGGGTAGCCAGGGCCTCCAGGGCTAAAGCAGTAGCGCAACTCCAAAAGCGGGCGTCATCTCCCAAGGTGAACTGCAGGTTCTCGGCATCCAATTCTGGCAAATTTACCAGCAGTGGCAAAG
Source organism: Anaerolineales bacterium UBA6092 (assembly GCA_002428565.1). Taxonomy (GTDB): domain Bacteria; phylum Chloroflexota; class Anaerolineae; order Anaerolineales; family UBA4823; genus UBA6092. The sequence goes on along the minus strand of DIXA01000038.1, from coordinate 8,171 downwards.
CCTCGGTCAGCGGCTGCCACAAACCCTTGACAGTCCAGGGAGCCAGGAATGGCTGCATGTAGGTGCGAGTCCGTGCATTGCCTTCTAACGGCCAATTATGCATCAAGCCTGGCGAAGGCAGCGGGCCACGGCGGTTGGTGGGCAGTTGCAATGTGACGGCGTTCTCATCACCGCTTTTACAGCCCAGAACCGTCCTGACCGTCTGAAAAGGGGCACAGAAAGGATGATTGTGCGGTTTTGGGTGGGCTGCCGATCGACCGCGCGGCTTTTTGGGCGCGGCGCTCTCGGACGTTTCGGCCCAAAAGAGCACTCCCCCAGTTTCAACAGGAGTGGTAGGTGGCTGCCAGTGCGCATGGAGAACGATCATGGCTATCTCACTCTAGTAAGCGCCAACGCGCAATCACCCGGTCAACATCATCTTTAACCCGGTCGCGTGCTTCCCCCCTGGGAAGATCATTCGCCAATAGTGCATCATATTCCGTTTCAGCATGGCGGATATGTGCAATGACGGCCAACTCGATGATTTCGGTATCCAGTTGTTTGGCTGCCGCTGAACGCCCCACGCGGCCGCTGTACTTCTGGCAAGCATGCTCGGCAATCTCCATCTCTCGCCCCAGTGGACAACCGGGAAAAAGCTCCCGCACGCGCGCCGCAAATCTTTCGATGTACTGCTGGTCAAGGCCAGCTTGAAGCTTGGCCCTGCGTTCCTGGCGGCGAGCGCGTGCATCGGCATCTGTCAGGCATTCTTGTTCGGCCCGTTGTAGAGCTTGCTCTTCGATCAACAGCCCCTGGCGTTCGTAACGCTTACGAGCACGGCTCCATTTAAGCACTACAGCCGACAAGGTGGAATGCTTACCAGCACGCCGGGTGAGCGCCGTATTGCCTGAAGGAAGGAAGACGAGGTGATCTAGATCAGCGCAGCTCAGGCAGAGCGCACCTTTATCTTCAACCAGGGTGATCCAGGCGTGTTGGCCAAGCGCTTCGCCGCATTCACTGCAAGCAGAATCGCTGGTGGTGATAAAAACCTTCATAGGCATATCCGCCTAAATATCCTCCGGGCCACCAAGCATTGCAATGTAATCAAAATTTTCCTCCCCGGCAGTGTGCTGCAATTGTCTGATGATTGCCTGGGGATTGTCACGTGGGCCAGTAATAAAGAATGGCTTACCATCTTTCCCGAACTTCACTTTATGCTTGCGCTCGTGCGCCTCTGGCGGGTCGAGCACCAGGCTGGCTTTTTTGAAATCCAGGTGTGGCTCGAATCCATAATGTTGCGCATACTCAATAGCACCATAGATGATCTCATGAGCCAGGCTCACATCACACGGCTCAGGCATATCCGAGCAGAGATGGGGTATATCTCGATTGAACTGCCTGAGTGAGATATCGGTTTTCCAGTAAGCATTCTTTACCCCCAGGCAATAAAGATCCACTAAAAACACTCCATAAACCACACGTTCTTCGGCTTGCTGCCGGGCAATCACTATAGGGGTGATGCCTTGCTCCTGCCAGCCCTGCATGAGCCAGCAGCCCAGGATAGGTGCGGGCTTGCTCTAGAATGCCAGCCGGGCCATGAAAATCTGTTGGCTTGCGTCTGGGCATGCCTGCCAGCAGGTTGGTTTTGGGTGGGCGTGGTTTGCGCTGATCTTTTTTGTTCTTTTTACTTGTCATGAGTCACTCTTGATTAAATAAACCGGATGCTTATTGTACTTCTACAACATCCTTCACAAAAAGGACGGTCTTCTTCTGGTACAGCCTGCACCGCTCTAGCGCGGCGTCGATGACGACGCGCAGGTCGGCCTTACCCGCCATTACCGCGGAGAGGGTCTCGAAGTGGCTTTTGGTCTGGTTGGCAATGACCATCGCCAGGGTGGTTTTGCCGGTGCCGGGCGGGCCCCACAGGATGATGGAGGCGAACAGCCGGTCGGCCTCGATGGCGCGGCGCAGCAGCTTGCCCGGGCCGAGGATATCCTCCTGCCCGACGAACTCGTCCAGGCTGCGCGGGCGCATGCGCGCCGCCAGGGGCGCTTCAGATTTCATGCGTTGTTGGTTGGCGTGGGTGAAGAGGTCCATGTCTTGAATTATAAACGTTTCCGCGGATTGCAGAGCGAAATCTCGAAATAGCGCTTGACGCTTAGCGCGCTGCGTTATACAATAGATATGTGATCAAATCATTCAAAGACTCGGAGACCGAAAAAATCTTTCACCGCCAATGGTCTCGAAAGCTGCCTGGCGAAATTCAACAGGTGGCATTGCGCAAATTACGCATGTTGAGCAATGCGGCAACTTTGAATGATTTACGCATTCCGCCTGCTAACCACCTTGAAAAACTTGGCGGCAGCCGTGAAGAGCAATACAGCATCCGGATCAACGACCAGTGGCGGATTTGTTTTTAGTGGCGCGAAAACAGCGCTTATGAAGTGGAAATTGTGGATTATCACTAGAAAGAAGATGGTGGCACAATGAGCGAAGGAAAACTGCACCCAATCCATCCTGGAGAAGTTCTGTATGAGGAATTTCTCAAGCCGCTGGGCATGAGCCAGAGCCGCCTGGCGCTGGATATTGGCGTTCACCCGCGGCGCATCAACGAGATCGTGCTGGGCAAGCGTAGCATCAGCGCAGATACGGCCCTGCGCCTGGCGCGCTATTTTGGCAACTCGCCGCAGTTCTGGCTGGGGCTGCAGATGGATTATGACCTGGATGTGGCGGAGGATTTGTTGGGGAGCCGCCTAGAGCGGGAAGTTCGGGCAATGGCGGTGTAGGTTACCCTCCATTCTTGCCGGCCAGGGGGTAGATTTCATGCGTTGTTCTGATGCGTGGGTGAAGAGGTGCATGCACACATTATCACGCGAACGGCTTGCTGCTTGCATGGGTGGGCTTTTTGGTTGTACAATGTTTACAGAGTGGCGCGTTGAACCGGGTGCGGCAGTACCCTGCCGGCGGCATTGTCTCTAACCGCTACATCAATCCTCAATCATTAACTGGCTGTACCTGTCAAACGAATATAGGGAGACCGAGTATGAAACAGGAAATCAGCATCATACAACCGGAGTACCTTGTCGAAGATTGGCCAGGCAAATATGATGTTTTCTCCTGGCTTGAATATATCGTCACCGTGCCCAATCCCATCTTTTTCATCACGACACGGAAGGCAAATGGCGCGCCGAATGCCAATCTGAATTCGTGGGGTTTTCTGATCGGAGAAAGAGATAATTACTCGTCCTTGATTGCACTGCTAGATAACTCGCATACTTACCAAAACATTCTACGAGAGCGCGAGTGGTGCGTATGCTTTCCGTCCTTTCAAAATTATCGTCAATGCTTCGAGACCATTCGGCTTAACGCACCAGATAATGACGAAATAACCGATGCGGGATTGACTGTAGAATTACCAAAGAGTGTGCAGGCTCCCCGCATTGCGGAATGCTTGATAAGCCTGGAATGCCGCCTGGAGTGGCACCGTGCGCTATATGAAAATAGTCGTTGGCACCTTTTCGTGGGGCGGGTCTTACACGTCGCCATGGATGAATCTGTGATGGTACCCGATCCAGTTGAGCGAATGCGCATCATGGAGTTGATGTACAATATTCGAAGCACGGTCCATCCAATGACCGGGGAGCAGTATGGCCCCAACACGCTAGGATTACTGAGCAGAGTGGAAGATATATTTGGCAAACAGGGGCACCCGAAAGCCGGCGGCTAACACGGCGTTCTCTCGCCCCGCCCACCCGCAGGTAATGCAAACCGTTGGGCGGCCTATTCGACTTCGTGCCTGATATGCACCATCGTAGCAGCAATTCTGGCTGCACCTGAGGAGCCATATCCCATGCAGATACGCCTTGCCCACCCAGAGTCAGATATCCCTGGCATAGCAAAACTTGTCAATACCTTCGAGCGCCAGCCGCTTACGGTTGCCACGGTGCAGAAGTGGTTTGATCACATGCCGCCTGGACGCATCACCCGCCGGATGGTGGTGGCAAACGAGCCTGATGCGGTGATCGGTTACAGCGTCGCCGTGCATGAACCCTGGTGGCCCGATCGTCACTTTTATGTGTGGGTGGTGATCGACCCAGCATGGCGCGGGCAGAGCTGGGGGCGAGCGCTCTATCAGGATGCGCAGGCGTTCCTGCAAGAGCAAGGCGCAGTGCAGTTGAAGAGTGAGGTGCGGGATGATGATCCGGCCTCCCTACGTTTTGCCCAACAGAAGGGCTTCCGTATTGACCGCCATCATTTCGCCTCCAGGCTCGATCTGCTGGCATTCGATGAAACGCCCTATGCGCCTAGCCTGGCAAGGCTAGAGGCGGTGGGGATGCGCTTTTTCTCGATGGCTGATCTCCAGGATAGCCCGGCGGCACGCCGCAAATTATACGAACTGAACCGGGTCACCGATCTGGATATCCCCGGTGCGGATGGCACATTCATGTCCTTTGATGAATTCGAGCAATGGGTGTGCGGTGCCAGGTGGTATTGCCCGGCTGGACAACTGATCGCTGCCGACGGAGAAGCGTGGGTCGGCCTATCGGCGGTTCAGCTGCTGCCCGAAACGCAAGGGGCCTATAATCTGATGACCGGGGTGCTCCGGTCGTATCGTGGGCGCAAGATTGCCCTCGCCTTGAAACTCCTGGCGATCCGTTACGCGCGCCAACATGGTGCTCGGTTCATAAGCACAGACAACGATTCGCTCAATGTGCCCATGCTGGCGATCAACCAGAAGCTGGGCTACAAACCGCAGCCCGGTAAATACAGCCTGATCCAGGATGGCGGTGGGTGATCCAAGAGCCACCCACCGCCAAGCGCAGATCTTTAGCGCCCGCCGCCCCAGCGCCGCATCGATGGCTGCGCCATGCCGTTGCCTTCAGCTCGCGACCGAAATTAATATATTTTCCAGCGATTCTGCCGTATACTATTTCTTATGGGCACATCTGATGCTGCCAGACCTCTTTTGCGGGCTGTGGCCCTGGGCGGCAGCGGTTGCGATGTGGAAACCGGCGGCGGAAAACCATTGTGGGAGGGGTTGCAATGAACATACGAAGAATTATCCTTAGTTTGACAATCATCTTTTTGCTAGCAGCCTGCGGCGGCTCATCTGCCCCGCCCACTGCGACGGTCACGCAGCCCCAGGCGGGCGAAATCACGGCTGTTCCCTCGAGCGAGGCGCTTCCCACCACCGATGCAAGCCCGTTTCTGACTCCCAGCCCCTCAATTTCTCCGGCAGCCACACCACTCCCAACCGACATCCCGACCGCAACGCCTACGCCGGGCATCTTTGACATGACTGCCAATCCATACGCCAGCCTTGCCATCGAAGGCAGCCTGGGGGTGTTGGGGCGCGGTCAGATCCGCAGTATGCAGTTCCGCCCCGATAGCGAGACCTTGGCTGTGGCCAGTGACCTGGGCGTGTGGCTGTACGATGCCCGTACCTTGCAAACCATCCAATCCCCCGCGGGCGAATGGTACGGCGATCTGGACAACGATGTCAATGCGCTCTGGTCGCCGGACGGAACTACCCTGGCAAGCATCAAGGATGATTCAGATTATGGTTTGATTCTGTGGCGAGCGGAAACCGGGGACAAACGGAGATTTCTAGAAAACGAGCGCGGCGGCAAGATCTGGAGCGTGGCATGGTCGCCAGACGGCAAATACCTGGCCGCCGGCAGCACGCTCGACATCGTGCGGGTTTGGGAGGTTGCCAGCGGCGAGTCGCTCTACGAGCTCAAGTCAAGCGATACGATTTATGCTTTGGCCTGGTCGCCGGATGGCAGCCGCCTGGCAGGTGGGCTGATGAACGGCGACATCCAGATCTGGAATATCAGTACAGACGAACCGCCGCTCACCTACACCGGCATGGATCACTGGATCGTGGGCATGGCCTGGTCGCCGGACGGCAGTTTCCTGGCAGTCGCCGATAGCAACCGCCAGTTGGTAGTGTGGGATACCGTGGACTGGACGGTGGCGCTCACCATGGCGGATTCTCCTTATTATGCGAACAACCTGGTCTGGTCGGCAGATAGCAGCCTGCTGGTTGCCGGCGGCGCCTGGGGGGACGTGGTGCTGTGGCAGGCGGGGAACGAGCAGCCATTGTTCACCATGGATGTCCCCGGCGGCGCCATCCGAAATGTGCTGCTGGCCCTGGATGACAGCCGCCTGATCGTGCGCTCGGAGAACAACCGCGTGACCCTGTGGGACCTATCCACCGGAGAAATGCTGGGGCAGATCGAAGGCCACCTGGCGGCGGTGGATTTGATCGCCTGGTCGCCGGATGGCAGCCTGTTAGCCAGCGCCGTTGAGGATACGGCCGTGGTCTTGTGGGACACGGTCACCTGGCAGCCGTACGCCTGGCTCTGGGAAGATGATATCGATGAGATCACCAGCCTGGCCTGGTCGCCGGATGGCAGCGTTTTGGCGGGCGGATTCGTGCGCCCTGGCGGTCACATCGGGGCCGGCAAGGTGATCTTGTGGAATGCAGCCAGCGGCGAGGAAACCAGTGTTAGCGGCCACGAGTATGGGGTCAACTGCCTGGCCTGGTCGCCCAACGGCCAGCGCCTGGTGACTGGCTCGAATGATAGCACGCTGATCCTGTGGGATGCAGCAAGCGGCGAGGCGCTGCGTACTTTTGAAGGGCATGTCAGTTGGGTAAGGGCGGTGGCCTTTTCACCGGACGGGCAAACCCTGGCGAGCATCGCCCAGCCGCCGCCGAATAATAACACTATGACCATCATCCTGTGGGATGCCGCCAGCGGCCAGCCGCTGCAAACCCTGAACCAGAGCGTAAGCGGCAACGATCACAGCGCCTTGCTGGTATGGTCGCCAGACGGCAGCGTGCTGGGCGCGTATTTTCGCGGCGAGCCGGGGGTAGCGCTCTATGATGTTGCCAGCGGCAAGAAACTGCCCACCGATAAACAGACGACCTCCTTCTCGCGCCGTGAAGCCTATTCCCCGGATGGTCAGATTGTGGCGCGCATTTGGGAGGAGGGCCTGATCACCCTGCACCGCGCCGAGGGGCAGCCGGTGGTGTCTGCGCCGGGGGCCGCCTCTCCCACACCGGTTGCACAGGCCTCGGCCAGCCCCGCGCCTCCGGTGACCGTTGAGGCGGGTACGGTCATGCTTTCGATCAGCGATGGCCGGCCGATGGCCTTCATCCCTGCCGGTTCGTTCTGGATGGGTGCGGCAGAGAGCGACGCCGAGGCTGACGCCGATGAAAAGCCGCAGCACGAGGTGCAGTTGGATGCTTACTGGCTTGACCAGTACGAAGTGACCAACGAGGAGTATGAACAGTGCGTGGCAGACGGGATGTGCTACGAGCCAGAAGCGCTGGATATCAATGGGTTTGCCTACGAATTTGCCAGAGCCATAACCGATGCTCCGGTGGTCAACGTTTCATGGTACTCAGCCAGCGATTACTGCGCCTGGGCGGGGAAACGGCTGCCCACGGAGGCGGAGTGGGAGAGGGCGGCGCGCGGCGATGACGGGCGCCGCTACCCCTGGGGAGACGACCCCGATGCTTTCCAACGAGCCTGGTATGGGGGCATTTTCGATGTCAACGATCCCAGCGTGCAGGATGATTTCTCGCGCCCGGCGCCGGTGGGCAGTTTCCCGGAGGGCGTCAGTCCCTTCGGCGTCTTTGATCTGGCGGGCAATGTTTGGGAATGGGTGTTGGACTGGTACGCTCCGGATACTTACAGTCAGCCAGGGCAAGAAAACCCAACCGGGCCGGAGGCTGGCAGCATACGGATCGTCCGCGGTGGCAGTTGGACCACCCCATCGCTCTCTTTGCGGGCGACCTATCGAGAGGCGCGCATGCCTTCCGGCGCGTGGATCGATGTCGGTTTTCGCTGCGCCATGGATGATATCCGCGAGAATCTGGTCCATAAATGACGCCAGTACGGGAGATGGGCTTATTTTGGTGCATGGCGCTCAAGAGCGCTGCATCGATGACGACGCGCAGGTCGGCCTTACCAGCCAGGGGGGGCATGCGCTGTTGTTTGGCGTGGGTGCACGTTTTTATTAAAGTCGGGGTTTGGGGTGTTGCAGGGTAGCAAAGCCACCCTGCAACACCCCAAATTCGCCTTTCTCCCCCGTCCGCCGGGCGGGGGCCGGGGGAGGCGCACAGGACTTTCGACTTTTAGAAAGTCCTGTGCGTGGGTGGTAGGGCTGTTGCAAAGTCAGGAAAA
>DIXA01000004.1:28116-81538 GCA_002428565.1 Anaerolineales bacterium UBA6092 | reverse complement strand
AGGAGCAGTCTGCTCTTGGCATCAGCCGCCTGATTGCCTTTGCCGGAAATCATCTGGCTCGCGGCCTGCGTTTAGCCGATCTGATGGCATAGCCGGAAAAAGCCAGTGGGGTTGCCACGAACCTTGTTGGTTTACCCATCATTTACCAACTTTGGAACGATCACTGTTATCCAGAATCTAACTTTTAATCTAACTATCGATAGATGCGGCCTAATTCCGCACGTGCTAAGATGCTGTCATCACAATGAATGTGCATGAACAAGAAAGGATTTGAGTATGCAAGAAAACAAAGTTTTAGTTGCCTATGCAACGATGAGTGGTTCCACACAAGAAATCGCTGAAAGTGTAAGCCAAGAGTTGAATCGCTTGGGGCTGACCGTAGAAGTGCACCCGTGCCGGGAGGTGACCGATCTCAAGGAATATCGCGCGGTCATCCTGGGAGCGCCGCTGTATATGTTTCGTCTGCATAAAGATGCTGTGCACTTCCTAAAGCGCCATCAAAAGCAGCTGGTGCATCTACTCGTAGCTGTCTTTGCTGGGGGGCCATACGGTCCCAACGCAGCCGCAGACGCGCTGGAGGTTCGTAAAAACCTGGACGCCGAATTGGGTAAATTTACCTGGCTGCAGCCCATTAGCGTGCAACTGGTCGGCGGCCGGTTCGACCCTGCCCGGCTACGCTTCCCCTATAATCTAATCCCTGCGCTCAAGGGATCCCCTACAAGTGACGCTCGTGACTGGGCAGAGATCCAGGCCTGGGTAAATTCTCTTCCCGACCTGTTTGAAACGAACATAACCTCATCTGCTGGATAAAGGAGAACCAGATGAAAAACGCGAGACATCTTTTCGTTGCTGTTATGGGTGCCTGGATGGGCGCAGCGGGCATCGAGCACGGCGTGGGTGAACTCATGCAGGGCAATGTGGCTGCGACAGGGATTATGATCCGCTCCTGGCCAGAGTCACCCTTCTTTCAAAGCTTGAGTGGCGAACCTGCCATGACGCTAATCCCCAACCTGCTGGTTACCGGCATCCTGGCGATAACCTTTTCTTTATTATTCGCTGGTTGGGCGATCTTTTTTTCGGCGCGCAAATCTGGCGGGGTAGTGATGATACTCCTGGCCATTCCAATGCTGCTGTTTGGTGGCGGCATCTTCCCGCCAATCCTCGGCGCACTGATCGGTGCAGCCGCGGCAGTCTGCCAGGATAAGCCCGATTCACAATTGACGACCAGGCTGCGCTGGCGGCTTGGCAAAGCCTGGCGCTGGATTTTTTTGGCTTGCTGCATCGCCTGGCTGGCGTTATTCCCTGGTGTGGCCGTCCTGGGATATTTCTTCCGCATCGACGACGCGAGAGTAACACTGGCAATCATGCTCACCGCCTTCACCCTGCTGTTCCTCTCTTTCTGGAGCAGCATTCAACATGATCACCTAGGATCATCCTTGGTTCATTCAGATGACTGGAACAAAACTCGGAATAAAAGCAAATGAAGAAGCAGTATTTAGAATCCCCAGCACTTGACGCAACCTGGAATAGACTGTTTCTATTCGGCGGTGTTGCAGCTTTTCTAGCAGGCTTCATCTTCCGCCGTAATTTAGGTGTTGAGATTGCTCTCTTCAGCCCGATCACACCGCCTACCAACCCGCTCGATTGGCTGCTACTGCTGCAAAACCACCGGTGGCTTGGCTTAGCCTATCTGGGCATTTTTGACCTAGCGAATGTTGCCCTGGTGGGATTGATGCTGCTATCGCTGTACCTTGCGCTCCAACATGTCCAATCAAGAACTACTCTGATTGCCCTTGCTCTGGGATTACTTGGAGTGGCCGTTTATCTGAGCTCCAATACAGCGTTTTCTATTCTCTCGCTGAGTAATCAGTATGCACTATCAACCAGTGAAACCCAGCGTGCATTGCTGCTGCCTGCCGCAACGGCCTTGCTGGCGCTCAACCGGTTCAGCAGCCCAGGCGCGTTTCCCGGTTCCGGTGGATATGTGAGCATGTTTCTCATTGCGATAGCAGGATTAATATTCTCAGCCATGCTGTTAAAAAATCCACAGTTCGGTCGCTGGACAGCTTTTATGGGGATAATCGCCAACAGCCTAGACTTGATGTACTGTCTGGCCTTCCCTTTTTCACCAAATGCCATTTATGAAAGCCTGGCGATGTTCTTTATCCCTGCAGCCGGGTTTTTCTTGATGGCTTGGCACATACTGGTTGGCATGCGGCTGATACATATTGCCAGGATGTCTTCAAAGCAAGGGCTGGTGACCAGACCAGTTGACCAACAATCAGAAATGGATGCGGTAAACGAGTGAAGCATACGAGACCCTGCTCAATAATGCCCTGGCGCAGACCAGTTGGCAGGGTGAGACGTTGACCAGCGCCAACTGGCGAGCTCTGGTGCGCGAGCGCCTACGCCTCCTGGATTGGCAGAACATTCAGGCGGATGTGCGTCCATTTGTCGAGCCGGGGTTTGATTTAAGCCTGTTGAGCCTAAAAAACCTGGAACGGGTGTTGGAGAAATAAAGAACTCCTGTCCTATTTCATCAATAAGACAGGAGTTCGACCAGTGCCCCCACGGGGGTACCGTACGTTAACGTGTCTTACTGATTAGAGGGTCAAGATAGTACACCTATTGAACACATGTTAAAATAACATGAGTACGGGTGTAAGGGTTTTTGGGGGTGTATTGGGCGGCAAAGCCGCCCAATACACCCCCAAAGAGACCCTTTCCCGGCTAACCCGAACTCACGTTAAAATAACGCAAGTTTGAGTTCAGAATCACCGGGCAGGAAACGGGAAAAATGGCGATTAACCTACAGGATATTATTCGCGAGCGGTACTCAGTCCGTTTTTATCGAGAAGACCCAATTGCAGATGACACACGCTCGGCGCTGCTGGCCAGCCTGGCAGCGCTGTCACGTGGCCCACTCGGATCAAAGACCCGCTTCAGCCTGATTGCCGCCAGCGGGGAGGATCGCGCCTCTCTGCGCGGGCTGGGGACTTACGGCTTCATCAAGAATCCGGCTGGCTTCATCATCGGCGCCGTCGAAGTAGCTGAGCAAGCCCTGGAAGATTTCGGTTATATGATGGAAAAAGCCATCCTCGAAGCCACCACCCTGGGCCTTGGCACCTGTTGGCTGGGCGGATCGTTCACCCAGAGCAGTTTTGCCAAGAAAATTGGCAAACGCGCCGACGAAATCATCCCTGCCGTGACCGCCACCGGCTATGCCGCCCCAGACGCCCGAGCAAGGGATTTGCTACGCCGCGGGGCACGTTCGGATACCCGCCTGCCCTGGGAAGCGCTTTTCTTCGATGGCTCTTTCCGCACACCACTTCCCATCCTGGGCAACATCCAGGCCAGCGGTTACACCCCCGCGCTTGAAATGGTGCGCCTGGCGCCATCCGCATCCAACAAACAACCGTGGCGCATCCTCAAGGATGGCAGCCGCTGGCATTTTTACTGCCAGCGCACACCGGGCTACGGTCAAGGAAGCCGGTATTTCACCCTACTGCGGTTGGCAGACTTGCAGCGCCTGGATATTGGCATCGCCATGTGCCACTTCGCATTAACTGCCCAGCAACTTGGCCTGCCGGGCAATTGGGCAGTGTCTGACCCAGGCCTGGAACCGCTTAATGACAAAACACTATACATCGCCACTTGGAATGGTGACAGGTAGGGCTCACGGGGAGTTACCGTTTTAAGTGTAATGTGGCATGCTATAATCATATTGAGTAGTTTTTAATATTTCCGTAACTTTGCTTGAGGCAATCCCTTGTCTCTTCAGCTGCTTTTGACTAAATTCAATGTCCCGCCGGCTGGTGCAAAGATTATCCGTCGCCAGCGGTTGCTGCAGATATTGGACGAGAGCCTGGGACAGAATACCTCGCTGACCCTGGTCTGCGGGCCCGCCGGGTATGGCAAGACCACGCTCGTCAGTGAGTGGCTGAGGATCTCACAGCAGATCCGTCCAGATCAATTTGCCTGGTTGACGGTAGAACGCGGTGACGATGACCTGACCCGTTTCCTGACTTACTTTGTCACCGCCTTGCAGCGCATCCGCCCGGGGATTGGCGCGGGCTTGCTCAAACTGCTTCAGACACATAAGCCCTTGACGGTTCCCGTCCTGGCAACGCTGCTCATCAACGAGTTAAATGAAATTCCCGGCCGCTTCTTCCTGATACTAGACGACTATCACCTGCTCACAGCTGAAGCAATCCATCACTTCATGGCTTTCCTGGTAGACCACCAACCGCCACAAATGTGCCTGTTGCTGGTCACGCGCGCCGATCCAGCCTTGCCATTGGCCCGTTTGCGGGCGCGCGGGCAGTTAGTTGAATTGCGCCAGGAAGAACTGTGCTTTCTGCCGGATGAGGTGACGGAATTTGCCAACCAGGCGATGAGCCTGGCACTGACTCCAGAGCAGCTGGTCTTTCTGGCTCAGAAGACCGAGGGTTGGGTCTCGGGCTTGCAGTTGGCAGTCGTTTCCTTGTGCGCGGCGCAAGACCGTTCTGCCTTTTTCCAGGCTTTTTCCGGTGAACACGAGTTCATTGCCGATTACCTGACCGACGAGGTGCTGGCGCGCCTGCCTGAGCACATCTGCAGCTTTATGCTGCAGACCTCGCTGCTGGAGCGTTTATCGGCCCCGCTGTGCGAGGCGGTCACCGGACAAAGCAGCGCCCAGGTGACCCTCGAGCAGCTCATGGATGCCAATCTGTTCATTGTGCCCCTGGACAGTCAACATACCTGGTACCGCTACCACAACCTTTTTGCCGACCTGCTGCGCAAGCGCCTCCAATCCACCCAGGCAGAAATGATCACTGAGCTGCACAGCCGGGCCAGCCGGTGGTTCGAGCAGAACGGCCTGCCAGACCTGGCTATCGAGCATGCTATCGCTGGTAGGGATTTTGAGCAGGCCGCCATGCTGATCGAAGGGGTTGCCGAACGCTTGCTGATGTACGGAGAGGCCGCCTCCCTGCTGCGCTGGCTGGAAGCGCTGCCAGAAGAACAGGTACTGGCTCAGCCTCTATTAGGTTCCCTATATGGCATTGCATTGATCCTGCGCGCCCGGCCCATCCGGCTGGTCGCTTCTCTGATAGAGAAAATGACAAATTCCGGCAGCTTGGGAGAGTTCCAGGGCGAGAAGAACATGCTATTGGCCCTGTTGGCTGTTCATCAGGGCGATCCCACACGTGCCATCCAACTCTCTGAAAAGGCATTGCAACAGCTACCCTCCGAGCATCCCTTCTTCCGCAGCCTGGCCGCGGACACGCTGGGGATGGGGTACACGCTCGCCTGGGATATCCCCGCCGCCACCCGGGCTTTCGAACTGGTGGTGGAGATTTCCAACCAGTCTGAGAATGTGATGATGGCCATCATGGCGCTGACCAACCTGTCGGGCTTGCACTATGTCCAGGGGCAGCTGCGCACCGCCATTGCTACCTGCCATCAGATCCTGGATATGGCAAACCAACGGATCGGCAGCCAGACTCCCATGCTTGGCAAAACCTTATTCAACCTGGGCGAGATGCTCCGTGAGCAGGGCGACCTGGACACAGCGCTGGACTATTTGCTGGATGCTGCCAGGATGATGGAAGCTTTTTCTGAAATCGGGCTGCCGGTGGCTAACCTGGCAGTCGCCCGAGTTTACCTGAACAAACACGATTGGCAAGCTGCACAATTGTACATCGACAAGGCGCGCCAGCAGGCTCGGGCCACCCAGTCCATCCTGATGGATGACCGCTTGGTAGGTGTGATGCAGGGGCGACTTGACATCGCCCGCGGCGAATTGGATCAGGCTGTGCAATGGGCGCGCAGCCGGGGCTTTCTGGACCGCCCTCCCGCCGAGGTTTTTGCCGAGGCAAGCCAGAACGCGGCCTACTATGAGGTATTCCAGGGTGAATGCATGGTGTTGGTGCGCCTGCTGCTGGCACAGCGCCAGCCGGAACAGGCGCTGGAGTTAATCGCGCTATTGCAAAACTTGATCGAAAAGAGAAAGAATCAACGCCGGCTCATCGAGGTTCTGGTCCTCAAGGCGCTCGCTCTGCATCAGAAAGGGGAGCTCGACCAGGCTCTGCAGGCCCTGGGAAAGGCGCTCTCTCAGGCCGAGCCGGAAGGTTACCTGCGTACTTTCGTCGACGAGGGGGAAGCCATGGCTGGCCTGCTATACCAGGCAGCCGCCCATGGGATCTTCTCTGCTTACGTCGGCAGGATGCTGGCAGTTCTAACTGAAGAAAACCAAAGCCTCAAGCCTTCCAAACGCCCCTCTTCCGAATCTCTGATCGAGCCGCTCAGCGAGCGCGAGCTGGAAGTGCTGTGCCTGATCGCCGAAGGTCTGTCCAATCGCGAGATCGCCCAGCGCCTGTATATCTCCTTAAGCACGGTCAAAGGACATACCAGCAACATCTTCGGCAAACTTGGCGTCAAGAACCGCACCCAGGCCATCGCCCGGGCCCGCAGCCTGGGCCTCTTGCCGCGGGCATAATCCCATTTTCCTGCTTCTCAAAAACAGTACTCCAACCATACTTTCGTCCGGTCACAACCGTACCGCGCCTCCAGTATGATAAAAGCAAGTTACAGGAGGTTGTTGGTGCCCACCGAGATGAGCGTTCCATCCCGCATGTCCAGGTACTACCAGATCACGGTCGAGGGAAAGATCGATGCGAGCTGGTCAGATTGGCTGAGTAGTATGCAGCTTGTCTCGTGGCAAGAGAGCGATGGCAGGCATATGACCACCCTGAGCGGGGTGCTGGCCGATCAAGCTGCCCTGCGCGGCCTGTTGATCCGCTTGTGGGATCTGAACCTGGTTCTACGCTCCCTGCAACAAGGCGATCCTGCCCAAAGGTCAAAGTTCAAGTAAGGAGGTTCTACGATGGAAACAAATATTCCTGTCAAGACCGATCAGAAACTGGCAATCGAGGTTCATGGGTTGACCAAATCCTACGGCAAGGTGCGTGCCCTGCATTGGATCGACCTGGAAATTCATCGGGGTGAGATCTTCGGTTTTCTAGGCCCAAACGGAGCCGGAAAAACCACCACCATCCGCTGCCTGCTCGATATGATCCGCCCGGATGGAGGGAAAGCCAGCCTACTAGGGATTGACCCGCAGGTCGATCCGGTGGCTGTCCAGGCCTGCACAGGCTATCTACCCGGCGAGATGCAATTCTTCGAAAACCTGACAGCTGAGCGCCAACTGCGTTTCTTCAGCGACATGCGCAATGGGCGTGCCGAATGGAGCTACGTACGCCAATTGGCCGAGCGCCTGGATCTTGATCTGAAACCGCAGATCAAGAATCTATCCAAAGGCAACAAGCAGAAGATCGGCGTCATCCAGGCTCTGATGCACCGCCCCGAACTGCTGCTGCTCGATGAACCGACCAGCGGCCTGGATCCGCTGATGCAGCAGGAGGTACTGGGCCTGTTACGCGAGGCGAATGCTGCCGGGGCGACCGTCTTCTTCAGCTCGCATATCATGAGCGAGGTCGAGAACGTGGCCGGGCGGGTGGCGATCATCCGATCTGGGGAGATCGTTGAGGTGGCCGATACCGACAGCCTCACCCGGCGCGCCCTGAACCGTCTCACCATTCGCTTCAAGAAAGCGGTCGAAGTCACCGACCTGGGCAAGCTCCCAGGGGTTCAGATCCTCTCCCAGGTCGGCCAAACTTCCGTCACGCTGCTGGTGACCGGTGATATGGAAATGTTGCTGCAAGCATTGGGCTGCCTGCCCGTCTTGAACCTGGAGACGGAGCACCCCAGCCTGGAAGAAGCCTTCCTGAACTATTATAAGAAGTAGTGTCAAATTAGGAGAATAAGACAATGAACCGCTTATGGAATACTTTTCGCTACACCTACGCCCACCTGCGTGGTCAGATCTTGGGTTGGGGGCTGGGCTTGGCCATCTACGGCCTGATGATTGTCCCTATGTATGATTCTATGGCAGCGCAGCAAGATCAACTCCAACAACTGATCGCCAGCTATCCGCCCGAGTTCCTGGCTTTCTTCGGCGGGGATGCCACCAGCCTGGTCACACCGGCTGGTTACCTTGGGATGTATGCCTTCTCGATGATGCCCATCATTATCGGTATCTTCGCCGTGGTGGTAGGGAGTGGCTTGATCGTCGGTGACGAGGAACGCGGCCGCCTCGACCTGATTATGGCCCATCCCGTTGGACGTTCCGCCTTTTTCTTTGGCAGGGCACTCGGCATGCTGGGGGCGATCCTGTCGATCATGTTCCTGGGCTGGCTGGGTTTCAGTATCCTGCTGGGGGGTTCCAGCCTGGGCTTTACCTGGGGCCAAATGGCTGTTCCCTTTCTGTCCCTTATCACCCAGGTCATCGTCTATGCGACTCTCGCGTTGTCCCTGAGTATGTTCCTGCCATCGCGCAACCTGGCAGCGATGGTCACCAGCGGCGTCATGGTTGCCAGCTATTTTGTATCGTCTCTGGCGTTCATGGATGAGCGTCTCGCAACCATGTCAGAGTTCATGCCGTACCACTATTTCCAGACCGTTCTATCCTTTCAGGATTTGAACCTGACCTGGCTGTTCACCTTGCTGGGGGCCAGCATGCTCATGATCATGGTAGCCTGGCTGCGCTTTGCCCGCCGTGACATCCGCCTGAGCGGAGAAGGGAGCTGGCGGCTGCCGCTCCTGCCGAGGCGCAAGAAGACTGCACCGGTCAACTAGAATGATGGTCTCGCCCGATGATCCGAAAGCCAGACGAGATTCTTTCGGACAAGTTAGAGAAATTGGAATCGAGAGAATCAACAATAAACCGCCGGTGTTACCCGGCGGTTTATTGTTTGCCTGTGCCCCCACGGGGGTAGCGTACGTTAACGTGTCTTAGCCGTGAAAGGGTCAGAGGTTTTTTTGGTGGATTTTTGATTCCGGTCACAACATATCATCCTAGTCGACGCAGGTGTACGGTTTGAGCAATGCTGGCGGCGGGGAAGCAGAACGTGAGGGTTTGCCACTTCTTGAATTATGAGGTGTATCTTATAATTGATCCATGTCTGCGCCAATTTTAGCCACGAAGCTGTATATTCCTCCACCTCGGCCTAAAATTGTCCCGCGCCCGCGCCTGGTCGAGCGGCTGAACGAAGAGCTGGCGGCGGGTTGCAAACTGACGCTTATCTCTGCCTCTGCTGGCTTTGGCAAAACCACCCTGGTCAGCGAATGGATTGCCAATTGCGGCAGGCAGGTCGCATGGCTGTCGCTGGATGAACGGGACTGCGATTCACTGCGTTTCCTCTCTTACTTGGTTGCAGCGTTACAGACGATCAACCCCGGGATTGGCCGGGGGTTGTTGGCTGTACTCCAATCCTCTGAACCCCCGGGGGCCGAAGCCGTTCTGACCAATCTGCTGAATGAGATCACTACCCTCCCCGACAACCCTTCGGCGGGCTCGGGACAGGGTTTCATTCTTGTCCTGGATGACTATCACCTGGTTGACTCCAAACCGGTTGACCAGGCCATTGCTTTCCTGCTCGAACACCAGCCGCCGCAGATGCACCTGGTCATCGCCACGCGCGAAGACCCATCCCTGCCGCTGCCCCGCCTGCGGGCACGGGGGCAATGCACCGAACTGCGCGCCGCCGATTTGCGTTTTTCCCCTGCTGAAGTTGCCGAGTTCCTCAACCGCGTGATGAGACTCAATCTCTCCGATGGCGATGTTGCCGCGCTGGAATCCCGCACCGAAGGCTGGATTGCCGGTCTGCAAATGGCGGCCCTTTCCATGCAGGGACACCCGGATGCGTCCAGTTTCATTCAATCCTTCACCGGCAGCCACCGCTTTGTGCTAGATTACCTGCTGGAGGAGGTTTTACAGCGTCAACCCATCGCGGTTCAGGCTTTTTTACTGCGCACCTCCATCCTGGAACGGCTCTGCAGCCCGCTCTGCGAGGCGGTGCTGAAGGCTCCGGTCAACTCTGGGCAGGAAACCCTGGAGTACATCGAGCGAGCCAACTTATTCATCATTCCCCTCGATAACGAACGCCGCTGGTACCGCTATCACCATCTTTTTGCCGATTTGCTGCGCAAGCGCTTGGGGCAAAGTCTTGCTCCTGAAGAAATCACCAAACTGCAAATAGATGCCAGTGAATGGTATGAAAACAACGGTCTGATACTTGATGCCTTTCGTCATGCGGCGGCGGCGAATGATATCGAGCGCGCTGTACGCCTGATGGAAAGTAAGAAAATGCCAATCCACCTTCGCGGCGCAGCGATGGCGATACTGGACTGGTTGGAGTCGCTGCCAAAAACCTTGCTGGATGCCAGGCCCGCGTTGTGGTGGAAGCAAGCTGCGATATTGCTGATGATCGGCCAGCCAATGGATGTAGAAGAGAAACTCCAGGCGATTGAAACAGCTTTGGCTTCAGCAACCCTGCCAAACGCCGAGTTGGATGATACGAACCGACGAGACCTTATCGGAAAAATCGCTGCCGCCAGGGCAAACGTGGCACAGGTGCAAGGCCAGACAGAAATCATCCTGGTTCAGGCGCGCCGCGCCCTGGAGTATCTGCACCCCAACGACCTGAATAACCGCTCCATGGCCATCCGGTCGTTGGGATTTGCATATTTTTCCCGGGGGAACATAACCGATGCCAGCCGAGCTTATACCGAAGCCTTATCTCTCGGCCAAGACTCAGAGGATATCATCAACATCTTATTGGCTTCAATCCGCTTGGGCCAGATACAGGAAACCGTGAACCAGTATACCCTGGCGAGCGAGAACTACCGGCGTGTTCTGCTGCGGATCGATGATTATTCCCCTCCAAATGCGCCTTTAGCGTATCTTGGCCTGGCAAGGATTTATTATGAACGAAACGATATAAACGCCGCCGAGCAGTATGGGGAGCAAAGCCTACAATTGGCGCGGCAGTATGATCAGGTCCACGACAGGTTGATCCAGAGCGAGTTATTCCTGGCCCGCCTGCGTTTGGTTCGAAAAGATGCGGTCGGTGCGGCACACATTTTATCGCAGGCGGAACAAACGGCGCGTCAAAAATTCACCGTGGACCTGCCGGATGTTGTTGCCGCCCAGGTGTTGTTCCACCTCCACGAGGGCAACACAGATGCAGCCTTTCAACTGATACAGCAATATGATCTTCCGGTTATGCTGGCACGCGTTCTCATCGCCCAGGGCGACCCATCCGCGGCACTGGCAGTGCTGGAGCCACAGCGTCAGGAAATAGAAGCAAAAGGATTGGTAAATAGACTGCTCAGGGTGATGGTTTTGCAATCCATTGCTCTTTATGCACACGGCGAGAAGGAAAAGGCATTGGAACTGCTCGGCGAGGTATTGGCGCGAACCGAACCGGAAGGCTTCATCCGTCTCTTTGTGGATGAAGGGCCTCGGATGGCAGAACTCCTGTCCGCCGCGGGCGCACAGGGGATCAGGCCAGGCTATGTCAACAAGTTGTTGGCTGCCTTTGCGGCAGAGCCAAAAGAACAACGGCCAACAGCCTCCGTTCCCAGTTCTTCGATGTTGGTAGAGCCCCTGACCGCTCGCGAGCTAGAAGTGCTGCGCCTGATTGCCGCGGGTCTTTCCAACCAGGAAATCTGTGTGCGGTTATTCCTGGCCCTGGACACCGTCAAAGGCCACAACCGCCGGATTTTTGAAAAGCTACAGGTGCAGCGGCGCACCGAAGCCATCGCCCGCGCTCGTGAGTTGGGTCTGTTGTAAACGCCAACCTTCCCCAATTTTTCACTCAACAACTTAAAAGTATCATCTCAATAAAGGGGGGTGTTTCACCTAATTTCTGAGATGACACACTTAAAACAACACTCCAGCCCACACTAAAGTGTCTATCGGTGGCGTTTTGGCGCGGGTATATTATGTGTGTACAGAGCAAGGTGCACAGACCAAACTTACCAGCACGGGTGCAAACCATTGTCAAACAAACTCACATCCCAACCTGATTCACCTCAGCCAATGGTCTATCAGATCAGACTCAAAGGCCACCTGGACGGTCAATGGACCGACTGGTTCGATGGATTGACCATCACGTTGGAAGAGGATGGCAATACGCTTCTTTCTGGACCTGTGGTAGATCAGGCTGCGTTGCATGGGTTGCTAAAAAAAGTGCGCGATTTGGGAATGCCTTTGGTCTCGGTCGTTCAAGTCCAGATTGATGAAACTAACCCATATTGTTCAAAAAAGGAGAAAAAATGAACACAAATAAAAAGACCGCAAGAATTGCAGGGTTGCTGTATCTACTTTACATCGTGGTTTCCGTTTTCGCCAATATGCTTGGTCGCTCCAGGATAATTGTATACGGCGATGCTGCGACAACCGCCGGGAATATCATCGCCTCTGCCTGGCAATTTCGGATCGGCTTCATGCTCGATCTGTTGGCGGCGGTGTTGTTTCTTTTGACAGCATGGGCATTGTACAGGTTGTTGAGGCCAGTAAACGAGAACCTTGCCCTGCTGTTCCTGCTGTTGAACCTGGGCGGTGTCGCTGTATCGTGTTTTAGTGATCTTTTTCTAATTGCCAGCCAGCTCCTTGTGAGCGGCGCTGATTACTTGAAAGTATTTCAGGTCGATCAACTGCAAGCCCTGGCAATGCTGTTTTTGTATATGTACGAAAATGGGTTCTCGGGGATCGCCCAGATATTTTTTAGCGCCTGGCTCTTTCCGCTGGGTTATTTAGTTTTCAAGTCAGGCTTCCTTCCCAGAATTTTGGGCATCGTGGTGATGGTTGAATGTTTCGGCTGGCTTTTGTATCCACTTCAGTTTTTCCTTTTCCCGAGCGTCTTCATCACTTACTTAAGTTCTGCGGTTGGTTTTATTGGGGAATTTTCCCTTATGTTGTGGCTTCTGATTATGGGCGCCAAGGAGCAAAAATAACATGACCCACTCAAATGAGATCTGGAGAAAGATACCCATCCTGGCAGGAGCAGGAGGATTTACCTTCTGGGTGACCAACTTCGCAATTTCTCGGACTCCCATCGCGGCCGAGTATCGAGCTGCTCTTTCCATTTCTTATCTTCCAATGCTTGTTGAAGCTTTGGTTGGCGGTCTGATGATCGCGTGCTGCGTCAGCTATTTCCTGCTTCGTTTCTTTGACAAGATCCCCACAAAGAATCCGATTTTAAAATCCGTAATACTAAGCTTCATCGTCCTGATCATTGTCACAGTCTCGATCGGAGGTCCCTCAAGTTTTCTCGAAACAAGTGATGTCTTGCGTTACTTCCTCATCGGCACAATATTTAACTTCTTAAGGATTCTCGCTCTTGGAATAGGTATTGGCTATCTTTACAAAAGGCTGTTCGGGTCAGTCGAATTTGGCGCACACTTTCAAAGGAGATAAAAAATGAATATAAGCACAACCTCTATAAAAAAGATCGACACCAAAGTCCTGCTCTCCACCCTATGGATCGTGGTTATGATCAATATGCTGAAAGCGGACATCCTTTCGCTGAACATCCCTGGGGCAGCGGAAGAAGTGGCAAGAACCTCAGCCAGCGCTGGCGTCTCAATCTCCCAATTGATGCTGGTCGGCGCGATCATGGGGAATCTCTCCATTGCCATGATTGTCCTGTCTCGCGTGTTGAAGTACGGCCTCAACCGCTGGGTCAATATCGTGGTGGGCATTGTCACCATTGCCTATATCTGGGGCGGCATGTCGTCCTATCCCCACTACATCTTCATCGCCAGCGTCGAGACCCTCTGCCTGCTGCTGATTGTCTGGTTTGCTGCCAGGTGGCGCAACCTTGAAGGTTAGTCCCGGTAATAAGATCAAACAAATATCATAATACTTTCGCTCAAGAATGGATTGGCGAAGGTATGGTGTTACTCAAGGAGAAAAATATGAAAACCTTACAGAAAGTTGGCGGCATTGCCGCGCTGTATATGGCAATCAGCCACCTGATCGGCTTTGTCATCTTTATCGTCGTATTGGACTATCTCAACATCACCGACCCGGCTCAAAAGCTCGCCATGAACATCGAAAACCAGACGGTCGTTTTTTCAACCAACCTGCTCATGTACGTGTTCTTTGGCTTTGCGCTGATCGTCCTGTCGCTGGCGTTGTATGACCGCTTGAAGTCCGACGCACCGGCGCTCATGCAGGTGGCTACCGCGATCGGGATCATTTGGGCTGGCTCGCTCATCGCTAGCGGCATGGCCGCAAACGCGGGGCTCGCTACGATCGTCGCACTTTACGCCAAAGACCCGATCCAGGCTGCGTTGACCTTTCAGGCGATTGAAGCCATCACAAACGGGTTGGGCAACGCCAATGGCGAAATCCTCGGCGGACCTTTGACACTGTTGATCAGTCTGGCCGCTTTGCGGGCTGGTGGGCTTCCCAAGGGACTGAATATCCTTGGTGTGCTGGTCGGCGCGGTGGGCATCATCACGATCATCCCGGCGCTGAACACTTTCGTGGCTGTGTTTGGCCTGGGCCAGATCATCTGGTTCGTCTGGCTGGGGATCGTAATGCTGCGCAGCAACCCAAGCCGGGTAGCGTAATACCAACAGCCTTTTCGTCTTCAAGTTTCAACAGCAAATAAGAGTATTGGAGAGGTCGACTCTCAGCCTCTCCATTCTTCACAAAGAATCCTGGAGGATGACATGAAAGCAATGGTATACGCAAAATTTGGCCCACCCGAGGTGCTTCAGCTTCAAGAGGTGGAGAAGCCCACACCGAAAGCGAATGAGGTGCTGATAAAAATATACGCGACAACAGTTGTAAAAGAAGACCCAGATATGAGAGCTTCTCCAGGGTTTAACGGTCTTCTCAAACCCAGAAACCCGATCCTGGGGCAAGAACTGGCAGGGGAAATTGAATCTATCGGCAGAGATGTGACTCGATTCAAACCCGGCGACCAGGTATTTGGCTTCGATATGTTTGGCGCGTATGCTGAATACAAATGTATGCCGGAAAACGGGGCACTGGCCATAAAACCGGCCAACATGAGCTATGAGGAGGCGGCCAGCGTTCCGAATGGGGCATTAACCGCACTGCCGTTCCTGAGAGATAAAGGCAAGATTCAAAGTGGACAAACCGTGCTGATCTATGGCGCTTCCGGATCGGTTGGCACTGCAGCGATACAACTTGCCAGGTATTACGGGGCTAAGGTGACTGGAGTATGCAGTACAGCGAATCTGGAAATGGTGAAATCTCTGGGAGCCGATCAGGTGATTGATTACACCCGGGAGGATTTTACCAAAAACAGCAAGACCTATGACATTATTTTTAACACGGTCGGCAAGCGTTCGTTTTCAGAGTGCAAAGGCTCGCTGACGGATGAAGGTACCTATCTTGCCACGGTCCCTACGCCGGTCATGATGCTCCAAGCGTTATTGTCTGCAAAGAGCAGCGGTAAAAAGGTCAGGTTTGTGGCTGCGGGTTTGAGGCCAGCAAGTGAGAAGATCAAAGACCTTATCTTCCTCACAGAGTTGATCGAAGCAGGGAAGATAAAAGCGGTCATAGATAGATGCTATCCATTGGAGCAGATCGCTGAGGCGCACCGCTATGTCGAAACAGGGCATAAAAAGGGCAATGTCGTAATCACAGTAGGAATTGCCTGCGATAAGAAATAGCGGAAGCATATGTAAATCTTTGGAATCAGGAGAGATAACCATGGAATACGTACTGGATGGATATTGTGGTGTGTATTGCGGCGCTTGCCCGGTCATCTTGGCGACCAGGGCCGGAGAATTGAATGAAGTTCAGCAGTGCTACGGATGCAAAAGCAAGAAGCCCACCGGGTATTGCGCCACCTGCGGCATCAAGGCTTGCGCCGAGCGCAAAGGCTATGAATTCTGTAATCTGTGCAACGAATTCAAGACCTGCGAACTCATGCAAAAGTTTGTTTCGGATACGCAGTATCCTTACGGACAATGTGTATTGAAGAATATGGAAGTGATCGAGGTCATTGGCCTTCGCCAATGGCTGGAAATGCAGGACAAGCGCTGGCGTTGCCAGAACTGCGGCACATCGTATTCCTGGTATCACCAAACGTGCCCTCAATGCGGTCAAGCCGTTGCTAATTATAAGGCGGACCTATAATTGCAAAATGCTCTGATCAGCCATTTTTGCGATCATGTTCGGTATCCTGTTGACCTGGACAAAGGCGCGGGAAATGAAAGAAACATAGAGTTTTGAAAACCTTGAACAACAGAAAGAAGGAAAAAATGAAAAGGATCTTTGTATACACAATCATATTGATGGCACTGACAGCCTGTACGTCATTTCAGACCCAGATATCTGAATCTACAGCGACGGAAATACCCCAGGTAGATATGCCCAATCCTGCCTCGCTCTATTGCGAGGAGAACGGCAACACACTCGAAATTCGCACCGCAGACGATGGCAGCCAATCTGGAGTATGTGTTTTTCCGGATGGCAGCACCTGTGACGAGTGGGCCTATTACCGGGGAGAGTGTGGACTCGCCGCAGATGCCAGTGGTGGTGGCCCAGGGGGAAGTGATGGCACGGGAGAAGATGCTTCGGGTGGTTACATGCCACCCGGCACCACGGAAGAGATATCTGATTGGTGGGGCGTCATCAAGAGCACGGAGCCCGGCGCACAGTATGATGACTACTTTGAGCGGCAAGACCTGGGGCAGATCATCTTTTTTGGCATCGATTCATTAGACCCGGCGGTACAAGCGCAGATTGAGGCTCTTTGCGACAGTGGTAAGATCGTTCATCTCTATGGCACATTATTTAGTAATGTGCCTGACTACAACGGCTCGCAAATCCAAGTGGATCGCATCGAGGTCGAAGAGTAACGAAAAATCACATTCAGAGTAATCAGCCATCCCGTTGGCTGATTACTCAAGAGTGACCAAGAGGGTTGACCATGAATCTACTAATGAATGCAAAATCAAAACATACTATCGCTGTAACGGCAACGGAGAACGCATTAAGGCCGGCAATGTACGCAAAAGGCAAACCGATCGCGGCGATGAACATCCTGGACAGGATGAAGTACTACCATGTTCCGGGCGTGAGCGTTGCTGTCATTGATAATGGAAAGATCGATTGGGCTAAAGGGAATGATGCCATATCCGTAAAAATTACTTCCCTGTATTGTATTATACCCGTTTTAAAAAAGCAGAATTTACCCTCCCATCAGCAGATCAGGTCTCGGCTTCGAGCGAAATGGGTGATGTTAGATTCGGTTCCAGTTGGGTAAAACGAATCAGTTTGAATACCGAACTGGAGTTTATGATTGATCGGGGTGACTTGCACGATACAAATGCGCGGCCCGGCGCTGTATGAAATTATGATGCTGAGGTAGTAAGAAAATACCGCCGGTGTTACCCGGCGGTATTTTTGCTCTGTGCCCCCACGGGGGTGCCGTACGTTAACGTGTCTTAGCCGCGAAAGGGTGGAATGGCATACGAATGACATATCATAATGCACCGACCACAATTTGAATGGTAATCCGCCGAATATAACGGTGCGGCACATTGTGACGCTGTTGAGACTCTCCACCGTTATACTGGAATTAAGTATCAAAAGCAGGGGGTTATGGGGTGTTTTGTGCGCGCTGTGCGCGCACAAAACACCCCATAACCCAAACTATTAAAATGGATCATGTATCCAAGGAGAAAAAAATGAACATCTCAAAATCATCTTACCGAGGGGGAGTTATCTCAATGATTCGCTCACGGGCAGCGACTCTGGTGTTGGTTGCCAGCGTTTTGCTGGCCGGTTGCACTGGAGCGAATTCTTCCACGTCGGCGGTAGTTGCTCAGGGGGCAACGAATGCCGCGCCGGTAATGCCGAGCAATGCCAAAAGCGCAATCCTGGCAGATTTGCACGGCGTGGTGGAGGTTAAAACGGGCGACGGCCAATGGGCTATGGCTAAATCTGGGCAAACGCTCACCAGCGGGCAAACGATCCGCACCGGCGCTTTGTCCAACGTAACCCTGGCATTTTACGATGGCAGCCAGATGCATCTGGGAGCCGAGGCCGATGTCGCCCTGGACGCGCTGGACGCCCGCACTTCCGGAGCACGCGTTGTGCAGGTGACCCAGGTAAGCGGCCAAAGCCGACATGAGGTCACGCTGTCGGACGATCCCGGATCGCGTTACGATGTCAATACACCGACCGGGAACGGGAGCGCCACTGGCGCCACATTCACGGTGATGGTCTTCCCCGATCAACTCAGCCAGTTTTGGGTTGAGGCTGGCGATGTCTCGGTGATTAACGAAGACATCTCAGTCGTAGTTGTGGCCGGGCAGACCACCAGCGTCCTCACTGGAGAACCGCCGATTGAGCCGGAGTTCCGCATCACCGGCGAAGGCCAGGTCATCCAGATTGGTACAGCGGGGGATGGGAGTATCGTTCTTCCTGTGCTAGACGCATCCAATAATCAAGACGACAAGATCACCTTGTGCCATGCCACGGGCAGCACAACCAACCCCTATGTGGAGATCACCGTCTCGGTTGCAGGCGCAATGGATGGGCATGCAACACACCCCGGGGATATCATCCCGGCTCCGGCCGAGGGTTGTCCAGTATCTGCACCGGCTATGCCCATCAGTTGGAACATCGCCGGCCAAACGTACCTCGCCGGGGTTGGCATGGTTGTTTTCGGCAATCCGCAGCCAGGCGATTGGGTGAGCTTCGAAGGCCGCCTGCTGGCGGATGGTACCCGCTTTGCGGATCGGGTTGTGTCATCGAGTTACAGCCCCGAGAACCAGTTTACCTTCATCGGCAAGGTGGAGTCCATCGGTGATACCACCTGGGTCATTTCGAGCCGCGCGGTGCAGGTGAATGAGTTTACCGCGATGGAGGCCGGGCTTATGGTAGGCGATACCGTGCGGGTGGCGGGCGGAATTGCGGAAGATGGCGCCTTCTGGGCAGTACGCATTAACCAGACGGTAGGGGCCGGTTCAAATTTCCGGTTTGCCGGAATTTTAGCCAGCATCAACAATAGCATCTGGGTCATCTCTGGCATCCAGGTCACGGTCGATGAGAACACCACGCTCTATGGCGATTTCGTCATCGGCAATCCCGTGGCAGTGGAAGGGATCATTAAGGCAGACGGGACCTGGCTGGCAACGACCATCAATCTTGTCACGCCGGAAGGTTATCGCTTTGAGTTCATCGGCGAGGTGCAAAGCCTGAGCCCGTGGACGGTCTCTGGCGTTAGTTTTGACACCACCGAGTGGACCGAAATGGATGCTGACATCAAGATCGGGGATCAGGTCTGCGTGGCAGGCGTGATCACCATCGACGGCATCTGGGTCGCCGAGAGCATCGAGTTGCTCAACACAGAACATGCAACGAGCTTCTCCTTCTTTGGCCCGGTGCTCAGCATCGACCCCTGGAATGTAGGTGGAGTTCTGCTGACCGTAGACGAACGCACCGACATTAAGGGCGAGATTACCCTGGGCGAAATGGTCAAGGTGAAAGGCTGGATTTTGGAGGATGGGACCTGGCTGGCGACAGAGATCAAACACACCGGCCTGCATCTCGGCCAGGGGTGTTTCATGACCAGCAGTGTGGTGCAGAGCATCAACGGAGATCAACTCCTTCTGGTGGATGGACAAACGATCGTTCTGACGGAAGATATCGTCGTGACCGGCGATCTCCAACCAGCCAGCCTGGTGCGCTATCAGACCTGCGTGAACCTGGACGGAGAGTACGAGATCGTGAGCATCACTGTGGTGTACCAGTTGGATGAATTACCGGAAGGCAAGAGCGTCATTTGCCATATCCCGTCTGGTAACCCGGATAACCGGCATACCATCGAGGTTGGTCAATCGGCGGTGCCGGCGCACCTGGCGCATGGCGATACCCTGGGGCCTTGCCCCAGTGAAAAAGCCGACAAGCAACCCAAGAATAACAAGTAAGAAGCCTCTCTAGAAAAACGTAACGAACAAAGGCCGCCGGGGTTACCCGGCGGCCTTTTTGCCAGCCTTGAAGAGGCAGTGCCCCCACGGGGATTCGAACCCCGGTTTTAGCCTTGAAAGGGCTGCGTCCTGGTCCCCTAGACGATGGGGGCAAGCGGCAGGATTTTACCACTTCCTCCAAATCGGGTCAAGTAAGAACTGGACAAATTCACCACCTTCAAGTAAAATACCCTGCCGTGAACAATGACCGTCAGAAATGGCGGATGATTTTTGGAGGATTACGTTGGCTAATACTAAATCTGCAATCAAGCGCATTCGTCAGAATGCCCGCCGCCGCGAGCGCAACCGTGTCATCACCACCCGCACCCGCACTTTCGTCAAGAAAGCTCGCGCCGCGCAAGGTGATGGCAGCCTCGAAGAGGCCCGCACCGCCACCATGGATGCCATCCGCACCCTGGATAAGGCCGCCGAAAAAGGCATTCTGCACAAGAACAACGCCGCCCGCCGCAAAGGCCGCCTGATGGCTGCCCTGGCAAAGATCGAAAAAGAGCGCGCCTAAGCCTCTCTCGTCAGCAGGTCACCGGCTGGCGCGCCGCCGCGGCCTGGGTTCTCTGCTGAGAGCCCCGCCCGCCCCAACGGCTGTTAGCCCTGCCTGCTTTCGATCCAATTCATCGCACAGCGGGAGCCCCCAGCGCTCCCGCTTTTTTGCTGGAAGGCAATGGAATGTTCGAACAAGAGCAGCAAGCCATCGAGCAGCGCATCCGCAGTCACTGCGCAGAGAACGGGCTTCCTGACCCCGGCTCCCTGAACTGGAGCCCCATCCCGTTCGGCGGTGAGTGGGGTATTTCCACTTCCTTCTTCCAGCTTGCCGCGGCGCATTCGCGCCTGCTCAAAGAGCAAACCGGGCAGGGTGTCAACGTGCCCCAGCACGCCCAGGAAATTGCCAGCCAGGTTGCCTCTGCATTAGGCGCCCCGGCTGGATTCGCGCGCGTGGAAGCGCTCAACGGTTACCTGAACCTGTACTATGAACGGGCAGAGTTCGTCCGCCGCGTGGTGGATACCATCCTGGCGGAGGGCGATCATTTTGGCCGCGGCGAGCCCAAAGGCGAACGGGTGATGGTGGAGTACGCCCAACCCAACGCCCTGCACTCCTTCCATATTGGCCACTACCGCAATACCATCCTGGGCGAAGTCCTCGCCCGCCTGGTTGAATTCGCCGGTTTCGAGACCATCCGCGCCTCCTACCCAGGCGACCTGGGTCTGGGCGTGATCACGGTTCTCTGGATCTACCAGAAGTTCTATCAGGGGCAAGAACCAGCCGAAGTGCATGCCCGCGGCCAGTGGCTGCTCAAATTGTACGTGGAAGCCACCCGCCTGCTGGAAAAGAAAGAGGGCGAAACCCCCGAGCAAACCGCCCAGCGCGAAGCCTACGACGCCGAGCGCCGCGAGCTGTACCGCCGCTGGGATGACGGCGACCCCCAGGTGTACGAGTTGTGGCACCGGCTGCGCGAATGGAGCATGGAAGAGCTGCGTGACATCCTGCGCATCATGGGTATCAAGATCGATGTCTGGTTCTTCGAGAGCGAGGTAGACGAATCAGCCAAAGCCATCGTCGAAGAGCTGATCGCCCGCGGCATCGCCGACGACGAACGCCCCTCGGGCGGCGCAGTCATCGTCAAGATCGACGAAAAGCTGGGGCTGACCAAAGAGAAATACCGCACCAACGTCATCTTGCGCGGCGACGGCACCACCCTGTACCTCACCAAAGACCTGGCCCTGGCCAAAGTCAAGTTCGAGCAATACCACGTCGATCGCTCCATCTATGTGGTGGATGTGCGCCAGAGTATGCACTTGCAGCAGGCCTTCAAGATCCTCGAACTGTGGGGCTTCAAACAGGCCGAAAAATGCTATCACCTGGGCTACGGCTTCGTCAGCCTGCCGGAGGGCGCCATGTCGGCCCGCCGCGGGCGCATTGTGCTCTTCAAAGATGTGTTCGATGAAGCCGAGCGCCGCGTGTTGGCTGAGATCGCCCACAAAAACCCCGATATGCCCCAAGATCAGCGCCAATTGGTGGCCCAGCAAGTGGGCCTGGGCGCGCTGGCTTACGCCATGCTCTCGGTGGACAACAATAAAGATATTGTTTTCGATGTCGAGGCCGCGCTCAATTTTGATGGACACACCGGCCCCTACATCCAAAACGCCTACGTACGCGCCAACAGCATCCTCAAAAAAGCGGGCATCCCCCTTCCCGAACAGGCCGCCTTCGATTACACTCTATCCAGCCACGAAGTGCAGATGATCGACCTGATCTCGCGCTTCCCGGGCATGGTGCAGCAGGCTGCCAACGAGTACCGCCCCCTGCTCATCGCCACCTACGCGTACGACCTGGCCAACACCTTCCACAGCCTGTACCACGCTGTGCCCGTGCTGCAAGCCGAAACCGAGCCGATCCGCCTGGCGCGCCTGCGCCTGGTGGCAGCGGCCCGCCAAACGATCGAGAACGCCCTGCGCCTGCTGTCCATCGCCGCGCCGGAGGTCATGTAAAGCGTTTCACCCGCCATCCGTGAAGCCCCCGCCGGATCGCCTGGGTGCGTTCAACCAAAACCAGTTCAAGAAAAAGGAGAATTACCCACCCATGTCACCCACCCGTACCCTCATTATGGGCGCCGCAGGGCGCGATTTCCATAACTTCAATGTCTTCTTCCGCAACAACCCCAATTACGAGGTTGTGGCCTTCACCGCCACGCAGATCCCCGACATTGAAGGCCGCACCTACCCCACCGAATTGGCCGGCAAGCAGTACCCCAAGGGCATCCCCATCTACGCCGAGACCGATCTGCTCAAGCTGATCGCCGAGCTGAAGGTGGACGAAGTGGTCTTCGCCTATTCTGACGTACCCCACGAAGTGGTCATGCACAAAGCCTCTGCCGTGATGGCCGCTGGCGCCGATTTCCGCATGATGGGCACCCGCAGCACGCAGGTGAAATCCACCAAGCCGGTCATCTCCATCTGCGCCGTGCGCACCGGCTGCGGCAAAAGCCAGACCACCCGCCGCGTCTCGCTGATCCTGCGCGAGATGGGCTTCAAAGTGGCTGCCATCCGCCACCCCATGCCCTACGGCGACCTGGTCAAGCAGGCTGTGCAGCGCTTCGCCACCTACGAAGACCTGGACAAGCACGAATGCACCATCGAAGAGCGCGAGGAATACGAGCCCCACATCGATAACGGCGTGATCGTCTATGCCGGTGTGGATTACGAAGCCATCCTGCGCCAGGCTGAGAAGGAAGTGGACATCGTCCTGTGGGACGGCGGCAACAACGACTTCTCCTTCTACGTGCCCGATCTTGAGATCGTAGTGGTAGACCCGCACCGCCCCGGTCACGAAAAAAGCTACCACCCCGGCGAGACCAATACCCGCTCCGCGGATGTCTTCGTCATCAATAAAGTGGACACCGCCAACGCCGAGAACGTGATCAAAGTGCGCGACACCCTGCGCGAGCTCAACCCCGACGCCATCGTCATCGAGGGCGCTTCCCCGCTCTTTGTGGACGACCCCGCCGCCATCAAAGGCAAGCGCGTCCTGGTCATCGAAGACGGCCCCACCCTCACCCACGGCGAGATGGCTTACGGCGCCGGCTACGTGGCTGCCCGCCGCTTCGGCGCAGCCGAGATCGTCGATCCCCGCCCCTTCGCGGTCAAATCCATCAAGGCTACCTTCGAAAAATACCCCAAGACCGGCCCTATCCTGCCGGCCATGGGCTACGGCGAAGCGCAGATCCGCGACCTGGAAGCCACTATCGCCAAGGCTGACGTTGACCTGATCATCATCGGCACCCCCATTGACCTGACCCGTGTGCTCAAGATCCGCAAGCCCGCTCAGCGCGTGCGCTACGAACTGCAGGAGATCGGCCAGCCCACCCTGGAAGATATCCTCAAGAGCAAGTTCGGCAAATAACACCGTTCCTACGAACAGGGCAGGCGTACGCCTGCCCTGTTCTCTAACTCTGACCCATGCCCACCCTGCACTGGGACCGCAAGACCCCGCCCGCCCCCCTGACTGCCAGCCTGGTAGCCGCTTCGGTTGTCTATCCCCAGGGCTGCGGCTACCCCGGCGCAGCGCCCTCGGCGGGCCGCCTGGCCCTGGGCGACAACCTGGCAGTGATGTGGGCGCTGCTGCCCGAATACGAGGGCCAGGTCGATCTCATCTACGCCGACCCACCCTTCTTCACCCAGAAGCGCTTCCCCGCCCGCATTGGCCGCGGCGAAGACTCGCGCCGCCCCCAGGATTGGAAGCTGGCTGAGGGTTACCCCGATGCCTGGCCCAGCCTGGACGCCTACCTGGAGATGCTCTACCCACGCCTGGCGCTGATGCAGCGCCTGCTCTCGCCGCACGGCACGCTCTACCTGCACCTGGACTGGCACGCCAGCGCCTACGCCCGCCTGCTGCTGGATGAGCTCTTCGGCGCCGAGCGCCTGCTCAACGAGATCGTCTGGGTGTACCACGGCCCCTCCCCCATCCGCAGCGCTTTCAACCGCAAGCACGATACCCTGCTGGTCTACACCAAAAGCGCAGAGTACACCTTCAACGCCGACGCCGTGCGCCTGCCTTATAACCCGGTGACGGTGAAGACCTTTGCCTCCTCGCCCCGGGCGGGGTTTGGCAAAGTGCCCAACCTGGCGCGCGGCAAAGTGCCCGAAGACTGGTGGTACTTCCCCGTCATCGCCCGCCTGCACAACGAGCGCACCGGCTACCCCACGCAAAAGCCCGAAGCCCTGCTGGAGCGTATCATCCTGGCATCCTCCAACCCCGGCGACCTGGTGGCGGACTTCTTCTGCGGCTCTGGCACCACGCCGCGGGTGGCTGCCCGCCTGGGGCGCCGCTTTATCGCCAGCGACTGCGCCTGGCGCGCCATCCACACCACCCGCACCCGCCTGGTGAGGCTGCCCTGCCCGGCGCCCTTTTCGCTCGAAGTGGAAAGCCGCTACGCCCAGGCATTGCAGCCCCCACCCGCCGCTCTCGCGCCGGTCGCCCAGCGCCGCGGCGAGAGCATCGCTCTCAACGCCGAAGCCCTGCCCGACCTGGATTATTGGGAAGTGGACCCTGCCTGGGATGGCAGCCTCTTCCGCTCGGCGGCGCAGGCCGTGCGCCCGCTGCGCCAGAAGACCCCCATTGCCGAGGCATTGAACCTGCCCGCCCATCCCGGCGATCTGCCTGCCTGTATTCAACTGGTCGATGCCCAGGGCAATCTCACCCGCAGTGTCATCTAAAGAATATGGGTAGTTTTACGACGCTTTGCGCCGCAAAACTACCCATATTCTTTAAACAAACGCTAGGCGTCCAAACGGTAGCCCACCCCGCGGATGGTCTTCAGGAACTGCGGCTTGCGGGCGTCTTCTTCGAGCACCTGGCGCAGCCAGGAAATATGCACATCTAAGGTACGCGTATCCCCCGTATATTCAGTGTTCCACACCTCGCAGAACAGGTGCTTGCGCTCCACCACCTCGCCGGGATGCTGCATCAGCACCTCCAGCAGGCGCGCCAGCCGCGGCGTCAGCCGGCCCTCGCGCCCCTGGCAGCGCACGCTCTTGCGCTCCAGGTCCAGACGGATCGGCCCGACATGCAGTTGGTGATGCCCATCTCCGGGCAGCAGCGGGGCAATACGGTTGAGCAGTTTGCGCGCCGTGAAGGGCAGTTTCAACACTACCTGGGCAGGCAGATCGTTCGCCAGGGGCTGTTCCTCGCCCAGGATGAGCACAATGGGCAGCCCATTCAATCGCTCGTGCAGATCGGCGCAGATACGCCGCCCGCTGGTGCGCAGCGACGAGGCATTCACCACCACCAGGTCAGGGTCCACCTCCAGCAAGCGCTCCAGCGCCGCGCTGCCGGTGGAAACAACCTCCACCCAGTAATCCTTCTTGCGTAGGGCAGAGACAAATGAGGGGCCTTGGGCCCGTTTGCCTTCAATGCAAAGTATCTTGGCCTTCATCAAACCTCTGTCCTTGATCGATCTGGTTAGTTGCTGCCATGTGCGTTCCCCCACTTGCATCGTGTTGAACCGTTCGTATTATACCGTAATCTTAAAAACTGGCAAGGAGGATTTCTTTAACATAAGGAGGCTCTCCCATCGTCCCCCGAAAAAAGAGTGTGGAGCGGCGCTTCGCGCCGCAGCACACTCTTTTTTCGGGCAATTCCTATTGTCTGGTTTAGGGGAAATCTCCGAACTCGGCCAAGTATGTTAGAATCCAAACTACTTCATGTGGAGGGCCCCTATGTCCGAAATGGTCGAAGTGATCATCGACAGCATTCGCGTCAGTCTAATGTCGCAGCAGCGCATCGTCATCTTGCGCGAGTTAGATACCGAGCGCTACCTGCCCATCTTCATTGGCATCTTCGAGGCCGAGGCGATTGCCTTGGGCCTGAACGAGGTGGAAGTAGCCCGCCCCATGACCTGGGACCTGCTGCGCAACGTGTTCACCGCCATGAAGGCGCGCGTCCTGCGCGTGGAAGTGGTGGCGCTGCGCGATGACACCTTCTTCGGCAGCATCGTCGTCGAGGCGGACGGGCAGGTGATCGAAATTGATGCCCGCCCCTCCGACGCCCTGGCGCTGGCAGTGCGCGTGCACGTGCCCATCCTGGTGGCGCGCCAGGTGATGCTGGCCGCCGGCATCGTCCCCGAAGAAGACCTGCAAGCCAGCCCGCCCGAAAAAGGCCCCGCCGCTAGGCCCTCCGCCGAACCCGGCGAGGGACGCCTCTCCATCTTTGAGGATTTTCTGGACCAGTTAGATCTCGAAGACCTGGACGAAAACCCGCCCGAAGAACCCGACCAGCCCTGAGCGCAGACCCCCCCATGAGCGATCTCCCCTCCTTTGAAGAAAGTCCGGCTCCCGCGCCGCAGGTGATCCCGCACAGCCGCGAGGCCGAGGAAGGCATCCTCGGCGCGGTGCTGATCAACCCCGAATCCTATTACGATGTCGCCCAATTCCTGCGCGACGACGATTTTTACATCCACCGCCACCGCTGGATCTGGCAGGCATTTGTGCGCCTGCACGAAAGACGATCGCCCATCGATTTTCTCACCGTATGCGAAGAGTTGGAGCAAATGGGCCAACTGGCGGAAGTGGGCGGGCGAGCCTACGTGACTGCCCTGATCAATAATGTGCCCACCTCGCTGCACGCTGAAGCCTACGGGCGCATTGTGGAGCAGGCCTCCGTCCGCCGCCGTATGATCTCTGCCGCCAACGATATCGCCAAGCTGGCTTACCAGGAAGAAAAAGGCCTGGAAGCCACCATGGACGAAGCCGAAAAGGCAATTTTCAGCATCAGCGAGCGGCGCATCACGCGTGACCTGCAGCCCATCAAGCAGGTGCTCAGCCAGGTGTACGACCGCGTCGATCAGGTGGCGCACCGCGGCGAAGAGACCGTGGGCGTGCCCACCGGCTTCACCGACCTGGATCATCTGCTGGGCGGCATGCAGCCATCTGACTTTCTCATCATCGCCGGGCGCCCCGGAACGGGCAAAACTTCCTTCATGCTTTCTGCGGTCAAAAACGCCGCCCAGCAGCACAAAAAGCACATCGCCATCTTCTCCATGGAAATGTCCAACGAGCAGTTGGTGCAGCGCCTCATCTCTCAGGAAACCGGCATCGATACCCACCACCTGCGCACCGGCAAACTGACCGACGAGGAATGGGGCCTCTTTGCCCATGCCGTGGAGGTGCTGGGAGATGCCACCATCTTCCTGGATGACACCCCTGCCCTGACCCCCATCCAGCTGCGCACCAAGTGCCGCCGCCTGCACATGGAGTTCCGCCTGGACCTGGTGCTGGTGGACTACCTGCAGTTGATGAGCAGCGGGGCGCGCTCCGAGAACCGCGTCCAAGAAGTCTCGTACATCTCCCGCAACATGAAGATCCTGGCGCGTGAGCTGAACGTGCCCGTGCTGGCAGCGGCGCAGCTCTCGCGCGCCATAGAGCAGCGCGCCGATAAGGAGCCGCAGCTCTCCGACTTACGCGAATCGGGCTGTCTGACCGGCGATACACGCGTCACGCTGGCAGATAGCGGGCTGGATATCCCC
Organism: Anaerolineales bacterium UBA6092; assembly: GCA_002428565.1. GTDB lineage: Bacteria > Chloroflexota > Anaerolineae > Anaerolineales > UBA4823 > UBA6092. The sequence continues at coordinate 53,654 of DIXA01000004.1, read as the reverse complement.
ATCCGCGACCTGGAAGGGCAGACGGGCGTTCACATCTGGACGCTCAACCCCCAAACCTGGAAGATGGAAAGCACCCCCATCAGCCGCGCCTTTACCACCGGGGTCAAGCCGGTCTTTCGCCTGACCACCCGGCTTGGGCGCTCCATCCGCGCCACTGCCAACCATCGCTTCCTGACCATCCAGGGATGGAAGCGCCTGGATGAGCTCAATCATGGCGATCTGATCGCCCTGCCGCGCAAACTGGACACCCCCTCTGAACAAACCATGAGCGATGCCGAACTGGTGCTGCTTGGGCATCTGCTAGGCGACGGCTGCACCTTACCGCGTCACGCCATCCAGTACACTACCCGCGCGATCGACCTGGCAGAGATGGTTGCTGAGCAAGCCAGGCAAGTTTTTGGCAACCAGGTGACACCGCGCATTGAACAAGAACGTCAGTGGTATCAAGTATATATCTCCTCCAACCGCCACCACACCCACAACGTGCACAGCCCCGTCACCGATTGGCTGCAAAGGCTGGGCGTGTTTGGCCTGCGCTCATATGAGAAGCGCGTGCCCAATCAGGTATTCATGCAGCCCGCCTCAGCCATCGGTTTATTCATGCGCCACTTATGGGCAACGGATGGCAGCATACAACTGATTCAAGGAAAACGGCAGCGCCCGATCGCCTATTACGCCAGCAGCAGTGCTCAATTGGCCGCCGATGTGCAGGCTCTCTTGTTGCGGCTTGGGATCAATGCCATTTGCCGGCGGTACAGCCAGAATGGCAAAGGACGCGATCAGTACCATGTGATGATCACCGGCAAGCCCGATCTGGAGCGATTCATCACTCAGGTTGGCGCTGTCGGCCAACACAATCTTGACCGCCTGGAGCGAGTGAGCGCATATTTGCAGGAACACCCAGGGAACACCAACCGCGACGTGATCCCCCGGCAGGTCTGGCGCCAATTGGTTGTGCCAGCCATGCAAGCCATCGGCATGACCACCCGCCAGATGCAGGCTGCCATCGGAACGCAATACTGTGGCACCGGGCTGTATCAGCAGAACATCAGCCGCTCTCGCGCAGACCGCGTGGCGCAAGTGATTCAATCTGCCGAACTGGTTGCCCTGGCAGAGAGCGATGTGTACTGGGATCAGGTCTGGCAAATCGATCCAGATGGCGAAGAACAGGTATTTGACCTGACTGTGCCCGGCCATGCCAACTTCGTTGCCAACAACCTGATCGTGCATAACAGCCTTGAGCAAGATGCCGACGTGGTCATGTTCATCAACCGCCCCGAGTTGTACGACCGCAACACCATCCAGCAGCACCTGGCGCAGATCAAAGTCTCCAAGCACCGCAACGGGCCGGTAGGCACCATCGAATTGGTCTTCATGGAAAACCTAGCCCGCTTCGAAAATGCCGCCACGCAAAACTATGATTTCAATAAGTGAGCCGGATCGGAGCTGGATGTTTGCTTCCGCAATCTTTCCAAGGATGAAAGGGATGCACGTCAGTGCCCACCTTTAACGGCTTTGCCGGGGAGCAGCCCCGCCTGGTGCGCCTGCCAGAGGCCTTCTTTGGCGAGGTGCTGCCGCAGATCGACCACCTGGGCGAGCTGCGCCTGATCCTACACGTTTTTTGGCGGCTGGAACAGCAAGAAGGCGCCTTCCATTACCTGCGCCTGAGCCGCCTGCTGGCAGACCAGGCCTTGCTGAGCGCTTTTGGCCCCGAAGCCGCCCCCGCCCAGGCCGCCGTGCAAGAGGCCCTGGAACGGGCAGTGGGGCGCGGCGTGCTGCTGCGCGGCGAGATCGCCGCCCCCGAAGGTAGCGAGACGCTGATCTTGGTCAACTCGCCGCGCGGCCGGGCCGCCCTGGAGGCGATCGAGAAAGGCGTTTTTCGCCTGGACGAAGATTCCGCCACCACGCAGGAGAGCCTGCCGGAAGCCCCGAATATCTATCGGCTATACGAAAGCCACATCGGTCCCCTTACCCCCATGATCGCCGAAGACCTGCGCGACGCCGAAGACACCTACCCCGCCGATTGGATCGCCCAGGCCTTCCAGATCGCCGTCGAGCGCAAGAAGCGCTCCTGGCGCTACATCGAGGCGATCTTGCGGCGGTGGCAAGAAAGAGGTTCCAATGAGCAAGAAAGCAACTCGCATCGACCAGACTCTGAAAAATCTCGCCAGCGCTACTCCGATTGGGAAGGCTGAGGCCGAGCCGCCCGCCGCGGCTTACCAGGCGGGAGCCCCCGATTGCCCCCATTGCCACGGCCTGGGTTACCTGCGCCGCGATCTGCCCGTGGGTCACCCAGAGTTTGGCCGCTTGCAGGTGTGCATCTGCCGCCAGGGGCAGGTGGCCCAGCGCATCCACCAGCGCCTCTTTGCCATCAGCAACCTGGATGCCCTGACCCACCTCACCTTCGAGAACTTCCTGCCGCGCGGCCAGGTGGGCATGGGCCCCTGGCAGGCCGATTCGCTGGAAATCGCTTTCAACCAGTCCAAGCAGTTTTCTCAGAACCTGAACGGCTGGCTGCTGCTGCAGGGCGGCTACGGCTGCGGCAAGACCCACCTGGCGGCGGCCATCGCCAATTTTGCCGTGGGCATGGGCGTGCCCACCCTCTTCATCACCGTGCCCGACCTGCTGGATACGCTGCGCTTCTCGTACGATGACCCCACCAGCACCTTCGAGCAGCGCTTCGAGGAGATCCGCACCTCGCCGCTGCTGATCCTGGACGATTTTGGCACCCACAATGCCACCAACTGGGCCCAGGAAAAGCTCTTCCAGATCATCAACCACCGCTACATCAACCGCCTGCCGCTGGTGGTCACCACCAACCTGGCCCTGGCGCAGATCGAGGGACGCATCCGCTCACGCCTGGAAGACCCAGCGCTGGTCTCGCGGGTGCGCATCCTGGCCCCCGATTACCGCAACCCCACCGACGACTCCGGGCACTCAGACCTGTCTTCGCTGGGGCTGTACAGCCAGCAAACCTTCGTCAGTTGGGATGACCGCGGCCCCGAAAAGCTCGCCCCCGAAGACCAGGCCAGCCTGGAACGCGCCCTGAAGGCTGCACTGGAATTCTCGCGCAACCCCAACGGTTGGCTGGTCTTCACCGGGCCGTACGGCTGCGGCAAGACCCACCTGGCGGCAGCCATTGCCAACGCCCGCACCGACCTGGGCTCTCCGCCCCTATTCATCAACGTGCCCGACCTGCTCGACCACCTGCGCGCCACCTTCAGCGCGGGCAGCGGCACCACCCTCGACCGCCGCTTTGAGGAGATCCGCTCGACCCCGCTGCTGATCCTGGATGACCTGGGGGCGCAATCCATGACCCCCTGGGTTAAAGAGAAACTTTACCAGCTCTTCAACCACCGCTACATCACCCGCCTGCCCACCGTGATCACCACGGCCAGTTTCAAAGACGAAATGGATGCCCGGCTGCTCAGCCGCATGGAAGACACGCGCCTGTGCAGCATCGTAGCCATCACCGCCCCGGCTTACCGGGGCAGCAACGCCCCGGCCCCCCGGGGCAAAAAACCACGCAAAAAATAAGTTTATCGATCACAAAAAAAAGGGCAGCTTTGCTGCCCTTTTTTTGTGATCGATCTTAACGATTGACCCAACGCTCCATGCCCTCGGGGAACTCGAAGCCCGCCAGGGCATCCAGCAGCGCCTCGGGCTGCGCGGCATGAGTCAGCAGGGCGTAATGCTCATTGTACAGAAAGCCCTCGTCCAGGGCGTGCTTCACCAGCGCCAGCAGCGGGGCAAAGTAACCGTTGACATCCAGCAGGCCAATGGGTTTGCGGTGCAGGCCGATCTGCGCCCAGGTGAGCATCTCAAATAATTCCTCGAACGTGCCATAGCCCCCCGGCATGGCGATGAAAGCATCGGCGATCTCCGCCAGGCGCGCCTTGCGCGTGTGCATGGTGTCGGTGATCTCCAACTGCGTCAGGCGGGCGTGCATCAACTGCGGCGTGGCGAACATCTCCGGAATCACCCCGATCACCTCGCCGCCCGCGGCCAGCGCGCCGTTAGCCAATGCGCCCATCAGGCCGGTGCTGCCGGCGCCATACGCCAGCCGCAGCCCGCGGTGGGCAATGGCCGCGCCCATCTCCTGCGCCGCCTCCAGGTAACTGGCATCCATCTTGTCTGACGAGCCGCAATACACGCAAATCGTTTTCATGTTTTCAACCTCTCATGGATGGCGAAATTGGGTATCAGCGGGTGNNCACCCGCTGATACCCAATTTCGCCAATACTCCCCCCTTCCCAGCGGGAAGGGGGGGGGCGGGGCCGGGGGTGGGGAGCAGAGTAAAGAATTCAGCCAGGGCAATTATAACAGGCGCCAGATTATGATATGATTAATAGCTGTTGCACAGCACCTAAAGGAGGCCGCATGCCAACCGTAGAACTCTCTCATATCACCAAATCTTTCGGCCCGCTCAAAGCCGTCGATGACGCTTCTTTCACCGTAGAAAAAGGGGAAATCTTCGGGCTGCTGGGCCCCAATGGGGCCGGTAAAACCACCGCCATCCGCGTCTTGCTCGACATCTTCAAGCCCGACAGCGGCACCACCAGCATCCTGGGCGGCCCCATGACCGAGGCCAAGAAGGACCACATCGGCTACATGCCCGAGGAGCGCGGTCTGTACCAGGATATCAGCCTGGAGCGCTGCCTGATCTACCTGGCCACGCTCAAAGGGCTGACCCCCGCCGAAGCCCATCAACGCATCGGCGCGTACCTGGAGCAGTTCGACCTGGCTGAGCACCGCAACAAGAAGGTTAAAGAGCTCAGCAAGGGCATGCAGCAGAAAGCCCAACTGATCAACACCCTCATCCACCAGCCCGAGCTGATCATCATCGACGAGCCCTTCAGCGGCCTGGACCCGGTCAACACGCAGATGGTCAAAGACCTGCTGCGCGGCCAGCGCGAGAAGGGCGTGACCATTCTCATGTCTACCCACCAGATGCACCAGGTGGAGGAACTCTGCGACCGGCTGGTGCTGATCGACCACGGCAAGGTGGTGCTTTATGGCGGGCTGGACGAGATCCGCCGCCAGTTCTCCGGTCACGCCGTCACCGTGCGCAGCAGCGCCGCGCTGCCCAGCCTGCCGGGCGTGGAGCGCATCGAGCAGCACAACGGCTCAGCCCGGCTCAACCTGCTCCCCGATACCGTTCCGCAAGAGGTGCTGCGCGCCCTGGTGGAGCGCAATATTCTCATCGAGCAGTTTGAGATCGCCTCGCCCACCCTGGACGAAATTTTCATCAACGTCGTCACCCGCCCAGAAGCCTAGGCAGGAGCAACTCCATGACCAAGTTCTGGCACGTTTTTCGCCACGAGTACACCCGGCACGTCTTCCAGCGGCGTTTCCTGTTCGCCTTGCTGAGCGTGCCCTTCTTCATCCTCTTCATGATTGGGATGATCTTCTTCATGGTGGGAATGGAAACGGACACCACCCCCATGGGCTACGTGGATCACTCCGGCATCCTTGCACGCGGCATGACCGCCCCACCGCCCAGCGCCCCCAACCGGCCCGTACCCATGCGCGCCTTTGCAGACGAGCAGGCCGCCGAGGCCGCCTTGCAAGCCGGGGAGATCCAGGCTTACTATGTCATCCCCCAGGATTACGCCGCCAGCGGACAGGCGCAGTTGGTGTATATCAAAGAGCCGCGCTACCCCGCCCGGGGACAATTCTACGATTTACTCCTCGCCAACCTGCTGGCTGACCAGCCGCCCGAGATTGCGGCGCGCATCCTGGAAGGCAATGATTTGGTGGTGCGCTCAGCAGATGCCAGCCAGGAAGCCTCCGACGAAAACTGGTTTTCCATCTTAATGCCCATGTTCACCGGCATTATCTTTATTGCCGCCATTGCCACCACCTCCGGCTACCTGCTGCAGGCGGTGGTGGAGGAAAAAGAGAACCGCACCATGGAGATCATGGTCACCTCCGTCTCGCCGGGGCAGTTGATGACCGGCAAGATCTTGGGCGATATCGCCATCGGGCTGACCCAGCTGTTCGTGTGGAGCATCTTCATCGTGATCGGCATCGTCATTGGCCGCAATTACCTGGACTTCCTGCGCGGCATCCAGATCCCCTGGGGCACACTGGCGCTGGCCGTGGCCTTGATCATCCCCACCTTCATCATGAACGCCGCGCTGATGGCTGCACTGGGCGCTACCGTCACCGATTCGCGCGAGGGCCAGCAGGTCTCCGGGCTGTTCATGCTGCCCATCTGGCTGCCCTACATGCTCATCGCCCTGATCATGGAAAGCCCCAACAGCCCCATCGTGGTGGCAATGAGTCTCTTCCCGTTCACCGCCCCGCTGACCATGATCATGCGCGCCGGTTTCGCCACCATCCCCGCCTGGCAGATCGCCTTCAGCATCATCGCCCTGAGCCTGACCGCGCTGGGATCGATCTGGCTGGCTGGGCGGGCCTTCCGCCTGGGCATGCTGCGTTACGGGCAGCGCCTGCGCTGGAAAGAAATCTTCGCCAGGGGAGGCGCAAAGGCATGAAAAAAGTATGGATCGTCCTCACGCACGAATTCATCACCCTGCTCTCCCGCCCCTCGTATTGGTTTGCCATCCTGGGCATTCCCCTGCTGGCTACGATTGCCTACGCCGTCGCCGGGCGCGCCAACAGCGATTCGGGCACCCAGGCGGTCGTCACCCAGCTGTTCAGCGGCCCGCAGCAGGTCTCCTCGCAGGGATATATTGATCCCAGCGGCCTGATCCAACACATGCCCGAGGGCATGCCGCCCGACCTGCTCATCGCCTACCCGGATGAAGAGACCGCCGCACAGGCCCTGGCAGAGGGCAAGATCGCCGGTTATTACCTGATACCCAGCGATTACGTGCAAAGCGGCGAGATCATCTACACCAGCGCCGATTACAACCCCCTCTCTGCCCAGGGCAACTCGGCCCAGTTCGAGTGGATCGTGCAGTACAACCTGCTCGATGGCGACGCCCTGCTGGCCTCGCTGGCTTACGGGCCGCTGGAGCTGAAGACCGTCTCCCTGGCCCCCGAGCCGCAGCGCGAGGAGAACAACCCCCTGACCTACTTCTTGCCTTACGGCGTGACGATGATCTTCTACATCGTCATCCTCAGCGCGGCCAGCCTGCTGCTCAGCAGCGTGAGCAAAGAAAAAGAGAATCGCATCATGGAGGTGCTGCTGGTCTCAGTGACGCCGCGCCAGTTATTGGCCGGTAAGATCATCGGCCTGGGTGTGGTGGGATTGCTGCAGGTGGTGGTTTGGGTGGGCACCGGGCGGGCGCTGCTGGCAGCCGGTAAGACCACCTTCAGCCTGCCGGAGGCTTTCCAACTGCCGCCCTCTTTTCTGGTCTGGTCGCTGGTCTTCTTCCTGCTGGGCTACGCCTTGTATGCCAGCCTGATGGCGGGCCTGGGCGCGCTGGCGCCCAACCTGCGCGAGGCATCGCAGGTGACCATCGTGGTCATCCTGCCGCTGATCGTGCCCATGTTCCTGATCAATATGCTCATCGAGGATTCCAACGGCCTGGGCTCCACCCTGCTCAGCCTCTTCCCACTCACCGCGCCGGTAGCGATGATGACGCGCCTGTCCGCCGGGGGCGTGCCCTGGTGGCAGCCCATCCTGGCGGCGCTGCTGCTGGCCATCACCGCGGTGCTGGTGGTGCGGGCAGTGGCGGGCATGTTCCGCGCCCAGGCCCTGCTCAGCGGGCAGGCCCTCAACGCCAAGACCTTCCTCAAGGCCTTGCTCGGCAAAAATTAATTCCGTTCAAACCAAAACGGGNNAAATGGTCACCGGACCATCGTTGGCAATCTCCACCAGCATGTGCGCACCAAACTCACCCGTCTGCGTGGGCACGCCCATTTCATTTAACAAGACAGCAAAACGCTCCACCAGCGGGCGGGCCACATCGGGCAGGGCCGCCTCGGTGAAGGAGGGACGCCGCCCGCGGCGCGTATCTGCATACAGGGTGAACTGCGAAACCACAATGGCGCTGCCGCCCACATCCCGCACGGAGAGGTTCATCTTGCCCTGCGCATCGTTGAAAATGCGCAGAGATGCCACCTTCTCGGCCAGGGAGCGCGCTTCAGCCTCGGTGTCTCCTGGGGCGATGCCCAGCAGGATCACCAACCCACTGCCGATCTCGGCGATGGTGCGGTCCTCCACAACCACTTTACCGCGGGTCACCCGCTGCAAGATAATGCGCATCTTCGTTACACTCTCAAGGCAAAAGCCACTGCCGCGGCCCAGGCCAGGATCTTGAACTGGCCCTCAGCCAGGGCCTGCTCCAACTCCGCGCGCGAGAGCAGCACCATCTCTTGCTCTTCCAGGTCGTCGCTGTCGATCTCGCACACCCGCCGCGCCTGGCGCGCCAGGTACAGGTTGCCTGTGGCAATGCCCCGGTTCGGATCGACCAGGAAATGCCCCAGATCCACCCAATCATCCGAGATATAGCCGGTTTCCTCGCGCAGCTCGCGTTGGGCAGCCGCCAGCGGCTCTTCGCCCGGCTTGATGTACCCGCCCACCAGGGACAGCATGGGCGCGGGCACGCCGTACTTGCGCTGCCAGAAGCACAGGTACTGCCCGGATTCGGTCTGCACCACCACGTTGATATAGTCGGGCGTGGTCACCCAGGTCCAATCGGGGATGATGCGCCCATCCGGCAGTTCCACGGCGCGCTGCTCTACCACCAGCCAGGGTGACTGGTCGTAGACTACCTTGCGAGAGCGGGTCTTCCACTGCTTGGCGTCTATGGCAGCCCAACCGCCTGGCGCACATCGCGCATCGTCTGCTCGGCAATCGCCCGGGCGCGCTGTGCACCGTCATCCAGCACATCCTGAACATAAGCCGGTTTGAGGGCCAGCTCGTTGCGGCGGGCGCGGAAAGGCGCCAGGTGCTGGTTCAGGTTGGCGGCGAAGCGCTTCTTGCAGTCCACGCAGCCAATGCCCGCCCGGCGGCACTCGGTATCGATCATGCTCACTTCTTCGGCAGGTGAGAAAACCTTGTGCATCGAGAAGACGTTGCACACCTCCGGACGGCCCGGGTCGGTGCGGCGCATGCGCTGTGGGTCGGTGACCATCTGCATCACGCGCTGCTGCGTCTCTTCGGGCGTGGAGGCCAACTCGATGTGGTTGTTGAGGCTCTTGCCCATCTTCTCCACGCCGTCAATGCCCAGCACTTTGGGCACCTCGGTGTTCTTCATCTGCGGCTCGATCAACACGTCCGTGTTGTAGCGGTAGTTGAACGAGCGCACCGTCTCGCGGGCGAACTCCAGGTGCGGGGCCTGGTCGATGCCCACCGGCACCACATTGGCCTTGTACAGCACAATATCTGCCGTCATCAGCACCGGGTAGCCCACCAGCCCGTAGTTTATGTTGTGTGGCTGCTGGCGCACCTTCTCTTTGAAGGTGGGCAGGTCGGTCAGCTTGCCCAGCGGCGAAACCATGGAGAGGATCAGGTGCAGCTCTGCCACCTGCGGCACGTGCGATTGGATAAAGACGATCGATTCGTCCGGGCGGATGCCTGCCGCCAGAAAATCCAGCGCCATGTCCAGCGTGTTCTGGCGCAGGTTGAGCGTGTCTTCCACGGTGGTCAGGGCGTGCAGATCGACGATGCAGTACACACATTCGTACTCATCTTGCAGCGCCACATAATTGCGGATTGCGCCCAGGTAATTGCCCAGGTGTTGGCGTCCGGTGGGACGCGCCCCCGAGAATACCCGGCCTTTTTTCTCAGTCATTTTAAACTCCTATTTGTAAAGTAAAGCCCTTACCAGCCCCGCCACCTCGCCGGCCTCGGCGTGGCGATGGGTCTGGAGTTTGGAATAGATCAGCTTGCCGTTGATCGTCACCTCGAAGCGCCCCCCCTCAGAGGGCACCAACGTGATCGACTCGATCTCCGGCTCGAACTCTCGCAGCAGTTCCGTTGCCAGGCTCACGGCCCGGTCGGTGTAATGTCAAACTGCGCAGTAAACCACCTCAATTTTCCTCAGCATCGTTCTTCTTCCTCCACTCATTCTGGCGGCTTGGTGCCAAACACCGCATCCCACAAGGGAGAGCTGACCCCAAAGCGCTGTTCGGGCGTTTTGTAGTGGTGCAGCATATGGTAGCGGCGCAGGTACTTGAACACGCCCCGTTTCATCGGGAAATGGTGCGTGGCGTAGTGCGTCAGATCGTAGATCAGGTAGCCCAGCATGAAGCCCGCCACCAGCCCATCCACCCAATGCGGCGCAGAGAGCAGCTTGCCCACCACCAGGTAGAACAGGCCGTAGAAGAGGATCGCCAGCGGGATGCTGAGCACCGGCGGCATCACCAGGCGCGTCTTGCACTGCGGCTGGTGGTGGTGGATGCCGTGGAACAGGTAAAAGGCGCGCTCCTGCCAGCCCGGCCTGGCCTTGTAATGGAACACAAAGCGGTGCAGCATGTACTCGGCAAAGGTCCACAAGAACAGGCCCAGCGCAAATCCTGCCGGGATGTGCCAGGGGAAGCCGCCCGCCGGGCGCGTGAGGATCGCCCGCGCCAGGAAGAAGATCATCGCTGGCAGCCAGATCGCCGTCACCGTCACCGGGCTGATGTGGGTGAAGAATTCCAAAAAGTCCGACTTGAACAGGCGGATGGGCGTATCGGAGCGGTCGATCGGGTAGTGCATGGCAGGTCTCCTTCCCTGAAGAATTGTCCTATTATAAACCGATTCGGATATTTGGATTTTGCAAATGGAGTTCCTGCGTGGTTTCACCACGCAGGAACTCCATTTGCGAAGTCTATTTTATGCTACAATCAAATTAAAGAGGCATCCCCAATGGTCACATCTCTCGATACTCGCCCATCGCCCATTGCCGGGCAGTGGTACCCCGGCGATGCTGCCCGCCTGGCTGCCAGCGTAGACCGCTACATCCGCGAAGCCAGCCTGCCCGAACTGCCCGGTGAGGTGGTTGGCATCCTTGCCCCACACGCCGGGCACCTCTACTCTGGGCCGGTGGCTGGCTATGCTTTTGCCGCGCTGCGCGGGCTGCAGCCCACCCTGGTGGCGGTCATCTCGCCCATGCACCACCCCTACCCGCAGCCGCTGCTCACCACCGCCCACGAGGCTTACGCCACGCCCCTCGGCGCGCTGCCGGTGGATGCCGCCGCCGTGCAGGAAGTGGATGCCCTGCTCAAAGAGAGCCTGGGCTTCGGGCTGACGCCTATCCGCCGGGATCCCGAACACTCCCTGGAGATCGAGCTGCCCTTCTTGCAGCGCGCCCTGCCAGAGGGCTTCCGCCTGCTGCCCATCATGGTGCGCGACCAGAGCCAGCGCACCGCTCAGGCCCTGGGCCTGGCATTGGCAGCCGTGCTGGGAGAGCGCAAGTCCCTGCTCGTCGCCAGCACCGACCTATCGCACTTCTATCCGCAGAAGGTAGCCAGTGAACTGGACGCCGAAGTGCTGCGCCGGGTGGAGGCCTTTGACCCGGCGGGGGTGCTGCGGGTAGAAGAAGAAGGGATTGGCTTTGCCTGCGGGCGCGCCGCAGCCGCGGCCGTGCTGTGGGCTGCCCAGGCCCTGGGCGCCGATACGGTTAAAATTCTGCACCACGCCACCTCCGGCGATGTCACCGGCGATTTCTCGCAAGTGGTGGGATACGGCGCAGCCGTGATCTTACGCACAAAGGAAACTGCTCCTCAAAACACTCATGGATAATACACTTGGTTTGGATCTACTACGTTTAGTTGCCGTTGTCTTGCTGGTGCTGGCCAACGGGTTTTTCGTTTCGGCAGAGTTTTCGCTGGTCAGCGTGCGCCGCACGCGCATTGCCGAGCTGGTGGCCCAGGGCAATCTTTCGGCCAAAGCCGTGCAAAAAGCCATCGATAACCCCGACCGGGTGATCGCCGCCACACAGTTAGGCATCACCATCGCCAGCCTGGGCTTGGGCTGGATCGGTGAACCAGCCCTGTCGCATATCCTGCACCCGCTGATCGTGCTGTTCCCGGTAGATATTCAAACCGAGGTCTCGCACAGCATCTCCGCCGGGATCGCCTTCAGCCTGATCACCTTCCTGCACGTGGTTGTCGGCGAGCTGGCGCCCAAATCCATCGCCCTGCAAGACCCCGAGCGCACGGCATTGATCGTCGCCGCACCCACGCTGTGGACAGAGAGCCTCTTCAAGCCGGTCATCTGGCTGCTCAACGGCGCAGGCAATGTTCTGCTGCGCCTGGTGAACATCCAGCCTGCCTCCGGGCATCACCTGGTGCACTCAGTGGAAGAGATCAAAATGCTCGTCTCGGCCTCCACCGCGGGCGGCGTGATCGAGCAGCCCGAGCGCGATATGATCGAATCGGTCTTCGATTTCGGCGAGCTGCTCGTGCGCCAGGTGATGGTGCCGCGCACCGAGATCATTGCCGTCGAAGCCGATATGCCCATCAATGCGGTCTTCGACCTCGTCACGCAGACCTCCTACACCAAAATGCCCGTCTTCGAGGGCAGCCTGGACTCGGTGCTGGGCGTGCTGCACGTCAAAGACTTGCTGCGGGTGGTGCATTCGGCAGACAACCACGAGCGCACGGCTCGTTCGCTGGTGCGCGAGACCATCTTCGTCCCCGAGACCATCTCCGTCAACGCCCTGCTGCGCCAGTTCCGCGATAATCGCCAGCACATCGCCATCGTCCTGGACGAATACGGCGGCACCGCCGGGCTGGTGACCCTCGAAGACCTGCTGGAAGAGATCGTCGGCGAGGTCAGCGACCAATTTGACGCCGCCAACCCCGAGATCGTCACCCTGCCCGACGGCACCATCCTGATCGACGGTCTGACCCTGATCGAGGAGGTCAACGACCAACTGGGCCTGGCCTTGAACGACCCGCATTACGACACCATTGCCGGGTACGCCCTGGGCAAGCTGGGGCGCATCCCCAAGCCGGGGGATGTTTACGAGGGCGCCACCTACCAGATGCGGGTCGAATCGATGGACGGCTTGCGCATTGCCCGCCTGGCGCTCAAGCGCATTGACCGGTCACAACCTCAGCAAACACCATAACATTCCAACCATACCCGGAGAGCCGCCATGCCCAAGATCGCCATCGTCACCGATACCAACGCCAGCCTGCCCACAGAACTGATCGCCCGGCATAGCATCCGCATGGTGCCCATTCCGGTGCACTTCGGCGCAGAAACGCTGCTTTCCTGCGCAGAGATCGATGATGCCGCCCTGTTCGCCCGCGTGCATCACGGAGGCAGCTACCCCACCACCTCGGCGCCCTCGCCGGGGCAATTTGCCAGCGCCTACCAGGCCGCTCTCGATTCCGGCGCAGAGGAAGTGATCTGCTTCTGCATGAGCAGCGCCGCCAGCGCCACCTACAGTTCTGCCCTGCAGGCCCGCGAGATGACCCCCGCCGGCAAGATCCACGTGGTGGATACGCAGCGGCTGAGCCTGGGCATGGGCTTCATGGTGCTCTCGGCTGCCGAGGCGGCCGAAGCAGGCGCTACCAGCCAGGAGATCATGGATCTGGCCCAGGATGTGAGTCGGCGCACCCATTTCTTTGCCGCGCTGGCAACCCTGAAGTACCTGGCGATGAGCGGGCGGGTCAGTCACCTGCGGGCAGGTGTTGGCGACCTGCTCCACTTCAAGCCGATCTTGAGCATCCACGAGGGCAAGCTGAGCTTGCGCGAACGCGTCCGCACCCAAAGCCGCGCCTGGCAGCGCCTGATCGAGCTGGCCCGCCAAAGCCTGGACGGCGGGCAGGCGGCGCGCATGGCGATCTTGCACGTGAACGATCTGCCCCAGGCCCAACGCTTCGAGCAGCAAGTGCGCACTGCCCTGCCCTGCCCTGACGATATCTTCTTCACCGAAGCCACACCCGGCATTTCGCTCCACGCCGGGGCTGGCACGATTGGCCTGGCCCTGACGAAGAGATAGGTTACCTTGCCCAAATATGTCGCTGTTGCCGTCAATATGCCACAGGTGGGGGATGTCTTCGATTACCACCTGCCCGCCGAACTGGAAGACGTGATCCAACCGGGGCATTTGGTGGAGGTGCCCTTTGGCAGCCGCAGCGTGCAGGGAGTGGTCTTCCGCATGGTAGAGCAGCCCTCTGTGACGGAGACACGCCCCGTGCGCGCCCTGCTCGACCCACAGCCGGTGCTCACCGCCTGGCAGATGGTATTAGCCGAGGCGCTGGCTGAAGCCAGCCTGGCGCCGCTGGCCTCCTGCATTGACCTGATGCTGCCGCCCGGCCTGGGTCAGCAAGCCGATATGCTCTACACCCTCCAATCCGCGCAACTGTCCCCCGGCGGCGCGCCGCTCTCCACTTTGCAGCAGCGCATCCTGGCGCAGCTCTCGGAGCGCGGCCCGCTGCGCGGACGGCAGTTGGATGCCGCCTTCCGCCGGGTGGATTGGCGCGCCTCCATGCGCCGCTTGCTGCGCCAGAACCTGGTGAGCACCCAGCCGGTGCTGCCCGCCCCCACTGTGCAGCCCAAGATGATCCGCACTGCCAGCCTGGCCTGCCCGCCAGAGCAGGCCCAGGCCGCCTTGCCCACGCTGGGACGGGCGAACTCTGCCGCGCTGCCTCGCCGCCAGGCTGTGCTGAACGTGCTGCTGCGAGAGGCCGGCCCGCTGGAGGCCGCCTGGATCTACGCTGAGAGCGGCGGCAGCCTGGCTGACCTGCAATACCTGGCTGAGCGCGGCCTGGTGAACCTGGGCCAGGCCGAAACCTGGCGCGACCCGCTGGCTGGCTTCGATTTCACCCCCGACCAGGCCCCGCCGCTCATCGCCGGGCAGCAGGAAATCTGGTCTGAGGTGCAGCAGGCCCTGCACGCCGCCCAGGCAGGTCAGGCGCAGCCGCCCTTCTTGCTGCACGGCGTCACCGGCTCTGGCAAAACAGAGATCTACCTGGCCGCGGTGCAAGAGACCCTGCGCCTGGGCCGCCAGGCCATTGTGCTGGTGCCGGAGATCGCCCTCACCCCGCAGACGGTGCGCCGCTTCCTGAGCCGCTTCCCCGGGCAGGTGGGCGTGCTGCACTCGCGCCTCTCTGCCGGCGAGCGCTACGACACCTGGCGGCGCGCCCGCCTGGGCGAGATCCCGCTGGTGGTGGGGCCGCGCAGCGCCCTCTTCACCCCGCTGGAGCGCCTGGGCCTGATCGTGGTGGACGAGTTCCACGACGATTCCTACTACCAATCCGAAAGCCAGCCCCATTACCACGCCCGCGACGCTGCCGTGCTCTACGCCCGGCTGGCGGGGGCGGTGTGCCTGTTGGGCTCTGCCACCCCCGACGTGGTCAGCCGCTACCGCGCCGAGCAGGGCCAGTGGCGCTACCTGCACCTGCCTGAGCGCATCCTGGCGCACCGCCAGGCCATCCAGGCGCAGGTACAGCGCCTGGGCAAAACCTCCCGCTACCGCGCCGCCGACCTGGAGGCCGAGACCATCGAACTACCCCCCGTGCACATTGTGGACATGCGCGAGGAATTGAAGGCGGGCAACCGTTCCATGTTCAGCCGCCTGCTGGTGGATGGCCTCACCCAGGTGCTCGAGCATGGCGAGCAGGCCATTTTATTCCTCAACCGCCGCGGCACCGCCACCTATATTTTCTGCCGCGACTGCGGCTACACCTTGCGCTGCCCGCGCTGCGAGCTGCCCCTCACCTGCCACACCGACGCCGGGGCGCTCAACCTGACCTGCCATTACTGCAATTACCAGCGTCAGGTGCCCAAGACCTGCCCCAACTGCCGCAGCCAGCGCATCCGCCACTTTGGCGCGGGCACCGAGCGCGTGGAGGCAGATGTGCAGGCGCTCTTCCCGCAGGCGCGCATCCTGCGCTGGGATTACGACACCACCCGCACCAAAGACGCCCACGAGGTGATCCTCAGCCATTTTGCCAACCGCCGCGCAGATGTGCTGGTAGGCACGCAGATGATCGCCAAGGGCCTCGACCTGCCCCTGGTGACCCTGGTGGGAGCGGTGCTGGCAGATGTGGGCCTCAGCCTGCCAGACCTGCGCGCCGCCGAGCGCACCTTCCAGGTGCTCACCCAGGTTGCCGGGCGCGCCGGGCGCAGCCCGCTGGGAGGCCAGGCCATCTTGCAGACCTTCCAACCCGAGCATTACGTCATCCAGGCCGCTGCCCGCCACGATTACGCCGCCTTTTACCAGCAAGAGCTGGCCATGCGCCGCCAGACCGGCTATCCGCCCTTTGCCAGCCTGGTGCGCCTGGAATACCGCCACCCCAAGCCTGGGCCAGCCGAGGCCGAGGCCGCCCGCATGGCGGAACAACTGCGCGCCTGGATCAAGGAGCAGGGCCTGCGCCAGACGGAGCTGGTCGGCCCGGCGCCGTGCTTTTTCGCCCGCATCAGCGGGCAGTACCGCTGGCAGATCGTGCTGCGCGGCCCCGACCCGGCCTCTTTGCTGCGCGGCCGTAATTTAGGCGACTGGCGGATTGAGGTAAATCCGCCTTCACTGCTATAATTAGCCTATATTCTCGCACTGGAGGTGCAGCATGGATGCGCTCAAACGTGGTTTTGCTTTCATCAAGCAGTCGTGGCAGATGGCTATGGCAGATAAAGATCTGCTCAAGCCGTCCATCTATGCCCTGGTGACTGGTATCGTGGTCACGCTGATCTTCATCATCCCCATCGCCGTAGTGGGCTTCATCTTCCAGGATGGCACCGTGGGCCAGGTATTGTATTTCGTTCTGGCGGCGTTGATGGCTTTCACCCAATACACCGTGTCTTACATTTTCTCTGCCATGACGGTGTACCTGATCTACGGCTACCTCTCCGAGGGCGACGGGCGCATGGATAAGGCCTGGGCTTTGGTGCGCCGCGACCTGCTGGACCTGATGAGCCTGGCGGCTGCCTCCACGGTGGTCAACATCATCAAGAATATCATCGAGGGCAAAGATAAGGGCGGCGGGCGCAAGGCTGTGGCCGGTCTGCTCAATACCATCTGGACCGAGGCCACCTACCTGGTGCTGCCCGCCATGGTCATCGAAGATATCAACCTGAAGGACGGCCTGAAGCGCGCCACCCAGATCGTGCGCAGCAACCTGCTGCTGGTGGGCATCAGCACCGTGGGCGTCAAGGCCATCACCGGCCTGATCGGCTTCCTGCTGGGCGCTACCGGCGTGGCCCTGGGCATCGGCGTGGGTGTGGGCATCATCTCGCTCAGCAGCAGTGCGCTGGGGGTCATCGGCGGGGTTAGCCTGGGTTTCCTCATCGCCATGCCCTTCATTTTGGTGGCGACCGTGATTGGAACGTACACCACCACCGCCTACCACACCTGCCTGTACCTGTGGGCGCGTGACGTGGAGCGCGCCAAGCAAAGCGGCCAATCGCTCGAGATTGCCGCCCCCGCCCCCCTGGCAGCCGTGCTGAAATAGAAACGGCCCCACACCATGGCTTCTATTCGCCGTGAAGTGCTCACCTGGAGCGATGTCGATAAACTGATCGACCATCTGCTGCCGCAGTTCACCACCGAGTTCGAGGCGCTGGTGGTGATCACCCGCGGCGGGATCATCCCCGCCGGGCTGCTGGCAGAGGCCATGCAGATCACCCACATCCTCGTCGCCGCGGTGGATTTCCCCGCCGAGATGGAACGGCAGCATAACGGCTTGTTTGCCTGGCCGCGCTTCATCCAGTTCCCCGAAGATGATCTGCTGCGCGGGCGGCACTGCCTGGTGATCGATGATGTGTGGGGTTCTGGGCGCACCATCGCCGCGGTGAAGAACCGCGTGGCGGCCGCGGGCGGCATCCCCTCCACCTGCGTGCTGCACTTCAACCCCTACCGTTCGCTGTTTGGCGCAGCCCAGCCCGATTACTTCGCCGCCGTCACCGATGCCTACATCGTCTACCCCTGGGAGATCGACCGCGGCCCGGACCGGGTTCTTTTAGGCTAAACTTTTCACTCCACCCCCTACCCCCGCCCCTCAAGGGGCGGGGGAAAATAGCCAAAAGGGTGTTGCAGGCGCAAAGCGCCCGCAACACCCTTTTTGGCTAAGGTTTCCTCGGGCTAATGCCCGGCCAGGATATCGGTCGTGCCGGCGGCCTCCACCGCCTTGAGCTGCGCCTGGCGCGCCAGGTCTGTGGCTACGGCCAGGATGCGCAGCGCTTCTTCGGGGTTATGGAAGCCCATGCTGTTCTCGGCAGCGATGAAGTCCCAGCGCAGCTGCGCCTCACGGTGCAGGAGGCGCGCCTCCTCCAGCAGTTCCGCATCCACACCGGGGGTGATGCCTGCCGCCCCGATCGTATCGATGGCTGCCAGGATGGCATCCTCAGTGGCGATCATCGTGGCATGCACCGTGGCCTGGATGGTGGCGACGCGCCCGGTCACGTACGCCACGTCGGTGTGGCAGGTACCGCAGGCTGGCTCCGGATCGAGCAGCGGGCTGTGCACGTTATGGGTTGAGAACTTGGCCGCTCCATCCCGCGTGTAGGGCATGTGACAGTCGGCGCAGGCTACCCCGGCGGCATAATGCGTGCTGCCGGCAGTATACAGCTCATAATCGGGATGCTGCATCTTGATCATTGCCGCGCCCGATTCGGGGTGGGTCCAATCAGAGAAGCCAATCTCGGTGTAATAGGCAGCGATCTCGTCAACGTTAGTGCCATTGTCCCAGGGGAAGGTCAGGTAGTTACCCTTGCCGGCGAAATAGTATTCCACGTGGCAGTTGGCGCACACCACCGAGCGCATCTCCTGGCGGGTGAAGGTGGTCCAATCCAGGCCCTGCTCCTCGAAGGCTTCTTCCAGCGCCGGGTTGGTCACCGCCAGGCGCATGGTGTTGGCCTCGTGGCAGTTGGCGCAGCCGATGGGGTTGGTGATGTGTGCGCCCAGGTCGTTGAAGAGGGTGGCGTCATACTCTGCCATGCCCATCTCATCCCACAGCCCGGGGTTATTGCTGCTCTTGCACGAATAGCAGGTGCCGGCAGTGTTTGCGTTGATGCGTCCGATCGAGCGCACATCCACCAGGCTGTTCATGTGGCCGCGCTCCTCGTTATATTCGATGCTGAAAGAGTATCCTGCGAACAGGGTGAGCAGGCGGGGGTCGGCCTCCAGCTTGGAAAACGGGTTAGAGCCACCGTAAACCGTGGGCGTATTATTGCCTTCCGTCAGCAAGAGGGTGGAATACTGGTTGGGGAAGTTCAAGCCCCACTTGGACGAATCCGGCTCGAGAGCCGAGATCTCAATCAGCGGTGCCACGCCGCGCACCGGCTCCGGCTGGCTTTTCATGTAAAGCAGCGTGCCCACCAGCCCGCCCGCCAGCACCAGGATGATCCCAATGGTGATCAATGCCGAGGCAGAGAGTTTTTTCATTTGCCTTCCTCCTCATGTCGGTATGGTAAGATCGAAATGCCGCGCTCGCCATGCGCCACGCTGCGGTGACAATCAAAACAATAGCGGTCAAGTTCCATGACGCTCTCGAGCATAGTGGAAACCGTCTCGCTGTGACAGCGGATGCAGTTCTCTTGGACGATGCGGCGCGAAGATTCGCGCGCCCGGATGGCATCGGGGATATCACCGAACAGAAAAGCCGTCACGTGGTGGTAGCCGTTCTCGGCTTTGATGAAATACTTGGGGATGAGATCGTGCGGAGTGTGGCAATCTCCGCACACGGCCCACTGGCTGTGCCCGCCATGGTACCAGGATTCGTACACCGCATCCATCACGTGGCAATTGTTGCAGGTTGCCGGGTCATTGCCCAGGTAGGCGGTAAAATCAGTCACATACAGCCCTACCCCCAGGACGATGACCAGCGCAAGGATGCCAACCACAAGCGGAACTCTCATATCGGTACCTTTCATGCAGGTTTAATGAGTGCTTAATCTTACCATAACCACGCCGTTCTGGATGCGACTTTTGTCGCATTTTTAAAATGACAATCCTCCCGCCCCCTCGCTTTTCCCCCATCCCCAAAAATTCTGTCAAAAACGGATATTGTTTTGATTTTAAACCACGCGCACCATCGAGCCGCGCTCACCCTTCTCTACCTCGATGCGCGTGGGGAACGAATCTTTCAACTCGTCAATATGGGTGATGACCAGGATCTTGGCGAAATCGGGCCGCACCAGGTTGATCGCCTCCACCAGGCGCTGGCGGCCCTGGGTATCTTGCGAGCCGAAGCCCTCATCGATCACCAGCGTTTGCAGGCGCGCTCCGGCGCGCTGCGCCAGCACCTCGGAGAGCGCCAGGCGGATGGCAAAGTTCACCCGGAAGGCCTCCCCGCCCGAAAACAGCTCATAATCGCGCGTCCCGCTGCTGTCAGAGATCTGGATATCCAGCGTCTCTTTCAGGTCTTCGCGGCGCTTATCCTTGTAGGCCCCCTGGGTCACAAAACGCACCGTCATCGTGCCGCTGCTCAGGCGGTCGAGCACATCATTGGCCCGCGCCTCGATCTGCGGCAGAGCCTGCTCGATCAGCAGCGCCGGGACGCCATCCTTGCCGAAGGCGCGCTCCAGCGCCTTGAAACGCCCCACCCGCAGGGCCTGTTCCTCCCGCCGGGCATCCAGGCTCTTGCGCCGCGTCTTCAGGTCCTGCAAAATATCCACCTTCTGGCGCGCCGCCCCCACCTGCATGCGCAGGGCATTCTCCTGTTCTTGCAGATCCAGCCAATGGCGCTCCGCCTCATCCAGGTCGGGGGCCTGCGCCTGCGCCGCGGCCAGCGCCGCGGTGGCTGCCTGGCATTCCTCCTGCTGATGAGACAGGTCCGCCTGCAGGGCGGCGCGCTGCTTTTCCAGGTCTTGCACCTCGCGCTCCAGGGGCGCCAGGGCGGCGCGGGCTTTCTCCAGGGCGTGAAAATCTACCTCGGCGGCGCGCCCGGCCATTTCCGCCCGCCGGGCGGCGTCGTGCGCGGCCGGGTCGTAGCCGGTGGCTTTCAGCTCAGCATCGATGAGTGCCAGCGCCTGCCGCGCAGCCGGGGCAAACTGCTCCTGGGCCAGGTCTTGGGTCACCTGGGCCAATTGCGGCGCGCCCTGCAGCAGCCAGGCCTGCCGCGCCTGGGCGAACTGATCCAACCGTTCGGTCAGCTGCGCCAACGCCTGGGCCTGCTCCATGCGCTCCAACTCAAAATCCGCCAGGGCGGCGCTGCGCGCTTCCAGATCAGCCACTGTGCTGTCGGTCTCGCGCACCAGCGCCTGGTTGGCGCGGTAGCGGTCTCCCAGGCTGGTGCCCTGGATGCCCAGGCTTTCCACCAGGCGCTGGCGGTCTTCTGGCGAGAGCGGCTGACCGCACAGCGGGCAGGCAGCCCCCTCGGAGGCCTGCAGCTGATCCATACGCTCCTTCAGCTCATCCATCTCGGCCTTCAGGCGTGGGTTCTCGGCCCGCGCCTCAGCCTGGCGCTGGCGCGCCAACTGCACTTCACGTTCCAGCTCGGCGCGGCGGGCCAAGGTGGCTTCCACCGTCGCCAGCGCTTCTTGCACGGCGGCGCGCTGCGCCTGGGTCTCGGCCTCAGCAGTCTGTTGGCGCTCGCTTTCGGCCTGCTGCGCTTGCAGCGTTTTCTGCTCATTGAGCAGCCGCGCCCGTTCCGCCTCGATCAGGGTCAGCGGCGCCTGGCGGCGCTGGTCATGCTGGCGGAACAGCACGGCGGCCTCGTCCAGGCGGCTGGCCTCAGCCCGCTGCGCCTGCCAGGCGGCATAGGCCGCCTCGATCTCCGCCGCCCGGCCCGAAATTTCGGCATAGGTCTGGCGCTCTTCCTGGCGCACCAGCAGGCGCGCCGAGAGGTCATGGTAGCGCACCTGCGCCGATTGCAACTGGCGGGCCAGCGTCTCGACCAGGCGGGCCTGTTCGGCCAACGTGGCTGCCACCCGGCGGATGCTCTCCAGGGCTTTTTCTTGCGCCTGGCGCGCCTTGGTCAGCTTTTTCAGGCCGTCTTGCAGTTCGTCCAGGTGCTGCCGGCGGGTCGATTCCTCGTCCAGCTCGGCATTGATCTCTGCCAGGCGGCCGTCCAACTGCTCGATCTCGGCCTCCACGGTCTTGCGCCGCGCCGCTGTCCTGGTGCGGTACGCCTCCCAGGCGTCTAATCCCAGGATGCTGCCCAGGATGCGCTTGCGGTCGTTGGGGCGCTGCTGGGTGAACTGGTCTGCCTTGCCCTGTAAGAAGAAGGCCGCGTTGACAAAGGTTTCGTAATCCAGGCGCAGGGTGTGGATAATGCGCTCCTGGGTCTCGCGCTGGGTGTGCTCGGTGAGGACGCGCCAGCGCCCCTCTTCACCGGCAGGTTCATCCCAGATCTGGAACTCCAACTGGCTGGTCTTGCCGCGCGGCAGCGTGCGCTGCACGCGGAAACGGTTGCTCTCGTATTCAAAGACCAGCGCCACTTCTGCGGCGCCAGCCTGCTGGTGGATCAGCGCTTCATCGCGTTTGCGCGCCTGCCCAAACAGCGCCCAGGTCATGGCATCTAGCAGGGAGGATTTCCCCGCCCCGTTGGCACCAGAGATGCAGGCCAGCTGGATCGACTCGAAGTTGATCTCAACCGGGTCACGATAAGAGAGAAAACCAGAAAGGGAGAGAGAGATGGGGATCATAGGCTCAGGCACCATTATAGTACACTTCATAGTAAAATTCAGCCATGCAGGCCAACCCTGAGGCCACCCCGACCTCCGCCGCGTCCATCCCCGCCACACCGCGCTCGCGCCGCCTTTCTCAGGCGCTGGGTTGGACACGCGCCTCCTACTACCTGATGAGCGGATTCCTGCTGATCCTGTTCCTGCTGGGATACGTGTGGTGGCCGCTGGCTGAAGAATACCTCGCCACCATCCCCTGGGACGGCCCCTGGTGGCGCTACATGGATTGGCTGCTGCTGGGCAACTTCCTGGTCATGTCGCTGCTGATCATGGCCCGCGCCGACCTGCGCAAGGATGTCAAGATCGTCTTCGTTGGCTTTTGCGGCGGGCTGGTGATCGAGGGCTGGGGCACGCAAACTTCCATCTGGACCTATTACACCCTCGAGCGCCCCCCGCTGTGGATCATCCCTGCCTGGCCCATCGCCAGCCTGTCCATTGACCGGCTGGTGCGCCTGCTGGATGAGCGCACCCCCCGCCGCACTCCCCGGCTGTGGCAGGTGGCTTATTGGGCCGTCTTCGGCGCCTTCTTCGCCCTGATGCTGCTCTTCGTTGCCCCCACCTTCGATAAATCTCTCACCCTGATGGCCCTGCTGCTGGTGGCCTTCCTCATCCTCACCCCCACCGACCACCGCCTGGCCCTGCTGACCTTTGCCGCGGGGACCGGCCTGGGCTACTTTTTGGAGCGCTGGGGCACCACCCGCCAATGCTGGATGTATTACACCCAACAAACCCCGCCGCTGTTTGCCGTGCTGGCGCACGGTATGGCGGCGGTGGCTTTCTGGCGCTCGGTGCGCCTGCTGGAAATGGTACTCAGCCAAATCAAGAACCACCTATTTACCCATCACCTGGCAAGGAGGAATGAATCATGAAGAAAAACCGTATCGGTATCCTGTTGATCGTCACCTTCTTCTCGTTGAGCCTGGCTGCCCTGGCATTGAGCGCCGCTCACGCCGCCCGCCTGGAGGCCAGCCCTGCCTTCGCCGAAGTGCAGATTCCCGCCCCACCCGTCAGCCAGCCGCAGGCCGCTCCTCAAAGCAGCTATGTTTACACCAGCAGCAATGCCGCCCCCATGGCCATTCCAGATTGTTCTCTCTTGTTTCCCCTGGAAGATATCATCACCGTTCCGGATAATTTTACCATCCAGGATCTGAACATCGGCCTGGCGGTCAGCCATCCCGACCGCTACGACCTGAGCATCTCCCTGGTATCTCCTGATCTTCAGGTGGTCAGCCTGCTGGATACTGCCATCAGTCCATTTATTCAAAATATCAACGTGATGTATGATGAAGAGAGTGAAATAGCCCCAGGTGCGACCCCACACCCGCTGCCGCCTCCCTATTACCCCTATATGTGGGACCCCGTCGACGATCTGGCGGCTACCTTCTACGGGCACCCTGCCGCAGGCCCCTGGAAGATCCAAATTTGCGATAATGGCTTCAATGCCGGCAGCGGCGATTTGCTCAAATGGTCGCTATGGTTCGAGGCAATACCCGTCAACCAGCCCAGCTTTGACCTCTCCTACTTCGTCGCTCCGGCCAAGGTAGAGTGGGGTGAGCCCATCCCCATCCACATTTTCGTTAAAAACAACGGCACGCAGCCCTCTGCCACTGCCGACATGGTTAACACCTTCCCCGCAGATATGATCTTCGACGAAGGCAGCCTGACCTGCCCCAGCGGCACTTGCTACTACAGCATGGCTTTGCATGCCGTGCATTGGAGCGGATCTCTCGGCGTGAACGAAACCGCCGAGATCTCCTACCTATTGACCCCCATGGTTCCCGGCACCGGCCCGTACATCAATACTGCCACCATCAGCGACGGCGTGGCGCCGGATGTGACCATCCACACCATCGCCTACGACGCGCCCGCGATCATCGAGCAGTTCCCCTTCGAGGTGCCCACCCCCGAGTTCTACACCAACACCTGGCCCAACGATTGGTACTGGGGCAACGGCATGGGCGATAAGCCCTTTCACACTGGCCCCATCCATTGGATGACCGCCCCCGGCGGCATGAACAACTACACCTCCGGCCAGATTTCTACCCTACATCATATCATCGATCTGACCATGTACGCGCCTGGCTCTCCCATTGCTTTGCAGTGGTGGGAGTGGCATAATCTCGACGCCGACCTGGGCGACTACGGCCGCCTGACGATCAATGGCACACCGGTGCACACGGTCAGCGGCTCTAACCTCACCTGGACTCACCGCCAGGTGGATCTCAGCACCTACGCTGGCCAAGCGGCGCATCTGGAATGGACGCTCGTCTCCCAACCCGACGGCGACACCGGCCAGGGCTGGCATATTGACGAAGTTTCTGTCCACACCGCCGCCCCCGGCGCCGACCTGGCGGTCATCATGAGCGATTCGCCCGACCCGGTGCTCTCTGACACGTATGTCACCTACACCATCAACGTGATTAACAACGGCCTCCTAACCGCCACCAACGTGGTGATCACGGACCCCTGGCCAGCCAATACTGGCTTCAACGCCTCCACGCCCCCCGGTGCCTGTGCAGACACCGGCACCCATGTTATTTGCAGCCTGCCTGACCTGAACCCGCTCGAATCCGCTCAGGTGCAGCTAAAATTCTGGGTCAACCAGCTCTACGAGGGCTGGCTGACCAACACCGTGCAGGTTGCAGCCGACCAGTTTGACCCCCTGCCGCTCAACAACACCGCCACCGAGCTGACCTACGCCTCAATTTCAATGCTGATTGCAGACCTGGGAATCACCCTCCAGGATACATACGACCCCATCGTGGTGGGCACCTACCAGACCTATACCGTGAACGTGAGCAACCAGGGCTTTGTTACTGCCACCAGCGTGGTCGCCATCGCCAACCTGGCAACCGGGATGAGCTTCTCTCATTCTGTCCCAGCCATCTGCATCCAGGTGGGGCCGGATATTAACTGCAACTTTGGCATGATCCCCGCGGGAGGAAATGCTCACGTGGATTTCTTTGCCCTGGTAGAGGCCACCACACCGCCCGGAATTCTCACCGCCACTGCCGAGGTCACCACCACAGTGACGGATCCCATCCCCCTCAATAACACC
>DIXA01000004.1:0-28101 GCA_002428565.1 Anaerolineales bacterium UBA6092 | reverse complement strand
CTGCTGACCTACACACTGAGCGTGCACAACGCCGGGCCGCTCACCGCCACAGGCATCGTGATCACCAACCTGCTGCCCGTGGATGTCACCTACCTGCACGCCTGGCCCGCAGCCAATGCCTGCGCCCTGGTTGCCAACCGCCGGGTCGTCTGCGATATGGGCACCGCCGCCCCTGGCGGCATGAGCGAGGTTTATCTGCTGGTACAGGTCAAGCCCAACGCCCTGCCCGGGCTGTTCAACAACATCGCCCAGGTCAGCGGCAGCCAGCCCGACCCCAACCCGCTGAACAACACCGACGACGTCTGGACAACGGTCACGGTTGGAGATGAAATCCGCCCGCTCATCTACACCGTGACGCCCAAGTACGGCATCAACACCGGCCCCACCACCATCCTGCTCACCGGCATCAACTTCTCGGATTCCACCGTCATCTACCTGGGGTCTCACGAACTGACGCAAACGCTGCTGATCAACTCCGGGTTGATCCAGGCGATCGTGCCGCCCGGCCTCGAGCCCGGCACCTATGACCTGCGCACGCTCAACACCGACCTGCAAACCGGCCGCCTGGCCAACGCCTTCACTGTTCTGGAAGATACCCTGATCGTCATTTCCGATGTCCAGCCCAGGTACGGCCTGGTGGACGTGCCGGTGCTGCTCAACATCTACGGCAATAACTTCTCACCCGATCTGGTCGGCTGGTTGAGCGACGGCGTTTCCACCTCGGTCACGCTGGAGAATATTGAGTTCGTCAATATCCACCAGATCCGCGCCATGGCGCCGATCAGCCTTCCCGTGGGCGTCTACTCGCTGACGCTGGAAAACCCGCTCACCTTGCAGGGTGCCATCCTGTTCAATGCTTACACCGCCCTCGACCCCGCCACCTACGACGATCTGGCCGCCTTCGATTTTGGGCTGTGGGTTGGCCCACCCGCGCCGGTGATCAGCACCACGGCTGCAAGCGGGCTGGTGGTTTTTCGCATCGGCGGCACGCAAGTGCTCACCGATGTCAAGGTGGCGTTTACGCTGGACGGCGTCTTGCTGGGCAATGACACGATTGAAATGCCCGCCGTGCGCGGCCGCCAGGTGGCTACGCTCACCTGGCCCACGCCCATCACCCCCGGCGTGTACACCCTGCAAGCAACCATCGACCCGGATAACGAGATCCCCGAGGCCGATGAGAGCAATAACATCATCACCCGCACGATCCGCGTCTTACCGCCGCTCCAGGGCACACCACCCACCATCCAGTCCTTCACCATCAACGGCGGCGTCTTCGATACCGGTACCCGCCAGGTGACCCTGGACGTGACCGCCACCGGCGACCCCGCCTGGCTGTACTATGTTGAGTTTGTCTTCGACCAAAACACCAACACCTGGTCGGCGGTAGCCCAGAGCGGCTGGCTGCCCTACGCAGAAGCCAGCACTGCTTACACCTGGGTGCTGGAGCCGCTGCCCGGAGCGCACTACATCCAGGTATGGGCTGCCACAGCCCAGGGCAGCATCACCTCGACGGACCCGCTTGTCACTCGCCGGTTGATCAACCTGCTGCCCGACCCGGCGCGGATTGCCCAGGGCCAGGGGCATGTCTACCGCACGCCGATCGCCGCCGGGCAGACCATGGTGGTGCGCCTGATCTCGCTGGAAGGGGACGCCGACCTGTATGTTTGGGCGCCCAACGGCACCGAGATTGCCCGCCGCGAAACGAGCGACTCCGTCGAGACCATCTTGTTCACCACAGGCGGGCTGGGCATCTTCCAGATTGAGGTGGAGGGCTACACCAACGCCCGCTACCGCCTGGAGGTGTACAATGTGACCGAGATCCTGCCTCTGATGGAGCAGCCGCCCGCTCAAACCGAGTGGGATCGGCAGCCCGACCGGCGCGGGCGCGACGAGCCCTTATCGGTGGTTCCCCCCTCTGACCAGTTGGGCCTGCCCCGCACGCCGACCCTGCTGTACACCGTCTTGATGCCGACCGTGCAAAGATAAGACATGCTGCTCTGGCAGTCATACCTTCCGTACCATGTCGCCAAAGATCTGCTCGCCCACCCCGGGCAATCGCCGGTGGGGCGCGAGCAGCGCTTTGAGGCCGTGGTGCTCTTTGCCGATGTCTCTGGCTTCACCGCCCTCAGCGAGGCGCTGGGCGCCACCGGCAAGGATGGCACGGAAGAACTGACTGCCCTGCTTAACCGTTACTTCGAGCCGATGATTGCCCTCATTCAATCGTATGGGGGCATCATCGGCAAATTTGGCGGCGATGCCATGACCGTGCTCTTCCCCTACCATGCCGCCGAGAGCCAGGCGACCGCCCGCCGCGCCGTGCAGTGCGCCCTGGAGATGCAGGCGCGCATGGGCGATTATGCCGCCATCCCCACCCGCTCGGGCGCTTTTGGCCTGACAATGAAAGCCGGGCTGGCAGCCGGACCGCTGTTCTGCACCACCGCCGGAGACCCCTCCCTGCGCCTGGAATATATCATCGCCGGGCGTGTGCTGGATGACTGCGCCGAGGCCGAGCACCATGCCCGTTCTGGCGAGGTGGTGCTCCACCAGAGCCTGCTCCAGGCCGCCGCCCCGCTGGAGGTGCGCACCCAACGGGAGGGTTTTGCCATAGTCGCCGGGCTGACCGGCGAAGCCCTGCCCCAGCCCCTGTCGCCCCTGGCGCAGCTCTCCCCCCAAACCGCCAGCCTGGCCGCGGCCTACATCCACCCCAGCATCGCCGCGCGCCTGCAAGAAGGCCAGGTCTCTTTCATTAACGAGCACCGCAAAGTCACCATCTTGTTCGTCAACTTTGCCGGCTATAACTACGAGCAAGACCCCCAGGCGGGCAGCCGCCTGCAAGCCTACCTGCTGCAGATCATCCAGGTGGTGGCCCGCTACGATGGCTACCTGAACAAGGTGGATATGGGCGATAAGGGCAGCAAGTGCGTCATCATCTTCGGTGCGCCCATCGCCCACGAAGACGACGCCGAGCGCGCCCTGCGCTGCGCCCTGGATATCCGCAGCCTGCCCGGGCAAACCACCCGCATCGGCGTCAACACTGGCTTTGTCTACTGCGGGCAGGTCGGCTCGGATGCGCGCCGCGAATACACCGTGATGGGCGATGCGGTGAATCTATCTGCCCGCCTGATGCAGGCCGCCGCCCCGGGGCAGGTGCTGGTCAGCCAGGCTGCCCAGCACGCCGCCGCCCGGTCTTTCCGCTGGGGCGAGCAGCAGTCCATTGCCGTTAAAGGCAAAGCCCAGGCGGTCAGCATCTACCCGCTGCTGGATGTGCAGGTGGGCAAGAGCCCCACCTTCCAGGAGCCGCGCTACACCCTGCCCATGGTGGGCCGCCAGGCAGAATTACAAAGTATCGACCGCCGCCTGTTCCTCGCCCGCCAGGGGCAGGGGCAGATCATCGGCATCACCGCGGAGGCCGGCATGGGCAAATCGCGCCTGGCAGCCGAGGTGGTCAAATCGGCGGCGCGGCAGGGCTTCCGCACGTTCGGCGGCGAGTGCCTCTCCCACGGCACCAGCACGCCCTACCTGGTGTGGCGCAACCTGCTGGGGAGCATCTTCGAGCTTAAACCGGCTGACCCGCCGGAGGCTCAGCAGCGATCGTTAGAGGCCTGGCTGACGGCATTCAACCCCGTGCTGATGCCGCGTTTGCCCTTGCTGGGCACCGCTCTCAACCTGCCCATCCCAGAAAACGATCTCACCCGCTCGTTAGAGCCGCGCCTGCGCAAATCCTCGCTTGAAGACCTGGTCAGTATCTGCATCCGCCATGCCGCCCAAACCAGCCCGCTGCTCTTGGCGCTGGAAGATTGTCACTGGCTCGACCCGCTCTCGGACGATCTGCTGGAGATCGTCGGGCGCAGCATTGCTTCGGCCCCTGTGCTGCTGCTGGTGGTGTACCGCCCGCCCCAGGCCCACCGCCAGGGCCCTGCCGTCACCCGCCTGCCCCACTTTGCAGAGATCCACCTGGCAGAGTTCACCCCCGAGGAGACCTCCCGCCTGATCGACCTGAAACTCAGCCAGTTGTTCGGCGCGGCGCAGAACGTCCCTGCGGAGTTTGTGGAGCGCATCACCCAGCGGGCGCAGGGCAACCCCTTTTACATCGACGAGATGGTTAACCTGATCCACGACCGCGGCATTGACCCGCGCGACCCCAAGGCCCTGCAAAACTTCACCCTGCCTGACAGTTTACACAGCCTGATCATCAGCCGCATTGACCAGTTGAGCGAGGCCCCCAAGACCACCCTCAAGGTGGCCAGCGTCATTGGGCGCTCGTTTCGCGCTTCCTGGCTGTGGGGGGCTTATCCCGCGCTGGGCGCGCCCGAGCAGGTGCTGGATCACCTGGTACAGCTCAGCGCGCTGGACATCACCCCGCCGGACAAATTCGAGCCAGAGCTGGAATACCTCTTCAAGCACATCGTCACCCGCGAGGTGGCTTACGAGAGCCTGGCACTGGCCACGCGCACTATGCTGCACGGTGAGATCAGCGCGTTCATTGAGCGCACCTACCAGGGCGAGCTGGGCCGCTGTCTCAACCTGCTGGCGCACCATTACGGCCTGAGCCAGAACACCGCCAAGCAGGTTGAGTATTTCCGCAAGGCAGGGCAGGCCGCCCAGGCCGCCTACGCCAACCAGGCCGCCATCGAGTATTACCAGCGCCTGCTGCCCCTGCTGCAAGGCGCGGAGCGCATCGAGACCATGCTGGCGCTGGGTGAAGTGTGGCAGCTCACCGGACGCTGGAGCGAGGCGCAGGAAATCTTCAGGGAGGCGCTGGCGGCTGCCCAGGAATGCGCCGAGGCGCGCCTGGCAGCGCAATGCCAGTACGCCCTGGGACGGCTGGCCCGCCAGGAGGGCGATTTCCCCGGCGCATCCCAGTGGCTGGCCCAGGCCCGCCAGGGATTTTCAGCCGTGGCCAATATCCACGGCGTAGGCGAGGCCACCCGTGAGAGCGGCACCGTTTTGTGGAGCCAGGGAAACCTGGAGGCAGCTCGAGATTGTTTCCATCAATGCCTGGCGCTCTCCACCCAGGCTAACGATCCGCGCGGCACCTACCGCGCCCTGGGTAACATCGGCCTGCTCTGCAAGGTGCAGGGAGAATACAACCAGGCGCTGGAATATTACCAGCGGGCGCACCAGATCGCCGAGGGGATCGGCGACCTGCTGGGCGTGAGCATTATCGTGGGCAACATGGGCAACGTCTACCTCGACCAGGGCGATTACGTGCTGGCACTGGAGGCCTACCTGCGCAAACTCAGCCTGGCGTTAGAACTGGGCTACCAGTTTGGCATCAATGTTGCTGTGGGCAACCTGGGCATGATCTACTTCCAGCAGGGCGAGTACGCCAACGCCCGGCTGTGCTACGCCTATAACCTGCACCTGGTGCTGGAGCTGGGCGACCGTCCCGGCGTAGCCGAGGCCTTGTGGAACCTGGGCGAAACCGACAAAGCCCTGGGGCAGTACGCGGCTGCCCAACAGTGGCTGGAACAAGCTGTGGAACTGGGCAGCGCCCTAGATACCCCCTACGAGCGCAGCGATTACCTCAACTCGCTGGCTGACCTGTTGGAGCGCATGAGCCGCTGGAGCGAAGCCCAGCAGGCCACCAGCCAGGCCCTGGCGCTGGCGCAGGAATGCAAGAACCAGGATGTGCAGTTCAAGGCCCGCCTGCGCCAGATCAGCCTGCAGGTGCAGGCCTCTCCCAACCAACTGCCGCAGGCCATCTGCGACCTGCAAGCCCTGCTCGAAGACGATGAACTGGAGCCATCTGAGCAAGCCGCCGCCCACTACCAGATCTGGCGCATTGACCCCCGCCAGGAAAGCCACCGCCAGCAAGCCACCGCGGCCTACGCTGCCCTGTACCAGGCCACCCCCAACATCGAATTCAAGCGCCGCTGCGAAGAACTGACTGGAACCATCCTGCCCGATCCACCCGCTCTGCCGCCCCTGCCCGAGGTGGTGACGCGTGCCCCCATTGACCTGGACGAGGCCCTGGCGCAGGTGCGCCTGTTGACCCAAATCGAGTAGGAGGGCGGGGCTGCCGCCCTCCTCTCACACCACCGGACATGCGGGTCCGCATCCGGCGGTTCGATGTTCAAGACCGCTCACTAAGGTTTCATGCCGTTGGCCGCTCGACCCTGTTCACCTGATCCCGACAGCTTCACCGTCTTCGCCAGGTGCCAGTTTCTCTATCTGAGAATTCTGTCTTTTTGGCTTGCCTCTCGAATGCTTCCCTACTGGTCATCCCATCGTTCGGCCCTTCCCACCTCAACGGTGGTACTATGACCTCTGCTGACTCCTGCCACCTCAGCCAAACTTCACAGTTTGGGTTACTTTGACAGCCCAGTGACAGGTCTCCCCAGGTAAGAGCGTTGACTTTCCTTGCACACCTGCCGCGTTTACCACTTTGGCCCTTGATTGCATTGGGCTTCGCTGTCATTAGCCAGCTCGCCCGACCGCATGGCATCCTACACGGTTCGTGTTCCTCAGGTCGCAAGTTTGCCTCCAGCTTCCTCCAGACCCCACCTCACGGTGACGCCCTTGCTCTTGGCTAACGGTTGGTGCAATCAACCTCCGTACAGGTCTTTCACCTGCTAGTCAACGCCCATGCTGGGCGCACTAAAAGAGATGTGGGCAGCGAAGCTGCTCATCATCATCATCTAAATTTCGGTTTCATCCTCCGGGCTGGCAATCACCTCCTGCGCCAGGCCGGTCAGCACCTCGATCTCAGCCTCTTCCACGTGCGATGCCCGCCAGTACAGATCCAATAGCTCCAGCGGGGCCAGGCTGCCCACGGCAATGTCCTGCGGCAGGCGGATGCGCGTCTCCATCTGCGGGCGCTTCACCAGGTGGAACTCAAAGGTCTCCGCGGCGGCCTCGCGCAGGGCGGCGTCGTCGATCAGCGCCTCCCATTCGCGCGGGTAATCCACCACCAGCCGCACCACCGCCCCCACCATCTGCTCGGGAGCCGGCAGCGCCGCCAGCAGGTGCTCGGTGACGTTCTCGGGCGATTCCAGGCTGACCTGCCGGGTGAGGAAGGGACGCACCTGCTCCAGCTTGCGCCACTCCACCCGGGTCTTGTGATTCTGCACGTGCGCCAGCACAAAGAACTTATCGTCGGCGGCCTCACCGAAATCCACCCGCTCGATCGAGCCGGGGTAGACCACCGGGGGCTGTTTCTTTTCGTTGACATCCTGGGCTTTATGGATATGCCCCAGGGCGGTGTAACTAAGGCGCGGGTCTGCCACCAGCGAGCCTGGCAGCACCAGGTCTGCGCCCAGCATCACCATGCGCTCGCCGCCGTACTTGGCCCCCTGCACCGAGGCATGTGCCGCCAGCACCACAGGTACCTCCGGGTCGGCGCTCGCCAGCCACTCCTGCACCACCTCGGTCAGGCGCGCCTCGATCTCCTCATAAACACGCTGCGGCTTGGCTGCGCTCATCTCCATGTTGGCCATCAGCCCCGAGCGCGACACCCAGGGGATGGCAATGATCTGCAACGGCAGGCCCCACAGGTCATCTGGCTTGAGGAAAACCGGGCGGTCTACCACGCGCACCTTGGGCACCTGCAAGGTATCGAACGATTCCAGGGCGTGGGCGCGGCCCAGCGCCGGGGAAAGGTCGTGATTACCCACCAGCAGCAGCACCGGGATGCCCGCCTGCGCCAGGCGGATGATGCGCCGCCCCCACTCACGCTGGAAGGTAGGCGCCGGGCTGCGGTCTTTGTAGGCATCCCCGGCAAACAGCACCAGGTCCACCTTCTCGCGGATGGCCGTATCCACGATCGTATCCAGCGACTTGAGGAAATCCATCACCCGCAGCGGCAGGCCGCTCTGCGGATCGTGGCGGCCATAGTTGACCATGTCAATATGTGCGTCGGCAAAGTGCAGGATCTTCACAGCTTTCACGGCGTCACTCCCAATAAACCCAACTGGTACGTACTCGGCTCGAAGCCGGGGTGCCATTCCAGGCTGGTGCGGAAATCGGCAATGGCGCCATCCGTATCGCCCAGGGCCAGCTTGGCCATCGCCCGCCAGTAAAAGCTTTCCTCCAGGGCTGGCTCGTTGGCCGCGGTGAGCGTGGTCGTCGCCAGGTTGATCACATCATAATAGCGGCCGGTGTAGAAATAGGCGAAATAAGGCCCGGTCTGGTACCAGAACATACGCCAGGGGCGCTGCTCCTCAGGGATGCTGGGGTAGAGGGCAAATGCCTGGTCGTACGCATCCGCGGCCCCGGCGTAATCCTGCAGCTGCACCAGATTGGTAGCGCGGTTGAACCAGGCAAAATACTGGTCGCGGCCGGTCGAGGTGTAGATCTCGTCAGAGGCTTTTTGGGCGGCATAGCGGTAATTCTCAATCTCATCCGCCTGCGGCCCCAGGATCGCCAGCACCTCCGCTTCCCGTTCGGGCGGATAGATCACCAGGTAGATATCGTTGAACGCCTGCCAGTGGTATAACACCTCTGCATAAGGGATGAGAAAATCCGTGCTGGGCCCCACGTAGGAATCGAACACCCAAAAAGAGGCCTGGGCATCGTCATAACCGGTGATGAGCCCATAATGGCCCATCCAGCCATCGAAGGTCTCGCCTTCGAAACCTTTCTCCACCACCACCGGGAACCCGGCTGCCAGCAAGCGCCGCAGCAGGTCCAGGTCGCCGCCCACCCGCACCAGCGCCTCCAGGTCAGGCAATTGATCGACAAAGCTTTCCATTTCATAAGGCATCACGTTCTTGTCGCGGTCATTGGGTTTGAGGAAGGCCGCTGCCTCTAGCTGATCGCCGGGCCAGCCCCAAAACGAAAGCGCCATCGAAAGCGTGGCCGGGCCGCAGTTGTTCCATTTCTGGTATTCGTGGCGCACGCCTACCAACCGCACCTGGGCGGGGATGGATGTAGGTGTGGGGGTGGGCGGATCGGTTGGGGCGGGGGGAAGTGTCGGGCCGGGCTGCGTGATCGTTGCTGTGGGGCTTGCAGTGGGCGTGGCGCTGGGGATGGGCGTGGGAAAATTCAATGTACCGACCGGCGTGGAGGCTACCTGCCCCTGCGGCACAAAAACCACCTCCTCCGGCGGGTTGATGGCATACTTGATCTCTGCCACCAGGTTATCCACGCGCCAGGCCAGGCGCTCATGCACCGGCGGCAGGTAATACACACCCACCGCCACCAGGCAGAGCACGGGGATGAGCGCCAGAAGAACAATTCGCGGGTTTCGGCGAGGTCGGATCATGTTTCCTCTATATCTGACAAATTATGTAGATTATATCAGAGGCATAACCAGTAAGGTATAATGATTAACTAGGAAAGGATGGTCCCCATGATCCGCCGTTTGATTCTCTCCATCTGGATTCCCCTCAGCCTGCTGGCAGGCATCCTGATCCAACCCGCCGCCGCCCAGGCCGATGACGCTCCGCTGGTGGTGGTGCTCACCGCGGATGGCCCCGTTACCCCCGCCCTGCGCGAGTACCTGGCGCGCGGCATCCGCACCGCCGAGCGGCGCGGCGCTGAGATGCTCGTCTTTCAGCTCAACACCCCCGGCGGTTCCGTCGACACCATGACGAACATGATGGAGGATATCCTGGCCAGCCCGGTGCCGGTGATCGTCTATGTCAGCCCGCGCGGCGGCATGGCCGCCAGCGCCGGCACGATCATCACTTTGGCCGGGCACGCCTCGGCCATGGCCCCCAACACCACCATCGGCGCGGCCAGCCCCATCAGCAGCGAAGGCGAAGACCTCGACTCAACCTCCGAGACCAAGGTCAAGAATGTGATGCGCGCCGCAGTGCGCTCGCTGGCAGCCCGCCGCGGGCCGGAGGCCATCGCCCTGGCAGAAGATACCATCGAGAACGCCGTGGCCGTCTCTGCCAGCGAGGCGCTGGAGATCGGCCTGGTGGATTTCATCGCCAGCGACCTGAATGATCTTCTGTGGCAGCTCGATGGCTTCACCGTCTACCTGCAGGAAACCGAGCTGACCCTGCACACCCGCACTGCTGTGCTGGTTGAAGTGGAGATGTCTTTCATTGAGCAGATCCTGCTCATGCTCACCGACCCCAACATCGTCTTCCTGCTCATCTCCGTGGGCGTGCAGGCCATCCTGATCGAGATTTCCAGCCCGGGCGGCTGGCTTTCAGGCTTCATCGGCGTGATCTGCCTGGGTCTGGCAGCCTACGGGCTGGGGGTTCTGCCGGTGAACTGGTTTGGCATCCTCTTCCTGCTCGTCTCCTTCGTACTGTTCATATTGGATATCAAAGCGCCTACCCACGGCGGGCTGACCGCCGCCGGGGTGGGCACGCTGATCGCAGGAGCATTGGTGCTGTTCAATTCGCCCGCCACCCCCTCCTTCCAGCGCGTCTCGGTGCCGCTGGTCATCGTCACCTCGCTGCTCACCGGGGCCATGTTCTTCGGCATCCTGATGCTCGCCCTGCGCGCCCAGAGAGCCCCCGCCCGCATGGGCGAAGAAAGCCTGCCTGGTCGCCGGGGCATTGCCAAGAGCGAGATCCGCGCCCACGGCAGCGTGCAGGTTGGCGGCGAGCTGTGGAGCGCCCAATTAGCCGAAGGCCAGGAACCCATCGCCGCGGGTGAGCGCGTGGAAGTGGTGCGCGTGGAAGGGCTGCGCCTGATCGTGCGCAAAGCCAGTTGAGGCGCTGCAAGTGGTTCGTAGTGACGACTTCAGTCGTCAGACGACTGAAGTCGTCACTACGAGGGCACAAATCGATTTTCTCAGGAGGCAAATCATGAAAAGCCTGCGTAAATTCGCCGTCTTGTGCATTGCTGTGTTCACCTTGGGCTGCGGGCTGTCTGCCGAGCAGGTTGCCGCCACACCCATCCCGGCCCAGCCCGAAACGCCCGCCGCCGTCACCCCCACCTACCTGCCCATCACCACCAAAGATGCACCCCCCTCCGGCCCGCCCGAAACCCCTCAGCGCCTGCAGCCCTCCGACCTGGTCTACCGCGGCGCATTCCGCTTGCCCCAGGGCGGTGAGCGCCCGCTGACCTTCGCCTACGGCGGCAACGCCATGACCTTCAACCCCTCCGGGGATGCCAGCGGCCCCTCAGATGGCGCCCCCGGCTCGCTCTTCATCACCGGCCACGACCGCATCGTTGTGGATGTGCCCGATGGCAGCCAGGTGGCCGAGGTCAGCATCCCGGCCCCGGTGATCGCCTCAGATGTGGCCAGCCTGCCCACCGCCGAGTTCCTGCAACCCTTCGCAGACGTGGCAGAAGGCTTCTTCCCCACCCTGCAGGAGATCCCGCGCATCGGCCTGGCTTACCTGGATCACCCCGCCACCGGCCCACTGCTCCACCTGGCCTGGGGCCAGCACCTGGACGAATCGCCCTTTGTTGCCTCACATGCCTGGTTCAGCCCCGGTCTCAGCGGCCCCGATACGCAGGGCGCCTGGCACATCGGCGAGCAGCCCCCCTACCAGACCACCGGCTACCTGTTCGAGATCCCCACCGCCTGGGCAGACGCATACACCGCCGGGCGTTACCTTGCCACCGGGCGCTTCCGCGACGGCGGCTGGGGCGGCCTGGGGCCGGCACTGTTCGCCTACCTGCCCTGGACGGATGCCAGCGGCACCCCCGCCGCCAACGGCGCTCACCTCTCCGAGCAGATCCTGCTGGAGTACGCATCCTCGCTGGACACTGAGAACATCGAGTGCAATATGACCGGCTACCAACACCCCGACGAATGGGAAGGCGGCGCCTGGGTCACCACGCCCGGCGGCAAGAGCGCCATATTGTTCGCGGGCACCAAATCCAACGGCGCCAAGTACTGGTACGGTTGGATCAACCCTGCCGGGCCGGAACTGCCCTGCGTGGCCGAGGCCATGATCGGCGATTTCACCGTTTGCCGCATGGCCGATGGCTCCGCCTGCCCCGCCGAGGATTTTGTGGAGTGCAGCGGGCACAACGATTACCGCGGCTGGTGGACCACCCACTTCGACGCCTCCATCATCCTGTATGATCCCGCCGACCTGGCGCGCGTGGCCGCGGGTGAGATCGCATCCTGGGAGCCGCAGCCCTATGCCAGCATCGACATCGACGACGTTCTCTTCCACAACCCGGCAGGCGTGGAGGCCGATATGCTCGGCACCGGCGACCAGCGCCGCTTCCGCATCGGCGATGTGGCCTACGACCGGGTCAATGGCCTGCTCTACATCCTGGAATTGTTCGCCGACGAGGCCCAGCCGGTGGTGCACGTCTGGCAGATCAGTCCTTGAAACCGCAAAAACAGGTTGTGCGGGCGTAAAGCACCCGCACAACCTGTTTTTTGCGGTAAAATCTAGGCCATGCCTTTCACCCCTACTCGTGACCGGGTCGACCCCGAAAAGATCAACACCACCCCACTGCGCCGTCCTGAGTGGATCAAGGTGCGCGCCCCCTCCGGCGAAACCTACGCCTGGCTGCAAAGCCTGATGCGGGCCAAAGCCCTGCACACCGTCTGTGAAGAGGCCATGTGCCCCAACATGGGCGAGTGCTGGGGCTCGGGCACCGCCACCTTCCTGATGCTCGGCGATGTGTGCACGCGCACCTGCGGCTTTTGCGATGTCAAGCGCGGCCGCCCCGCCGCGCTGGATTGGCTGGAGCCGGAGCGCGTCGCCCAGGCCGTCAAGGCCATGGATTTGAAGCACGCCGTCATCACCAGCGTCAACCGCGACGACCGCCGCGACGGCGGCGCGCCCATCTTTGCCATGGTCATCCGCCGCATCCGCCAACTGCACCCCGGCTGCTCGGTCGAGGTGCTCATCCCCGATTTCAAGGGCAGCCTGGAAGCGCTCAAGATCGTCATGGATGCCCGCCCGGAGATCCTCAACCACAACGTCGAAACGGTGCCGCGCCTGTTCAAGACCGTCCAGCCGCAAGATCGCTACGAATGGGCCGCCGCCACGCTGAGCAACGCCCGCAGGCTCGACCCCGAGGTGCTGGTCAAATCGGGCATCATGCTGGGATTGGGCGAGACGATAGACGAGGTCAAAGCGGTGATGCGCGACCAGCGCGCCTGGGGCGTGGACATCCTGACCATCGGGCAGTACCTCCAGCCGAGCAAAAAGCACCTGCCCATTGCCCGTTACTACACCCCCGAGGAGTTTGCCGAGTTGAAAGAGTATGGCCTGGGCCTGGGCTTCCGCTGGGTGGAGAGCAGCCCGCTGGTGCGCTCCTCCTACCATGCCGCCGAGCAGGTGCGGGCGCTGAGCATCGTCCACCGCAAACTGTACGGCGAAGCCCATGCAGATCCCCACGCTTGAGATTGCTGAGGCCATGCTGGCCGAAGCCGAACAACTCAACCCCGGCCCGTGGGTGATGCACTCGCGCAACGCCGGCCTGGCTGCCCGGACCATCGCCGCACACCACCCCAACCTCGACCCCGAGGCGGCTTACATCCTGGGCACACTGCACGATATCGGCCGGCGCGTGGGCCGCACCGATATGCGCCATGCCATCGATGGCTACCACTTCCTCCACCAGCAGGGCTACGAAGATGCCGCCCGCATCAGCCTGACCCACTCCTTCCCGTTGAAAAATGCGCCCGCAGCCGCCGGGAAATGGGATTGCACCGAGGCTGAGCTGCGCTTCGTAGAAGATTACCTTGCCGCGGTGGAGTACAACACCTACGACGGGTTGATCCAGCTGTGCGATTCCATTGCCCTGCCCGGCGGGATCTGCCTGCTGGAAAAACGCATGGTGGATGTGGCTTTGCGCTACGGCACCAACGCCTACACGATTGACAAGTGGAAAGCCTTTTTTGCGCTCCAAGAGCGCTTCAGCCGGGAGATCGGCCAATCCATTTATGCCGTCTTGCCGGGCGTGGTCGAAACCACCTTCGGTTTTTAGTGCCCCTATCCCCCAACCCCTTCCCCCGAAACGGAGGGAAAATATCCGCAAAAAGGGGTTGCGCAGTGGNNCCACTGCGCAACCCCTTTTTGCGGAACTTTAGCCCCCGCCCCTTGAGGGGCGGGGGTTGGGGATGGGGCGATTAAAATATCAGCGCCAACGCCGCGGCGCCAAAGATGGCGCCAAGCACCCAACCCGCCAGCACATCCGAAAGATAATGCACCCCCATGGCGATGCGCGCCAGCCCCACCAGCGGCGCCCAGGCCAGCAGCAGCACGCCCAGCCAGAGTGGGCCCAGGCCCAGCGCCAACACCGCCAGCATCACCGCCCGCACAGCGTGACCCGAGGGGAACGAGTGCGGGTCGGTGCTGCGGTACACCGCGCCCCACTCCCCCTCGGGGCGGCGGCGGCGGATGGCGAACTTGATCACCAGCACCAGCGCCGCGCCGATGACGATGAACAGCGCAAAGGCCAGGGCGCGGAAACGCCAATAACCATCTCCCAGCAGACCCACTGCCGCCAGGCCGATCAGCCAGAACCAGGAATCGCCCGAATGCGCCAAAATGGCCGCCGCACTGCGCAGGGGGCCGGGCCTCTCGGCTACGCGCATGCCGCGCGACAGGCGGTGGTCGGCTTCTAAGAGGCGCCGCATTGTTTTGCTCCCACCAGTCATGGCTTGAAAGTCAGGATGCCATACAACGCCCGGTGATCATTCCCCACGCCGCCGTCCAGGCGCGCCGTGCCAGGCGTTTCGCCCCAAACCTGGCATACTCCCTCAGCAAAGTTACTTACTACCAGATCCAAGGTGCGCTTCACAAAAAAGTGCAGGGTGTAATAGGGAGGATCTTTCTCAGCAATCCCACTGTGGTAAGCCAGTGGCATTCCCGCCCATCCCTGCTCAAAGAAGTTCGTCCATACCTCTGTGCTACGATCCTGCCCGCGCCAGGGATCCATGTTGAAATCCCCCATGATCAGCACTTTTTCTTCCTGGATGATGGATGGTGAAGTTTCGTCTCCCAGCAAAGCTCGCTGCAGCAGGTCGGCCCGGCAAGATTCTGAAAAACTGGCTGGGTGAATATTGACCACATCGAACACAGCCCCATTGACCAGGCGCACCGTCACTGCAGAGATCGAAAATCCTGCGTCGCAGCCGGGCAACGGCACCGGTGTGCGAGCGTTGTCGCAATAGCCGCCCACCGGGCAGCCAACAATCTCACCGGCATCGCGATGCACAGCAATACATTCAAACTGACTGTTCGGCTCGCACACGATTGAGTATTCATCACCCAGCAATCGCCGAGCCTGCGGAGGGTCTTGGGCGATCGAGCAAACGTGCCAGTCGGCCGGGTCCTGGATATCCTGGCACTGGTAAGAAGCAAACACTTCCTGCAAAGCGATCATATCCGGCTGCACCTGCTGCAGATTCTCGGTCAGCCGCTGCTCCACATCCAACTGGCACAGCTTCCATTTCGAAGGATAGCAACGCAAGTCCGAATTGCCGATGTTGGCTGTCATGACAGAAAACTGATCCTGGGTATGGTTTGGAGAAGCCCTGTTCCACTCAAAGGGATGTACGACGAAGCCAATCTGCAAGCTATACAAGCCAGCAACCACCACCAGAAAAACCAACAGCCCAATGAGCACTGTCCGGGCCACATGCAGAATATCTAATAGCATTCTCTTTTCTCCCTTACTCATGGATTACAACGCTCGTTCCACTTCAGCCAGCATTTGAAGCGCAGAACCGCGCCAATGGTTGCGCTTGTCCAACTCAAGAACTTTACGGTAACTATCTCGCGCCGGGGCATTTTCTCCCATGCGCTGCTGCACATTCGCCAGGCAGAAATGCGCTTGAGGTTGCTGGGGGCCCAGTTCTAGGGCGCGGTTGGCTTCTAAGAGCGCTTGGGGGGTTCTGCCAGCCTGTAACAATGCCCGCGAAAGCACCGCATGGCGGTGCCAGTTCTTCTGCTCTAACTGCACCGCCCGGCGGGCAGCAGTAACAGCTTCGCCCAATCGAGAGGCATCTTCCATTTCCAGTAACGCCCAGGCCAGGTTAACCCAGGCATCGCCCAGATGTCGGTTCAGGAGGGTGGCCTCCCGAAAGGCTTGAACAGCCTCCACCAGCAGGCCGTCTTCAAGGTAAACTTTTCCCAGCGCCAGGTGCGCCGGGGGAACACCAAGCGCCTTTTGGTAAGCCTGCATAGCATCCTCGCGCTCCCCCATTTGCCGGAGAATCTCGCCCATTTTGTAATGGATATACCCCCCCAAAGGAGCCAGCGCGGCGGCTTGCTGCAAGGAACATAGAGCCGGTTCACGCTGATCCAGGCGCAGGTGCGCTTCTGCCAGACCCGTCAGGCTGGTGGTGCGCTGTGCAACAAGAGCCAGTGCTGCTTGAAAAGCTTGCACAGCCTGATTGGCATCCCCCAATGCCAGAAAAGCGTAACCTTTCGCATCCAATGCATTCGCCATCGCCAGCGACGGAGGTGCAGATTGCAAAATCTGCTCGGCCTCCGCCAAAGCCTGTTGAGCAAACTCTCTGTCGGGCGGCTTCGGGCCGGCCATGCGGGCATAAGTCATTGCCAGCGCACCGCGGGCAAGGGTCGCCAGTTCAGGCGTCATGCCCTCTGGTTTCTTGATTAATTCCCGAAATGTATTGACAGCTCGTTTGTAAGCCCAATCCTGGGCAACATGAAACAGTGCCACGCCATAATTGTATGTGGCCCATGTACGCACCTGCGGGCTCCTGGCAAGGCGGATTGCCTCTTGAATATGCTCGCGCGCTTTGCCATATTCTCCCGTAGCCAGCATCACCAACCCCAGGTTGTAGTGCGCCAAATCATAGGCGCGATCATAATTCAAGGCACGTTCCAATTCCTGTTCAGCTTGCTGCAAAAGATCCAAGGTGCTGGGGTCGGATTGGAACAAACGAAACTTCTCCAGCCCGGCATGCAAACCATGCAGCGCCTCCCAGCGGGCCGCCCCCAGGCCCGTGCTGAAATGGTAAATCAGCGGATACAGGATTGCATCTACCAGATCGGAATTCCGATTGGATGGGGAGGTGAGATGGTGGCACCAAACCTGTTCAGGCTGCTTATGCTTACGGTCATGCAACTGCATGTGCACAATCAGCCCGTTATCCGATTGTTGGATACGGCCGCGCACCCAATAGCGTGGTTGCTGAAACCACAATTTGATCGAATACAGAAAAGGATAGAGAGAGTGATTTCCCCTTCCAAACGAGAAAAACAAGGCCACTTCAGCCAAGGCAACCACATCCAGGCTTAACCCCTCACTCACGGGCCCCTGAGTGGGCATCTTGAGCTTCTCAGAAATGAACTGGTGCGTTGCGCTCAACTCACCCGCCTGACCAGTGATCTCACGCAGCCGGTCTTGCACAGCCTGCGGCACTTCCTCGCCCAGTTTCAAACCGGTTTGATCTGCAAAGGGCAGCACCACCACTTCTGGGCGCTTGCCCAAGAGGCGGTATGCCACCAGCCCTACCCACAATAGTGCCAACACAACCGCTGCCAGGTAAAGCCGTGTAGGCCAGGTTGCGTGAATGTTTCGCAACGCAAAACCAGCCTGCCCCAGGGGGCTTTCTTGCAAAGATAACAGTTTTTGGAGTTCGTTCTGGGCATCCGCTGCATCAGCAGGCGGCAGGGTGGAAATCACTTGCGCCAATTGATCCACCGCTTGAACTGGCTGGCCCGTATCTACATAATGACGCGCCAGCGTTAACGAATCAGCCTGTAAGGTGGGTTCCGGTCCAGCAGCTTGCAATAGGGCAGATGCCAGGTTATCGAGAGGCACCTGCAACATCCATCCCAAAAGCATGCATACCAACGCGGTCAGGAAAAACAAACGCTGTGGAGAGTTCATAGGGTATCCTCAACCATCATAGTATAATACAAATCCAGCAGGGTCATAAAAAAACTAAAACAGCGTTGTTTTGCACTTTGCGCAAGACGGGTAAAAAATGGCTCGCATTCCAGAGAAAATCATTGACAGGGCAGCCCTCAACCAGATCGTTCTGGATAAATTTCCCACCCCGCTGGCTTTGATCTACCAGAACATCCTGCTGACCGACAACTGGCATGCCAAGACGGATGATGCCATATTCTTCTTCGAAGTGACCGTCAAAGCCCTGGCCCTGGATATGGTGTTGCGCTACCTAAATCCTGAAACGCGCCTGCATAACGACACAAATTTGGATAAAACCCTCGGCAGCCGCTTTGGGCAGCCTACCCTGGGCGACTGGATCAATCTTTTCACCCAAACTTTACACGCTCACCAAGACCACCCAGAATGGTTCTTTTTTCGCGAAATGGCTGGCTTGCTGGATGATTTTAAACCCAGCCTGCCAAAAGATTTCGAGGATATGGTCACCCTGCGCAATGAAATCCATCACGGTCTCAGCCGCCCGCATACAGAAGAAGAGTGGCAGGAATTCTATACACGGAAAATTGACCCCATCTTGGAGCGCAGCCTCGCACGGTTTTCTTTCTTAGAGCACTACCGCATCCTGTATGTTTTGGAACAACAAGGTGATCAAATCCATTGTATGGTTCTTTCGGGCATCCATGCAACGCGCGAAACACTGCCTTGCCCGCCTGGTCTGGAAAACGCCAGCGAAAAATTCTACCTAGTGGATCTGCGGGACAATCGATACTTTGAACTGAACCCTCTTTTCCTGCCTTGGCCCTCTGACCTATTCAACATCCAGGCAGATCTGTACAAAAGCGGCCCGATGCACCTGGCCATGTATTACAAATATAAACACAAGGCCGAGTTGTCTGTGCTTTTCCATGTGACCACCACCAAGGTAGATGGCCTCAAGTTGGTCGACCCGGCCACACTCTCCTCTTTTTCTGAACTGGCCGAGGAACTGGACGCCATGCGCCAGAGGTTCATCCAGGCCAGCGAGTTCAATTGGGAATTGTTCAAATTGCTGGCCGAGGATGTTACGGAAACCGAAACCCTGGGAATCCGCGAGAAATTCTCGCCCGAGTTGTATTTCGAACGCCAACGCCTGAGCCAGACCTTCGATCATTTTTTGTGCTCCGAGAAAACGGCTTTCGTTCTACTGGGCGCTTCGGGAGTGGGGAAAAGCAATTTCCTCCTGGCATTGGCACATAACCCTGAGCAGCAAAATGATGTCGGCTTTGTCTTGCTCAATGCGGCCAAGATCCCTGCCGGGCAGAATTTGCACCAAGAAATTACTGGCCTGTTCACCAAGCGTTTCCGTTTGGTCAGCCCTGAGAACAAGAACATCCCGTTCACCGATCTCCTTGACTCGCTCTCTCGCATCCCCGGGATCGCCGAGAAAAAAGTTATTCTGGCGTTTGACGCGGTCAATGAAAATCCTCAGCCTGCCGCGCTGATGAACAGCATCGATGAAATTGTTGCTTATCATAACTATCCCTGGTTGAAAATTGTGGTTACCTCTCGCCCCGAAGCCTGGCAAAATATCCTGCGCAGCCAGGTAACCCTGACCGAATCCCGCTACTACCGCCAGCAAGACTCTGCTGAGATTGAATTCA
Source organism: Anaerolineales bacterium UBA6092 (assembly GCA_002428565.1). Taxonomy (GTDB): domain Bacteria; phylum Chloroflexota; class Anaerolineae; order Anaerolineales; family UBA4823; genus UBA6092. The sequence goes on along the minus strand of DIXA01000004.1, from coordinate 8,752 downwards.
ACCTCAAAGGTTTTGATATGGCGCCTGCCAGCAGCGATACCTGGCTGAAGTTGAACCGCTTCGAAGAACAAGAACTGCCCAAGGCATACGCCCGCTATCAGAAAAGTTATACTCTCAAAACATCCTTTGAGCAGCTCTCGCCCGAGATGAAAATCTTGCTGCGCGACCCCCTGGCCTTGCGCCTGGTTGCCGAATCTTATCGCAGCGAGAAACTTCCCCCTAATGTACACTCCACGGATCTGTATCTCAAGTACATTAAGAAAATGATCGAACAGAAACGTTTGGATCCAGATGATCTCAATGTTCTGCTCAAAAAATGTATCTTGCCGCTCATGTTCAAACCTGGTCATTATCGGAACGCCCTGGATGAAGAGTTACTTTCCAAAACCATTGATCCGGGCAGTGGACAACCACTCTCTGAGAAAATTGAGGTTGATGACTTCCTCCCCTCGACGCACAAGCACGTCAACCAGGCCTTCCAAAACCTGGTGGATGCAGAAATTCTGATCCAGCACGGCGAGCGCGGCGATTACACCATCGGCTTCAAATACGAGCGCTTCTATGATTACTTTGGCGGTGAGATTCTGGCCGAATCGGCGCCAGCCGTGGCAGAACGCCCCGCCTGGTACCAATCACTGATGCAAGATGTGCGCGAGACACCCTTCATTTGGGGCCCTGTAGCGCAGGCGCTACTGCGAGAACTGATCAGCGCCGAGGATCAGGATCGCGTCAACCTGGTGTTCCGCCTCATTGATAACTCTGACCAGAATGCCTGCGACCTGCTAGAAGGCATCCTGACCATGTACGTAGAGGATGACCAGAAGAACGGATGCGTTCTGCTGGAGAAGTTGTTCTGCCAGCGCAAAACCACTTACCGGCAAATGGCACTGCGCGTGGCTGGACTCACCAACGACCCAAGCCTGCTCCAACGCGGGGGAGCTGACCCCGACAAAGGTGTGCGCATTACCGCCATTCAGTCTGCCTATCATCTCTGGCAGCGCAATCCCGACCCTGGTTGGGAGATATTGAAAGATTGGGGACGAAAGGTTAAAGGCCCGCTTCACCTGCCCAAAATGGCCCTGGCTGAATCGGCATTGGGTCTTTCTTTGTTGATCATGACCGATAGCCGCAACACCTCCCGTCCCGGCCTGCACGATTACCAGAACCCAGAAATTTACGCCCAGCTACAGCCCATCTGGCGCCAGGTTATTGGCGATCTGCTTTGGGTATCTCCGAATGAGCGCATAGGATTATCTTTCAAGACGGCTGTTCGCAGCCAGATCCTCACCATTCTCATCCAGTTCATCTTCGTTGTCTTGCGCGGCAGTTCACGCATCAACCGCGCCGACAGCCTCGCCCCCATCGAGGTGTTGGAGGCGATCTTCGCCAATAATCAAAAAACCGCGCAGGTTCTTGAAAAACTGCACCCCTACTGGGGGCCCTCAGAGGAAGGTTTGCAGTCAATTGAAAGCCTGCTCAGTGATTGCTTCGATCCCTTCGATCTGATTGGGCTGGTGGTGATCCAGCTGATCATCCAAATGCGCTCTCAGCATGATGCCGACCGGGATCTGGAAGCGGTGGAACGCATCTACCGGCGCCATTTCAAGCCAGATAACCCTGAAATGGCCCCTGCCCAATTGGTTTTTAACTCTGGGCATGTTTTGCTGCGCGATGATACTCGTCCCTCTACAGAAGCCTGGGAGGCCTACACGCGCATACAACAGACACACCTGGATGTGGGCGGCGCATACAAGTTCATGGGCACCCACCACGAATCTTCCTACCTGGATATATACACCCTGCTGGATTGGGAACTAAACCAGCGCGCCTGCCCTGAGCTGTTCCTAGAAACAGTCCATCGCTCCATTGAAAAGATATGCAATCCAGAATCCAAAGATCAGGCCCCCTCACTGGGTTCGATGGTCAACTCCATGGTAGCGCTGGCTGTGGTGTTTGAACACCCACAATTATCTCTCCAGGCTGCTCAACCCATTGTAAAAATGCTTCTCGATAAACGCGGCACCCCTGAAACGCTCACTCAGGTAGAAGATTTACTCGGGGTTGGGCTGGCGCGTATCCGCCTATACCACCGCGACCGGGTGGATAATTTTCTAGAAGATCAAAATGCCCCTGAGAGCCTGCGCCATGTAGTACGCACCACGGTTGTTAAGGAGGATCTTTGGGGGGATTTCCTGGCCTCACGCTGGGGCGGATATGGCTTAAAGATCGTTCATGCCGCCATTGTCCGAGATGTGATCTGGGAATTATTGAGCGCCAGCACCCATTACAGATCACTGGAGGGTTGGCTGAACTTTTGCCTGCGGCGCATTGTCAACTTTATCTATGGCTCGAATATCTTCCCTCTCCAAAAAGATTCTGCTTAGGTAAGTGGAGACTCCCCCATGCCAAAATCTACCCATAAAATCATCCTCCCCCTGGCTGGCGCAGCAGTGGGCGCCGCCTTTGGCTACCTGGCCTCCCAACTGGTTTGGGCCATGCGCTACCTGGCCCGCCAGGATGTACAGCGCACCCTGGCAACCCCACCCAACCGCTTCAGCAGCGGGCTGACCTTCTCTGCCGAACAGTCTGAAGCCACCTACCAGGTGACCCGCACCATCGAAGATGGCATCGAGCGCGTCACCTACACCCCCGCCAAACGCCGGCATGACACCCCTCTGCTCTTCCAGCACGGCATGTGGCACGGCGCCTGGTGCTGGGAGCGTTGGCAGGCCCTCTTTGCCGAGTGGGGCTGGGAGAGCGTGGCCTTCAGCCTGCCCGGGCACGGCGAGTCGCCGGAGCAGCGCCCCATCCGCCTGTGCACACTGGATTACTACCTGGCCTTCCTCAAAGCCGAGGTCGACCGCCTGCCGCGCAAGCCGGTGCTGATCGGGCACAGCATGGGCGGCGCGCTGACCCAGTGGTACCTGCGCCACGTGGCCGACGATCTGCCCGCCGCCGTGCTGGCGGCCTCCTGGCCGCACAAGTTCCACGCCCTGGCCGATGGGGGCAGGCTGTGCCGCCTCGACCCGCTGGGCTACCTGATGATCTTTAGCGATTGGTCGGCCTCGGGCTTTATGCGTTCGCCTGAGAGCGCCGCCCGCCTGCTGATCAGCCCTCAGGCTGATATCACCCCCGAGGAACTGCACGCCCGCCTGGATCCCGAATCGATCCTGGTGCTGTTGCAGCACACCTTGAACTGGAAAGCCCCCTACAAAGTGAACACCCCCCTGCTGATCATCGCCGGGCAAGAGGACGCCATCCTCCCCTTCAAAGAGCCGCTCACCTCGGCCATGCACTACCAGGCCGATTTTTACCTGGCCAAAGGCGCCGGGCATAACATCCAAATGGAACACAATTACGCCGAGACGGCGCGCCATATCCATCACTGGTTGATCAACGAAGGAGTGAAATAGTGGAACTTCCCAAGCATGCATATTTTGAAGGCAAGATCGTTCCCTACGCCGAGGCCAAGGTTGGTGTGCTCAACCACAGCCTGAACTACGGCACGGCTGCCTTTGGCGGTCTGCGCGGTTACTGGAACGAGCAACAGCAGCAGCTTTTCATTTTCCGCCCGCACGACCACTACCGCCGCTTTCTCAACTCGACCAAACTGCTCTGCATGCAGTTCGATCAAACCCCCCAAAGCATGACCCAGATCACCATCGACCTGCTGCGCGCCGACGGCCACCGCTGCGATGTGTACATCCGCCCGCTGGCCTACAAGGCCACGGAGGGCATCGGCGTGCGCCTGCACGACCTCGCAGACCAATTCTCTATTGTGACCCTGCCCTTCACCCGTTACGTGGCCAACGACACCAACGCCCACGTCACCTTCTCTTCCTGGCGGCGGGTGGATGATAACGTCATCCCGGCGCGTGGCAAGATTTCCGGCGCCTATGCCAACTCGGCCTTCATCAAGACGGATGCCCTGCGCGCCGGCTTCGACGAGGCGCTGGTGCTGACCCAGGAGGGGCACGTCTCGGAGGGCAGCGCCGAAAACATCTTCATGGTGCGCGATGGGCTGCTGGTCACCCCCTCCATCACCGAGAACGTGCTGGAGGGCATCACCCGCCGCACGGTGATGGAACTGGCCCGCCAGGAACTGGGCCTGACCGTGGTCGAGCGCCCCATCGACCGCACCGAGGTGTACCTGTGCGAGGAGCTGTTCCTCACCGGCACCGCCGCCCAGATCACCGCCGTCACCCAGGTCGATCACCGCGCCATCGGCAGCGGGCAGATGGGGCCGGTAGCCGCCCGCCTGCGCGAGCTGTTCAACGAGATCGTGCGCGGCCAGGTGGAACGTTACCACGGCTGGCTCACGCCGGTGTATTGATACAAACGACTGAAGTCGTTACAAGCCCCAACTAGGAGAAATGGCCGTACTACACTGCCATGTATCAACAGGAGGTATTGCAATGAACAACGACCGTTTGCGACAATTATTCGTTATCGTGGGGGTCATCCTCACCATCGCCATCAACGGTTTGGCCAATGCCCTGCCCTTCAACGGGCAGAACACCGGCCAGATCTCCGACAGCGTGCAGGTATTCTTCGTCCCGGCGGGTTACGTTTTCTCCATCTGGGGGCTGATCTACCTGGGACTGATCGTCTTCGGCGTCTACCAGGCGCTGCCCTCTCAGGCGGCCAACCCGCGCCTGCGCCGCATGGGCTACCTGTTCGTGCTCTCATGCGTGGCCAATATCGCCTGGATCTTCCTGTGGCATTACAACATCTTCGTGCCCACCCTGGTTGCCATGCTGATCTTGCTGGGCTGCCTGATCGCCATCTACCTGATCCTGGGCATCGGCCGCACCACCGTCCCAACCCTGGAAACCTGGCTGGTGCGCCTGCCCTTCAGCATCTACCTCGGCTGGATCACCGTCGCTACGGTGGCGAACTTCACCTTTGTGCTGGCGAAAAACAACTGGGATGGCTGGGGCTTAGAGCCGCAGGTGTGGGCGGTGATCCTGCTGACCGTTGCCACGCTGATCGGGGCGCTGGTGGGCTTCACCCGCCGCGACATTGCCTACCTGCTGGTGCTGGTGTGGGCTTTCGTGGGCATCGCCGCCAAGCACAGCGAAACCAGCGTGGTGGCTTTTGGCGCTTACCTGGCAGCCTTCTGGATCCTGGCGGTGATCGCCTGGGTGATCGTCAAGCGCCGGCGCTAAAGCAAAATGATCTCGCCGCGCGCGGGCTCGCCCGGGTTGATGTGCAGCAGCCCCACGCCGGGGATGGATAAGCCATACACCCGTTCACAGGCGCTGCCGGGGTTGAACACCAGCCGCCCATCCACGCGCTGATTGACCTGCAGGTGGATGTGCCCAAAGACAACCACCTCTGCCTCGGGGAACCAGCTCAGCACGCGCTGGATGTAGCGTTCGGGCTGCAGGCCGTGGAATAAGATGTAAGGCTTCTCGGCAATGTAATCCCACAATGAGCCATGCCCATGCGTCAGGCCAATGCGCACCCCGCCCAGCGTCACCACGCGCTGCGGCGGCAGGTGCGGCAGCAAGCGCCCATCCCGGTTGCCGCGCACCGCGTACACCGGGGCGATCTGCTCCAGCGCAGCCAGCACCGGCGGGCTGCTGATATCCCCCGCGTGTACAATGGCCTCCACGCCCGCCTGCTGGAACACCTCCAGCGCCCGCGGCATCAGCCGGGCGGCGCGGTCGGGCACGTGCGTATCTGAGATCACCCCAACGATCATCGCGTCACCATCACGAAACCGGCCACATGTCCGAGGGCTTGCGCGGGAAGATGGCTTTCAGCAAGGGGGTGTGCTCATCGTTGTCGACCCCGCAATCGGCAAAGGCGTTCTTCAATTCATCCAACGAGCGGTAGCCGAACACCAGCTGCAAGAAGGTCAGGCCGGGGAAGAGGGCATTGCCCGAATGCCCCTGCGGGGTGGGCTTCCACGGCTCCACCGTGGTCAGGCGGCCCTTCTCAAACACCAGGCGCAGGCCGTCGCGGTAGAAAGAGATCAGCGTCTCGCCGCTGTGACCCACCATCGGCGAATCCGCCAGGCGGTCTTCCAGGGCAGGAGCGATATGGCGCAAGAATCCCGCCAGGTCGGCCACGCGGATAAAAAAGGCATAGGGCGCTCGCACGCGTGGCAGGCGGTTGCCCAAGACCTGGTAAGCGGGGTGTTCTTCACCCAGCCAAAAGCCAAACGAATCGAAGGGGGGCTGCGCTTCCTGGGTGTACTGCGGGCCCTGGGCATACGCCCGGCCCTGCGTCTCCAGGTAGCGCACCACGGAGGGCGTCACCGCCGCCCAGGATACCCCCGGGCGCAGCTCGTACCCCGTGGCGGGCAGCATGGTGCCCCAATTGTAGAAGGGGTGGGTCAAAATGCCCACCCGCTCGCCCTCGGCGCTCTCGATCAGGCGTAGTTCAAAGCGGTTGACATTCTCGAAGCTTTTATCGTTCAATTCGCAGCGCAGCAGCGCCTCATCCCAAACACAGGTGATCATATTGCGGCGGCTGCCCTGGGCGTAGGTCTCAGCCCAAAATGGCAGGTCGGCCTCTTGCACCGGGCGCAGGCGGTACGGCTCTGCCTGGCCTTCTTTCAAGCGCGGGATATGGGTGATGAAACCAGCCCGCCCGCCGCCCAGGTTCAGCGTCATCTCGTAGCCAAACAGGCGGTAGTAGTAGGGGATGCCGGTGATAGCCTGCACCAGCTCGCCGCGTGCGGCGCTCCATTGGTGCACCACATCAAACTGCTGGCGCACCAGGCCGCGGTTGCGGTACTCGGGCAGTGTGCCCACCAGCTCGGGCCGCCCCACGCCAAAGCGGATGCCCTCGTAGGCCCAGGTCTGCGAGATCAGGTTCATCGAGGAGACGATCTTGCCGGTGGCGGTCTCTTCCACCAGGGTGAAATCGCCGCTGTTGAAGGTGGGGTGCGGGCGGGTCAGCAGGTCGCGCGTCCAGGCCCCCAGGCGCACATCGGGGTATTCGAAGCCGTCGTCCGAGTGGATGCGGCTGTTGAAATCCGCCAGCGCCTCGGCGTCGGCAGGGGTAGAGCGGCGCAGGCGCAGGCCATCGCCCAGGTCGCGCGGCAGTGAAGGTTCAGGGTTCATCAGGTTAACTCCATCGAAAATAAACTTTCTGTCCTCGTAGTAACGACTTCAGTCGTTCCTTTGCAGGCGGTTGATGAATTTGGCGCGGAACTTGGCCACTTTGGGCGCAACCACCGCCCGGCAGTAGCCCTGGTAGGGGTTCTTGCGGAAGTAGCCCTGGTGATAATCCTCCGCCGGGTAGAAGGTATCCAGTGCAGTCACCTGGGTGACGATGGGGTTAGGCCACACGCCCGCCTGCGCCATCGCCGCCATCACCTCCTCGGCAGTTTGCTTTTGCGCCGCGTCGTGGACAAAAATGGCCGAGCGGTACTGTGTGCCCACGTCAGCGCCCTGGCGGTTGAGCGTGGTGGGGTCGTGGATGGTGAAGAACACCTCCAGCAGCTCCTTGAAGGTGATCGCCTGCGGATCGTAGGTGATCTGCACCACCTCGGCGTGCCCGGTGGCACCGGTGCACACATCCTGGTAAGAGGGGTTGGGCACCTGCCCACCGGCATAGCCGGAAACCACCTTGTGCACGCCTTTCAACTGCTCGTAAATGGCCTCCAGGCACCAAAAACAGCCGCCCGCCAGGGTGGCGGTCTCGGTGTGGGGGGAAGGAGTAGTATTCGTCATCATTTCACCTCTATGCAATCATTTCTTTTGCCAACTAAGGAACCAATCCGATAAGATATTCTTGTTCTTGCCGCGCAGGTTCGTATCCACGTAAGCACGCTGCCAGGCCCAGCGCAGGTTCAGCTTCTCGCCCAGGGCGTCCAGGTACTCGCGGATCTCCCCCAAATCCAGCGGCGGCTTCAAGCCAAAGGGATACTCGTGATCGAGTGACGAGTCATCATTGAAATACACCGGTTCGCCCGCCTGATCGCGGATGCGCAGTTCGTAATGCGGGGATTTGTCGCCCTGCAGGCGCAGATCGGCGTAAGGCGGCGGGTTGCTCCACGGGACGGGGTCTTCGCCAGGGCGGTCAGTCACCACCAGGCGCACCCGCCATTGAGGGCTGGGCGGTGCGATTCCCGCCGCATCCAGCAGCCGCGCCGCCGGCGAAACCTGCTGCCGAGCCTGGATGGCCTCACCCAACGCAGCGGCAATCTCCGCCAGGGCGGGGTGATCTTGGGCATAGAAGCCTATGATCCTGCCCAGCACGTCGCGATGGTTTTCTGCCTGCGCCGCGGCGCGCCCGATCTCTGCCAGCGTTTCCAACGAGGCCGGGCTGCCTTCCTGCGCCAGCAGCGTCACCAGCCAGAGATACACCAGCAGTTCATCTAATCCCACCGCCGTGATGGGTTTGACGCGCAGCGCGGTCTGTGCGGCGTGCGCCACGCCTGGCTGTGCGCCAAACGGGCGCAGACGCTCGGCCGCGGCCCTGGATTGAGGCGCGTGGGTAAAGGTTTGGATCTTGCTCAGCGCCTTGCCAGCCTGCACCAGGCGCTGGTAAGCCGCCTGGTCGAAAGGATCGCTCTCTGCACCCGCCGCCGCGGTCAGGAAGTGTGCCTGGATGCTGGCATGGGCGCGCAGGGCGGGCAGCAGCGCCGCGGCAGTGGCAAAATCCATCTTGTGCGCGGCGCGCCAAAACTCGTAAGGGGTAGCTGTAAGCAGGGACAGGTAATCCATCGGCTTTGCCTTGTTTGTCCGTTGTTCCGAGCGATTAAATGCGGTAGGGCTGTTGCAAAGTCCGGGTT
>DIXA01000043.1:14125-14986 GCA_002428565.1 Anaerolineales bacterium UBA6092 | reverse complement strand
GCTATTTGCACAAAACCTACGTTAGGAGGCCGAAGGTTATGCCAAAAGTGATTACCGTGGCGGTGACACAGATGGACCCGGCGCCTGCGCCGTTGGCAGAGCGCCTGGGGCGCGCCGAGCGGCTGGTGGCGGCTGCGGCAGCCCAGGGCGCGGCGCTGCTGGCCCTGCCGGAGCTGTTCAATACGGGCTATATCTACGATGAGCGCAATTATGCCCTGGCTGAGCCGCCGGATGGCCCCACGGTAACCTGGCTGCGCCAGATGGCCTCCCGTTATGCCCTGCACCTGGGCGGGGCGCTGCTGCTGCGCGATGGGGACGAGATCTATGATTCTCTGCTGCTGGCCGCGCCGGATGGGCAGACCTGGCGCTACGATAAGCGCTATCCCTGGGCCTGGGAGCGGGCCTACTTCCGCCCGGGCGGCGGCGTCAGCGTGGCGGAGACGGCGCTGGGGCGCATTGGCCTGCTCATCTGCTGGGATGTGGCCCACCGGGAACTGTGGCAGGCCTACGCCGGGCAGGTGGACCTGATGCTGGTGAGCAGCTGCCCGCCGGACGTCTCGCAGCCGGTGTACACCTTCCCGGATGGCAGCCGCGTCACGCTGGAGCAGGCTGGCAAGCGCATGGCGGCAATCACCGGCAGCGGTGCGCTGACCTTTGGGCAGATGCTGGATGAGCAGGCTGCCTGGCTGGGTGTGCCGCTGCTGAATGCCATGGGCGCGGGGCGTTTTTCCTCGCCGGTGCCGCGGCCTGCGGCGCTGATCTTGAGCCTGCTGCCGCAGAACCCGCGCCTGCTGCGCTGCCTGTTCGCCCGGCGGGGCAGGGCGAAAACAAGTGCATTCCCCCCACCCCCGGCCCCGCCCC
>DIXA01000043.1:0-14118 GCA_002428565.1 Anaerolineales bacterium UBA6092 | reverse complement strand
CCCCCCAGAACACCCAATTTCGCCATCTTTACCCCCCTTCCCAGCGGGAAGGGGGGCCAGGGGGGATGGGGAAGTGCGCCGTACCCCAGAATGGGGCGTACACCTGGACTGCCCCATGGCCCCCGGCTGCAAGATCGTCGATGCGCAGGGCCGGGCGCTGGCGCAGATTGGCCCAGAGGCGGGGGAGGCGGTCATCCTGGCTGAGGTCACGCTGAGAGATGCGCCCCCGCAGCCGAGCAGCCCCCAGCCGCCCTCGCCGCTGCCGCCCATCGCTTATGATCTCTCCGACCGGCTGCTGCCGCGCCTGATGCTGCCGTTGTACCGTAAGGGGCAAAGGCTGGGCCATCGCCCCCCGCCTACCGGACAAAGATAGAGAATTTTTTTGGGGGATGGCAAGATGTGAAACATCTTGCCATCCCCCAAAACACAACCGCTTTTGGGGCAAGTATCTGCCCCAGAGCGTTGTACCGCAAAGGAAAAAGATTATGAAGCTGGCAACGCTGTGTTATGTACGCCGCCCTGGCCAAACTTTGATGGTGCACCGCATCAAGAAGATCAACGATATGCACCAGGGCAAGTGGAACGGCCTGGGGGGCAAGTTCGAGGCGGGCGAGACGCCCGAGCAGTGCGCCGTGCGTGAGGTGAGCGAGGAGAGCGGGCTGACCGTGCGCAACCCACACTTGAAAGGCTTTATCACCTTCCCGGGCTTTGCCAACGATGAAGACTGGTATACCTTCCTCTTTGTGATGGATGAGTTCGAGGGCGAGCTGATCGAATCGCCGGAGGGGGTGCTGCAGTGGATCGATGACGCTGACCTGTTGAGCCTGCCGCTGTGGCCTGGCGACCGCATTTTCATCCCCTGGTTGGAGAAGCCGGGCTTTTTCTCGGCGCGCTTTGTGTATAAGAATAATCTCCTGGCAGAGTATGATGTGGTGTTCTACTAAACTCAAAAAAAATCAGGTCAAGCGGGGATTCGCCCCGCTTGACCTGATTTTTTTGGACACTTTGTTGCTTATTGCCCTTGCAGGTAAGCGTAGGTACGGGTGACGATCTCGGCGCGCAGCCGCACCAGGTCAGGGTAGTTGTAGAAGAATAGGATCTTTTGCTCGGCGATGGTATTTCCGGCTGGCTGTGGGTAGAGCACAAAGTACGTCCACGATTCGGCGATATCCTCTTCTGGGTTGGTGGCGGCGTAATCGGTGACAAACTCATCCTGGTAGGATGCGTAGAAATCGTCCAGGGCTTCGTAGTAATCGTCCTCGTCTTCGATGCTGTCCACTTCCAGCCACTCTTCGTATCGATCCGCCCAAAACCGGTTGAAGAAAGCATTGATGTACGAGCCGGATCGGCTGCAGCCCTCGCCGGGGAAGTAGGTGGGGCAGGCCTCGTAAGCGGCGTTGTAGATATCCTCGTTCTCGGGGTCGTTAAAAATATCCATGTTGGGCGGCACCTGGTTGGCATTGAGCGTCAGCAGGTGTCCGTATTCGTGGATGAGGGTGACGATGTATTCCTCGGTGTTTTGCGCGTCCACCACATCCACGGTCAGCATCCAGCGCGTGGGATCCTCGTAATCCTGCTCCACGGCAGCCAGGGTATCATCGGCGCCATCGGTGAACAGGCCAAACGCGCTCAAATCGCCGCGGAACTCGGCTGGGATCAGGAAAGCGAAGATATCCCAAAGCTCCTGGTGCAGGGCGGTGTCCTGTTGGTAGGCGCGCAGATCTGCCGGGACATTGGGAAGGTAGGGGTTGCTGATCTCGTCGCCGCTCACGGTGTAGGTGATGAATCCGCCGGTGTGGCTGGGGCTGAAGCCGCTGTCGCCAATCTCCACGCCCTGCTGCAGTTCCTCGTTGAGCATATCCATCTGTTCAACAAGGGCATCTGTTTCCTCGGCGCAGGTATCCAGATCGGCGCAGTCCAGCACGGGGTAGCAGATGCCCCACTCGGCAAAATAAGTTTCGCCGGGCGGGCATTCGCTGGATGCCTGAGAAATGCTTGGGGTGGCTGGCACGGTTTCGGTGTAGGTTTCAGTCTCCCAGGTATCGGCGTACTCTTGATCGTACGATTCCTCTTCCAGGCTGAAATAATCCGGGTCATCGAAGAGCAGCGTGCCGCAGCATGTCAGGCAGACGCAGGTGAAAACAAGCAAAGCGGCGATGAGGGGGAGGCGGGTCAGAGGCATGGGGGTCTCTCCTTGTCTTGCGAATGGGTGCTATTATACCCCAGGGTTTTCTTAAAGTCCCCATCCCCCCTTCGAAATTGGATGTTCACAAACTGGCGTAGCCAGTTTGTGAACATCCAATTTCGGGAATTCCCCCTCGACTTTGGCCTTTTTTTGTGTGAGCCGCTAAAAGCTCGTTTTTTTTACCCCGCCCCCTGCCCCTGCACCTCAAAGGGTGGGGCACAGACCCCCTCCCTGGCCTCCCCCATCCAAACCCAGGATGGGGGAGGAGAGATTTTGGCGAATTCGCCATTAATTTCCCCCCCTTCCCAACGGGAAGGGGGTGGGGTTGAAGAACAATTTCAGGAAAGCCCTGGCATCTGCATTCCAATACGACGAGAATCGGTTAAAATTACGGTATGAGTGATCCCAGATGGGAGCAAGTCAAAGCCTACGTTCTAAAGCGTTTGAACACCGAACTGCCGGGTTTCCTGCGCTACCACGCTATCCAGCATACGTTTGAGGATGTGCTGCCCGCGGCCGAGCGCCTGGCCGCGCTGGCCGGCCTGAGCGAAGAGGATAGCCTGCTGCTGCGCGTGGCGGCGGCCTACCACGATATGGGCTATATCGAAACCTACGATAAGAACGAAGAGATCGGCGCTCGTTATGCCCGCGAGACCCTGCCGCAGTTTAGCTTTACTCCGCAGGAGGTTGAGATTGTTGCCCAGGCGATCTTAGCTACCTCCTTCCCCCAAAATCCCCACGCATATTTAGAGCAGCTGCTGTGCGACGCCGACCTGGACAACCTGGGGCGGGAGGATTATTTCGACACCGGACGCGGCCTGTGGGAGGAACTGGGCACTTACGGGCTGGAACTGACCCGCCGCGAGTGGCACGAACGGCAGATCAAGCTGCTGACCGAGCATCGTTACCATACCGAGGTGGCGCAGAAGCTGCGCGCCGCAGGCCAGCAGCGCAACCTGGAAGAGCTGCACCGCCGCCTGGCCAAATTGTAAAAAAGAGATCGAGCGAGGCTACGCCTCGCTCGATCTCTTTTTGGAGCGAAAGAGGGCTTGCGCTCCCAGCATCACGCTCAGGCTGACCAGGATGCGCGCCTCCACCAGCCCCAGCCAGGCATTCAGGCCGATCAACGCCAGGACGATCATCAGCAGGGTGATGAAGCGGCTGAAGGGCACCTGCTCATCGCTGTACAGCGTCGGCATGATGCGGTGGATGTACTTGTGATTGCGCGGCAGCACCATCGAAGAGGCGATCAAGAAAAAGCGGATGGTGAACAGGAAGTGCAGTAGGAAGAAGATGAACAATGTGCCAAAGATGAACGCCTCGGGGATGCTGAAAGAGGATCGGGCGGTCATCTCGGCGAAACCCGTCTGGTAGAGCATCAGGATCAGCGAGAACAGGTACCACAAGTACAGGATGGCTTTGACCAGCGCGTTCAACGGCTCGCCGCGGATCACCAAGAAGAGCATCACTCCCGCGGGGATGACCAGCACCAGCGTGGTGACCCAGGCATTGGGCTGGCTGCCGCTGGTGAGCAGCCACAGCAGGATGATCATCTGCGCGCTGAGGATGATCTTCTCGTTGACGCGCGGCAGCAGCCCGTTCCAGATCACCCCTGCGAAGAAGACAAACAGGCCGATGAGGGTGTAGATGTAGAACGGGATCGGCAAACTGATATCTGCTGATTTACTGCCCAGCCCCAGCAGTTCCAGGAGGCCGATCAGCACGATGGCCGCACCGCCCAGCATCACTGCCAGCCACTGCGGCTGGCGCAGTTGGGCATGCGGCTGATTGCCCAGCAGCGGGCGCGGCCGGGCGAGAAAATCGCCGCCATGGGCCTGGTCCCATAGCCAGAGCACCTCCAGAAGCATGCCGTATAACAAGGCGATGAAAGAAGATACGGTCATCGGGTCAGCACCTTCTGCATTCCATCCAGGTATTCCTGGCCAAAACCGTAGAAAAGAACTTCGGGGTGGATGACGATCACTACCCAGGAAACCAGCGCCATGATGAGAACTTGCCGCAGGGCCAGGCTGAAATAGCCGCGCACCTGATCCAGATGCTCCTCCAGTGCCAGGTCGATCGGGTAATCGTTCAGGCCGGGCACGAAGCGGATGGTGACCTCATCGCCGACGGCCAGGCTCTGGATCGTTTCCTCAGAGTAGTACTTCAGTTCGAGGTAACCTTTGATCTCGCTCCCGTCTGAGCCGGGCAGGCTGACGGTGAGAGAATTGCCGTGAATGCTGATGTAGTCAATTCGGCCGGTGGTCACCTGGCCTTTTTGCTCAAGGCGGCTCAGGAGGCGCAGGTGCGCCCCGCCGTAGTCCATCCCCATGATCACGGCGATGATGAACATGATCATCATCAGCGGCGAGATGGCCATCAGCAGCAGATCGAAGAAGCGCAGCACATAACCCAGATATTTTTTCAGCGTGGGCATATCCTGATTATGGTATCATATTTGGGCGAAAGGGAAAACCCTTATGTCTCTGCGTGATTACCTTGCCAAACTGGAAACCTGCGGCCAACTGCAGCGCATCGCTGCGCCTATCTCCAAAACCTACGAGATCGCCGGGGTACTCAAGCAGTTGGAGCCGCGCCCGGTGCTGTTCGAGCAGGTTGGCGAATCGGCTTTCCGCGCCATGGGCAACCTGTTCTGCAGCAAAGCCGATTTCGCCGCTTACCTGGGCATCCCTGTGCAAGAGATCATCCCGCGTATCTCGCAGGCCATTGCCCAGCGCCTCCCCTGCCCGGTGGTGGAGTCTGCCCCCTGCCAGGAGGTGGTGATTACCGAGCCCGACCTGGATGCCCTGCCCATCCTGCGTCACTGCGAGGGCGACGGCGGTAACTTCATCTCCTCGGGCGTGTTCATCGCCCGCCACCCGCGCCACGGCCAAAACGTGGATTTTCACCGCGCCATGCAGTTCTCCAAAACGGAGATGGCGGTGCGCGTGGTGAGGGGGCGGCATTTCGATGCCTTTTTGGAGGAGCTGGGCCAGGTGGATGTGGCGGTGTGCATCGGCAACCCGCCCAACGTGCTGGCAGCGGCGGCGACCTCGGTGGAGCTGGGCGTGAATGAGCTGGAGATCGCCAACGCCCTCGAGCGGCTGCCGGTTGTCCACGCCAAAAGCGTGGATGTGTACGTCCCGGCAGAGGCGGAGTTCGTGCTGGAAGGCACGGTCTACCGCGACCGCCGCCACGCCGAAGGCCCCTTTGTGGACCTGACCGAAACCTATGATGTGGTGCGGCAGGAGCCGGTCTTTGCCGTCAAGACCATCACTCATCGCCGGGATGCCATCTGGCAGGCGCTGCTGCCCGGCGCATTGGAGCATAAGCTGCTGATGGGCATGCCGCGCGAGCCGACCATCTTCCGCAAGGTGAACGAGGCCGTGCGCTGCCTGGATGTGCACATCAACCCGGGCGGCTGCTCGTGGCTGCACGCCATTGTGCAGATCGATAAGCGGCACGAAGACGACGGCAAGAAGGCCATCGAGGCGGCTTTCGCCGGGCATTCCTCGTGCAAGCACGTCTTTGTGGTGGACGCGGACATCGATATCTACAACCCGCTGGAGGTGGAGTGGGCCATGGCGACGCGCTTCCAGGGCGACGCCGACCTGGTGATCAAGGAAAAGGCGCGCGGCTCCAGCCTGGATCCCTCCTCCGAGCCGGACACCTACCTGACCACGCGCCTGGGCTTCGACCTGAGCAAACCCTTGCAGGCGCGCGGCAAGCATTTTGAGCGGGCGCAGTTCCCACAGGTGCGCCTGGGTAAATTCTTTCCCCGCTGAGTGAACATCCATGCAACTGACCGATACAGAACAATTGATGCTGGAGGGTGCGCAGGGGCGGGCGACGCAGAAAGCCATGCAAATCCTGAGTGCGCTGGGCACCATCTACGGCGCAGAGCGGCTCATCCCGATCACCTCCGTGCAGGTGGCGGGCGTCTCCTTCGATAACCTGGGCGAGGCCGGGCTGGAGTTCCTCTCCGAGATGGCGGATGGAGGCGGGCGGGTGCGCCTGCTCACCACGCTCAACCCGGCGGGCATGGATATCGAGAACCAGGCCGCGCTGGGCATCGGCGACGACTTCGCCCTCAACCAGCGCCGCGTGATCGAGGCCTTTGCCCGCATGGGCGTGATCACCACCTGCTCGTGCACGCCGTACCTGGCGGGCAACGTGCCGCATTACGGCGAGCATCTGGCCTGGTCGGAGAGCAGCGCGGTGTGCTATGCCAACAGCGTGCTGGGGGCGCGCAGCAACCGTGAGGGCGGTCCCAGCGCCCTGGCCGCCGCGCTGACCGGGCTGACCCCCTGCTATGGCTACCATCTCGACGAGGTGCGCCGCCCCGGCCTGACTGTGGAAGTGCAGGCGCGCCTGGAAGGTACGATTGATTTCGGCGCGCTGGGCAAGGCCATCGGCGAGCGGCTGGAGGCCGCCAAGGTCAAGCCAGTGCCGTACATCCTCGGCGTGGGGCAGGCCTCGCTGGAGAATCTCAAATCCTTCTGCGCCAGCCTGGCCACCTATGGCGGGGCGGCGCTGTTTCACATGCCGGGCATTACCCCCGAGGCCGCCCTGCACGCGCCCCCCGCCGAATCGTTGCGTCTGACCCAGGCTGACCTGGACGAGGCGATTGCCTCGATGAACGATGGGGCGGCGGCAGAGGCGGATTTCGTCTCGCTGGGCTGCCCGCATCTCTCCATCCAGGAGATTGCCCGCATTGCCAGCCTGCTGGAAGGGAAGCGGGTGACGAAGGAGTTTTGGATCACCACGGCCCGTCCGGTCAAGCAGATCGCCGACCGCATGGGCTACACACGCATCATCGAGGCGGCAGGGGCCAAGATCGCCGCGGACACCTGCTGCGTGGTCGCCCCGATCAAAGGGCGCTTCCATACCCTGGTCACCGACAGCGCCAAGGCGTGTTATTACGCCTACGCCAAGAACAAGCTCAAGACGGTGTTTTTATCGTTTGATGAGGTGGTGGCGTCAGCCATCCAGGAACGACCCCACCCCCTGCCCCCGCCCCTGAAGGGGCGGGGGTAAATTGTCAAAAAAGGGTTATTGGCGGGCGCTTTGCACCCGCCAATAACCCTTTTTTGACGGAATCTCGCCCTTATTACTCGATCAGGGTGAAAGACCAACTGTAGCTGACGATATTGCTGTCAAAGGGATGGATGTAGATCGTGGCGATATGCTCGCCGGGGGGCAACAGGGCGGGTGCACAAAACAACTGCACCCACCCCCAATCTTCTTCCCAATCCCAATTTGTAGGAAAATTCCAGCGCGATTGGATTTGCTTGTCTACCTGGATATAGATGCGATCAGGCCATTCGCTGGAATCACTCGGTAGTGAGCCTAAAGCGTGAAGTGCACTTTCTCGAAAAGCAAAGCAGATGTTCTGGTGACCTTCAGGAAGGCTTTGATAGTACATAAGCCCTCGCCAGATCGCATCCCCTTCAGGTTCATTTAGGGAGAGTTGTTGTCCAGGTTGAGGATACACCGCCTGCAGGTAATCAGGCAGGTTGCCTTGACTGTCGATTGCCGAGGGGGTTGGCAGGGGCGTTGAAGTTGGGATGGCATCCAGCACGATCTCGAAAGTCCAGGAATAAACGGGTGTCATGCCGAAGCTTTTCCGGAAGCTCAGATCCACCTGGTGTGTGCCCACGCCCAGGAGCGCGGGAAAACAAAATGCGTACGGCCCTCCGACCTCCCCAAGAACATTGCCTTCCGAATCTTCGATCGTCGTCAAATTAATTCCGTCAAAACCCATGCCTTCGGATTGCCTTTGAAAGCCATCCACAACAACGAGCGTTCGCTCGGTCACATCACCCATATCCCAGAAATCTCCTTCTCCAAAGAGTTGAGATGCCCATATATCAACGCAGATCGCAGAGGGGACTTCCGGTACAGAAGCAAAGCCGCCGCTGTTAGAAGTGTGACTGGAAGACAGGTAATCCTCCAGCAACACCACCTGACCGGGCTTGGGGTAGAGGACTGTCAACCAGTCTGGTTCCATGGCGGGGGGGATGGGAGTGATGGGGAGAGGGGTGAGCATCGGCGCGGTTATGGTTTGGTTGGGCTGAGTCGATGTTTCTTGAGATAATCGCACGCAGCCTGCCACCAACAAGCCCAGGAGCAGTACGGCGAGAACAACGGTGATCTTTTTCATGGTTAATTTCCCCTGTCTGGATTCAAGTTTAGATATCCTCGACCATTTTTCGAAGCCGCATCCCCGGCAGACTCAAGGCAACCAGTGAAGGCAGGCCCAGCCGCTTCCACAAAGAGAATGGCTCCAGGGCGTTGGCCTGCGCCACCAGCAGCGTGATCACCGTGCCGTGGGCGAAAATGGCCAGGTTGCCCTGCGGGTGCGCCACGGTGACATCGCGCACTGCCTCGGCGAAGCGGATATACGCCTGGGCAGCGGACTCGGTGCCGTACACCACGGCATGCGGATTGGCGAAAAACTCGGCCACGCGGGCCTCGAACTGCGCCTGGCTGACCCACTCGGCGTTGCTGCTGCGCTCGTGCTCGTGCAGCCCTTCGGCGGTCTGCACCGCCCCGCCGAGATGCTCGGCCACGATCTGGGCGGTTTCGAGGGCTTTGGGCTCGCGGCTGGAGATGAGCGTCAGCGGGGTATAGGATGCGATCTGCTCTGCCAGGGGCAGGCAGTGCCGCCGCCCCTCGTCTGCGAGGTGCCATTGGTTGGCGGGTACGCCGGGAATGATTTCGGGCAGGGAGTGTTTGACGAGAAGGAGTGTGCGGGTCATAGGCTTGTGTATAACCTCCGGAAAGCCTCGGGCGGGCGGGGGTCCGCCAGCCGGGTGCGGATCTGGGCGGCGCACTCCTCCGGGCTGGAGAGGGATGTATCCACCTCCAGGTCGTAGAGGCCGTGGGCATGCGCCAGGGCGTATTGGGCCTCGGCCTGCCCCAGGGTGCGGTTCTTGCGCGAGCGCTCGCGCTGGATGAGCACCTCCAGCGGGCAACGCACCCCGATCAGGTAGGCGGGCAGATCGTGGAACAGGGCGGCGCATTCCTGCACCCAGCCCGGCTCCACCAGTACATGGTCAGCCAGCACGTTGTTGCCCGTGCGGGATAGGGCGGCAATGGCCTGGTGCATGCCTGCCATCAGGGTGTGACCGGCCTGCCCGGCGGTGGTGGCCAGGCCGAGGATCTCGTCCCATAGGGGGCGCTCCAGGTAGCGCTCGGGCAGCATCCAGATGAATTTGTCGATGCCGGCTTCGAGGTAAGGCTCTGGCAGGCTGTCTTGCAGGGCGCGCAGCAGGCAGGTTTTGCCCGAGGAGGAGGTGCCGTTCAGAAGGATGATCTTGCCGTAGGTTGGTGGGGTGTTGTTCATCTCATTTGCGGTATACTGGGGTAAGGTTTTGAAACAGTCTACAACAATTCCAGAGCAGCGTCAATATGAATACGCACAAATTTCATGGAAGGATCATTTTCTCTGGCAGCGCCGCCGGCCCGGCGCTGGTCACCAGCCAGGGCATCTCGTTTTTCGGCGGCGTGGATCCCGATACGGGGGTGATCGTGGAGCGCGGCCACGAGCTGGAGGGCCAGTCGCTGGCGGGCAAGGTGCTGGTCTTCCCCACCGGCAAAGGCTCCACGGTGGGCTCGTACACGCTCTACCGCCTGAAGCGCGCCGGCAAGGCCCCGGCAGCCATCCTCAATGCCGAATGTGAGACGATCACCGCGGTGGGCTGCATCCTGGCGGAGATCCCCTGCGTGGATCACCTGCCGGTGGAGCGCCTGCACAGCGGTGCCGCCGTTATGGTTGCTGGCGACACCGTGGTAGTGGAAAATACTTAACCCCCCCCACAGACCCCCTCCCTGGCCCTCCCCCATCCAAACCCAGGATGGGGGAGGGGAAAAATCAAAAACAGGTTATGTGCGGGAGCTTTGCGCCCGCACACAACCTGTTTTTGACAGAATCTGCCCCCTTCCCAGCGGGAAGGGGGCAGATTTACGGGCCCAGGGCAGGGCAAACCTGCCCTGACTCCCCCGCCAGGTCGCGGAGGAGGAAAATATTCAATGCTGTGCTATCCCAAAACGACGTGATGCGTGAAAGGGCCAGATCTTCCTCGGTCAGCAGCGGCAGGCGCAGGTGGGTATATTCGTTTGCAGCGGGGCTATCCATAAAAGACTGGATGAACACATCGTAAGAGACGATGATCTCCGGCTTTGCCTGGGCAATAAAGCCGGGCGGGATGGCGCCAATGCTGCCATCCCGGCGCTGCTCAGGGAAGGGCATGGGGTGGTAGGCCAGCGCGGCGGGGGTTGCCAGCCCGGCGCCATCCAAAATCTCGCCGCGGAAGGTGTAGCCCAGCCCGCCGATCTCGGAGGTCAGCAGGCGCGCCTGGGGGTAGCACTCGTAAAGCGCCCCGCCCACAGCCAGGTACTGGCGCACGCGCGCCCCTTCGCCGTAATCCTGGTAGTACACCGGCGAGACCGTTGTCCCCAGGGCGACTTCGCCCAGCCCTAGCAGTTGGGCCAGCAACAGCGGCACGGCTGCCCAGGCCACCAGCCGCCCGCGCGGCCTGAGCAGCCCGCGGCTGATCACCAGCAGCCCTGGAATGAGGTAAAGCGGCTCGTACCAGGTGAACAGCTTGACCCGCGCCAGGAGGTAGCCCCCCATGGTCAGCAGGCACCAGCCTGCCCATAGCAGTGCCTGTGCGTCCAGTTCGGTAAGTTTTCGGGAGAAGGCGGCCCGGCCCTGGCGGTACAGGAAGAGCGCCATGCCGCTGACCACGAACAGCAGCACGTAAAAGGCGTAGGCCAATGGGTGTGTGACAGGGGGATTATAAAAGAAGCGAACCAGGAGAATATCATCAATGCCGCGAGCGATCCACTGCGCCAGTACATCGCTAAAGCCCAGGCTGTACACCATGGCCTTGGCCTGCAGCGTATGGGGCAGCACGCCGCCGAAATGGATGAACTCAAAGAGCAGGAAGGGCAGCGCCCCCGCAGCCAGGAAGCCCAGCGCTTTCAGCGGCAGGTGCTGCACCAACCGGGCGTAGAGGGCCGCCAGCCCAGTCAGTACGATCAGTTCGGGGCGGAAGAAGGGCAGTGCGCCGAAGAGCAGCAGGCTGGCGGGCTGGCTGCGGGCCAATCCCAGCAATGCCAGCCCAGCCAAAAGCAGCGCCAGCGGCGTTTCCATCAGCCCCAGGCTGGGCTTGATCATCTGCGAGAGGTAGGCGGCGAGGAAAAATATTGCCACGAAAGTCGTGTTCCTGCCCACTGGATGGGTGGTCATTTGTGCCCCCAATGGGGTTTTAGGGGGTTTTGGCGATGTTTCACATCGCCAAAACCCCCTAACATTACTTATTTCCTCTGCCTGCCCCTGAAAGGGGTGGGCAGAGGCTTGCTGAAGCAGGCGCAGGAACACCAGCGCCCCCAGTCCGGTGGCCAGGGCATTCAGCACCGCCGTCCAGGCGGGCAGGTCGCTGCCGGGCAGCAGGCGTGTCCCTTGCTCCAGCAGGTACAGAACCATCGTCCAGCCGACGGAGGAAGTGACCATGACCTGCTCAGCGGGGTTGAAGTAGGGCACGCCATAGTCCACCAGATTTTGGGCGATGCGGAAGTGGATGTAGGCATCATCGTAGGCGTAGATGCGCAGGCGCAGGTGGGCGAAGACCAGCGCGCCCAGCAGGAGCAGGATCAGCGCGGCGATCAGGATGCGGCAGCGTGGGGGGGTCATGCCTCAGCCGCCCCCGGGCACTCGCCTGCTGCGGGCGGCTTGCGCCCGGCCCAGGCCAGCAGCGCTACCAGGCCGATCACCTGCAGGATGGGCAGCCAGGTGAGCAGGCTGACGGCAAAGGTGATCTGGCTGCCGTTGGCCAGCAGGGCTGCTTTGCCCCCGCTCAGGCCCGTGATGAAGGTCCGGATATGCTCGTTCACCAGGAACATCAGCAGCAAGATCAACCCGGTCAGGGCGGTGGGCCAGGGTGGAAAGCCGCGCCGCGCCAGGCTGCGCAGTAGCACCGCCATGGGCAGAGTCAGCATCACATAATAGTGCAACCAGGTAATCGGGCTGACCAGCAGGCAGATGCAGACGATGATCGCGTAGCCGGTCTCCAGGCTCTCGGTTTTCCAGGCGCGCCGCAGCCCCCAGCCCAGCAGCAGCGCAGGCAGCGCCGCGGCCACGATGGGCGCTAAACCCGGCAGTGCCAACAACGGGGGCGCGTTGTGAAAATCGTAGACCACTGAGCCGGTACCCGCAAACAGCCGCCAGCCCACCGTCCACAGCGAGTAGTTGTAGCCGTAGGCCTGGTAATAGGGGATGACTGATGGGCTGACGCGCAGGTAGAAATCGAAGAAGGGGCCAAAGCCCATCGCCAGCGCAGCAGTCAGGTTGAGCACGATCACCGTGGCCGCGGCGGCAAAGGCGGCGCGCCACTGCCGCTTGAGCACCAGGTAGATCAGCAGCGGCCAGGTGACCAGCTTGAGCGCTATGCTCAAACCCAGCAAGAAGCCGCCCAGCCCGCTGCGCCCGGCGGTCAGCGCCAGCAGCGCCGCCAGCAGAATGGACATCTGCCCGTAGAGCAGATCAAACTGCACCGGGTACCAGGCGAATAAGAAGCAGGCGGTTAATGCTGCCAGCGTCCGGCCCCGCCCGGCCCAGATTGCCACCATCGCTGACATTGCGATGACACACAATATTTCGAAAACGAACCAGGCTATATCGAATTGTTCTGCACCAAAAAGCAGTAGCGGCAGCGAGAAAACTGCTACGAAGGGTGGATAAGGTGCAGCGTGGGGAAAGATGCTGATCGGGCCAATAAATTTTTCGGCTAACTCGCCCAAGGGCAGATAAGGGTTCGCACCCGCAACCAACGCCTTGGCGATTAGATATTCCTGAAAAATATCTTTTGAATAAGGCGTCATGTGCTGGATCGTCAGCACCATCAGGCGCAAGCGTAACGCCCCCATTATCGTCACCGCGCCCAGCAGCACCATGCGCAGCACCACCATCAGCGGCGATTTGGATTGCAGGATGTTGGTGATGATTTGTTGCATGCAGGTTATTTTAACCGATGTTATACTACTGATGAGGAGGTGTTGGATGATACGAACCATTCTGGCCTTTTTGATCGCCGGGCTGATCGGCTCGGGTGCAGTCAACCTGCTCTTCCCGCCCACGCCGCGGGTGGATTCGCCGCTGCAGGATACTGTGGATGCGATGTCGGCGCTGACGGGCAGCCAACAGATCCCCGAAAACTTCATGGCCGATGAACCGCTCAAGCTGGGCGGCGAGTTCGACCCCAACCAATATTTCACGGTGTTGACGCACCTGCAGATGGAGCCGGGCTACACACTGGATTACGTGTATTACTACGATTTTATGGGCGGCTATCCCACGCTGTATGCCCGCCCGCTGGATCAGGCCCCGTACCAGACTGTCTCGGGCGGGTCCGACGACCTGCCCAGCGACTTCTATCTTAACCATGTGCAGGCGGATGGCACGCCGGAGAGCTATTTCGAGCTGGCGGTGCTGGATATCATGGGGCAGCAGTTCTACCTGCACTGGCATGCTAACTATAACGATACGCAGATCATCGCCGACAGCGATGGGCTGGCCCGGCTGCTGGATGGCGAATTCTTGGGCAGCGCCCTCCCCGCGGATGTGCGGTCGCAGGCGCGGCAACTGGATGTGCAACCGGTGATCGAGATCGGCGAGAAAACGGTGACGGTGTCGTTCATTACCTTCACCAACTGGGGCGGCTTTTACCGCGCCACCTACACCATGCAGCGCGACTTCCCCCACACCATCCTGGATGTGGAGTGGGAGGAATTGGTGCCTTACGACTGCGGGATCATGTTTTGATGTGAACCTAACCCCCTGCCCCAGCCTCTCCAGGGGCGGGGAAAACTCCGCAAATGAGTTGTTTGCGACATCTATTCTTGTACCTTGTTTTTGCGCAAATAAGCGC
>DIXA01000066.1 GCA_002428565.1 Anaerolineales bacterium UBA6092 | reverse complement strand
AAATTTTTGCTTGCCCATTTCGTTCTCCTTCTATGTTCGTAAAAAAAGGACCAAACTTGTGGCGGTTAGGCCGCCAATCACGCTAAAATCAATTTTGCCACATTGTCGGAAACCCGAGCATAGTGGTCGAATTCCATGGTAAAGACGCCACGTCCTTGTGTAGCGGAGCGTAGGTCGGTTGCGTAACCGAACATTTCTGCCAGGGGCACCATGGCGCGGACCGACTGGGTTTTGCCGGGGCGGGCTTCGGTGCTCTGGATCTCGCCACGACGGGCGTTGAGCTGGCCGATGATCTCTCCCAGGAACTCTTCTGGCATGATCACTTCGACTTTCATGATCGGTTCCTGGAGCACAGGGGCGCCTTTGTGGAAACCTTCTTTGAAAGCCATCGAGGCGGCTATTTTGAAAGCCATCTCGCTCGAGTCGACCTCGTGGTAAGAGCCATCGTACAGGCGGATCTTCATGTCAACCACCGGGTAACCAGCCAGCACACCGGCTTCGGCGGCTTCGCGCACGCCTTTTTCGATGCCGGGCAGGTATTCCTTGGGGATCGACCCACCGATGATCTTTTCTTCGTAGATGATGCCGCTGCCCGGTTCACCGGGATCCAGGGCCAGCACCACGTGGCCGTACTGGCCATGTCCGCCGGTCTGCTTGACGTAGCGGTAATCGACTTTGGGCACGGGCTTGGTGATGGTTTCGCGGTAGGCCACCTGCGGTTTGCCAACCCGGGCCTGGACGCGGAACTCGCGCAACATGCGCTCTACCAGGATCTCCAGGTGCAGCTCGCCCATGCCCGCGATGATCGTTTGCCCGGTCTCTTCGTCGACCCGGATACGGAAGGTGGGGTCTTCGTCGGAGAGTTTGTGCAGGGCATCTGCCATCTTGTCCTGGTCGGCGGCGGTCTTGGGTTCAATGGCCACGGCGATGACCGGTTCTGGGAAGGTGATATTTTCCAGAAGGATGGTATTGGCGCTGTCGCACAGGGTGTCGCCGGTGAACGATTCTTTCAGCCCCAGCACGGCGGCGATATCGCCCGCTAACACCTCGGTGATATCTTCGCGGCGGTCGGCGTACATGCGCAGCAGGCGTCCGATGCGCTCACGGCGGTCTTTGGTGGGGTTGTACACCGTGGAGCCTTGGGTGAGCTTACCAGAGTAAACGCGGATGTAAGCCAGGCGGCCAACATAAGGATCGGTTACGATTTTAAAGACCAGGGCGCACATGGGTGCGTCATCTTTTGCGGGGCGTTCCAGCGGCTGTTCCGTGTGCGGGTGCAAGCCTTCAACCGGGCGGATATCGCTCGGAGCGGGCAGGTAATCGATCACGGCGTCGAGCAGGGGCTGCACGCCCTTATTTCGTAAGGAACTGCCGCAGTAGAACGGCGTTGCTTTGCCGTCGATCACGGCGCGCCGCAGAGCCGCTTTCAGCTCTTCGACGGAGATGGGCTGGCCTTCCAGCCATCTCAATGTCAGCTCTTCATCCGTCTCAGCGATCTGCTCTACCAGGCGCTCGCGCATGCTGCTGACCTGGTCGCGCAGTTCGTCGGGGATCTCGATGGAGAGCGGATCTTTGCCCAGATCGTCATCCCAGAGGGTGGCGGTCTCAGTGAGCAGGTCTACCACG
Organism: Anaerolineales bacterium UBA6092; assembly: GCA_002428565.1. Taxonomy (GTDB): domain Bacteria; phylum Chloroflexota; class Anaerolineae; order Anaerolineales; family UBA4823; genus UBA6092. Next base: position 7,475 of record DIXA01000066.1, on the reverse strand, counting down.
CCGCGAAAAGATGATTCGCAGCCGATGGGTGCCTGCATGGCAAAGGGCCGGGCCCCCAGACGCTGCCGCACCATCTCAATGGTGCGCTCAAAGGAGGCTCCCACCCGGTCCATCTTGTTCACAAAGCAAATGCGAGGCACGCTGTAGCGGTCTGCTTGCCGCCAGACGGTCTCGCTTTGCGGTTCTACACCTTGAACGGCGTCAAAGACAACAATGCCGCCGTCCAGCACGCGCAGAGAGCGCTGCACTTCGGCGGTGAAGTCGATGTGCCCGGGGGTATCAATGATGTTAATTTGGTAACCCTTCCACTCCGCAGAGACCGCGGCCGAGACGATGGTGATGCCTCTTTCGCGTTCCTGTTCCATCCAGTCGGTGACGGTAGTGCCGCTGTCAACCGACCCAATGCGGTGTGTTTTGCCGGTATAGAACAGGATGCGCTCGGTAGTGGTGGTCTTGCCAGCGTCGATGTGGGCAATGATGCCGATATTACGATATAGTTCCAGCGGGTATTGGCGCGGCATAAAAGGGACCTACCACTATTCAAGACTCACGAAGTGAAAGAGCAGAAATTGATCGGTAAAGATCAGGCTCTGTAGTGCGAGAAAGCCCGGTTGGCCTCAGCCATCTTGTGGGTTTCTTCGCGTTTGCGGATGGCGGTTCCCTGGTTGGCGGCTGCGTCCATTAGTTCGGCAGCCAGCTTCTCAGCAAAGGATTTGCCCGAGCGGCCGGCAGTAGCGCCCAGGATCCAGCGTGCGGCCAGGGCAAAGCGGCGGTAGGGGGGAACTTCCATGGGGATCTGGTAAGTGGCGCCACCAACACGGCGAGGCTTCACTTCCATCACAGGGGCCACGTTCTTGATCGCCTGATCAAAAACATCCATCGGGTTGCGCTTGGCGCGCTCCTCGATCAATGCCAGGGCATCGTAGACGATGCGGGTGGCGGTGCTTTTCTTACCGCGCCGATTGACGCGGTTGATGAAATTCTGCAGTTGGGCGCTGTTGTAGCGGCTGTCGGGCAGGATTTCACGCTTTTCTGGTTTGCTGCGTCGAGACATGCAAATACTCCGTCAAATAAGACTTAGGCTTTAGGGCGCTTGGAACCGTACTTGGAGCGCCCCTGCTTGCGGTTGTTCACACCCGTGGTGTCTAACGTGCCGCGCACGATGTGATAACGCACACCGGGCAGATCTTTCACACGCCCGCCGCGTACCAGCACCACAGAGTGTTCCTGCAGGGCATGGCCTTCGCCGGGGATGTAAGCCGTGACTTCGATACCATTGGAAAGACGTACACGGGCAATCTTGCGCAGAGCCGAGTTCGGTTTCTTGGGGGTCATGGTTTTCACGACTGTGCATACGCCGCGTTTCTGAGGTGCGCCTTTTTCCTGGCGCACACGGCGCTGCTTCATCGTGTTGAGCGTGTACAGCAGGGCAGGAGCCTTGCTCTTTTCGCGCTTAGATTTGCGTCCTTTGCGGACCAGTTGATTGATTGTGGGCACGTTTGCCTCCGACCAAAACCTTGAAATAAATTAGTTTCGAAATTTTTCCATCAAGGGAGGCCATCGAAGTGCATGATGGCCTCACCTTACAGTGCTGCTATTTGGTTCAGGCTGCTGTTACCAGCCTGATGGTGTTAAGGGGTGCGAAAAAGGATTCTACCATGCGGGCAAATATGCGTCAAGGACGATTTTGGCTTAGTAATCTTCGCCTAAGCCCAACAGCCCGGTGGGCATCTTGGGCGGGCGGGAGCGTTCTTCGTCCTTGCCGAATTTGATCACCTCGTTGGTATCGGTGACGGCTTCTACCGAGAGGCCCAGGCTCTGCAGTTCCTTGACCAGGACGCGGAAGGAGGCAGGGATGCTGGGTTCTTCGATCTGCTCGCCTTTGACGATGGCTTCGTAGGTTTTGACGCGGCCTTGAACGTCGTCAGATTTGACGGTGAGCATTTCCTGCAGGGTGTGCGCTGCGCCGTAGGCTTCCAGCGCCCACACTTCCATTTCGCCAAAGCGCTGGCCGCCAAATTGGGCCTTGCCGCCCAGAGGCTGCTGCGAAACCAGGCTGTAAGGCCCGGTGGAGCGAGCATGCACCTTGTCTTCTACCAGGTGGTGCAGTTTGAGCATGGTCATCACGCCGACGGTCACGGGGCGATCATAGGGGGCGCCGGTCTTGCCATCGCGCAGGTTTTGCTTGCCCAGGGTGGGGACGGGGATGTTCTTGCGCAGCGAGACGGCCTGGGCCCTGAGGCGCAGTTCTTCGTCAGCCAGCTCGGCAGCAGTCTCACCGTGCTCTGCCAGCCAGATGTGCAGGCAGGCGTCGATGGTGATCTTATCCTTTTCGATGGTTTGCCCCGACGAGCCATCTGGGGCAGATACGATGGGTGTAGGGTCGTAGCCCTGGTCGCGCAGCCATTCGCTCATGGCAGCCTGGCGAGCGTAGGTGGGTTTATCGCCCAGGTCAGCCGGGTTATAACCACGGTCGCCGAGCCATTCTACCAGGTACAGTTTGCGCACCTCGTCGTCATCCTGGATCATTTCGGGGTCGTGCTCGATGGTGGAGAGCCATTCCCAGGCTTTTGCGCCGGTGACTTGCCATGCCCGGTCCGACATCCAGCAGCGGGCCAGCTCGGCCTCGATCTCTTGCTCGGTAGCGCCGTCAAAGACGGGGGTGATGGCGCGGAAGCCCTGGCGGCTGGCGGCCCAACCCAGGTGGGTTTCCAGCACCTGGCCCAGGTTCATACGGCCAGGGACGCCGGTGGGGTTGAGAATAATATCGATGGGGGAGCCGTCTTCAAGGTAGGGCATATCTTCTACCGCAACCACGCGAGAGACCACGCCCTTGTTGCCGTGTCGGCCGGCCATTTTGTCGCCGGCGGTGATCTTGCGCCGCTGGGCTACCGAGACGCGTACCATGATATCCACGCCAGCAGCCAGGTCGGTGTTATCCTCGCGGGTGAACACTTTCACATCCACCACTTTGCCGCGCTCGCCGTGGGGCATGCGCAGGGAGGTGTCTTTCACGTCGCGCGATTTTTCACCAAAGATGGCCCGTAACAGGCGTTCTTCGGGGGTCAGTTCTTTTTCGCCTTTGGGCGAGATCTTGCCTACCAGGATGTCGTTGGGGCCGACCTCGGCGCCAATGCGGATGATGCCGGTTTCGTCCAGATCTTTGATGGCTTCCTCGCCCACGTTGGGGATATCGCGGGTGATCTCCTCTGGACCCAGGCGGGTGTCGCGGGATTCGATCTCGTACTTTTCAATATGCACGGAGGTGAAGCGGTCTTCCTGCACCAGGCGCTCAGAGATGACGATGGCGTCTTCGAAGTTGGCGCCCTCCCAGGAGAGGAAGGCCACCACCACGTTCTGGCCCAGGGCCAGTTCGCCGTGTTCGGTCGAAGATGAGTCGGCAATCACATCGCCCTTTTTCACGCGCTGGCTCTTGATCACTGCCGGGCGCTGGTCGATGCAGGTGCTCTGGTTGGAGCGCTGGTACTTGCGCAGGTGGTAAGCCCGTTCTCCGGAGGCGGTCTTCAATACGATGTGGTTGCCGGTGACGGAGATGACTTCGCCGTCTTCCTCGGCGACCACAACCTGCCCTGAGTCGATGGCAGCGTGGTATTCCATGCCGGTGGAGACGGTGGGGATTTCGGGGTTCAGCAGCGGCACAGCCTGAGCCATCATGTTCGAGCCCATCAGGGNNGCGCGGTTGGCGTCGTCGTGCTCCAGGAAGGGGATGAGGGCCGCGCTGATGCCGACGATCTGATGCGGGGCAACATCCATGTAGTCAATTTCGTGGCTGCCAAAGAACTGGAAGGTGGAGTGATAGCGGCAGGAGACGCGCATGCGCACGTATTCATTGTTCTCGTCCAGGGGGGTATTGGCCTGGGCGATGACAAAGCGGTCTTCCGTATCCGCCGAAAGGTACTCTGTTTCCAGGGTCACAAACGGCACAATGAGCACTTCTTTGCGATCCAGGCGCTGGATGGCCTTGGCCATGGCCGGGGTGATGCGCTCGTTGGCTTTGCCGATCACTTCGCCGGTTGCCGGGTCGGTGATATCCTCGCGCAGAGCGCGTCCAACCAGGCGTTCGTCAGTGGGAGATAGGCTCTTGCGCACGCGGCGGTAAGGGGTCTCGATGAAGCCGTACTCGTTGACGCGGGCGAAGGAGGCCAGGCGGCCAATCAGGCCGATGTTGGGACCTTCGGGGGTTTCAATGGGGCAGATGCGCCCGTAGTGCGAATGGTGCACGTCGCGCACATCGAAGCCGGCGCGCTCACGGCGCAGGCCACCGGGGCCCAGGGCTGAGAGGGTGCGCTTGTGGCGCAGCTCAGCCAGCGGGTTGGTCTGGTCCATGAACTGTGAGAGTTGGCTGGAGCCGAAGAATTCGCGCAGCGCAGCCACCACCGGGCGGATGTTGATCAGGGTGATGGGGGTGAGCTGGTCCTGGTCGCGGATGGACATGCGCTCTTTGATCACGCGCTCCATGCGGCGCAGGCCAATGCGCAGTTTGTTCTGGATCAGTTCGCCGACGGTCTTGGCGCGGCGGTTGCCCAGATGGTCAATATCGTCGGGCATGACCACGCCGTTGTTGATCATGATCATCCGGCGTACCAGGCGCACGATGTCCCATTTGGTGATCATGCGGTGGGTGATGGGGATGATGGGGTGCAGTTCCAGCTTTTGATTGAGTTTATAGCGGCCAACGCGCTCCAGGTCGTAGTGGCGCTGGTCGAAGAGCTGCTCTTCCAGGAATTCGCGGGCGTTATCCAGGGTGGCGGGGTCGCCGGGGCGCATGCGTTTGAAGAATTCCAGCAGGGCCTGCTCTGCCAGGCTGACGCCGTGGGTGGTATCCCAGGCGGGCTCCTGTGCAAAGGTGGAGGCAATGAACATGCGGTCGGGGTTGTTGTCAATATCCTGGAACAGGGCCAGAATCTCGGCGTCGGTGCCCTCTTTGAGCGGCGAATCGGCCAGGCCGTCGTTGACGGCAGCCAGGGCGCGCAGGAAGATGGTCACCGGCACGGTGCGCTTGCGGTTGAAGCGCAGGGTCAGGTAATCGCTCTTGCGGGTTTCAAATTCCATCCAGGCGCCGCGATCGGGGATGAGCTTGGAGATGGCCAGGGGGCGGCCGGTGGCTCGGTCCATGGGGGCTTCGAAGTACACGCCAGGCGAGCGGATGAGCTGTGAAACCACCACGCGCTCGGTGCCGTTGACGATAAAGGTGCCCTTTTCGGTCATCTCGGGGAAATCGCCCAGGAAGATGTCTTGCTTGATGGGATCGGGGATTTCGGGGCCGGCCAGCAGCACAGAAACGTACAGCGGGCTGGCGTAGGTCAGGTCGCGCTCAACGCATTCTTCCAGCGAATGCTTGGGTTCGCCAAACCAGTAGGTCAGCTTCCAGTCTTCGGACTCTTTCATCCGGCTGGGGAAGTATAACTTCATGCCTTTGTTGTAGGATTCGATCGGTGAGATCTCGTGAAAGAGATCGGCAAGTCCTTCCTTTTTGAGACGCTCGAAAGATTCGATCTGCACTTCGATCAGGTCGGGCAGGGGCAGATCAACTTGGATGCGGGCATAGGACTTGCTAGGCAGTTTGTTTGCCATAAGACTCTCCTGAGTATCGAATAAAAGACAGTGGATCGCAAACCTTGCTGGCGATGGACGATAAAACGCGAGAACGCGTGACGGGCTTTTGTTCCATCACGCTCAATTCGAAAGTATTCTCCGCTCCCTCAGCATCATCAGACCAACTAGATGGCGAAATACGCAAACATGTATTATAGCACGGTGTCTAGAAAGGTCAAGGAAAAATCATGAAGACTTGATGAAAAAACGCCAGAATCTGTTAGAATGGGGGGCATGGAAACAACTTCAAATACCGTTCGAACCGGCTTTGTAGCCGTGATGGGGCGCCCCAATGTGGGCAAATCAACGCTGGTCAATGCTCTGCTGGGGCAGAAGGTGGCCGCGGTTTCGCCGCGGGCGCAGACGACGCGCCGCCGCCAGTTGGGCATTTTGACCACAGAAACGGCCCAGGTGATCTTTGTGGATACACCTGGGCTGCACAACCCGCGCCACCTGCTGGGGGAGGGCATGAACGAGGAGGCGCGCAAGGCGCTGGAACACTGTGACCTGGTGCTGTTTGTGGCCGATTGCAGTGAGCCCGTGCACGAGGAAGACCGCCTGCTGGCCCGTTTGGTGACAGAGACGGCCGGGCTGGATAAAACGCTGCTGGTGTTGAACAAGGTGGACGCGGTGAGCGAGGCGGAGCTGGACGAGCGGCGGCATGCTTTTGAGGCGCTGCTGCCCGGCGCAGAGCTGCACCTCGTCTCCGCGACGCGCGGCGACCAGCGCCCAGAGCTGCTGGCGACCATCGTGGCGCGCCTGCCGGAGGGTGAGCTGTACTACCCGGCAGACCAGGTCACCGATCTGTTCGAGCGCGAGATCGCTGCGGATTTGATCCGCGAGGCCTGCCTGCTGCTGCTGCGCGACGAGGTGCCGCATGGCATTGCGGTGCGCATGGATGAGTTCACCGAGCGCGGCGATGCCGGGGCCTATATCGAGGCGGTGCTGTTTGTGGAGCGCGAGTCGCATAAGGGCATTGTCATTGGCCGCGGCGGGTTGATGCTGAAGAAGATCGGCGAGGCTGCCCGGCTGGAAATCGAGGCTATGAGCGGGCGCAAGGTTTTCCTGCGCTTACAGGTGAAGGTGCGCAAAGATTGGCGCAACGATGAGAAGGTGGTCAGGGGCATGTTCCATTAGGAGGCGAGCCAGATGTCGTACACATTTTTGTTTGCAGCGTTGGCAATCGCAGTTCTGAACTGGATCGCGGTAGAGAAGAAAATCAAGATTTTGGAGTACTTTGCCAAGCCAGGCACGATGATCGCTTTGCTGATCTGGCTGTGGCAGAACGGCGTTGTGCAGGGCGATATGCTCTGGTTTGCCGTGGGGGCAGTTTTCTGCCTGGCGGGGGATGTTTTTCTGATGTTGCCGCAGAACCTGTTCATTGCCGGGCTGGTTTCGTTCTTGCTGGGGCACATATTCTATGTGATCGGGTTCAATCAGCCCCAGCCTCACCTGAGCTGGATTGTGCTGGTGGGCGCGCTGCTGCTGGTTTTTGCCATCCGGTGGTTGTTCCGGCATCTGGCAGCCGGCCTGGCTGCCAAAGGTCAACACAGCCTGAAATGGCCGGTGCTGGTGTACTCGCTGGTCATCTCGCTGATGGTGCTCTCGGCCCTTTCCAATATTGGGCGTTGGGAACTGCTTCCTGCGCTGCTTGCCAGCGCGGGGGCGCTGTCCTTTTATGCCTCCGATTCGATGCTGGCCTGGGATCGTTTTGTGGCCCCGCTGCCGCATGCCCGCCTGCGGGTGATGGTGACCTATCACCTGGGGCAGTTCGGCATCTTGCTGGGGGCCTTTTGGCAGATGATTATCAGCCAAAACTGAAGACTGCAAAAATGAAGGGGCTGTCCAAAAAGTAATCT
>DIXA01000078.1 GCA_002428565.1 Anaerolineales bacterium UBA6092 | reverse complement strand
GGTCGACATGACCGAATTACGCACCCCCTGCCACGAATGAAGGGAAAGATGAGACAAGAAGCTCAACGGTTCTGATATTCCTATTGCCATACAAAAATCACTCATAGCCAGTGGCACAGAAGGGGTTGATACAGCAATCAGATTTTCAAGCTTTTTCTTGGAAATCTTGATTACCTGTGCATTGGAAGCAATCTCCTGGCTAATGATCTCCATCCGCTCCAACAGGTAATTGTCCAGAGCATATTCTTCTTGAAACAGGGTCAGTTGATAGATATCTGCCGCGCGTTCTACCACCAGGCTTGCGCCGCGTTGATAATGGATTGCAATGATCCAGGGGCCTTGTGACCGGGTTCGCCAGGCATTCACACTGAGGGTGTATTCCGGCGATGCAACCCACCTCACAAATACCAGTAGGTAATCATCCATCTCCCATTCCGCAGCCGATTTGCGGCGGATCAAGCCTCGAGCCTGTAACGATTCGCGCCCCTTCAGAATATCGGCCTGAATATCCTCTATCAGCCATCCCCGATAAGGATCCTCAGGCAGGGGGAGCCGGAGAAATCCCAGCGCGCTGGCAGCGAAAAACAATTCGCCTCTGGTCAGTTGGATCGAAAAATGCTCTGGTTCTAGTTTCATTGGGTTCGCTGCCTGTGATTAACTAAGGGCGGATAGCATACAAACTATGCGAGGCTTTGGCCCACATGGTTTCAAAAGTTACGGTGGAATAGGTTCTCTCTACTCCTCCCAGCGGATCGTTAGCTACAACCGTACCATCTGTAGATATGCCCTTTACAACAATGGCATGGTTAATATTCCCCAATCCAACAATAGCGATTACCGGTCCATTACCGAGTTGCTCCTTTAAGTCGCCTGTCGATGCATCTACTTTTTCAACGATATTATGGTAACCCAGGTCATTCAATTCATCTGTCATGTCTGACAGCGACATCCCCCTGCCGCTGACGCCGTCACCAGGATCCAGAGAATTGATCAATTCTTGCGGCGTAGCAGTACGATTAGTAGAATCGAGATTGTGGTAATAATCCAACACCATGCTGGCAGAGGTAGGCGAGCAGGCATACCCTCCCCAAAGTTTTCCTTGCGATTTGATTGGAACATCATAGTAAGTTGATGTGCTTGCCTGAGGAGGTGAAGCGGGAATTTCAGGTGCCTTTGGCGATGAGGAAGTGGCTTTGGGTGCAGAAACCTCGGCTGTTGGCGAAGCAGCCGGCTCTTTTGGTTTCTGCGGCTCATCTTCCAGCCAGGACTGTGGAATGACCCCCGTGCGTTGTTCAGGTGGGTTGTCTGGCTCCAGCGCTCCTTTATGAAGAAACCCCGTCTTAGGCTTTGGGGGCTCTTGTTCCTCTGGGAACAGGGACCTGATCCTGTCTTGCGCCCACTGGGGAAGTTTGCCCAGTGACGGGAGCATACTGATTGCCGCCATGATCACCGGCACAGAGACGCCTACCAGGGCAATAGGTATTAGCAGGCCACCGCCGGCCAGGGGCATGGGCATTGATGGATATATACTGGGAAGCGGCTGCAGTTTTGAAAGGATCGTTCTCCCGGCCTGATCAGCCTGTACAAAAGCCTGCGCTCGTTGGCGCAAAAAGGAGGCCATCCGTTCGGATTGGAAACTTAATGATTGAGCCAACCGAAATGCACGGGCCGCTTGCCCTTCAACATCGTACTGCTGGCGCGTTTCCCAATCCAGGCTGGCTAACGCGCTTTGCAGGCTGCGGGAGATATCCAGCAATCCATCCGCACAGCGTTCAGTCTGGCCGCTGTAGCGGAGTAATGTTTCGGGGGTTACCTTAATTCGTGCCATGGGTCTTGTGCATCCACAGTTTTTTCTAAAAGATTGCCAAAAGTCTCACTTCACCTCAATGCTGGCAGTAATTTCTCCGTCATTATCCGAGCGAACGCTATCATTTGTTGAGAGAAATAACGTCCCCGAGTGTTGTGCAGTAGCATAATAACCATTACCTATGTTGGCAAAATCACACACTTGCGGGTAGAGATGCCTGTAAGTTTTTACTTTTATAAAAAAACGACCGCCCTCCGGTCGGGTGGGCAGAAAACCAGAACCCCGGAGCCCAGAAATTCACTTTCCTGGGGACACCGCACAACGAAAACCCCAAATGTAGTAACTGAAGTCGGCGCTATTCTCGTAGCGGTAGGCGGTGCGCAGGGCGATGGCATTATTGTACCAACTGCCCCCGCGCACCACGCGATAGTCGCCGCTGCTCGGGCCAGTGGGGTCGGTGACCGCGCCGGAAGGGTAATCCCCGTACCAGTCGTTCACCCACTCAAATACATTGCCGACCATGTCGTACAGGCCGTAGCCATTCGGCGCATAACTGCCCACTGGTGCAGTATCCGCATACCCATCATTACTGGCTGAGTCCTTCCAATCAAAAAAGCAATTGCTATCGCAGAAATTAGCCCAGCTGCCATCGAATGTGTTGCCCCAGGGGTAAACCTTGCCTGCCAACCCGCCGCGGGCAGCGTACTCCCACTCCGCCTCCGTCGGCAGCCGCCCGCCGCGCCACGAGCAGTAGGTATTGGCCTGGTACCAATCCACGTAGATCACCGGGTAGTCCGCATACGTGGCGTTGCCGTAATAACTGCTGCGGCTGGAGGATTCGCGGCTGGATGGCGCGCTGCATGCCCCGGCGTCCACGCATTTGGCATACTGCGCATTAGTCACCTCGTAGATATCCATGTAGAAGGGTTGGCCAAGGGTCACGGTGTGCACAGGTTGTTCGTTGCTGTAACCGCTGCCGCTGCCCATCTGGAAGGAACCGGCGGAGATGAGTACCATGCCTTGCGGCGCGCCCTGGGTAGCTATTGGAAACGGCGTGGAGGTGATGGTACGCGTAGTCGTGTAAGATGGCTTTGGAGTGGGGGTGAAAGTACGCATAGCAGTGGATGATGGCTTTGGGGGCGGGGTGAAAGTAAGGATACCAGTTGGTGATGGTTTTGGGGTGGGGGTGCGTGTAGCAGGAATGGCCGTTGGCGCAGCCGCTTCATAGTAGGAAGGCTGATCTGCAAAATATGTCAAGATTGTTCCTCCACCGAAGATCGCTCCAAAGATTCCGGCTATTATGATCAAAGCAATCGCCCAGTCTGGAATCTTGCGCTTGGGTTTGATTGGTGCAGGCTTATCCTCAGAAGTTGTGAGCGGAAGAATGAGTTTCCGGTCAGTTCGCTTTTCCTCAATGGCCGGCGCACCACGGGTTATGCCAGTTTCTTGATCTTGCGGTGGTGCGTCCTTGGCTTCTGGCAATTCTGCAGGCGCCGCGTCAACCGCAATCGCTTCAACACTCGGGGCTCTGCTTTCTGCCGATTGTTCTTCCACTCCAGTTTCAATTGCTTGTGCCTCAACAACAAGTTCTGGTTCCACCTCAGATGCGGCTACGATCTCTTCTTCGACGGGCTGTTCAACCTCCTCGACGAGTTGAGCAACAACCAGTTCGGGCTCTGCAAAGATCGCCTCTTCTGCTGGCAGTTCTTCGGGGGCTGCGGCAACCGGCTCGGGCTTGGGCGTTATCTCCGCCACGATCAGGCTCAACTCATCCCGCAGCCCGCCTTCCGGCGCAACCTGCAACGCCTTCTGGTAATCTGCCAGAGCGCCTTCCCGGTCGTTCTCACGCTCTTTTGTTGTGCCTCTTGTCAGCAATGCCCTGGCGTATGTACCGGCAGCGATCTCGGGCGCTACCTGATAGGCTTTATCCAACTCCGCAATGGCTTGTTCAAACTGGTTGTTTCCCAGTAACTCTTCGGCTGTTGCAACCTTCTCTTGTGCCACCTGTTCTGGGGTGGGCTGCTCGATCACCACCGGAGCCGGGTTGAGCAGGTGATCCCACTCCTGAAAGGATTGACACTCCTCCAGCGTCTCGCTGAACCAGGCCCGCGCGAAGGCATCGGCCACCCCGCTGTCCCATTTTTCGCGCAGCACACTGTACAACACCTGGTAGCGCTCGCTGCTCTGCTGCACTTCTGCCGGGTCAAAGTACTGCTCGCCATAGCCAATCCGCCGTACACGTTCATCGCACCAGCCCAGCATCTCGGCCAGCAGGATCGCCCCAGCGAAACGGTCGGCGTTGGCCTGCCAAAGCCCTCTTGGGGCCGTCTTGTGGGCATAGCCGGATGAGCCTCCCCCCACTTTGTCGGGACGAGCCAAATCAGGCCCGTACAGGTCTTCCACATCCACCAGGGCCACCTGGATGGGCGAGAACTGCATCAGCACATTCGGGCCTGACAGGTCGCAGTGCGCCAGGCTTTCGCGTTCCATGCGTTCCAGGATACTCAGGAAGGCCAGCCCAATCTCCCGGCTTTGATCTATCGACAGGGGCCGCCCATTGAGCATCACTTCTTGCCAGGTCTCCCCGCTGACCCAGGCCATCAGCACGGCATACTCCAGGTCGGGGTATGCACCGATCAACTCAGCATGGGTTTCGGGCGTGAACACAGTGCGCTCGCAGACCTGCAAACCGGGCAGGCTGGCGAAGGCGCGCAGGCGTTGTGCGCTGACGGCGTTGCGCGGGTCACGCCAGGCGCGGGTGAACACCTTGAGAGCGTGCAGGCTGCCATCCTGGGCCCGCACCTGGTACACCGTGGCGCGGCGTCCGGTCTGTCCATACGCCATCCCCGGCGCAGCAGGGTGCTCGGTGAAACGATAGGTAATCGCGTCTATCTCAATCTCGTTGTTCGGCTTCGGTCGATAGGGCATAGTTGTGATCCTTTGTCTGTTTTCCCCGGAGTGAAAATGCTGCTACGTCTACATTTCTGCAACGCGCTTGTTGGCGATGCTGGCCACCCATTCTTGGAGATCTGGCTTGCCATGGTGGCAAGTTGCCAACTGAACCAAATGGTATCGGCCTCCACGTTGAACGTAAAATGCGGTGCCTGGCGGCAGGCACTTTTGTGCATCCACATGAGAGAGTTTCACCGGTATATATTGCAGATCATCATAGTTGTTGTGACCGATCAGAAAACCGGTTTGAGTCTCTTTGAAAACATTATTGAGGTTGTCGCTATAACCAAACACGCCAAAGTTCTGGTAAATCCCCGCAGCCAGCACGTGCAGTCCAAGCCCTTTGCGGCGCATCATGTTATGGAGCACCGTTCGGCTTTCTTCACTGCTCTCCTGGCGAACCAGGTCGATGTCATCAATTACCATGACCAGGGCGGGATAAGGCAGCCTGGTTGAACCAGCATGGGAATCAGTAGAAGTAGATTTCGATCGTTTTAACTCTGAAGCGCGCTGCTCTAGATGGTTGTGTATCTCTGCCAATGCTGCTTCTAATTGCTCGCTGTTAACAATATAACTTTGCACATGTGGCAAATGGCTTATTGCAGACAAATTCGAGTTGCCCATATCCACCAGGTAGTACCGAAGGCTTTGTGGAGGATATTGCTCTGCCAACGCCAACAACCAGGTTTGCAGCAAGGTGGTCTTGCCAGATTGGGGCGGCCCCGCAACCCAAAAATGAGGACCATTCAACAGGTCAACGGTAAAAGGTTCAAGTGACGGAGTGCCCAAATCCTGGCCAACCGGCACACCTAATTTCTCGGGTCGCGATTCGCTCCAAAGGCTGGTAGGCGTCAGTAGCTTGCTCAGGGGAACCGCGTCCTCCAGAGATGGTATGTGGCTGGCGCATCCAGATGACCAGGCCGCGCACATGGCATCCACCAGGGTTTTGAGTTCTGCAGGGTTTTCCGCCGCCAGTGCGGTTTGAAATTCCAATGGGGGAGTACCTTTGATCAAGCCTCGGCCTGGCACGCCACGTGTGGGGAGAATGCCATTCGTTCGCCCAACAACGGATTTATACTCGTTGGGGTCGTTGAGTTCCAATGCAATCACCATGCCGATATTCGCACTCAATGCAGGTGTAACTTCCGAGAATACATTGGCTGTTAGAATTAAGTGTATTCCAAAACTTGCACCCTCACCCGCAATGCGAGTCAGATCATTGATCTGATCGTAGAATGTAGCCTTGAAAGCGCTGTAATTATCGAGGATCACCACGATTTCAGCCAGTTGACCGTGCTGCTGAGATCGATAATCGTTGATCTTTCCTCCAAAAGGTTCCAAAAGTTTTTTGCGCCGGTCCAATTCACCTCTCAAAAACTGTAAAAGGCGATGAACGCGCTCGCTCTCATCTGGTGTGACGATAGCGCCTACGTGAGGCAAGGGTTCGAATGCTTTAAAAGATCTTCCGCCAAAATCCAGAATGTAAAGATGCAAATTGGATGGTGGGTGATCCTGGATCAGGCTCATGATAATCGTTTGGAGGAGGGTGGTTTCACCAGACCCCGGAGCGCCAAAGATTGCCAGGTGACCTTCTTTTCCAATGGGTAATGCCAGGTTTCCCCTGGTTTGGCCGGCGGGGTTGTCAAAAACACCCACAATTGGGCTCATCCAGCGGTCAACTTTCTGCCACTTTTGCCCGTCCCAGCCATCATTTGTCGAGCGGTAATCCTTTAGATAGACCACCTTTTCCAGCGGTTCCAGCCAGGGGCGTTTCAGCGGCTTTGCACCTGGTTGCTGGTTCCTGGTCAGGATGATTTGCTCAACGATTGCATCAATCTGGAACTTTTGACTGGATGTTCCGGCTGGCCTGTCGGGTGCTTCCAGTAGAGGGCGACGCGACCCGTCCAAAGCCACTCTGGAGGCAATCTCTACCGCCGCTGAACCAGGCTCCTCGTTGCAAGGTGCTCCCGACCAGGCGACCTGGAATGGCTCGAAAATCTCGTTCATGCCCACTTGCAGGTAGGCTCTGCCTTTCTGTTGAGCGGTGATTGCAGCGGCATCCGTTCTCTTCAGCACATCCTGGCTGTCTTCTGGCCTCTCGACGCGCAGACAAATGCGGGCGTGAGAGTTTGCCCAGATTGTTTCATTGACGACGCCAGCCGGTTTTTGAGTAGCCAATAGCAGGTGTATACCCAGGCTGCGGCCTACTTGGGAAAGGCTTACCAATCCCTGAATGAAATCTGGCTGATCAACGGCCAATTCAGCAAACTCATCTACGATGATGAATAGGTGGGGAAGCGGTTCGGGTACTTTGCCACTGAAGTACAACTCCTGATAATCGTCGATGCTGGATTTGCCAGTCTGCAAGAACAAGCGCTGCCGGCGCTCTTTCTCGGCATCCAATCCAATCAATGCCCGCACTGCCAGGCCTCCATCTAAGTTTGTGATGATACCAACCTGATGCGGCAGAGCTTTAAACGGGGGAACCATCAAGGCTTTAAAATCAATCAAAATGAAGGCAACTTTTTCTGGGGGATAGCGGAGCGCCAGGGAGGTGATCAATGTTTGCAGGAACTCACTTTTCCCAGAGCCGGAGGTGCCTGCCAGCAGGGCGTGTGGGCCGTGGGCGCGTTCATGCAGGTCGAGATACAAAACCTTGTTCCCCGAGCGGATACCAATCGGCACTGCCAGAGATTTCTCGAATCTGGATAGATGCCATAGCTCTGCGATCGATAAGTTTTCGGCCTTGTCCACTTTTAGCATTTCTAACAGAGGCATGACTGTCGGGAGCTCTCCGGAATTATCTCCGATCTTCTCTAGCCGCAGAGGCGCCAGGCTGCGAGCAAAACGATCCGCCAAATCTGCATCCACGGTATCCGGTTTGAAACCATATGATTTGGGCGCAGGCCCGATCAAGCGGAGCGTCCCTGCCTCCTTGTCTAGGTTGACCACGGCGCCGCAATCCTTTGGAACCTGATCTTCTGCCAAAAAGATTGAGTATGCGCCTAGGGCTGCACCCTCCTTAAGCAACAGTTCTAAGATTGGCCCATAGACAACAGCGCGCTCACCTTTCCATATCCTTGGTTCAGCAAAAACAAACACAACTGCTGGTGTCGGGGCAACCGATGTCAGGCTCTGTCCCCGTTGATGCTTGCGCTGTTTGAGGAGCTGTTCCAGAGAATTCAAGATTCGGTGTGTAGAAGCGTCATTATCCGCAATGAATCGAACTTGCCGGTCATCGTCCCAAGTGTGCGGAAGCCAGCGCGCCCATGCCCATTCTTCAGCCTCTGCCTCAGGAATAAGCAAAACCAATTTGACTTCACTAGGGGCGTGGTGGGTGGCCATCTGCACTAACATTGCGCGTACACTTGTGATCAATGCCTGGCGCTGCCCGATCAAGCCAGCCGTCACAACACTGCTCAACGCCAGGTTAATCGCCACTCCATCAACTTTCTTGAAGGAAGTTGCCAATGAAGATGCTGCTTCAAACAGATCGTCGGGGTCCCGGGTTATGTCGACGAAAACGGGAGGCTTGACCTCAAAAGTTCCAGCAGCAGGGCCAACGCCTAAGCGAATTTCCAGGAAATCTGGATCGCTTGGTTTGCGCTCCCACAAACGTGAACTGCGCGTTTCCGCGCGATGCAAGCATTCTTCTGGGGCTGGGTTGGGTATAAGGCTGGCGCGACGCTGTTGATTTGCCAGTTCCGCCAACGCCCGGTGGTGTTTATCGAGATAAGCCTGGTAGCGCTGGGCGCGTTGAGACTTATTTTTCTTATATTCACTGCGTGACCGCTTATAGTTTATTAACCCCAGCAACGCCATTGGTAAACTAACAAGCCATAAAACCCAGTTAAAGAAACCGTAAATTACCGATCCACTCAATGATAAAAGCATTGAAAGGAGCGATGATGATGGCGGCAGGCCGGCATCTCCCGGGGAGAGGATTTCAATTGTATCCTTGGGGAAGGGGATGAAGTCACGCGGCGAGCGCGAGAAAACCGGGGGCTGGGGCAGGGTAGTTGCGCGTGGTGCGGCATCTTCCGGGGGCTCCGGCGGCTTGTCTGTAGGCAGCCCTGCGTCAGGCATTGGGTGATCTAGCGATGGTGACCGATCTGGCTCACCCGCCGAGGCTTTCAATGGCCGCTGGCCAACGACAGGATTTTCGTCTGAAGGTTTCAAGGTTGACATATAGCTTCACGCCATCTCTTGGTTTTTCCCGGTAACGAGAATTAAACTTGCAGTTATGGATAAGGTGTCGAACCCCCGGGGGGAGGATAGGGCTCATCGGAATCGGGAGAGTCTGTTGGCTCTACCGTTGGTGCTGGAGGTGCCACTATAACTGGCAGATCATTGATATCAAAATCAAACGTTACAAGCGGAGCATAGATCCAGCCATTCTGTTTGAAATTCGGCAGCCAGACCACTAGCCAATCACCATCATTATTGCGCCCGACCACGATCAAAAGTGTATCCTTAGGTAATGTAGTGATCACATCGATGTAATTGGTTCCAGGGCCAGGCCTAATCTTGGCCCCAGAAGTTGCAGCAATTGTGCACGTAATGGATGTGTCGGTGGGCGCTGTTACTGGTGATAGAGAAACTTGAGTATTGACCGCAGTTGCAGTATTAACGGTTGTATTTGATTGTGAAGACCCTGATGTGGCTGAAGCTAATAGCGAAGGAGTTTTCGTTGGCACTTTTGTGACTGTTGGGGCAGCAGTGGCAGCCATCCCAACTGGCTCACTATAAGAAGGTGCAGGCTCGTAAGCGGATGGCGTAAATAGTAGCCCGATGGCGCCAGTAGCGCCAAGAACAACAGCACATCCTCCGATGACTGCAAGAGCGATCAACGCGATTGCCCAAATTGGGAGTTTGCGTTTCTTGCGGGCAGGATACGTTTGACGGATAGGCTGAGCGGCTGGCTTTGAAATGGGAGCCTCGGGTGCTTGCGCCTCAACCGGTGGATTTTCCAACGATGCAGCCGTTTCTGTTCTCAGTTCTGGTGTGATCACCGGTTCTTCGACAGATATTTCCTCCGGTGCTTCGGCGATATCCTGTTCGCTATCTTCATCTGCCACCTCGTCGGTTTGTACTATGGCGACTGGCTCGGGTTCCTCTTCTGGTTCTGCTACGACCGGTTCTTCGGCAGACTGTTCCACCTCTTCCACAGGTTGAACGATAACCGGTTCGGGTTCCACAACAAGCGCCTCTTCTGCTGGCAACTCTCCGGGGGCAGCGGCAGCCGGTTCGGGCTTTGGCGTCATCTCCGCCACGATCAGTTCCATCTCGTCCCGCAGCCCGCCTTGTGGTGCAACCTCCAGCGCCTTCTGGTAATCTGCCAGAGCGCCTTCCCGGTCGTTCTCGCGTTCTTTGGTTGTGCCTCTGGTCAGCAATGCCCTGGCGTATGTGGCAGCGGCGATTTCGGGGGCTAATATGTAGGCTTCATCCAACACCAGCACTGCCTGCTCAAGGTCATCCTTCCCCAACAAGTCCTCTGCCTCATCCACCTTTGCCTGCGCCGCTTGCTCCGGCGTGGGCTGCTCGACCATCACCGGAACTGGGTTGAGCAGGCGATCCCACTCCTTAAAGGATGGGCATTCCTCCAATGTCTCACTGAACCAGGCGCGGGCAAAAGCATCCGCTACCCCGCTGTCCCATTTTTCGCGCAGCACACTGTACAACACCTGGTAGCGTTCATTGCTCTGCTGCACTTCTGCCGGGTCAAAGTACTGCTCGCCATAGCCGATCCGCCGCACACGCTCATCGCACCAGCCCAGCATCTCGGCCAGCAGGATCGCTCCGGCGAAGCGGTCGGCATTGGCCTGCCACAGCCCTCTAGGGGCCGTCTTGTGGGCATAGCCCGATGAGCCTCCCCCCACCTTGTCAGGACGAGCCAGATCAGGGCCGTACAGGTCTTCCACATCCACCAGAGCCACCCGGATGGGTGATGAGAACTGCATCAGCACGTTTGGGCCTGACAGGTCACAGTGCGCCAGGCTTTCGCGTTCCATGCGTTCCAGGATACCCAAGAAGGCCAGGCCAATCTCCCGGCTTTGATCCGCCGATAGGGGACGCCCATTGAGCATAACTTCTTGCCAGGTTTCGCCGCTGACCCAGGCCATCAGCACGGCATATTCCAGGTCGGGGTATGCGCTGAGCAGCTCCGCATGGGTTTCAGGCGTGAACACGGTGCGCTCGCAAACCTGCATGCCGGGCAGGCTGGCGAAGGCGCGCAGGCGCTGTGCGCTGGCGGCATTGCGCGGGTCACGCCAGGCGCGGGTGAACACCTTGAGGGCGTGCAGGCTGCCATCCTGAGCCTGCACCTGGTACACCGTGGCGCGGCGGCCAGTTTGACCATAGGCCATCCCCGGCGCAGCAGGGTGCTCGGTGAAGGTGTATTCCACCGTGTTGATGGTGAGTTTGTCGTTGGGTTTTGGTCGATAAGGCATAACCACTTTACTCCGAATATGCGGGCGGAATCAAACCTCTCCAATGTCCATTTGGAAATGGCAATTTAGCAACCGCCCAATCTGCAACCTTATTTTTGAGAACTGGAATTGGCAGTAAAGCATCAATTGCCTGGCGGCAAATTTCTGAATTCGTTAATCCACCCGAAAAATAGTGTCTAAAATCATTTAACGCTAGCACATCACCTAGAGCTGAAACATACTTGGCATCGCCTTCCATCAAACTGGCTAAGGCATCTAATCTTTTAATATTTCCTCTTTTCCCGCCAACACCAAGATCATTTAAAGTGCGACCTAATTGTTGCATTGCCAGGTGAAATTGATGCGAGGCTTTTTTGTGCTCCCCTATCCAATCAAATGGGGTTGACCACTCATCCACAAAATCAAAGAGTTGGCGAGTGGCTTTACTGGCGCTTCCATCTTTAGCATCTTCTGGAATACTAGTGGTCGGGGTTGGAGTTGGTCCTGGAATGGGCTGATTATTTCGATCAACTTGTCCGCGTTCTTGTGGTTTTGGGCTGGAGTATTCTGCACCGGAAGGTTTAGGAGTTGGCGCGGGGGTAGGGCCTGGTTGAGTTCTTTGATCCGCTTGTTCCAACTCCTGGGCTTTATGTTCGACAAACTTGGCCATTCGATTTGCCTCGGATGCCAGAGTTTGCGCTAACTGACTTGCTCTCTCACTAACCATTTCAATTTGAGATCTTTGGCGCAACTCCCAATCAAGTTGGCAAATAGCGCCGTGCATTTGTTTGCCCGTTTTTTCGATCTCGTTGGCATGACGGCAAAGTTGTGCTGACAAAGAAGTAAGTAACTCAGGAGTGGCTTTGATTTTCGCCAAATCACACCTCCCAATTATTAATACCAGTCATAAGACAAAGGAAGTGGGTATGTCCAACCCGGGAATAATACTGAGGCAGGTTAAAATGATAACATAAGTTCACTAGATCATTCCTTGGGCGGAACTTTAAATTCCCATCCCAAATTCCCATTGATTACATCTTCTGGGTTGAGATAATCTTCTTTCATGCGCTCAAGATAGCTAGGACCATTTGGGGAGAAGGGAACATTTGGGTCTTTTCCGTTCATTAAGAGTACAGGAGGGTATTTATTAGTTACCTCCAGGTGTAGATGGGCCCCTTTTGCGCTGCCCGTGTCTCCCATTATTCCTATTACTGTATCTGTACCATAAATATTTGCCCCTTTAGCAAAATTTGGCGGTTCTTGAAGATGTGCGTATTTGGAAAAAACTTCTCTCCCATCGGCCAGGGTATGTTTGATGACAATATAATGACCATAGGTACTCGGTGGCGCTCCAACTGTGACCACTTCACCAGGTCCGATTGGCGTAATTGAAGTATCGGCTTCGTTTTTGGGCGTAATGTCTATACCTGTATGTATTGTCCCAGGTATGTAGTCTTTGTAAAGAGGCCACCGTTCTCCAATTTTCCAATTTGCCTTGTACCTGTCGCTCGGGGGTATGGTTTTGAGCGGTAACTGATTGATTAAATTGCTCAAAACTGCCAGTTGTTCGGCGCTTTGTGGATCAGCCCTTTCAAAATCTTTCGCTTTTATGGCCAGGTATTCGGCCAGCCGTAACAGTTCCTCAGATAATCTGCGCGCTCGCGTCTCGGCATTTTTCACATCAGCCGATCTTTGCACCTTTTCACGTATATCCCAATCCAGATTAAAATACGCCGTATTGATCTCTGCAATCATATTAAACAAGCGCATGCTATTCTGTTTTAGGTTTGCTGCCAGGCAGTCTAAATTCTCGGGCACAACCCGTATACGCGTCATTTTTCACCTTCAGGTGATGAACAAGTGAATTGAGCCTCAGAGGAAAGGCTGTGAAGCCTTTCCTCTGGCACCGGCATTTTACTGGCCGTCAGCAGCAGCCATCGTATTCGCGATTTGCTCCAACTGCTGGCCAATTCCCTCCAAAAGCTGGGTGAATTGCTTCATGGAGGCGCGCCACTGCTCAAAATCACCATAAAACTTTTGCGCAGCCATGCCTTCCCATTCGGCTTGCATATTGTTGATCTGGGTTTCCAGCTGCGCAATCATTTGCTGGCTTTCCTGGCTTTTCTGCTTGAAGGTTTGGGCTACTGTACGCACTTGTTGGGGGTCTATCCTGATCCTTGGCATATTTGATACTCCTTTTGAGAATTTTGCTTGATAAAGGTTGCTAAGGTTTGCGTGCGAAATATATTGATTATGGTTGCTTGCCTCCCTTTTTTAATCATCATCAATCTGTTTGAGGGTATATCCGGGCGAACCTGCAGGGGAATCTTCCCCGGTTTGTCTGTCTGGGGCCTTAATCCCCCTGCGTCCGACGATCGGGCTTTCGGAGGATGGTTGGAGGATTGGTTTGCTATCGTCAATATTCGCTGGGCTGGCTTTGGGGGACTGCTCTGGAGGCTTTGGAACAGGGTAAAAAACCAACCTGGCCCCATCCCATGCTTCTACACTAGCCAGAGTTTCGTGCGAGTTCAGTATTCTGCCTGGGGGAATGGCTTCGACATCATAGGTGATTGCTTGCCCACGATTATCCTTGTTCCAATGCAGCCCCTCGGCGATATAAGATACCAACCGCGAGATGGGCATATCGGGTTGAACCAGGAGATCTATTTCTTGGGTCTCCCCTGCCCGATTGACGGTAATAATTACTTGCTCCATTATTAATCTCCACCGCTGATCATTATCTCTTGCCGCCTTGCAACTAAGTCGTTTATGGTTCCGGTGTTTTAGTTTGCCTGGGGACTTGTGTGACGATACTTTCTGTCTCGGGCGTTGTCGAAGCCTGAGGCGATTCGGTCAGGCCTGGCGTTCCAGCCTCGGCAGCAGTTTCGGGCACTTTCTCGGTCAGGGTTGGCTCGGGCGTTTTCAAAACCGGCAGAGCAGGGCTCGTCTTTGATAGGGTTGAAATCGGTTGGGACTTTGGGGTTTTGGTTGGCCCCCGTGCGCCAATCCCCATGCCAATTCCAATTCCACCCAAGACAATCACCAATAAAAAGATTCCGGCCAGCGCAAGGATCACTTTGGTTTGATATTGATTGCGGGCAGGTAAGGGTTTTGCAGGCTGAACTGGGCGCGGTGCAGATCTTGTCAAGATGGGTGGTGTTGAAACAGGCCGAGAAGATGGTTGTGCTGAAACTCTAGAGGCAACCGGTGTGGGCTGGCGCTGAACCTGCACAGGTGGGGGAGGCGGCATTACGGGTTGTAACACCGGCAGCGGCAGCGATGGTGCCGGTTGCGGAGCAGGTGCCTCGACTTGGGCAATCGGGGGAGTGGGCTTTACCGGCTCGGGTTGGACCGCAAAAGCATCGCCCCATTCGCCGGGTTCCTCCTGTTTCCAGGCGCGGACCCGTAAAGATTGAACATTTGCCGGCAGTTTCTCGGCAGACATTTGAAGTGAAGATGAAGCTGTGGGTTGGATGATCGTTTCACCCGACTTGGTGCAAAGTTCCACTTCGTAAAGTGCAGCACCCGCCACGGGTTGCCAGGTCACATCAAGCATTTCGGTTGAGTAATGAGCCTTGACCCCCTGGGGTTTTTCGGGAGCACCCGCATCTAAATCTGGTAATTGCCCTAGCCAGAATTCGACAAAACTCATATCGTCTTCGCCGGCTTCGCTGATCTGTAAATCAATGGAACGATTGCTTGGCGATCCAGCCTCAAACCGCTGGTTGAGTTTCTCCAACCCATCTGAGTAGGCAGCAAAATGAACAATCTGTTCTGTTGAGCCCACGAAAACGTGGGCCTGGCCTACCGGGCCTTTTGCAGTAGACCAGCGTTCGCGTTTCAGGAATGTATCCCCTAATTGGGCTGTTTGCTCCCCTTCATTTCCCCAGATGCGGATATTTGAATCTCCCATCCACGCCAAAATGACGGTGTTCGCATCAACGTCCACTAGCCCAACGATAAAAGTGCTCTCGCTGCCAATCGCCCTTTTTTTATCCAGGGCGTTTTTTAACATCAGGCTGAGATTCTCGGGTAGTTGATAAGCGCTGACCTGCTCGCCGGCATGAACAGTTAGAAGTTGCAGGAAGTTGGACAGGTTAGCCTGGAGTTCAGCTTCGTCAATGGGCAAGGCAAGGTTGAATAGCCATTCAACCAAAGCGTCTCCAAGCAACCGGGCTGCTAGATCGCCATAAAATGACTGGCTAACCCCATCGCAAAGGGCAAAAGCGAAGCGGCTTTCGTGTTCGAAAATGATCAGGTAATCCTGGCCTGTATCGCCAGTAGTTCTGCAATCCATAGAACGAGCATACGCGTAACGGTAGCCAAACCGCGCCCGTTGTCTGGCAGTGGTCGGCGTCTCTTGTTTTGTTGAAACGCGAGTTCTGCTGTTCTCTGTCATAGAGTAAACATTTACCGAGAAACAGGGGTCGACATCGACATGACAAACCCCATCTCAATCAATTCGGAACTCATGCCCGGCATCATCATCAGAGCACCCTCGGCCATTTGATAGCCGTTTTCGAGCATCATCACCCGGTAGTTTTCTGGCAATGGCGAAGACATCGTGCGCAACTTGATCGCGTATTGGTTTGTGAGTTCAGTATCGTTCAAAATTCCAGGCCAGGCTTGCACGTCGGCGATTGGATCAGGAAGAAGCTTATCGGAAATAAAGATATTCTCAAACAAAACATTGCCATCCAGGTTTCTCATTTGCATAATTCGCTGAACAATTGGCTCTGGATTTGCGCCTGTGAATTCGCCATCGGTCATATGACACACCAGGGGAGCAGAGCATGTTTCGATATTAGGCAGTTCTTTTTGCAATAGTTTCTCAACTTCCAATAACGCGCGGGCTGTATCTGTGCTTCTCATCGTGGATAGTTCTGGGATGCCCAGATGAGCCACCTGGTCAATCGTTTTAATCCCATCTAGTAGGTCGTAGACGTGGTCGCTATAAGCGAACATGGCGATCCTGTAACGAGGCGAAACTTTCCCCCCTTTGGTTGATAGAAAAACCATGCGCTCCAAAGTAACTTGCAGCGCGTCCATAACCACCTCGATCCGGCGTTTCTCGCCCAGAAACTGACTCATCGACGCGCTAACATCCAAAACATAAATGATCAATGCTGGGGTTTTGCTGGTCGCCAGAACTTCGTAAGGCATAAATCACCTCCTGAATAGCCTTTTCGACATGTGAGCGAGATTGACTATGAAATTACCGGCAAAGGTCTTTTCCGCTCCCTGCGTGGAAGAGTATACATCAATAGTGTATATTATAACTGGCAAGAGAGCAAATAACATTGTAATGAGATTGCAAGTTGCCTTCAGCACCTCTCAGTTGTTGATGATCAAAGTAATATTCCTGGGTGGTAGTTTGCGCCAATGTTTGAAACCCCCTTGGCCCGACGGGGCAGCCCTATATAGCGGTTTTCTTATTGCCAAACATCGGTAGAATTTCAAACGAGCTTCAAATCAACATCTGACTCCACTGGCTGTCCCCGACAAACTCTATCTCATTGTATAATTCCTTAAGGGTTTAGCCCATGGAACCAATTCACTACCTCGATTTCGACCTCAAGATCACCAAGACTGACGCTGGCTACCGCGCCGAGGTGCTGCACTCACCAGGCGGGGAGGGGCGAGTGGATTTCAGCTTGCCCTTTGAGCCGATGGCGTTGGAGAACCTGCTGCTGCGTATGACGCGTTTGCGCCGTAAGGTGCGGCGGGTGGATTCGCCGGAGCTGGCCGCGGCGCGGCAGTTGGGTGGGGGGCTGTACCAGGCGGTGTTCCAGGGAACGGTGCGGGACTGCCTGCGCAGCAGCCTGGATAAGGCCGAAGAGCACCCGCAGACCGGGTTGCGCATCAGGCTGCGCCTTCAGGATGCTCCTGAACTGGTGAACCTGCCATGGGAATTCTTGTATGATCCCGACGGGGGACGCTTCCTGACGCAGTCGGTGCAGACACCGGTGGTGCGCTATCTGGAGTTCAGCGAGCGCATTAAGCCGCTGAAGGTGGATCTTCCCATGCATATTCTGGGGATGGTCTCCAGCCCCTCTGGTTACGAGGCATTGGATGTCGAGGATGAAAAAGCACGGTTGAGCAAAGCACTGAGGCCGTTAATCGATCAGGGAGTAGTGCAGATCAGGTGGCTGGAGACCGCCACGCTGGACGAACTACGCCAGGCTTTGCGTTCTGGTACCTATCATGTGTTTCACTTTATTGGTCATGGCGGCCTGGACTTGGAGACAGAACAGGGTGTGTTGTTGCTGACCGACGAGAGTGGGCGCGGTGTGAAAGTAGGTGCAGAACGTTTGGGGGTGCTGCTCCATGATCATCGCTCCATGCGATTGGCGGTATTGAATGCTTGTGAAGGGGCGCGTGCCACGGTGGATGATCCCTTTGCCAGCCTGGCGGCGAACCTGGTGCGCCAGGGCATCCCGGCGGTGGTGGCGATGCAGTTTGAGATCAGCGACAAGGCGGCTCGAGTCTTTGCTCAGGAGTTCTACGCTGCACTTGCGCATGGCTACGCTGTGGATGCCGGGTTGGGCGAGGCGCGCAAAGCCATTTACTGCCTGCCAGAGGATGTGGAGTGGGGCACGCCGGTGCTGTACCTGCGCGCCCCGGATGGGGTACTGTTTGATGTAGCCGCGGCGCTGGTGAAAGCGCCAGAAGTGGCTGAACCAATAGCCGTGAAACCTGCCCAGGAGCAGCCTAAAACTCCTGTCGCGAAGCCCGCGGCGCAGCCCCAGCCTGAAACCAGGAAACCTGCTTCGGCGGCTGCCCGGGTTAAGCGCCCCGATCCGTTGGCGGAGTATGCTACCTTCATCCAGATTCCGGAGCGTAATTTTTGGATTGGGAAGTATCCGGTGACGAATGAATTGTATCGGCGTTTTCTAAAAGCGCCCGATTTTGCCGAATACAAGTTGTGGGTGGGCTTCCCAAAGATTGGTGAGCTACCAGGGTGTCATCAATTGGGCGATTGGGGCAAGGACGGTTGGATGTGGCTGCAGATGGAGCTTGGCAAGAAAAAGGTGGTGTACCCCAGGGAATGGGGTAACGGTGAGTTTGGGATTAAGCGGAAGAACGCACCAGTGACAAGCCTCACTTGGTACGAGGCCAATGCTTATTGTAAGTGGTTACATAAGCACTGGGCTGGGTTAATAGAAGGATGGCAGAACCCCAACTTGCAGCCTGCGCTGGTACGGCTGCCAACAGATGTGGAATGGGTTTTTGCCGCGGGCGGCGATCAACCGGAAGGACGCTATCCCTGGGATGCGTTGGGTAACGCCACCAGCGACATGCAGGAGATCGCGCGGCGGGCGAACGTGATGGAAAGCCATATTGGGTGCACAACGGCAGTGGGCCAGTATCCGCAGGGCGCCAGCCAACCATATGGTGTCTTCGATATGGCGGGCAATATTTGGGAGTGGCAGGCGAACTGTTCTGATGATTCTCATCGTTATTTATCGTTGCGTGGCGGCTCATGGAAGACATCGTATGAGTACGCTCGCGTACGTATCCTCGGCAGATCTTTCCCATACCAATGGGGTGAAAACGGTTTTCGTGTGATTGCCATCCCTGGTTAGTGGTTTTTGGGGATTCGGTTTTCTCCGTACTGCGTGCTGCCCTCAAAACCGGGGTGGCCCCTGTTTCTCCCCTTAGAGGGGGCAGTATTGTTTGAAATCGACATTTGATATCTTGCTTGGCCCGATAGGCTAGCCCCATATAGCAGCATCTCTCTTTCCTAACCTGGTTTGAATTTCAAACGCGGAGGCGCCCTCCTCCTCCGTCCAGCCCTTGTCCATGCGCGTAGTCAGTGAAGGTGCCAGCCGTCCACCGGGCTGGCCAGGCGGTGAGCCTTCTCGACATCCTCAGCAGCCAGTTCCACATAGCGGCGCACCATCTCGAGGGTGGTGTGGCCGAGCAGTTTTTGCAGGGAGAAGAGATCGCCACCGTTGCGGATGAACTGCACGGCTGCCGTGCGGCGGAAACGGTGGGGATGCACATTCTCCACGCCGGAGCGCTTGCTCAGTTCCTCCAGCCATGAGGTGAAACGGCGGCTGATGATGGGGCGTCCGTCGTGGTACAGGAACAGGTTGTCGACGCGCTGGAAGGGTTCGGGGCGCGCCAGGCTGATGTAGCGCCACAGGGCGTTGCGTGTGGCTTTGCCGAAGTAGACGTCGCGCTCCTTGGCGCCTTTGCCCATCACGCGTGCCCGGCCTTGCTCCAGCTCCAGGTTGGCCATCTTCACGCTGAGCAGTTCGCCCACACGCACGCCCGTATCCAGCAGGAACAGGATCATGGCTTTCAGGCGCAGCTTGCTGCGGTCGGTGAACTGGTCACAGGCATTGACCAGGGCGCGGATCTCCGCTTCGCTGAAGGGGTCGGGCAGGTAGCGGGGCACCTTGGGGCGGGGCATGTTCTTCATCGGCGAAGAGTCGAGCAGCTCTTCTCGCACCGCCCAGCGGAAGAAAGCCGACAGGCTGGTGTGGTAGGCCTGGATGGTGCGCGGCGCCATGGGATGGTCTTCCTGCGGGCGGAAGGGATGATCTTCGAAAGTCACCCGGCTGCCGTTGCGCATTTCCACCATGTATTCGCGGATCATCTGACTGGTGATCTGCTCCAGCAGGGGGTCTGGGTTGCCCCGGATAACCAGCCACTTTTGGAACAGGCGCAGGTTGCCGTTGTACCAGATGATGGTTCTAGGGGATAGACCGGCGGCCTCGTTGCTGAGTTTGAAGCCGCGGATTGCCCGGTCAAGTGCGATGTCCATATTAGCCTCCTGAATTCGTTAAGGTTAAAGAATTCGCGCGGGCTCGAGGCGACAGTCAAGCGCTCGGAAATATGCAAAAATGCGATCCGGAACGCGGATCGCACTCGATTTAAGAGCACTTGATTCGTTTTTGGGGCAGTCAAGGGCACCTTTTTGGGTGCTCTTGACAGGTACCTTGACTGGAAGCCGCTCCCGGCGATCCACAGTCAAGCGCTCTGCCATTGAGCTACAGGCACCATAGCGGGGGAATTATAACCGAAAAAGCGAGAGATTCCAAGAAGGATTTTGGGATGTTAGCGCAAGGTGGGGTATTACTAAGGCATTCTTCTTATAGCGTCATGGGCCTTTCCGCTGGCCTACTCTTCCAATACTTGCCAGGTGGCGGTTTTCTGTGACGCAGAATTTTGCCGGATCAGCGTGATAAGCTCCTGATAGGGCAGCGCTGTCAGCGGTAAGTGCCCCAGGTGCTGGAAATGGGCCTGGTTATGGGTTGCCAGGGGGCGTCCTCGGACAGGGCGATGCTGGCGACCCAGGCGGGCGGAGGTGAGGGGCAGGAGTTCATCCATGCAACCAGGATAACCTGAGGAGGGGCGAAAAGTAACATCCCCCATCGGGGGATGTGTGGGGTGAAAAAGGGGGTAACTCATGTGGGGAGGGAGAACATGATACTGTAACGATGTTATCCTGCATTACCAACAATGAGTTCCTGATACAAAAACAGTGAAAAGAAGGTGGTTGTTAGTTATAATAGTTGGTGAGCCGCGGGTATTCACTTCCTGGCACAGGTGCACGTGTTGAGCCAGAGAGATTGTATGTGCCATAATCAACAGGCCATATTCAACCAGATGAAATGAGGGGCGCTATGTCTGACAAATGGTACAACAAGGTTTACCGAATGAAAATTCTTTCCCGAACAACCCTGAAGAAAGCGGCGTTTGTTCTAACAGCGGCAACCCTATCGTTGGTTTATCTCTTCAGCAGGGATTTATCCCCATCCCAGGCGGTCTCACTGGCAAAGACAGCACCTTCTTTTTCTCCGTCCGCGGTCATTTTACCGCCCCCCGCGCTGCTGTCAGAATACTCGCTGGTCGCCTTAAATCCGGCTCCTTGTTCAGGCATGATGAATGGTCTGGGCTTCCACGGCACGGATTTGACCATTAATGGCGGCGGAGCGTATGGCGGCGGTATCTATGTAAACGGCTGCCTGAGATGCGATGGCGGCCCATCTGTGACGGTCACAGATGGGGGCATTTACTATTCTAGCGATCCACCTGGTGGTATGGGGGGAACGTTCGACCCAACCCCGTTGCTCGTTGATGACATCATCTCTCTACAGACCAATTCTCTCGACGATATTTCACAGCGCTGCAGCGAGCTGCCTTATTTTGGCGCACATACGGGTGGGGGCTCCATCGAGCCGGGCAACTACGATAGCATTAACTCGGATAGCGGCTCATTAATCATGCAGCCGGGCCTGTACTGCCTGTCGGGCGATTTCTATGGGGGGTTGTCTGGTTCACTGTTTGCCGATGGCGTGACGATCTACATGGCGGATGGCGATTTGCGTATGATGGCTGATGCCAGCCAGTACTTTACTGCACCTCGTCCTGGCGTCGGTGACGATAGCGGGCTGGTGGATTTGCTGGTTTACATGGACCCAATGAACTCGGGTTCCGTCTATATTAATGGAAATGAGACCGCTGTGTACGAAGGCACGTTCTATGTGCCAACAGGAGAGATTGCACTGAGCATCTTTTCGACGGTCAATGCACAATTGATTGGTTGGAACGTAGAGGTCATATTATCGGGTGATGTGCAGATCAATTACAGCGGCTCCTTCTTTGATCCATGGGGCGTTGATTTCCGCTTGCGCGGGTCGGCTGTTCCTGGTCAGGTGCTGCCAGGCGAAACGATCACCTATGTTCTGGATGTAGGCAACTACGCCGGATTGACCGCGACACAGGTGCTGCTGGTCGATCAACTACCCCTTGAATTATCCAACCTGAGCATCGAAAGCACCATGCCGATTACACCTTCGGGAGGTACGCTCTCCACCTGGGAACTCCCCAACCTTCCACCTTGGGCGAGCGGTGTCATCACCATCACGGGGCAAGTTACCGTTCCGTTGCCTGCCGGTTACAGCATTGTGAATACCGCTACCATCACAACCACCCAGGCCATCACCATCTTCAATCCATTGAACGATCAATTTACAATAGCGGTAACGATATTAAACGCGGCGCCACAGGCAGTTTCAGATCATTATGGCATGGGGGCAGACCACCTGCTCAGCGTTCCTGCACCTGGTATACTGGGGAACGATCTGGATCCGAACGGTGATCAGCTGATCGCGCTGCTTGACCTGGGGCCTCAGCATGGTTTGCTGACCCTCAATCCCGACGGATCTTTCAACTATTTGCCCGAGCCGGAGTATATTGGCTCAGATATATTCAATTACCACACCTCCGATGGATTTTTAAATTCAAATATCGCTCAGGTGGTTATCGATGTCAGTTTGATTCCATTCACCGTGACCCTCGCCGGGCCTGATTCTGGTTGGGCTGATCAATCTTACGATTTCTTCGCCTCAGTAGAGCCTTTTTCCGCCACTCTGCCGCTGGTCTACACCTGGCAGGCCGATGGACAGGACCCCATCACCCATACCGGCGGGCTGAGCGATACTGCATCCTTTGCCTGGCCTACGCCAGGCGTGTACACGCTTACCGTCCAGGCAGCCAATTACGGCGGTGCCTTTACGGACACACACACTATCACGATCGCCGATGCGCCTATTGTTGGGCTGTTTGCCTCTAATGATTCCCCGACCCTGGTTGGGAACCCTACTACTTTCACTGCTACCGTCACTGCTGGAACCAATATCACTTTTACCTGGGATTTTGGCGATAGCACCTTGGGCAGTGGGGTGATTGTCACCCATACCTATGTTGCCACGGGCACCTATACGGCTATCGTCACCGCGACAAACAGCATGGGGCCGGTCAGCGCGACTACGATTGTGCAGGTCACACCGCCACTGATCCGGTACTATCTGCCGTGGGTGCAAAAAGAGATCCTGCCTCCGCAAGGTGATGGGAGCGATGGGCTGCTGGGTTTGGGGATGATCGTTGTGAGCTACGGAGCGGCGGGTGTTTGGATGAGAAAGGGATACCTGTCCCAGCGGTGCTGAGATTCAATGCGGCGCGCCATTTGCGACCGCTACGCTATCCAGCATGCACGCCAGTCCCATCAGTTTGGCCTCCAAGGTGGAAATAGAGTGTACCCGTGAAGCACAGGCCAATCGGTTTGCTATACTGTTTCTCTACACCAAGATGATCACATATCGCCTGGTCCAAATGGCCTGCCGTCATTTAGCTTGCCAAAGAGTATCGGCAGCACATCATCCAAGTGCCCAATCAAGCGACATCCACTTGCGTCGTCGTGCACATACCAGCCGACCTGCCCGTCTGCGTTGACCAGCAGTTTGTCGCCTGTCCAACTCTCGTAGAAACACATGTAATCCTTATAGTCTGGCATGTTCTCGTCACGCCATTCACGATACGATCCCAGATCCGGGTATTCATCTGGAGGGCATAGCAAACCACCTGCATAACCATACCCATCGAAGTTCACTTGACCGATCGCATCGTATACTTCTTGTAAAACTGATGGCGTTTTGGAAGTCATTCCGTAAGTTAACTGAAAACTCAAGGCTGGATTCCACTTCTCGGCCAGCTTGTATCGCAAGAAAACTATCGGATCAGCATATTCTGTCAGACAGACTTCCAATCGACATTCTGCTGCTTGTGCCAATGTCTTGAGCCATCGCGATAAATAAGAGAGATTTGTCGTTTCTGCGAGTGCTGATAGGCTCCTAGGGAAGCCTAGAAATTGCTCCAACTGATAGGCGGTAAGCAGTTTCCGTCCGGCAATCGGTAGACTTTCCATATCGGCTGGTTCGGTTAGTATGTGAATTTTGCCTCCATACGGCGTATCTTCCAGTTCTTCGTATCCCATGTAAGCACTCCTTTATTGTTTTCGTATGTTTGCTATTTTGGTCTAATTGTTTTGGCCCATTGTGCGGCTTATTGTTCGCAATTTTCGACGGATGAGATACTTGATAGCCATTCTCTGGTCATTCGAGGCGTTTTCAGTTGCACAAAACACAGATGGGCATTTTCCGGCTGTTGCATAAGCATCCTGTACTGCTTCCGTCTCCGTGCATAGGTTTGGATCATCCACAGCAGGATCGAATCTTTGCTGAAAAATGATGCGCGGAGATCTTCCCGGTTGCCATGCCACAACTCTTCTTGTTGGATTGATCGGTGGATGGTACGTGTAAACAATTGCCAGAAAGTTCTCCAAAACGAGTAATCCAGGTATACAACCGTATCGGCTCTTTCCCAAACCAAACTGCGAATCCGGCTGTAATTCCCATCAATGACCCATTGCTCCGCTTTTATCACGGATATCACACGTTCTCGGAATACCGAATCAGATACACCTGTCCAGTTTTCATCCCAGTACAGCGCATCCAACTCAATGTATGGTAATTTCAGGCGATTTGAGATTTCGTGTGCTACTGTGGTTTTACCGGAACCCGTTGTGCCTACCACCGAAATCCGTTGACCATAGTTCCGCATGTGTTTTTCACCCTTTGACTGGCCACAAACGCCTGTGATGTAGGGGCTGGGCTTACGCCAGAGGCAGATTCCCGAGCGGACAGGCGTAGCGGTCGTGGATGGCGAGCACGGCAGAGGCTTCGGGGGTCTGGCTGCGCGGGCCAAGCTCAGCCAGCAGGCGGCAGACAGCGAAGCGTGGTGTGAGGGCATCGTAGCGCTGCAGCCAGGCTTCGAAATGCTGCTCGTGAGCAGGATCCTCAAATGGGTAGCGCCAGGCCGGGGCTTTGAGGCCCATGCGCCAGGGCTTGGGGGTCAGGCGGGCGCGGAAGCAGGCCTGACTGCGGCAGAGCGTGGCGTAGAGAGGGTCGCTGCCCAGGCTAGCAAGCAGCTGCTGGGTGGCGCTGGAGACTGGATCAAAATGGTCATGTGTGGCCAGCAGGCGCAGACCGGCTTTGGTGCGGTAGATGCGCAGCGCCCAGTCAGGCTGGCGCGCATGCCACTCACGGAGTCGGCCCAGGGCCATATCAGCCGGATCGGACGCTTTCTTGCCGAACAGGCCAGCCAGCAAACCACCAGAAGACGGTTCGGGCAGGTCAATATCGGCGAAGAAGATCTTGGCGGTGTTGAGGATCAGCGCGCCATAGGCGTTGCGGCTGATCAGCGCCTCGGCGCCGGCGACAGGCTGGATGATGGGCTCACGCAGCGGTCGCTCGCCCCCGCCGTAGCCATAACTGTTGAGTTGGTCGCCTGTTTCGACCTTGCGGGCCAGCTCGGTCAGGCGGATGACGGCCATCTGACGAGCGCTGGGAGCATCCTGGTCAGACCAGCCCCATACAGCCAGGGCATAGGCCTTGCCGTAGGGATCCTTTGCCGAGCAGGTTTCTTTTGCCCAAAAGCGGGGTAGGTGCATGGTGAGTTCCTTCTATGCTGGCAGGCAGACCCAGGCGCACTGCCAGGGCGTTGAGAATGGCACCTTTGGATGGTGCTCCCTGGAGTGTGCCAAAAACGTCAATCGCCAGCGCCTGGGAGGAGTGAGGCTTATGCGTGTCGAATCCTCGGCCTGAGCTGCTGTGCCAGGGAAATTCCTGCCATGGCTCAACGGCCCGGATAGCAGCCGGAAACAGGTTGGCGCGGATGCGCTGCCAGTCTGGGTCAGAAACCATCGTTGTCACAGATCCAGAATGGGGTGGAGCGGCGAAAACCTACTTGCTCCAGATAATTTCGATCTCTTCTTTGTCTCCCATCGCAGCTCTGAGCAAGGCCACAAGCTCTGGCTCGCTGCCTTCGGCATCAAAGCTGTCCAGCAGGAGAGTTGTGATCGAATAATCGTGATCTTCAAGCCATTCTTCTTCAAGCTGATTGATCAAGAACTGGAGTTGATCCTCACTGATGCTTCCCAGCGGTTTCTCGGTACCTTTTTCGCGTAAAGAAATCATTGTCATCCTCCCGATCGTACTCAAAATGAAGTTGTTTGTTGCTCGATGGCACAACAACTGAACAGTGCGAGCAGCCTTCTCATCTTCCCCGGCAGTCACGCGCCTGCTTCGTGTGTGATGGAAAATATGCTATCAGTTTACCCTAATTCGCCCGGAGGCGCAAATTGGGGTAAAGGGTTGTTGTGGGGTGGGGAGCGACGAAGGCGAGATGAACTGCACGGCTGCGGTGCGGGTGTACATTCTCGACGCCGGAGCGCTTGCTCAGCTCTTCCAGTCAGGCGGTGAAGCGGCGGTAGCGGGGGATTTATGACCGAAAAAGCGAGAGATTCCAAGAAGGATTTTGGTCGCTAGGGGGATATCTGCGCCAATCGCTGACCCAGGGCATAGGCCTGCTGAAGCAGCTCGGGGTGCTTTGCGGCGTCGCCCGGATCGGACAGCGAGCCATGCACGACCCCGACGATCTCACTCCTCAAGAAGCGGCACATCGTCTCGAAGGTGTGAATGGCGTTGATGCCGCCGGAGGTTTCCAGGTCGGTATCGCCATAAGTCAGGATGACGCCGAACGGTTTGTGAGACACCTCCTGCCAGCGGTGGCCCTGGAAGGCGTACCAGCGGTCGATGCACAGCTTTAACTGGGCGCTGTAAGTGAACCAGTACACCGGCGTAGCCAGCAGGATGGCATCGGCGGCAGCCAGCTTGGGGTAGAGGGGGGTCATATCATCTTCGATGACGCATTCGGCGGTTTCGGTGCACAAATCGCAGGCGTTGCAGGGCAAGATTTGCAGCTCGTGAAGATAAATGCTCTCGACCTGGGCGCCAGCCTCGCGCGCCCCGTCTGCGGCGCGCTCCGCCAGTGTGGCGCTGTTGCCGTGCTGGCGCGGGCTGCCTTTGAGGATGAGGATGTTTTTTGTCATGGTGAATTCTCCTGAGCTTAATATGCCTCACCGTATTCTAATAACGCGATGATCTCGGCTGCCAGCCCCACACACTCTTTGCCGTGATCGATGAAATATTGCAGTGGTGGAGGTGAGGCTGAGAGAGTAGCGTCGCGGGCTTGTTTGGTGAAGTACCACACGTTTTGTTCGAAACTCCATTTGTTGGGGCGTGGTATCTGGTTCCAGCGTTCGCTCCCCAGGCGATTGGCGTACCAGCGCAGATCGTCCACCACCGTGAGCAAGCGTTGCATATCCTCTTCACCGGCATGTGATTTTTCGTGCAACTGCCGGTAAGCCGTTTCCAACTGCTCCAGCATTTCGGGCAGGCTGGGGCTCGCCTCGGGGTCGGTGATTTGGGTGACGCGGCCCAAGATAGCATCTCCGCTGACCCGGCCGTTGATCTTGCCGAGGCTGTTGGCGATGAGAAACTGATCCCCCCGTATTTCCTGCACCAGGTGCATGATGTGGCTGCCATGCCATTTCACATAGACGATATCGCCTACTTGAATCTCTCGCAAGTCTGCTACTGGTGCGAAGGTGAGCGATTGCCCATGCTTGATTGCGTTCCGCATGGAGGCGAGGTCACCGCCTTCGGGCACTTTCCAGGTGACCGATTGGCCTTGTTCGAGCGCTTCCAGCCGGGGGTCTTTATGATGTTTGGACATGATGCCCCTTTTCTTCAAGCTGCTCCAGCAGGGAGGGTAATTCTTCGAGGCTGCGTAATGGATAATAACCTGCCTGGCTGGGGCCAGGCTCATCGGCGGCCTCGTGCAGCCAGGTGGTGACGTAGGGGACGTAGACGGCGCTGCCGCCCAGCCCTAACACGGGCAGGATATCGGAGCGCAGGGAATTGCCCACCATCAGGAAGCGGTTCGGGTCAACGGCGTGTTTGTCGAGCAGTTTCCGGTAAATCTCAGGTGTTTTATCGCTCACCACTTCAATGATCGAAAAACATGGCTCTAAGCCAGACTTGATGATTTTTCTCTCCTGGTCGAGCAAATCCCCTTTGGTGACAACCATCAGCCGGTAGCGCTGGGCTAATTGGGGCACGACCTGGGCTGCGCCGGGAAGCAATTCCACCTCGGCGTTGAGCATAAGCTTGGCCCAGCCAACAATTTCTTGGATTTCCCGGCTGGAGATGCGCTCTTCGGTCAGTTCAATGGCCGTCTCGATCAGAGATAGGGCAAAGGCTTTGATGCCGTAGCCGTAATGCTGCATATTGCGCGTTTCGGTTTCGAAAAGACACTGGCGTACCCATTCTGGGTCATGGTAATGGGCCAGCAATTGGGCAAATTTTTGCTGTGCCTCCAAGTACAGGCGCTCGTTGTGCCAGAGGGTGTCGTCGGCGTCAAAGCCAATCAATTCGAAGGTGGACACGGGGCGTACTCCTGTTATTTCTTCACCTTTGCATGGAACAGCATGACCGAGTTGGGCTGTTCTATTTTGCCGCCGTACTGATCGA
The DNA here is from genome assembly GCA_002428565.1 of Anaerolineales bacterium UBA6092. Lineage (GTDB taxonomy): Bacteria > Chloroflexota > Anaerolineae > Anaerolineales > UBA4823 > UBA6092. The sequence continues at coordinate 106,537 of DIXA01000078.1, read as the reverse complement.
GCACTGTTTCAAGGGCGGCGTAGAGCCTGCGCCTGGTCTCGTCGTCCATATCCTTGTGCATGGAGAAGGTGCGCAGGCCTTTGATGAATTTCTCTGTGGTGATGGTTTCGGGCCAGAAATACTGCCGGGTGGTCACCTGGCCAAAACAACCGCTGGCCTGGAAATTCGTGGTGATGATATCTACCATCCATTCGGCCGTGAAGCGCTTATTGGGGTTGGCAAACCCTGGAGCGACCTCCAGGTAAACCTGGTCGATAGCCCTGGACCAATCTGTAGCCGGGTCGATGGGAACGCGCCAGAAGAAGGCGGCATGGCCGGTCGCTTTCAGGGCCTTGGCTGCGGTGGGGTAGGCAATGTGCGGCGGGATCCAGTGGAGCGCATCGGCTGCAGTGACGATATCGAAGGCGTTTTCCTCTACGGACCAATCTTCAAAAGCCATATTGAGGACGCGCACCTCAGGATAAGCCTGGCAGCGCCGGGCTGCCAAAGCTGCCAGGCGCTCGCCCAGCTCGATGGCGAGGATTGGATGGCCGCGCTGGGCGAAGGAGATGGTGGCGTTGCCGGAGCCGCAGCCGATTTCCAGGATGCGGGCTTGCCCGCGGATCCCTGATAGGCTCAAGATATCGTCGATCAATTCCTCGGGATAAGTGGAGGCGGTCTCATCGTACAGATCGGCGACCTGATCGAATGTGGTGCGCTTGCTGCGGTCAATGGACATCTTGGCTCTCCTTTGTGTGGAGTGCTTTGGAAATGGCTTTGTAGCGGACACTGAAGCCCGATGGATGCAACTGCTCTTGCTCGGCAAGCGGTAGCTGGATGGTTTGGGGGTCGATATGGATATGTTCGGGAGCCTGGATGTTTTCGAGCCGGTGGAGGAGGTTCTCCCTTCCTTCGGATAACTTTCCAAGACAAATCGGCGGCGCGCAGATTGGGTCGAAGTACACTTTGCGGTCTTGCCGTATGTACAGTGACAGCATCTCGGTGGATGCTTGTGGGGGCCATGTGGGCGGCTCAAAGGGGTGCCTGAAATCGTCTGCCCCAGGCGTGCTTTGCCATTTCTCAAGCCAGGCTGCTGCGGTCAGTTTTTCCGGGTGGGCTAGGCTGTTTTTATCCGAGTTGGGCATCAGTTGATCGATTTGCCGATCGCAGATATCCTGCATGGTGGGCCGCCAACGCTCATATTGCCAGAGGCGCTGGCTCACGCGGTGATAGGGGATGCCGATGTGGCAAGGATCTTCCTGGGTTTCCTGGCGCGTCAGTGCAATCAGGGCAGCAATATCATCCAGACCTTTGTGGTCGACGAAGATTTGCCATAGGGTGCAGAAGCCAGCCTTCTGGGCTCTGCGGGTTGCCTGGAGGATATCCTCAAAAGCGCCTTTTCTACAAACAAACCAATCGTGGTGCTCTTGCAATCCGTGGAGAGTCAAGGACAGGGTGTGGAAGCCCATGGCGCGCATGCGTTCGAAAAGGATGGCGTGGTCCGCGCGCTTGGCGAGACCGTAGCCGTTCGTAACCAGCCAGCCGCCATGGTTAACAGCGATGAGCGGATCGTAGATATCGGGAAAGTCTGGGTGGGCGGTGGGCTCGTAGCAATAAGTTACCAGCGGCCCCCATTCGTTCCGGATGACATGCAATTCATCCAGGGAAAACTGCCTGCCGTAGGGAGGGCGGCCATCGCGTGCGCAATGGCGGCAGGTGTCAGTACAACCGGAAGCATCAATATCGATATACACGAGGCGCCTTTGTGGACAGTATATCTCGGAATATAGCCATCTCGGCTCTCCTTGACTGTGCGGCGGCTACATCTCGTCGCTCTTCTCCAGCCGCCAGAAGGAATCGAACCAGGGTGGGGCAACCTGGGTGAAGTGTGGCCAGGTGCCGGGCTGGGGGGCCGGGTCGTGCTGCATCCATTCCCATAAGCCGAGCAGGATGAAGCCGCTGCTCAGCATGGTATTCAGCACCGTGCCCAGGGTGTGGCGGAACTCGTGGGGGCTGGACAGGGTGATCTGCGCACCGTCGGGCTGGGGCACGTCCCAATCGGGGAAGTAGCAGGTAAGATCTTCGCCATCGATGTAAGGATACTTGAGCGGGTAAGCATTGCCGTCCCAGGCTTCGTCGTCCACCGCCTGGATGAAAGGGTTGGCAAACTGCATGAAATAGATGCCGCCCGGGCGCAGCACGCGTGCCACCTGGCGGAAGACAGGCTCCACCGCGGGCACAAAGTTCAACGAGTACACTTGCCAGACGATGTCAAAGGAGTTGGCCGGGAAAACCGAAAGGTCGCGCATATCGCCCTGGTAGGTGGCCACTTTCAGGCCGTGGTGAGCGGCAGCCTGGCGGTCGCGTTCCAGTTGAATATCGGAGAGGTCGAACACGGTGACCTCTGCCCCCAGCAAGCCAAAATCGACCGAATCCTGGCCGCCGCCGCTGGCCAGGCAGAGCACGCGCTTGCCAGCCACATCCTGCAAGATGCCGTGGCGGCCGATCTGTTGGCGCGCCTCTTCGATGGAATAATCCAGGCGGGGCTGCGACCACTCTACATTGGCATTTGCCAGGGCGTTCCAGCGTTCACGGTTGGTGTTGCTGATTTTGTCGATGCTCATTGGTTTCTTCTCCGCGACTGTTTTTGATGAGGGTATCTTACGCCAGCCCGGTTCCTTTGTCAACCAATCATGGGAGTGTGAATGGGCGGCTTCGCCGCCCGTTCACACTCCAAACCCCGTTAGGGTATAATTTATTCCAGGAGGACTTGCCATGCAGATCACCAAGGTAGAAGTGACCCCGGTTGAACTTCATCTCAAGGAGCCTGTACGCATGGGCCGTATGGCAGAGATCCGCCAGGTGACGGCGATCTTTGTGCGCATCGAGACGCGCCAGGGGCATAACGCCTGGGGTTGCAGCGTGGCGCATCCCGCGCTGACCGGGTATGACGCTGAAACAGTGCTGCGCGCCTGCCGGGCCTGTGCGGCGCTGGCGAAAGACTTGAATCCTCTGAACATGGAGTTTGCCCTGGCAGAGTTAGAAAAGGCTTCTGGGCCAGTCTTCCCTGCGCTGGGCGCATTTGACCTGGCTTTTCATGATCTGCTGGGGTTGGCGGCAGGGATGCCGCTTTACCGCCTGCTGGGCGGTTACCGCAGCCGCATTCAGACCTCGGTCACGATCCCTTTGCAGGGACTGGAAGACAGTGTAGGATATGCCCGGGCACGCGCCAGGCTGGGCTTTCGCATCTTGAAGATCAAGGGCGGGGCTGACCCCGAGGAGGATGTACGTCGTGTGCGCGCCATCCGCGGCGCCCTGCCCGAGCTGACCCTGCGCCTGGATGCAGACGGGAGCTACACGGTGCAGGATGCGCTGGATGTGGCGCGTGCCTTGCAAGGGGATATTGAGATGCTGGAACAGCCAACCCCGGCAGAGGATCTGGTGGGGTTGGGGCAGGTCAGCCGGCAAAGCCCGGTGCCCATCCTGGCGGATCAGAGCGTTACCAACCCGGCCTCGGCGCTGGAGCTGGCTGCACAGCACACCGTGCAGGGCTTTGCGGTCAAAGTGGCGGCTTGTGGCGGGCTGCGCTGCGCCCAGCAGATCGACGCAATCATCCGGGCGGCGCGCCTGGTGACGATGGTTTCGTGCGTGATCGAACCGGCGCTGATGACGTCTGCCGGGCTGAGCTTTGCCCTCAGCAGTCCCAGTGTGCGCTACGGCGACCTGGACGGTTACCTCTCGCTGGCAGAGGATCCCACGCAGGCAAGTTTTCGCCTGGAGGACGGCTGGTTATACGCCAGCGAGGTGCCCGGGCTGGGCTGCACCGTGAACCTGGGCTAGCCCACTATTGTTAACAAACAAGGCAGGCAATCGTACAAAGTACGATTGCCTGCCTTGTTTGTTGTATGTTAATGAAGCGGGATTCCTTAGCCCAGCATCTCTTTCAGGTGTTGTGCCGCTTCCGCGCGGGCAACGGTGGTTTGATCCCCGCTGGATAAATCTTTGAGCGTCACGGTGCCGTTGGCGGCTTCATCTGGGCCAATGACCGCAGCCAGGCGGATGCCCAGGCGGTCAGCATACTTGAACTGCTTGGGCAGCTTGGCGGCCTCGGGGTAGCAGATCACGTTGAGCCCAGCCTGGCGCAGGGAGGCGGCCAGGGACAGGGAAGCACCCTGGCGCTCCTGATCGAAGACGGTGACAATTACATCCGCAGGGCATTTACCCAGATCGGCGGGCAGCAGCCCCTTGCTTTCCAGGATCAGGCCAATGACCACATCGCCCATGGCAAAGCCAACCCCCGGCAGGGGCTCGCCGCCCACATCTGCCAGCAGGTTATCGTAGCGCCCGCCGCCGAGGATGGCGCGACGCACGTCGCCGCGCACATCTTGGGCCTCAAAGACGGTGCCGGTGTAGTAATCTAATCCCCGCACCACGCCGGGATCGTAGCGTACATAGGCGCTCACCCCCAGGGCCTCTAGGGCAGAGAACAGACGCACCAATTCATCGGATTGCTGCCAAAGATCCTGGCTGGCAAGCATCTCCTTCATTAAAACCAATTGCGCGGCAGAAAGGCCGCTCTCCAGGCCGTAGGCATCCCAGGCCTCGGGGTTCATTTTGTCGCGGCGGTCAATCCAACGCGAGATGGACGGTTTCATCTCCGGGGTGATGCCCATGCCGCTGAGTTGGGCATCCAGCAGGCGGCGGTTATTGATGCACACCAGCACATCTTCGGTGCCCAGGCCCACCTGCCGGAAAAAGGTGACCAGAATGGCGATCAGCTCGGCATCTGCCTCGGGGCTGTTGGCGCCGATCATATCCACGTTCCACTGGAAGAACTCGCGTGTGCGGCCTTTCTGCGGGCGCTCATAGCGCCAGAAGGGGCCAAACGACCACCAGCGCAGGGGATACACTAACTGCCCCTGGCGTCCAGCGACCATGCGCGCCAGGCTGGGGGTCAGCTCGGGGCGCAGGGTGATCAGATCGCCGCCGCGGTCGGGGAAAACAAAGGATTGCTCCTTAACCAATTCCTCGCCCGACTTGGCCGCGTACAGGTTGATCGATTCCAGGAAGGGGCCATCGTATTCCTGGTAGCCAAACGATTCAGAAATCTGGCGTAATACCTGGTATAGCCACGTGCGGGCCGCCATTTCTGTGGGGTAAAAGTCGCGCGTACCTTTGAGAGATTGGATCATGTTTTTCATTTACCTACCTCGCCAATTCTTAGGGAAAGCTGAGAAGTCCGTAAGTTTGCATTTTAACACAATTTTGAGGTAAAATATTTTAATTCTGCAAATTGTATCTTCTCAAAAAGAAGGGGGAAGTGGGGAGTTTTGTGCGTGCGCAGCACGCACAAAACTCCCCACTCCCCAAGTTATTGAGATGATACTGCAAATTCGTGTTCACGAGGAGAGAGATGCGATGAAACTAGTGACGGACTGCGCGGCTGACCTGCCGCAAGAAGATATCCAAAAGTATAACATCACGGTTGCACCGTTGTTTATTCAGTTCCCCGAGGGCGAAGTCAACTCGGATGATATCACCGCAGACGATTTCTATAATCGGCTGGAGGCAATGGCGCCACGCTTTCCGACCACTGCTCAGCCTTCGGCTGGTATTTTCGCCGATATCTACCGCAAGCTGGCGGAATTGGGCGAAGATATCTTTTCAGTGCATATTTCTTCTGGGTTGAGCGGAACGATCCAATCGGCGCAGTTGGGGGCGGCGCAGGTACCTGAGGCGAAGGTGCATTTGGTCGATACGCTGACCCTGTCAGGCGGAGAGCGTTTCCAGGTTTTGGCCGCCGCCAAGGGCATCCTGGCTGGGTGGAAGCCCGAGGCCATCTTAGAGCGGCTGCACAAGATCCAGCAATCGACCGAGTTGATCTATACGCTGGAAACGCTGGATTACCTGGCCCGCGGCGGCCGGATTGGCCGGGTGCAGGCTCTGGCAGGTTCGCTGCTGCGCCTCAAGCCGGTGATCCATGTGGATCGCGCGGATGGGAAATACGATACAGTGGGCAAGGCGCGCACCATCCCAAAGGCGTTGGAAATTTTGGTAGATAGCGTGGCTGCCAAATACAGCCCCACGACGCCTGTATGGGCCACGGTGCTGCACGGACGCTTTGCTGAACAAGCCAATATTTTGGCGAGTATGCTCCAGGCGCGTCTGCGTGTAGCCAAGCTGGAAATCGAGCGTATTTCGCCGGTGTTGGGCGTGCACACTGGACCAGGGATCGTTGGTGTGGGTGTGGTGCCGATCTCTTTGATGGAAGATTTTGGGTGAGAATTACCACCTGGAATGTCAACGGGATACGCGCAGCACTGGAGAAGGGCGCCTGGAACTGGGTGCAGACTTTCGCACCGGATGTGGTTTGCCTGCAGGAGATCAAGGCGCGGCCCGAGCAGCTAACCGAGGCCCAGCACGCTCTCTTCGATGGCTACCAGCCGGCCTGGAACCCGGCGCAACGCCCTGGCTACAGCGGCGTGGCGACTTTCTGCCGGGGAGCGCCGTTGGAAACCCAGTTGGGGATCGGCTTGCCTGAGTTTGACGAAGAAGGGCGGGTTGTCCGCACGCGTTTTCCGGACTTCTTGCTGTATAACATCTACTTCCCCAATGGGGGACGCGGCCAGGAGCGGGTGGATTATAAGCTGGGGTTTTACGCCCGCCTGCTGGAGATCTGCGATGGGCTGCACGCCGCTGGAGAGCAGATCGTGATCTGCGGCGACTTCAATACGGCTCATCAGGAGATCGACCTGCGCAACCCCAAGGAGAACCAGGAAACCTCTGGCTTCTTACCGGAAGAGCGGGTGTGGATCGACCACTACCTGGCGCACGGTTTTGTGGATGTGTTCCGTATGCTCTATCCCGAGCGGGTGCAGTATACCTGGTGGACTTACCGGGTCAATGCCCGGGCGCGGAATATCGGCTGGCGGTTGGATTACTTCCTCGTCTCTGAGGCGCTGGCCAAGCGCGTGAAAGATGTGCTGGTGCACGACGAGGTGATGGGCTCGGACCACTGCCCGGTGACGCTGGTGATCGAGTAACTTGTTAGATTGCTTAAAAAGAGTGTCGGGCGGCGCATAGCGCCGCCCGACACTCTTTTTTTTTACAACTGGACCAAGAGATCCGCGGGCCGGGTAACGGGCTGCTGGCAGATCAGGTTTCGGCACACGTAGGCGGTGGGCTGACCGTCTCGCAGGGGGCGGGATTGCAGCAGGGGTGGGCCGGCTGGGCCAAGCGAGAATGGGCTGGAGGCGGCAACCAGCCGGGGGCGGTAGGCAGCCCACAGCGCCTGCAGCAAGCCCTGGGTGCGGGCGTCTGCCGGGTCGCCCAGGATGGCGACCTCAGCAACCGGTCCCAGGGCAAAATCGGCAGCACACAGCCATTGCGCAACAGCCGCGGGATAGCGTAGCATGGCCTCTTGCATGGCGCCTAACATCGCCTCAGCCAGGTCACGATCGCGGCCTTGCTCACCGAAGGCAGATAATTGGAGCAGGGCCAGGGAAGCCAGGGCATTGCCAGAGGGGGTGGCGTTATCTTGCAGCTCTTTGGGGCGATAGAGCAGCGTCTCGTGATCGTCGCGCGTATCGAAGAATCCTCCCTGAGGATCGATGTAGTGGGTGATCATTTCATTGGCCAGCCGCAGGGCAGATGTGTACCAGGTGGGATTAGGGTCCGATTGGTAGAGGGCCAGCAGGGCGATGATCAAAGCGGCGTAATCTTCCAGAAAGGCGTTGTGGCGAGCCTGGCCGGCGCGCCAGGAGCGCAACAGGCGCCCCGGCTGGTACATTTCTTGGAGCAAGAAAGCTGCGCTGCGCCTGGCGGCATCCAGATAGTCCGCTCGGTTGAGGTAGCGGCCAGCCTCCGCAAAAGCAGTCAATGCCAGGGCGTTCCACGAAACCAGCACTTTATCATCTGTGCCCGGGCGGGTGCGCTTGGAGCGGGCAGTGCGCAAACGGGCATGGATGGCAGCCAGCCGGTCGGGCACTTCCTCTGGTGATATGTTGAACTGCTCCGCCAATGCAGCGTCGGTGAGGGCGCGCTGTAAAACGTTATTTCCCTCGAAGTTTCCCGCCTGGGTGATCTGGTAGGCGGTGCAAGCAAAGGCAGCCTCCTGTGGGTTGCTCAGCGCAGATTGGATTTCGGGCAGTGTCCAAACGTAATATTTGCCTTCTTCGCCCTCGCTGTCGGCGTCCAGGCTGCTGTAGAACCCGCCTTGTGGATGGGTCATCTCGCGCAGAATAAAATCCAGTGTCTCTTCACACACCTGGCGGAACAGCGGCTCTCGACTGACCAGCCAGCCATGCAGGTAGGCCAGCGCCAGTTGCGCATTGTCGTAGAGCATCTTTTCGAAATGCGGGATGCGCCACTGATCGTCGGTGGAATAGCGGGCAAAGCCCCCTCCGACCACATCGTACATACCGCCGCGGGCCATCGCTTTCAGGGCGTGAATGGCCATATCGCGGGCCAGCGCATCGCCGCGCGTGGCCTGGCGCAGCAAAAACTCGATTGCCATGGGCTGCGGAAACTTGGGCGCCTTGCCCCAACCGCCGCTTGTCCAGTCATAACTCTGGGCCAGGGTGGTGGTAGCCTGTTTGAGCTGCTCCTCGCCCCAGTGCAGCGCGGCCTGGCCCAGGATGGGCGTTTGCTGCAAGATTTCGCTGAGCTGCAGACTGCTTTCTAGCAGGCGAGGGCGGTCCTCGCGCCATAACTGGGCAATGGTTTGCAGCACATCGTTAAAAGATGGCATGTTGTAACGGCGAACGGGCGGGAAATAAGTGCCGCCAAAGAAGGGTTTGCCATCTGGGGTGAGAAACACACTCATCGGCCAGCCGCCCTGGCCGGTCATAGCCACCACAGCGTGCATGTAGATGCTGTCCAGATCCGGGCGTTCTTCGCGATCTACTTTGATATTGATGAAGTGCTGATTCATCCACGCAGCAGTGGCAGGATCCTCGAAGGATTCGTGGGCCATCACATGGCACCAGTGGCAGGCGGCATAGCCGATGCTGAGAAAGATGGGCTTATCTTCTGTGCGGGCTTTCTCTAGCGCTTCTGGCCCCCAGGGATACCAGTCAACCGGATTGCCCGCATGTTGGAGAAGGTAGGGAGAGTTTTCGTTTTCCAGACGGTTGGTCATATTGGTGCATTTCCTGTCTGCTTCCAACATACGCCATGAACGCCTCGCCAACGAGGCAATGCCGGTCACAATTACAGAAATTTTACCTCCGATTGGGAATGTTGTGTATCAGGAGTAGATTAGGGCTTGCCGCCGCCGCCACCCTGGCCCCCACCGCCATTGCCGCCTTGCCCGCCGCGGTTGCCGCTGGCAGCGCTGAGGATGGCCTGGTAGGCTTCGAGGCTGAGGTACTGGGGCTGGTAAGTTTCGCCCGTCTTGTTGCTCAGGGTGGAGACAAAGGCCCGCAGGTGGTTGTAGGAGCCGCTGAGCAGGTTGTTGAATACATTCTGGATGTCCTGGTTGCTGGTTTGGGCCAGGCGCTCTTGCAGGTCGAGGATATCGATCTCTTCGATTGCCCCGCCCACCTTGAGCGCGTCTGCCAGAGAAAGGCTGCCGCGGGCGATCAGATCGGTGTAGAGCGCCTGCAGGTCAGGATTGGTGAACACGCCGATTTCGCTGGAAGCGGGGTCGCTCAGCCCATAGTGATCCAGCAGGGCTTTGACGGAATCGGTGTGCGCCTGCTCGCTCTGGCTGATATTCAGGAATACGGGCAGGTTCCACTGCGCATACAGGGTGACATAGACATCGTGGGCCAGTTTTTCTTCTTCGCGCATATAGAGCAGAGCGGCGGTCTCCTCGGCGCTCAAGTCGCCGGAAGTGGTTGAGAACACGTTGACCGAGTCGTGCGATTCGGCCTCGCTGCGGCCGTTGCTGTTCTGCCCGCTGCCGTTGCCTTCACGGTTTTGCTCAGTGGATGAAGCGACTTCGACCGTCTGGGCGACCGAAGTGGTTTCGCCGCTGCGACCGTCTTGGCCAATGGCTTCGTTTTCGCTGGTGGCCTTGGCCTGGGTGCGGATAATCCCGCCCCAAATGAGCACGCCGATGACGGCGACTAATGCAACGATGGTGATGATTTTCTTGAACATGTTGATCTACCTTTCTAAGTGGAAGGTGCAGGTTATTTGAGATAGGCTCAGGCCTTGGCGGCGGGAGCGGAGGGGTCGGCGGTAGGGGAGGCGACGAGCATCCGGGCCATCTTTTTGGTCACGTTGGCGATCCAGCGCCAGTGGATGACGAAATGGAGGATGGCCGCAGAGATGAACGCCACACCTGCCCAGGTATGGATCAGGTCCCATGTGGTTCGGGAGAACAAGAGCAGAGGGTCGGCTGCCTGGTACCCGCCGGGAAAGAACAGGAAGTACACGCCGCTGAGGGCGGTGAGGAGGAAGCTGATTGCAACGACCGTGTTGAGGATCAAGTTCCAGCGCCCTTGTTTGTTGAGCGTGCCGCCTTTACCGGTCAGGCTGGCCCCAATGCGCCGAGCCATGCTGGTCACCCAGGGCCAGTGGATGGTCAGGTGGATGAGAGCGGCCGAGATCATCACCACCCCGCCCCAGGTGTGCAGATCGTCCCAGGTGGCGCGGGCAAACAGCACCTGCACGTTGTACATAGGGTTGCGTCCGCCCTGGTACCCGTTGACCGGCAGGAAGAGGAAGTAAATCCCGGTGAGAACAGCCACGATGGCGCTGATCAGGAGGGTGGCGTCAATCCACCAGTTCTTTTGGGTTTGTTTTGATACCATTTTTGTCGCCATACGAAACTACCTTCTTGAAATGGGTTGGTTTGAGGTAGGGGTTGACTACCTCTGCTTACACACAGATGATACCCAAAAGATATGAAGAATTGGTGAAGGAGGCGTAAAGAAGTGATGAATTAGGCGGCTTACTCGCCGAACTCAGTTTCGAAATCCAGCGAATCGTCCCAGTCATTGGTGCGCTCGATGGCAATTTCCCCAAAGAGCGAGTCTTGCGAGGCGTTGACCAGGTGGCGCTTGACCAGCTCGAGCATGGCTAAGAAGGTGACGACCATCTCGAGGCGGGTGCGGCGCCGGTTGAAGAGGGAGAGGAAGGTGACGTTTTTCTGGCGGCGCAGAGCGGAGGCGATGTGGGCGATCTTTTCGCGGATGGTGATGCGTGGGGCAGCCACCACGCTGGAAAGAGCCGGTTTCAGCGCATCCTGGTTGAAGAGTGCCAGCGCCGCGGCAGACAGGTCTGCCAGGGTGATGCCGCTCAAGTCTACTGTGCCCTCCACTTTGGGCGGGGGAGCCAGGCGCAGGTAGGTGCGCAGCCTGGCGGTCTCGCGCTCAGAGAGCAGGTTGGCGATCTCGCGGTAGCGTTTGTAAGCCAACAACTGGCGCGCCAGGGCATCGCCGGGGTCTTCTTCACCGGGCTCGCGGCTGGGCGGGCGGGGCAAGAGCGCTTCTGATTTGATCTGGATGAGGCGGGAGGCGATCACCAGGAAGGCCGATACTTCCTCCGCGGCCAGGTTGGCCAGAGCGCGGATGTGCACCAGGTACTGGTCGGTGACCTGGGCCAAAGCCAGGCGGGTGATATCCAGCTCGGCGCGCTCAATCAACTGCAACAGCAGGTCGAGCGGCCCCTCGTACACCGGGGTGGTGACTGTGTATTCGGATAGCTGGTATGCAGCTGGATTGAGGCCCATGGGGGTGATTATACCTGACAATTAACTGTCTCCGTGCTATACTTGATAAAAAGGGGTGCGCTGAAATGTTGTTATTTGTGTGTGTATTGGGCGGCGTAGCCGCCCAATACACACACAAAACTACTAACAACTTTTGAGTGCTCCCGATCAAAAGGGAGAAGCTAAGTATGGCAGAAGTATGGCGCGAGATCGTTGCAGAGTGGAAAGGTGAGATCGCTTTCATCGGGCAGAACGCGGCGGGCGCTACGGTGCAAATGGGCACCCTGGGAGATCAGCCGGGCATTTCGCCGATGGAGTTGTTGTTGATGGGTGTGGCTGGCTGCACGGGCATGGATATCGCCAGCATCCTGGCGAAGAAGCGGGAGCCGCTGGACGCGCTCAAGGTGAAGGTGCGCGGCAAGCGCGCCGAAACCTATCCGATGATCTATACGGAAATCGAGATCCTCTACCTGTTGTGGGGAGATGGACTGGACCCCAAGGCGGTGGAACAGGCCATCCAACTATCCGAGGAAAAATACTGCTCAGCCAGTGCAATGATGCGGGGGGTGGCTCAAATCCGCTCAACCTACCAGATCTTGCCTCCTGGCGCGGCAGAAGCGTAAATGGTGTGTAACCTTTTTGCGCTTTTTGCATCATAAGCCAGTAAACTATTCTATCGAGGAGTTATCTTATGATCAGTGAACCTGTGCATGTGACCGATGCTGCGTTTGATAAAACCGTTCTCCAATCCGAGCTGCCGGTGATCGTTGATTTTTGGGCGCCCTGGTGCGGTCCCTGCCGGATGGTGGGGCCTATCCTGGATAAGCTGGCCAAAGAGTACGCCGGGAAGCTGTTGGTTACCAAGGTGAACACCGACGAGAACCCAGAGTGGGCGGGCAAGTACGGCGTGCAGGGCATCCCCACCATGCTGTTCATCTCGGGCGGAAAAGTGATCCACCGCCAGGTGGGCGCGCTGCCAGAGCCGGTGCTGCGCACGGTGGTGACGCAGTTCCTGGAAGTTGTCCAGCCGGAAAAGAAATAACGCAATACGCTGGTTGAACCGAACAGCCGAGGTTTACGCCTCGGCTACTCTTTCCATCCGCGCCCCCAGGGCGCGGAGTTTTTCGTCTATGCGCTCGTAGCCGCGATCGATCTGGCCGATATTGCGAATGGTGGATTTGCCCTCGGCAGCCAGGGCGGCCAGCACCAACGCCATGCCGGCGCGGATGTCGGGGCTTTCCAGGTTTTCGCCGAAGAGGGCGGTTGGCCCCTGCACGATGCAGCGGTGCGGGTCGCACAAGACGATGTGCGCACCCATGCCCACCAACTTATCGGTAAAGTACATACGGCTGGTGTACATCCAGTCGTGGAAGAGCACCGAGCCTTTGGACTGGGTGGCGGTAACGATAGCAATGCTCATCAGGTCGGTGGGGAAGGCGGGCCAGGGCATTACTCTGATCTCGGGGATGGCGTCGCCCAGGTCTGGCTCAATGAGCAATTTTTGCTGCTCGGGCACGATCACATCTTGCCCTTCCACATCCCATTCCACGCCCAGGCGGCCAAACATTAAGCGAATCATGCCCAGGTATTCCGGCCCGGCTTTGCGGATGCGCACCGAGCCATGGGTGAGCACGGCCGCGCCGATAAAGGAGACCACTTCGAGATAATCGGGGCCAATGGTGAATTCGCCGCCGTGCAGGCGGTCTACGCCGTGGATGTGCAGGGTGTTGGAACCAATGTGCTCGATCTGCGCGCCCAGGAGATTGAGGAAGTGGCAGAGTTCCTGGATGTGTGGTTCCGAAGCGGCATTGCGCAGGATGGTGGTGCCTTTGGCCCGCACCGCGGCCATAATGGCGTTCTCGGTAGCGGTGACGCTGGCCTCATCGAGCAGGATATCTGCGCCGCGCAAGCCCTGGGGGGCGTGAAAGCGGAACACACGGCTGCTGCGGTCAAATTCGGCCTGAGCGCCCAGCGAGCGGATGGCGAGTATATGCGTATCCACGCGGCGGCGGCCGATGATATCGCCGCCGGGTGGGGGGAGCATCAGCTCGCCGGAACGGGCGGTCATGGGGCCAGCCAACAGGATGGAGGCGCGGATTTTCTTTGTAATATTGGGATCCAGGTCGGCGGGGCAAACATTGCGGGCCTGGATCTTCCACGAGTGTGCGTCCAGGGTTTCGGTTTCTACGCCCAGGCTTTCCAGCAGGGCGCGCATGGTTTGCACGTCTTTGATATCGGGCACGTTGTGCAGGATCACAGGTTCTTCGGTGAGCAGGCAGGCGGCCAGCAGCGGCAGGGCGGCGTTCTTATTGCCTGCTGGTGTGACCTCCCCGTGCAGGGGAGTTCCCCCGTGGATGATGAATTTTTCCATGTGACACTCCTTTTGATCGTGTGTTATGCAATCGGCTGAAAGTAATTCGACTAAAAAGGTGCGTTCCACCAGCCGATTGCTTAAGTGATTGGCCGCTGTTTTGCAGCTTTTTGTTAAAAGACTTTCGGCCAATCACATAGACAGATCCAAACCCATTGTAACGCGGAATTGCAAATCGCGGTCGAAAAACAAAAAACTTGCTATAATGGTGGCTATGAACCCACCGATCTGGATTTATCCACTCCTTGTGATTTCTGGCTGGGCCTGCGGGGCCCTGGTCAACTACGTGGCGGATGTGCTGCCCTGGCGCAGGAAGCTGGTGGCGCCCTTCTGCATTGAGTGCCAGCAGGCCATCTCCTGGCGCAACTACCTGTTCTGGCCGCGGCGCTGCCCGGCGTGCAATCACCCGCGCACATGGCGCACCTGGCTGGTGGAGGTGCTGTATATTGCCGCGGCGGTGTGGATGTTGATCTCGCCGCCGGAAGACCTGGGGCCGATCCTGGGCATGCTGGTGCTGGTGTTCTTCGGCGTGGTGGTGGTGATCGATATCGAACACCGCCTGATTTTGCACCCGGTGAGCATCTTTGGGGCGCTGATGGGCCTGGGGATTGGCATCTATACCAACGGCATCCAGGAAACGCTGATCGGCGGCATATTCGGCTTTGGGGTGATGTGGGTGTTCTATAAGCTGGGGGAATGGTTTATGAAGATGGTGATGCGCCGGCGGGGCGGCGACCCGGAAGATGTGGCGCTGGGCTTTGGCGATGTCAATTTGTGCGGGGTGCTGGGGCTGCTGTTGGGCTGGCCGGGCATCCTGGTGGGGTTGATGCTGGGCGTCTTTTTAGGCGGGGCGATCAGCCTGGTGTACCTGCTGGTGATGGTGGCGCTGCGGCGCTACCGCCTGTTTACGGCGGTACCGTATGGGCCGTTCTTGATCGCCGGGGCGTTCATGGTGATCTATTTCCGTGAGGCGGTCATCGCTTGGATGGGTGGGGGCTGAGCCTCTCGTTGTATACTGACAAAAACGGATGTGCTGCGTGGCTTCGCCACGCAGCACATCCGTTTTTGTCAGGGATGGGGTGAAAAGCGCTGCATCATTCAGTGTTTGGAAAACTCTTCAGGAAGCGCAATACTTCGGCGAGCACCTCTGCCGGGGTGAGCGGATCGGTATCCACGTACAGATCGGCGTGTTGGCGGGCATGCGCCAGGCGGCGGTTCTGCTCCTCGTACTCGGCGGGCGTCCAATCGAGTTGGCGGCGGCGCAGGGTGTTTTCATACGAGACATCCAGGTAGATCAGCAGATCGGGGTGGGTGATCTTTTGCCACATGGCGGGGACGTAAGAATGTTCCTGGGCAATGTGGTGGGTCTGGATGCCATACTCTTTCAGCTCGGCAACCAGGGTGGATTTGCCAGCAGCGCAGGGGCCCACAATACCGATCTTGAGCTGCTCTTTCATGTGCGACTAGCGATTTTCCTGTGCCAGGCGGCTGATCTCGGTGGAGCCGCCCAACACGGCCACCAGGTCGCCTGCGGCAACCTGGCGGCTGCTGGAGGGGTGCAGGTCTGACTGCCCATCGCGGCGCAGCAGCACCACGCTGACGTTGTAGGACTGCTCCAGGGTTTCGACAGTCTGCCCTACCATGTGCGAGCCAGCGGCGATTTCCAGGCGCGCCAGGCTGAACAAGTCGCCCTCCACGGTGATGGGACGGGTCATATCGATGCCGGTGGCGGCTGCGGCGAAGGCCGGGGCTGCCATGCCGGTGGCGCTGAAAGCGGTGTAACCAAACTGCTCTTGCAGCGATTGGGCAAAGTCGTCATCGAAAATACGCAAGACGAGGTGGATTTCGGGCTTGATGCGCCGGGCGCGCAAGGCCACTTTCAAGTTGAGGCTGTCGTTTTGGGTGCAGAGGATCACTGAGCGTGCCCGGGCCAACCCGGCGGCCTCCAGGGCGCCCTCGCGGCTGGCGTCGTCCTGGATGACAGGGATGCCCATCTCTTTAACGCTGGCAACCAGGTCGGCCTGGGGGTTCAGCTCGATGGCGACCACATCTTGGTCCATCTGGTGCAAGCTGCGAGCCACGCGAAAGCCCAGGTGGCCCAGGCCAACCAGGATGATGTGGTTGTTGAAGGTGGAGGCGACAGCCATTTCCCACTCCTTGCCGCGAGCGCGGCGGTTGAAAAGCATCACGCCAAATTCGGTGACCCCCTGGGCAAGCAGGATCACTCCGATGATTGGCATGACGAAATAGAAGATTTCCAGGTACCAGGCCGAGGGGAAATCCTCGGCAGGCTGCATAAAGACCATCGAGAGCATGATGTAGATGGCTTCGGGCAGATTGGAGAGTGGCTCTCCGGCGTGGCGGGCAAGCAGGTAGTAGATGATGCCACCGCCCAACACTGTCACGGTCAGGCCAAGCAGGGGCCAGCGGAACTGGCGCACCAACAGCCAGGTATCGCGCAGTTGGGCGCGCAACACCCGACCACGTGGCAAGCGCTGCCGGGGGGGTAGATTCTGGTTTTGGGCAGGGGGGATGGGCATCTGGTTAGGGTAACGGCAGCTGCACGCTCATCCGGCGGATGAGATCTCCCTCGCGGCTGGTGACCTGCAACACGACGACGCTGATATCATCCACCGGGCGTCCCTGGTCAAGCTGAATGGCGTGCTGGAGCAGCATATCGGCAATTTCCTGGGCGGGCGGCTCTTCGTCTTCCAGCATGGCTTGCAGGCAGGTGATCACATCCATTGCCTCGCCGTCGCGCGTCCCGGCGTGCACGATGCCGTCCGTGAAGATGATCACTGCCAGGCCAGGTTCCAGGGGAATTTCGTTGATCAGCGGGCGGGTGTCGCGGTACAGGCCGATCGGCTTGCAATCTTCGACCAGGGTGCGGATATTGCCCGAGTCAACGATCAGCACGGGGGCTGGATTGTTGCGGGTGATGACCAGGGTGCCGGTCTGCGCATCGACGGAGAGGATGTTCAGCGTGGCTGAGACTTTGCCCTTTTTCTCGGTGAAGAGGCTGTCGGAGGCGGCCCGGGCAGCCGCGCCATCGCGCACACCCTCCGAGAGCAGCCCGATCACTTTGCGCACAACCAAACATGAGACCTGCTTGGCGCCCTTGCCGGAGCTTTGCCCATCGGCCATGACTACGGACACACCGCCGTTGGGCCGCTCGACGGTCTCGACGGTGTCGCCGCTTTCGGAGGAGGCGTACTTGTTGATCTTTGCGACTGCAATACGGATTTCCATACATCCATTTTACAACAATAAACCCGAAATAGCACGGGTTTTTTGTTGTAAGAAGCAGGTTTTCCCCATCCCCCCACGATGGGCTTTGCCCATCGCCCCCCCCCCTTCCCGTTGGGAAGGGGGGAGATTCTGTCGAAAATGGGTTGTTTGCGGGCGCATTGCGCCCGCAAACAACCCATTTTCAACAATTTTCCCCGAGTTAGGGGATAGGGGTCAATCTGGCTCGCCGGGGGCGGTTTTTTGCCCACGGATGAGCAGGAGGGTGCTGGAGGGGAGCACGATGCGCTCGGTGTGGGCCTGGAAGCCCGCCTTCTGCACGGGTAAGATGGCTTTGTCGGTCCAATCGGGGCTTTCGCCGGTGAAGCGGAACAGCCAGGCTGCCAGGCGCTCGAGCGGCTTTTTGCCGGTGATCCAGGCGAAGAGCAGGATATCGGCGCGGCCGCCGGGTGCCAGGACGCGCTGGATCTCTGCCAGGGTGCGCGGGTCGGCGATGTACTCGCTGGGGAAGGTGGCGACCACGTGGTCGAAGGAGTTATCGGGAAAGGGCATGGATTGGGCAGCCCCATTGACCAGGGTGGGGGTGAAGCGCTGCTTGCGCAGCCTGCGCTGGGCCTGGCGGGCCATCTGCGGGCTGCGGTCCAGGCCGATGGGGTGCCAGCCCTGCGAGTGCAGCGCCTCTTGCAGGTGACCTGGGCCAAAGCCCAGCTCGAGCAGGCGCGGCCCGCTCAGGTAGGGCAGGATGGCCCGTACCCAATCCTGCCACATGCCGAGTGAAACCGTCGCCGCTACCAGATCATAGGTCCAGGCGAACTGGTGGTAGAGCAGTTGGAAAAAGAACCGCAAGAAGGGCGCCAACAAACGCAGGTGCAGGGGGATTTTGGGCGCGCTGGATGCACTGGGGGTGGGAGAAGGCTGGTTGGGGAGGGTCATTTTGAACCTGTTTGGATAAGAAGAAGTAGAAGAATTGTATCAAAATATATGATAATATTTCAATATCCCATTGCCAGGAGGGTTTTGTGCCCATTATCCAGGAGTTCTCAGAGAAGATTGTTGACAATATTGAAAAGGTGATCGTTGGTAAGCGCAGCGTGGTGCGGCTGGCGGTGGTCAGCCTGCTGTGCCAGGGTCATCTGCTGATCGAGGATGTGCCGGGGGTAGGCAAGACGGTGCTGGCGCGCAGCCTGGCGCGCTCGCTGGGATGCACGTTCAGCCGCATCCAGTTCACGCCCGATATGCTGCCCAGCGATGTGACCGGCGTTTCCATCTTCAACCAGGTGCGCGCCCAGTTCGAGTTCCGCCCTGGGCCGGTGATGGCGCAGGTGGTGCTGGCAGACGAGATCAACCGGGCCACGCCAAAGACGCAGGCCTCGCTGCTGGAGGCGATGGAAGAGCGCCAGGTGACCGTGGATGGGGCCACACATATCCTGCCAAGGCCCTTCATGGTGCTGGCAACCCAAAACCCGATCGAGTACGAAGGCACTTTCCCGTTGCCCGAAGCGCAGCTAGACCGCTTTTTGCTGCGCCTGCGCCTGGGCTATCCGGAGCTGGAGCATGAGATCGACGTGCTCGACCGGCAGCAGTTCCGCCACCCGGTGTTGGATCTGGGTAAGGTAGTGAGCGAGCAGGAGCTGCTGCAAGCCCAGGAAGAGATCAAATCGGTGTATGTTGCGCCGAAGATCAAGCGTTACATTGTTGACCTGGTGCGGCAGACCCGCCAGCACGCCGAGGTGTACCTGGGGGCCAGCCCGCGCGGCAGCCTGGCGCTGTACCGCACCGGGCAGGCACGCGCAGCGATGGATGGGCGCGAGTTTGTTTTGCCCGACGATGTCAAAGAGCTGGTGCGCCCGGCGCTGGCGCACCGGGTGATCTTAGGCCCGGCGGCGCGCCTGCGCGACCTGAGCGCCGACCAGATCTTGACGGAGATCTTGGCGCGCGTGCCTGTTCCAGGAGGAGATTTCCGGAGCGAAGGGTAAGGCATGACCTCCGCACAAAGGGTGGTGCTGGTCTTGCTGCTCGTCAGTGTTGCGGCGGGCGCGGTGACAGGGAATATCCTGTATTACCGCCTGGCGCTGATCTGGGCGCTGGTGTATTTTGGCGGCTGGCTGTGGGCAGAGGTCTCTCTGCGCGGCTTGCAGATCAAGCGTTCCGCGCGTACACTGCGCGCCCAGGTGGGGCAAGTTTTCGAAGAGCAGTTTGAAGTCCACAACACATTCTCGTTGCCGTCGGTATGGGTGGCGGTGACAGATGAGTCAGACCTGCCGGGGGCGAGCGGCTCGCGGCTGCTGACGGTGATCCCGGGCAAGCAGGGGCGCTATTACCTCTCGCGCGTGCGGCTGGTGCGGCGAGGGGTGTTCCACCTGGGGCCGACGGTATTCGCCTCGGGTGACCTGTTCGGCTTGTTCCCCCGCAAGCGGGCCTTCCCGGCGCTCGAAACGCTGCTGGTGTACCCGGCGATGGTGGATGTGGCCAATTTCCCCAACCCGCCGGGACTGCTGCCCGGGGGCGAGGCGCTGCGCCGCCAAACGCACCAGGTGACGCCTAACGCGGCGGGGGTGCGCGAGTACGTCTCTGGCGACCCGTTGAACCGCATCCACTGGCTGAGCACGGCGCGGCGCAACCGTATGATGGTGAAGGAATTTGAGCTGGACCCGCTGGCGGATGTGTGGATCTTCCTGGACGCGCAGGAGGCGGTGCAGGCCAAGATGGCATACACGCTGGATGAATCGGCGATGGTGGGGCTGTGGGAGCGTAAAGCCCGCTTCAGCCTGCCGCCCTCAACAGAGGAATACGGGGTGAGCATTGCCGCCTCGCTGGCGCGCGATTACCTGCGCCGCGGCCGGGCGGTGGGATTGGCCAGCGCCGGGCAGCACCTGACGCTGCTCCCGCCAGACCGGGGGGCGCGGCAGCTTGGCAAGAGCCTGGAGGCGCTGGCGCTGCTGCGCGCCCGCGGTGAGATGCCGCTACGCGGGCTGGTGGAGACCCAGGTGAAGCACATGGTGCGCGGCAGTACGGTGGTGTTGATCACCGCCTCGGTGGATAAGGATGTGGCGCTGACGGTGGATTTCTTGCTGCAGCGCGGCCTGAAGCCGGTGGCGGTGCTGATCGAGGCGGTCTCGTTTGGCGGGCGGAGCGGCACGGAGGCGCTGGCGGCCAATCTGCGCGTGTTGGGCATCCCGGTGCGCGTGGTGGCCAACGGCTGCGATCTGGAAGCCGTGTTGTCCAACAATGGCTTCCAGTAGGAGTTTTCACCCCACCCCGCCGGTGGGCAAAGCCGGCCCACCTTACGCCCCCGCCCCTCAAGGGGCGGGGGAAAACGCAAAAAATGGGTTGCGTGGGGGTGCTTTGCACTCCCACGCAACCCATTTTTTGCGATAATCTCCCTTCCCGCTGGGAAGGGAGAATTTTGTCAAAACGGGGTATTGGCGGGCAAAAAGCGCCCGCCAATACCCCGTTTTGACATCATGTAGGGTGGGGGAAACGCGGCCTGGCAGGTAATAACTCTGCCCCTCGATTTATGGTATGATGGATACCGCTGAGGCAGCAGAACTGCTTCATCGGGAGAGATGCGATGTTCCTGGATACGGCTCAAAAACAGGCGGTGAGCGGCATTGCCGAGACGGGGCGGGGGGTGGCGCAGCGCCGCGCTCAGGTGATCTTGCTGTATGACGAGGGCTTGACCACGATCGAGGTGGCGCGGCAGGTGGGGATGTCGCGGCGGCAGGTGCGCTATTGGAAGCAGCAGTTCCACGAGCATGGCCTGGCGATCTTCTCGCGCTGGAACGGCGAGGCCGCCGAGGCGGTGGAAGAGACCGGCGTGCTGCCCGAGGCCCCGGCGCAGGCGGCCCCCAACCCGGCGGAGGAGGTCAGCGATTTGCCCCTGCCTGTGGCCCTGGACCATCCCGGGGTGACCCCGGATGACTCCCTGGCGGAGGCCGGGCGCAAGGTGATGCTGTTCCAGTTCAACGAGATGCTCAGCCACGAGGCAGGCACGCGCCTGGGGGCGGATATCGAGGAACTGCACGATATGCGCGTAGCCACACGGCGCATGCGGGCGGCTTTCGATGTGTTTGGCGAGGCGTTCCATGCCAAGGTGGTCAAAACGCACCTGAAAGGGCTGCGCGCCACCGGGCGTGCTTTGGGCAGGGTGCGTGACCTGGATGTCTTCATCGAGAAGGCGGGCGCTTACCGCCTGACGCTGGCACCCGAGGCGCAGCCGGGCTTGGACCTGCTGCTGGAGATGTGGGGGCGGGAGCGCGACCTGGCGCGGGCCACCATGCTGGAGCACTTCGACAGCCCGGCGTATGCCCATTTCAAGCGCGATTTCAGCGCCTTTTTGTTGGCCCCCGACGCGGGGGTGCGCGAGCTGCCTGCCTGGCCCCCGGCGCCCAGCCATGTGCAGGATATTGTGCCGGTGTTGGTGTACACACGCCTGGCGGCGGTGCGGGCTTTCGATGGCATTCTGAGCAGCGCCTCCATCTTGCAGTTGCACGCCCTGCGCATCGAGTTCAAGCGGCTGCGCTACACGCTGGAATATTTCGCCGAGATTTTGGGCAAAGAATCGAAGCTGGTGGTGAGCGAGATCAAGGGGATGCAGGATCACCTGGGCGATCTGCACGATGCGCAGGTGGCGTGCCAGATCTTGAGCGAATTTCTGGACCACTGGGAAGACGGGCAGGCAAACCTGCTGCTGCAAGAGCGGCAAAGCCCCGGCCCGGTGCTGGATTACCTGACCTACCGCCACGCCGAGCGGCACCACCTGCTGGTGACCTTCCCGCAGGTGTGGGCGCACTTCAACCGGCCCGAGCTGCGCCAGGTGCTGGCACAGTCGATGCCGTGATGTGAGTCACATGAACTGCAAAGACCGTCAAGTACCACTCAAACCGGTGGAGACGCCGCAGGCGGCTGGGGGCGTGAACGAAAAATTCATCCACCAGGTGGATGAATTCATTGAGCAGTATCGCCCCGCGTTGGAAGCATTGGCGAAATAAGAGAGGATATTCGAGGTTACGCTTCGTTTTCCAGATCATCCAACTCGGCAGCAAAAGGGAAAACCCGGTAGCGGTTCAGGCTGAGCAAGAACTCGACGCGCGGCATCCCGGCCAGTTCGGCGGCGCGACCAGAGGAAAGCCGCCCCATCTCGTACAACTTGACCGCGGCCAACATGCGCAGCTCGCGCCCAAATGCTTCGGCATCTGTCTTTTCTGCCAGCAGTACCTTTTCTGGGATTTGGATGGTGATCTGTTGGAGGGCCATTTTCACTCCTTCGTGTGCTCTATCTCATTATACCGTACAAGCCTGGGTTTCACTTCACGATCAATTCCACCTGCGGCGGGGTGAGGAATTCAGCACCGTGCTCGGTGACGAGCACATCCTCCTCCAGGCCAATATAGCCGTGACCCGGCAGCGCCAGCCCCGGCTCGACGGTGTAGATATGCCCCGGCTCGAGCGGGTAGTTGGGCGTCTCGCCGTATTTCTCCCACAGCGGGCCGAGCATACCGGCGCCGTCGTGCACGGTGCGCCCCACATGATGCCCGGTGCCGTAGGGGTACTCCGGATAGCCAGCCCCGGTGACCACGCCGCGGGCGATGGCATCGATCTGCCAGCCCAGCGCGCCGGGCTTCATCGCTGCCACGGCAGCTTGCACGGCGCGCACCACGGTCTCGAAGCCGCGCTGCACCGCCGGGGGCGGCTGAGTCTCGCCGGGGGCCAGGAAGTACATCATGCGCTGGATGTCGGAGCAGTAGCCGTCTTGCTTAACGCCAAAATCGAAGTGCAGCAGGTGCCCCGGCTGGACGACCAGCTCGGTCGGCCCGGCATGGCCCACCTCCGACTCGGGGCCGGCGTTGACCGCCGGGCAGGATTCTGCCTGCCAGCCGGGGAGCAGCCCCATCTCGGCGACCTGCTGGTGCATGAAGCGCCCGATCTCGCTCTCGGTCATGCCCATCTGGGCGAACTCGAAGGTGCGGCGGTAGATCTCCTCCGTGCTGGCGACGGCGGCGCGGATGCGGGCGATCTCCGTGGCGGTCTTGCGCCCGCGCAGCGCGCCCACCAGCCTCTCGGCAGAGACCAGGCGCTCGGCGTAGGGTGTGCCCTGCAGGTGGTTGAGCAGGGCCAGGTACATGCCGTGGCTCAGCCCGTCGGCATGGACATCGTTGAGCGAGTAGTTGACCGCGATCTGGGCCGGGTCCAGGCGGGCGAGGGTTTCGCGCAGCACCGTGCGGATGGATTGATCATAGTGCAGGACGGTCTCATACGCCTCGGTGCGCCGGGCGGCGGCGGCCTCGAAGAGCCCGACAATGGCGATGCGCTCGCCCTGGCGGGTGAGGATCAGAGCCGACTGCCAGGTGAGGTCGAGGCCGTAGATGAGCGGCAGCACCGGGTCGCTGTGGGCGGGGGTCTCGCGCACGAAGGTCAGCCACAGATCAATGTTCTGCTCTTGCAGCAGGCGCACAGCCTGCTCGGTCTTTTCGATGACGATGGGATTCATGTGTGGCCTCTTATGGCAAGGAGATGGTCTTGGTCAGGTTACCGGCGCGCTCGCTGAGCACTTTGAGCGTGATGGCCGCGCCGGGGGCGGCGCAGAGCACCCATTCCAGGCGCTGGCGGTTGCTGGTGGGGTTGGCGACGCCCACGGCGGTCACCACATCCAGGTCGCTGCTGCGGCCCTCCAGGTGGCCCAGGTCGAGGCGGCGCTTACCGCTGACCAGCGTGACGCCCTCGGGCAGCTCCAGTTCCACGCGCACCGGGCGGGCGGCTTTGCGCTCTTTACCCTGCTGGCTGGTGAAGGAGGGCAGGAAGCCGGTATTTTCTACCACCAGGTTGAGGTGATATTGGTTCGTCTTGGGCGGGTCGCCGGGGGCGCTGGCCAGGGGGGTCACGTTGCACTTGAGCACGTCCAGGTGGGGCAGCATATCGCCCATGGAGAGCAGGAAGGACAGGTGGCGGGCGACCTCGGCCTCGATGTGGGCATCGGGCGGGTTGCGCCAGGTGTGCATGGAGAGCCAGCCGCCGATCTCCACGTTGCCCAACTGGGGATGCTCGAAGGGCTGCCATTCGGCATACGAGCCAGCCGGGGCGTTCTCGTCGATCCACTTGAGGATCTGTACATCTTCTTCGTGCGGGTGCTCGCGCCACCAATCAATGAATTTGCGGTCTTTGATCCCGGCCACGGTGGGCAGGTCCCACAGCTCGATGGTGTAGGCGAAAACGCCCAGGTGATCGTAGATCCAGTCGTCAAAGCCGCCGGTGGTGATCTCCTTGGGGTGGTACTTGAAATCATGGAAGGTGGAGACGCAGCGGTAGCCGGTCAGTTTGGTGCCGATCTCGCCGATCCTCTTATAGACCCACAGATCCTCCGTCTTCATATCATCATCCGCCTTGGTGCTGTAGGGGCGCAGGATGGCACGGCTGTAGGTGTGGAAGGTGATGGCGAAGTTGATGTTGGGGTGCTGGATGATGAAATCGACCAGGGCGCGGATCTCCGGCTCAGAGGCGGGGTAGGGGCCGGCGCCGTGCTGCTCCGACTCGCCGCGCCACTGAAAGGGGAAGTTGCGGTTGAAATCCAGCCCCTCGGGGGTGCGGGCCATTTTGATCAGGTCGCCGTCGTAGTTTTCCAGCAGGCCCTCGGGCAGTACGCGGTAATAAACGCCGCCCTGCTCGTCGGGGGCGCGCTTTTCCATCAGGCGCGGGTCGAGCGTGCTGACCTTCCAATCGCCGTGGGGGTCGATCAGGCGCATTTGCAGGATCTGGCCGTCTTGGTTGATATCCTGGGCGTGCAGGCCGTCGTCGCGCTCCAGCCAGGGGTAGAGGCGCGTGCCCGAGCGGATGTAGCGCGGGTTAGGCGCCAGCGCCAAAGCAGCGCCGTCCGGGTTGACGCGCGGCACGATGTAGTAGACGCAGGTATCCAGCAGGCGGGTGATGCGGGCGTCGCTGCCGTAGCCGGTCAGCAGGCCCTGGGCGGCGTAGAGGGCGGCGCTGGCGGCGGTCATTTCGGTGGCGTGGATGTTGGCATCTACCCACACGGCGGGCTTGGCGGTATCCGGGCCGGTGGCCTGATTGGTGATCGCCAGCAGCCAGATAGGGCGGTCTTCGTGGCTGCGGCCGATGGTCTGCACGCTGAGCAGGGAAGGGTAGGCCTTTTGCCACTCTAGCAGGGCGGCTTCGATTTCCTCGTTGCTGAAGAGATGGTTGAAGTTCAAAGTGTGCCTCCGGGTAAGGTGATGTATTTGCGCCGATAGTAGAGCACGATCAAGAGCAGGGCGAACTGGAACGTCGCCGAGATGACGGTGGAAAACTGGTCGAAGTAGAATACCAGCAGGTTGACCATGGTCAGTGAGAGCAGCAGACCATAATAACTCAGGGATAAGCCCTGGCGGACGCGCCCCAGCAGGATGGCGATGGCGGCAGTCAGCAGCAGCACGGAAACGAGCATTTCCAGGCCCAGGCGGGCCATGTACCAGTACACCCCAGATTGGCTGGTGAAGAGGATACCCGGCAGTCTGCGGGCAGCGGCAAAATCCAGCAAGTTGAGCAGCGAGACCACGCCCAGCCCGCTCATGCCGCCGATCAGCACGGCGCGCAGCCAGAGGGGGCGGATGTAGCGCTTCTCAAAGGCCTCCAACTTATCCTGGATGCGCTTCCAGAAGCCGGGCACTTCTGGGGCGATGAGCACCTCGGGGTGCTTGAGATATTCCTGCAGGATGCCCGCCAGCCGGCTCAACTCCGGGCTATCCTCCTGCGCGGCGATGCTTTCCAGGCGCACCACCAGGTCGGTATGCTCCTGCGGGTCAAGGTCATGGTCGAGCACCTCTTCCAGCGCCTCCAGGGCGTGGTACAGGGCATCGCGTGGGGGCAGGGGCGGTTGGCGGCGCAGGCGCAGGTAGAGCAGCACCGTCACCAGGAAAACGGCGTAGATGATGGGCGCGGCCGGGGGATAGAAATAATCATTGGTCTGGGTGATGAACTTGCCCACCTCGTCGATGAACAGGCCCATGCCCAGGCCTGCCAGCACCGCGCTGAGCGAGTAGGTCCAGCGGTTGGCCAGGATCAGCGGCAGCAGGGCCGCGGCAAAGAGCAGCAGCCCGCCCCACAGCACGTGGGCAATATGCAAGCCGCCGCCGCCCAGCTGGGGATAGCCGGTCAGCTCGAGGAATGTGCGCGTCAGCGCCACCGAGGCGGCAAACGACAGCAGCGTGATGAGCAGGTAGGTTTCGGCTCCCAGGCGCTTGACGGGCTTACGGACGCGGCTGATGATGCGGTTCATGGGATAGTATTGTGATTATATCCTTTATTTGGCCAGGCGGCCTGCACTAACTCTGGCAGGATCTCGCCGGATGGGCCGCACAGAGTGTGCGCGGCGATCTCGCGGATGGGCGTGGCCTCGGGGTTGATCTCCACCACGAGAGCGCCGTGCTCCAGGGCATGGTAGGGCAGGGCGGCAGCGGGGTACACTACCCCAGAGGTGCCGACCGAGAAGAAGATGTCGCAGGTATCGGCGGCACGGATGGCCGCCTGCAAGGCTTCCTGCGGCAGCGCCTCGCCGAACCAGACCACGTCGGGGCGCAGCAGGCCGCCGCAGCGCGGGCAGCGCGGCGGCACTTCGCCGTCGAGTGCCCAAGAATCGATCGGATGGTTCTTTTCGAAGCATTTGACGCGCTGAATGCTGCCGTGCAGCTCGATCACACCCTGGCTGCCCGCCTGCTGGTGCAGGCCATCTACATTCTGTGTGATCAGGGTCAGTTGGGGCACACGGCGCTGCATCTCTGCCAGGGCGAAATGGCCGGGGTTGGGCTGCACCTGGGCCAGGCGCTCGCGGCGGGAGGCATACCACTCCCACACCAGGCGCGGGTTGTGGCGGAAGGCCTCGGGTGTGGCCAGATCTTCGGGGCGGTACTGCGCCCACAGGCCGCTCTGCGCCTGGCGGAAGGTGGGCACACCGCTCTCCGCGGAGACGCCCGCGCCGGTCAGCACGGCAACCTGCCGGGCCTGGCGCAGCGCAGCGAGCAGAGCGGGGGCGAACTGCATGGCTCAGCCCTGCGGGGCCGCCCGGTACTTGCGCCAATAGCGGGCGATGCCGTCGGCAGACATATCGGTGGGGTTGGCCAGGGCGTGCGAGCGGCTGCCTTCGGCGCGGATGCCGCTGCGCTCCAGGCGCTGCTGCTCAAAGGCAGCGAACCGCTGGCGCAGCTCCTCGGTGGATGGCTCGGAGGGCATGACCGCCTCCATCCAGGCTTCCACCTCGTCCAGCGCCTCGGAGAGGGCCGCTAAATGCCAGTCGGGGTCGTCGTAGACGCCGTAGTGTGTGGGCACGATGTGGGTCATCTTCTCCTGGCGCAGGCGGGCCAGGGTTTGCCGCCACTCTTCCACGTGGAATTCGGGCGGCGGCATAGGCAGGCTGACATGGCGGTTGCCGGGCAGGCGGATGCCGCCGGTGTCGCCGCTGAAGCAGATGCCATCCACCATGTAGACCAGGTGGTGGCGGGCATGGCCCAGGGTATCGATGGCGCGTACCTGCAAGCCGCCCGCCTCAACTACCTGCCCATCCTGCAGGATCGACAGCTTCTCGGGCGGGACGGTGTAGAACTGGCCCCACAGGGTGTCCATGCGCTCGCCGTAGATGCGCGTGGCGCTGGCGATGAGCTTCTCAGGATTGAGCAGGTGCGGCGCACCGTTGGCGTGCACGTGGATGCGCGCGCCCTGCTGGGCCAGCCAGCCAGCCGCCCCGGCATGATCCAGGTGGATGTGGGTGAGGAAAACGTCGCTGATGTCGGCGGCGGTCAGCCCGTGGGCATGTAGGGCGTGCTGCAGAGCGGGGATGGTCGAGCCAGGCCCGGCCTCTACCAGGATGCCGCCGGTGGCGTGGGGGACGAGGTAAGCGGCAATGGTTTGAGGGCGGCCCTGAAAGTTCAGGTCAAGGGTGTGTACGGTGGGCATGGGTATCTCCAATAGGGGTGTGATCTGGGGAAATTGTATCACGGCAGGTCAGGCGTGCGCGTGGCAGCCAGCACCTGGAACTTACCCGTCTCTGCCAGGGTGGTGAAGCTGCCGAAAACCGCCTGCATCAGCCGTTGGTAGCGGATGAAGCGGTTAGCCACCAGTACCAGCCTGCCGCCGGGGGGCAGGGCCAGGTGGGCGTGCTGGATCAGCGTTTCGGTGATCTGGTAATCCACCGCCTTGCCGCTGTGAAAGGGTGGGTTGGTGAGGATGAGGGTATAGGGCGCGAGTGGGGCAAAGTTGAGCAAGTCAGCGCAGACGACCTGGGCGTTGGATACCTGGTTCAGGGCCTGGTTCTTCCGGGCGCAGGCGGCTGCCAACAGGCTGCTATCTGCCAGGGTGACGTTGGCTGCGCCCCGCAGTGCGGCGATCAGGCCGATCACGCCGTAGCCGCAGCCGATATCCAACACCTGCTCGCCCGTCACATCAGGCAGGTGCTCCAGTAAGAGTTGGGTGCCCCGATCGAGCTCGTTGAATGAGAATACGCCTGGCAAGGTTTGCAAGCCCAGCACTAGTCGGTCGATGCGCACATCCAGCGTGTTCCAGGTGCCCGGCTTGACGCCGGGCAGTTCTGCCCAGGCGGGCATCTCGTCAGGGGGCTGGTTCTTGAAGAAACGGGCGCAGCGGTTGCCCTTCTTGTACCCCAGGATGCTGCCCTCGCCAAAAAGCGCCTGGGCGTCCTTGATGGCAGGCTCAATGCCCTCAATTTTGGCCCCCGCCAGGTAGAAGGTGCCCTCGGGTGGCAGCGCCTGCCAGGCTTGCAATAGCCATCGCCGGGCCAGGTTACGCCCCTTGGGCAGGAGCATAACAACCTGCTGGCAGGCTTCGGTCAACTCGGCAGGCAGGTCGATCTGCGAGAGCAGGCGCAGGTTGTTCACCTGGTTGGCCTGGGCGGTTATGGAGGTCATCTCGAGGGCGATGATGTGATCGTCGGTGGCCCAGACGAGGCCAGGGGCTATCTGTTGGGCCAGGGCGGCAGCCAGGGCGCCGTGCCCACAGCCCAGCAAGAGCAGGTTCTCGCCGTGGACGGGGCGCACCAGGTTGCCAAGCAGTTCTGCTGCGGGGGCGATGATATCCCATTCGGGCAGGCCGGGTTTACTCACCACGGCGATCTGTTGCCCTCCCAGCACGGCGCTGAAGCGGGTAGTATGGTAATAGGGAAAGCCGGTGGGCTGGGAACTCAAGGCTCTGGCTCCAGGATCGAGAAGCGGTCGCCCTGGTCGCGCACCAGCGCGGCGGAGGAGCGGCGCAGCACCCAGGCGATCACCACCAGGTCGCCGATCGCGCCGGAAGCGTTGAGGATGGCGCTCAGTACGATGAAGTAGGTGGTGGCGCTCAGGGGGAAGATGACGAAGATCGCCGCGGCTGCCAGGCTGATCAGCACCAGCGGCGAGAGGCCAACGATCATATACTGGTTGCGCGGCAGGTACCAATCGGGGGCGGCGGCAAAAGCATAGGCGCCTTTGAAGGAAAATGTCGGGCGCTGGCGGGTGAACAGCCAAAAGAAGAAGCCGTGGATGGCCTCGTGGAGGATGATCACCACCACAAAACCGAGCAGAAGCTGCGGCCATTTGTTGGGCGAGAGGAAACACACGCCGGGCAGTATCAGGCGGATGCCATAGTTAAAGGCGGCTACCATGCCCACCACCAGGGGAATGGCTGCCAGGTTGAGCAGGAGGGCGGTGCGCGGGCGCGAGAGGTCGAGCAGAGATTGGCGAGTGTAGTGTTCGGGGGGTGTACGGGTGGCTTGCATAAGTTTCTCCTGACCTAATTATAACCATGATTGTCACCATTGACGAAAGCGGCTAAAACGGCTAAAATTTAGCCCGCTTAATCAGCGATAACCACCGGTGGAGTCCGGAATTTCTGATAGAGCGAGGGTAACCCTGCGCAAAACTGCCGGGGTGAGAGGCGCTCGAGGAAGGTAATGATGGAAGAAATCGTTTTAAAGGCTGTTCACCGCGACGTGATCGGCAAGCAGGTTAAGGCGCTGCGCAGAGAAGGCAAGCTGCCCGCCGTGATCTATGGTCACCACACAAAGCCCATCTCGATCCTGCTGGATTTCCGCGATGCCAGCAAGGCGCTCACGGGGCTGCCCCCGTCAACGCTGGTGCGTGTCGAGGTGGATGGCGAGCAGTATCACACCCTGGTGCGCGAAAAACAGCGCAATTACATCCTGGGCACGATCATTCACGTTGATTTCCTGGCTGTTTCGATGACCGAAAAACTACGCACCTCGGTGCTGGTGGAGCTCTTCGGCGAAGCGCCGGCGATCAAAACCTACAACGCCATCATGGTGGAAGGCGCAGGCGAACTGGAGATTGAGTGCTTGCCGGCAGACCTGGTGCAGAGCATCCGCGTGGATGTTTCTGGGCTGGCCGAGTTTGGCGATGGCATCTACGTGCGCGATCTGGTTGTCTCGGACAAGATCAAGATCCTGGACGATCCCGAAACGATGATCGCCACTGTCAAGCGTCCTGAGATGGAAGAAGAGGCTGTCAAGGCTGAGACCGAAGTCTCTGGGTCTGAGCCTGAGGTGGTTGAGCGCGGTAAGAAGGAAGAAGAAGACTAACCGAAACACATCTGTCCCTTCCCCGAAGATTTGGGGAGGAGATATTCATGAAAACAAAAACAGAGTGGCGCTTCTGCACCACTCACACGTATCAAGCTAAGGAAAAAGGAAGCTCCTCGATTATGATTTGGTTACCACACCGGATCATAAAAGAGGAGTTTCCCAATGACGAGTATAACGCAAGTTGCCCAAGCCATGCGGAGTGTATTGACAGAGTATGCAGATAAAGCTGGGCGTGAAACAGGGTTTGTCAAAAGAGCGTCAAAGATGGGAGGGGCAGAATTTGCACAGACGCTGAGTTTTGGTTGGCTCAGCAATCCAGGGGCGACATTAGAGGAGTTGGCGCAAACAGCGGCGAGTATGGGGGTAAAGATCAGTGCGCAGGGATTGGATCAACGCTTTACAGAATCAGGAGCAAGGTTTCTCAAGGAAGTATTGGGCGAGGCGGTCACCCAATTGATCCAAGGGAAAGCGGCTGTCTTGCCGATCCTGAGGCGTTTTTCGGCGGTTTACATTCAGGATAGTTCGGTTGTCGATTTGCCTGAAGATTTTCGAGAGATATGGCCTGGCAATGGGAATGGTTCGGGCAAGGCGCAGTCGGCAGTAAAGATAGAAGTCCGTTTAGATTTACTCAGCGGGGAAATGATCGGCCCTTTTCTAGAGAGTGGTCGCACGCATGATGCAGCCTCGCATATTCAAAGGCAGCCAACGCCTGCGCATTCGTTGAGAATGGCCGATGTTGGCTATTGGAGCCTGGATGAATTGAATAAGATCGCAGCCAGTGGGGGATATTGGTTATCCCGCTTGAAAAGCACGATCCGAGTAGCCCATCCAGGCAGCGAAAGTCAGGAGATTGTATCGTTTTTGAAGCATCTCAACAGCGTTTCAACGGACTGTCATGTTCTGGTCAGTGATCTACACCCAACGTCAGTTCGTTTGCTTGCCATCCGAGTGCCGCAAGAAGTTGCCGATCAACGCCGCCGCAAATTGCGTGAGGATGCAAAGAAACGCCGGAAAACTGCCAGTGAACGCTCTTTGGCTCTTGCAGATTGGACGGTTTTGGTGACAAATGTGCCTGATAACCTGCTTTCCTTGGAAGAAGCATTGATCTTGATGCGATCCAGGTGGCAAATTGAACTACTCTTCAAACTCTGGAAGAGCAATGGGAGCATTGATGAATGGCGTAGTTCTAAGCCTTGGCGTATCTTATGCGAAGTGTACGCCAAGTTGTTGGCCATGTTGATGCAACATTGGCTATTTTTAGTTGGCTTCTGGCAATTCGCCAATAGAAGTTGGGTAAAAGCCACTCAAACAATCCGCAAACATGCCCTTCATTTGGCCAGCACATTCGCTACCCCTGCATCCCTTGAAGCTGCTATTCAGGTCATCAAAAATTGTCTTGAGGCGGGCTGCCGTATTAACAAACGCAAAACCGACCTGAGAAACTTCCAATTGCTTGAAAGCCTCTCAGATCGGGTCTTAGCTTGATACGTATGAGTGGCGCTTCTGCACCACTCTGTTTTTGTTTACTGCTCGCCAAAAAGAGCGCGCAAGAGAGCGAGGGTGATCTCTGCGCTGATGCCCCACAGGGTCTCGCCATCGTAGGGCTGAAAATAGATCACGGATGCATGGTCAGAGCCCAGCACACGGGCATAGACCGGCGGCACAGAGCGCTGGCGAATCTCACGGTGGGCCGGGTCTGCCAGCCATGCCAGCGGGATGGTGAAAATGCGGCTGACCTCGTCGTGGGAGGGCTGCAGCGCGTGAGGCCAGGGGATGATGCCCACCACCGGGGTGACATGGTAATTGGTGATGGTCAGCATGGGGTTGAGCAGGCCCAGGGTGGTGACGTCAGCCGGGGGTAGGCCAGTCTCCTCGAAGGCCTCGCGCAGGGCGGTGGCTTCGGGCGTCAGATCGCTGGGGTCAGAGGAACCGCCAGGAAATGCGACCTGGCCGCGGTGTTTTGTCAGGCTGTTTGAGCGGCGGGTGAGCAGGAGATGCCACTGCTCACCGGTCTCGGGGGGGATGGCGGCGCGCAGCAGCGGCACTAACACGGCTGCCGGGCGCGGCGCATCGGATAGGAAAGCCGATAGATAGGCATCTTCCATGGGCGTTTCTTGGGCGAGCGCCAACCGCCGGGCGATCTCGTCGGCTGACAAATCCTGGTAAGCCATACGAAATGCTATCCGTCCGCGTTCTCTTCCCCAGCATCTTCTTCCGCGGCAGGGCTGGAGAGTTCCAGGTCTTCCAAGGCTACTGCCCGGGCAAAGATCAGGAAGCCAGTGTGAGCCACCATGCGGTCGGTGGGTCGGAAGCGTTCTGGCACGGGCTTGTAATAGCGCAGCATGATCTCGCACACGTCGATAAAGGCGAAGTTTTCACGCTTGAGGGCAATGAGCAGGCGCGAGACCTGGTTGGCGGTGGGCAGGAGGCTGCCGAAGAAGCCGCCTGGTTTCAACGCCTGGCGCGCTTGGGCGATGTAATCTTCGGGGCCGGGCAGATCTAAAAAGAGGGCATCCACATTGCGCTCGTCAAATCCCGGCAGGATATCCTGGAGCTTAAAGGTCACCCGGTCTGACAGGCCGATGCGTTCCAGGTTTTTCTGGGCCAGGCGCTGCATTTCAGGGCGAACCTCGTAGGAGGTGACATGCCCTTGCGGGCCGACCATGTAAGCCAGGGCTCCGGTGAAGGCCCCAGACCCGGTGCCGGCCTCCACCACGTGAAGGCCGGGGCCAATGCCCATCGTCACCAGGATAAAGCCAATATCCTTGGGGTACATGATCTGCGTGTTGCGGCGGGTTTCCAGCAGCAGATCGCTTAAGGATGGCTGCAGGAGCACGAACGGGCTGCCCAGGTGGCTTTGCACGCGGCTACCCCAGGGTAGGCCGATCAGATCATTGTGGTACAAGATGCCGCGGTGTGTTTCCAGGCGGGCATCGGGCGCCAGGCGTACCAGAAAACGCTTGTTTTGGGCAGAGATCAGTAAGGCCAGGTCGGCAACCTGTGCTAGAGAATTGGGAAGGATATCGGTCATTTAGATCGCTCGCAGGAGTTTAGTCTCGGGATAACCAGCCCATTGTACACGGTTTCAATGGGTTTGGCTATCGGGTATTTGCGTTTTTAGATGAGAGTGGTCTTAAAACCTTGACGAATATTAAATACACTGATAAACTTTTGCCTAATCAAGTTGCACGTGTGTTCTTTCTGTGGTTCGTAATGAACCGGTCTGAACAGTAGTGCGTTCGGGCCGGTGGTGTTTAACTAGAAACGCTACGACCAGGGCGGAACCATGATGCAACAAAGAACCCTAAACAACTGTAAGGAGTATTAAGAAATGAGCGAGCGTGTAACAGGCACTGTCAAATGGTTCAATGCCAGCAAAGGCTATGGTTTCATCGAGCGGCCGGGCGGGCCCGATGTGTTCGTCCACTTCTCGGCGATCGAATCGGAAGGCTACAAAAGCCTGAACGAGGGCCAGCGCGTGGAGTTCGTCATTGAGCAGGGGCCCAAGGGCCTCCAGGCTGCCAATGTAATCAAGCTGTCCTAATAACTATCCTATCCAAACATTCAAGTCTCCCTGCTTTCTGGCAGGGAGATTTTTTTTATTTAGAAGGCCCTTTTTTCTGGATTTCGACCAGGCTGAGCCAGTAGCCCACCCCTAAGAAAAGCAGCGCGCCCAGGGAGGCGCTGCCCAGGTGGAGCTGGCCCAACCGGTCAAAGGTCCAGCCCAGTTGAGCAGCCAGCAGGTGCCCGGCCCAGAAGCCGACCCAGCTCAGGATCAGGTAGAGCAGCAGCCGCCCTGAGCCGCCGCCGCGCCACAGGTGAAAAAGTGCTCCAAAGAGAGTAGAAATGATCAGGCCGAGCAGTAACATGGGGGTGGACATTGTTTTACATCTCCATGAGAGAGGGATGGGCTTACCCCGATATGATACCACCGCCCAGGCAGGCCTCGCCATCGAAAATGACCGCGGCTTGCCCAGGGGTGATGTCGCGCAGCGCGTGCTCAAACTGTACGCGGAAACAACCACCGGGTTCGGGCGTAACCTGTCCCCAGGCCTCGCTGGCTTTGTAGCGGATCTTGACCTGGGCGCGGAAGGGGGCTTGAGGCGGCTGCCCGGAGATCCAATTGGCCTGGCAGGCCAACAGCTCGCTTTGGCCCAGTTCATCTTGCGGGCCGACGATCAGGGCGTTTTGGAGGGGATCCTTCGCTAACACGTAGAGCGGCTGGGGGGCGGCGATGCCCAATCCCTTGCGCTGCCCGATGGTGTAAAAGGCCAGGCCGCGGTGTTCACCCAGGCAACTGCCGCGGCGGTCCAGGATGGGGCCGGGGTTGGCAGTGGTGGGGGCGTGGCGGAGCAGAAAAGAGTGCAGGTCGCTTTGCCCCAGGAAGCATAAGTCCTGGCTGTCGGGACGCTCGGAGACGGGCAATCCCATCTGGCGGGCGATCTGGCGTACCTGCGGCTTGGTGTATTCGCCCAGCGGCAGGAGAGTATGGCGTAGCTGTTCCTGGTTCAAGAGGTGCAGCACATAGGATTGATCTTTTCTGCAATCCACGGCGCGCAGCAGATGGACCTGCTCGTTTTCGTCCGTTTGCAGGCGGGCATAATGACCCGTGGCCAACGCCTCTGCGCCAAGAGAGAGGGCATGTTGGAGCAGGAAGCCCCAGCGCAGGTGGCGGTTGCACACCAGGCAGGGATTGGGGGTAGTATTTTGTGTATAGCCATCAAGGAGGTTACGGACAACCGTATCGTAAAAGAGCTGGCGCGCATCCAGGGCGTAGAATGGGATGCCGATTTGAGCAGCCACGCGCCGGGCCAGGGCCATGTCATCGGGGGTGCAACAGCGGTTCTCTGTCTCTGCGCCCGGTTCGTTCCACAGGCGCAGCATCAGGCCAAAGACCGAATAGCCCTGCTGTGTGAGCAGGGCAGCCGCTACGGAACTGTCTACGCCGCCGCTCATGGCGACCGCCACGCGTTTCATGGGGATCCCTTCACGGTTTCAACTGCCGGTTGCGCTGCACCATCTCGGGCAGGGCTGCCAGGATGGCCTCCACCTGCTGGGGCGTGCTGTCATTGCCCAGGGTTAGCCGCAGTGAGCCGAGCGCCCAAGCGGGTGGCAGGCCGGTGGCTAAGAGCACCTCCGATGGCTCTGGGCTGCCGGTTTTGCAGGCAGAACCAGACGAGCAGGCAAACCCGGCCACATCCAGGGCGATGAGCAAAGCATTCCCATCCACGCCGCGCATGGCAAAACTGGCATGGTTGGGCAGGCGCTGCCCGGGGTGCCCGGTGAGGTGCACCTGGGGGATTGATTCCAATATCTGGCCAATGAGCCGGTCGCGCAAGGGCAGCACAGCGGCGGTGCGCTGGGTGCGTTCCGTCTGGGCCAGGTGCATGGCCTCTGCCATGCCGACGATGAGCGGTACGTTGTGCGTCCCGGCGCGGCGGCCGCTTTCCTGCCCGCCGCCGGTCTGCACCGGCACGAGCGGTGTGCCCAGGCGCACGTACAGCGCGCCAATGCCCTTGGGGCCATAGAACTTGTGCGCACCGATGGAGAGCATGTCTGCCTGCAAGGCTTGCACATCCACGGGCAGCCAGGCAGCCCCCTGGACGGCATCGGTATGGAAGGGGATGCCTCTCTCTCGGCACAGCGCGCCAAGCTCGGCGATGGGGTTGAGAGTGCCGATCTCGTTGTTGGCGTAGATGATCGAAACCACAGCCGTATCGGGGCGCAGGCGCTGGGCCAGCGCGGCGGGATGTACCTGTCCATTCTCGTCCACCGGCAGGTATTCCAACTCAAAGCCGTGCAGGGTTTTCAACTGCTCGGCGGTGTGCGAGACGGCGTGGTGCTCCACTGGACTGATGAGGATGTGCCGGGCGCCGCGCTGCTGGCGGGCGGCAAAGGCTGCGCCCCGCAGGGCCAGGTTGTCGCTTTCTG
Organism: Anaerolineales bacterium UBA6092; assembly: GCA_002428565.1. Classification (GTDB taxonomy): domain Bacteria; phylum Chloroflexota; class Anaerolineae; order Anaerolineales; family UBA4823; genus UBA6092. The sequence continues at coordinate 69,781 of DIXA01000078.1, read as the reverse complement.
AGCCGCAGGAGGTGAAAATCACCTCCGCTGGTTGGCAGTTGAGCCAGGCGGCGATCTTCTGCCGGGCATCTTCAACGGCTGCTTCGGCTTGTTGTCCAAAGGTGTGAACGGATGACGGGTTGCCAAATGTCTCCGTGAAATAGGGCAGCATGGCCTGCAGTACACGCGGGTCTACCGGTGTGGTGGCGGCATAGTCGAGATAGATCTTTTCTGGAGCGTTCATGCGGACATTATAACCGAATCGCAACCAAACGCCTTGTGCTGCGTAGATCATATCGGATTCGAGCATCATGCAGAATTTCTTTCGGGCCCAAGCAGGCCTCAATCCCCGATTTATCGGCCCAATCAGGTTGCAATGGAGCGAAACTAAGGCTATAATCAGGGGTGACGTGTAAAACCGTGACAACTCATTTCATCTGGAGGAAACAATGAGCGATCTGAAGGATCAAATCTTTTCGAATGTAACTGGCGATATGGATATCTTCAAGAAAATTGCCAGCAAGATCCCCGGCTTCAAGGGCTATGTGGAAAGCCAGGCGCGCCGGGACTCAGACAAGGTGCTCCGCGACACGATTTACAGCCGTTTTTGCGAACTGGGAGACCAGGTATCTACGCTGCAGCGAGATTTCATCTCTTATGGTGAAATTGCCTATGTGGATGATCTGGAAAGGTCCGCAATCAAGATGCGCACCTTTGCCGACCGGGTGCGTACTGCACCGCGCGGCTATTCCAGCATCTTTGCTGCAGTGAAGATCAAAGAGGAAGATCTGGCCCGGCTGTATGAATTTGACGCAGCCCTGCTGGACAAGGCGGACGAGGTTGGCCGGGCGATCGAGAATGTGCAGTCCTCGGTTGGCACGGACGGGCTGAAAGCCGCCATCCGCAACCTGGAAACCGTGTCGGCTGATTGCGTTGCTACCTTTGACCGCCGCGAAGAAGTGGTGACGGCGCAGTAAGCGCTTTGCTCATCGACTTGCATCACCTATTGATCATAAAGAGGAGACTCACACATGGCTAGAATATTTGATGTCATTGAATATCCGAATGAGATGCGTAATGAGATCGTGCATCGCTTTCCGGAGCAGGGTTCCGGCGATTTCCGCATCGGCTCGCAGGTGATCGTGCGCGAAGCGCAGACGGCCGTCTTCTTCCGGGATGGCGCCGCTCTGGACACCTTCCTGCCGGGTCGCCACACGATCACGACCGCCAACATCCCGTTCTTGATCGAGAAGATTGGTAAGACCTTCTTTAATGACCGCACACCCTTCCCAGCGGAAGTGTACTTCGTCTCGATGCGCGAGTTCGCAGATCAGAAATGGGGCACCCCCCAACCGATCATCGTGCGCAACCCGGGCATGGGGCTGGGCGTGGCGCTGCTGCAGGGCTTTGGCACCTTCTCGTTCCAGGTGAAGAATCCCCAGCAGTTTGTTACCCAGGTGGTTGGCACCCAGGGGGCGTACCGCACCGAGGATATTGAGGCGCGTCTGCGAGCGATGCTGCTTTCCAAGTTGCAGGATCTGTTAGGCGAAACGGCTGCCAAGTTCAGCGTGCCGGAACTGATCGGCCTGACCGAGGAACTCAGCGCGGGCGTGCGTGCCAAGACAACGGATGATTTCGCTGCCCTGGGCCTGCTCTTGAAGTCCTTTTACATTGAGAACCTGAAGCCCTCCAGCAAATCGGCGGAGGAACTACGCGCCATGGGTATGCTGGATATGACCACCTACACGCAACTGCAGGCTGCCGACGCACTGCGCGACGCGGCGCAGAACCCCAGCGGCGGTGCCGGCCTGACGGCTGGCATCGGCGCGGGCGTAGGGATCGGGCAGGTGATGGGCAGCGCCCTGACGGGTATGACCGGCGTACAGCCCCAGCAGCCCGCTCAGCCCCCGGCGGCAACGGTTGCGGCAGGCGCCGCGGCTGGCGCAGCCATGCCTGACGTGATGACCCCCTCCGAGGCAGCGGCGATCCTCAAGGTTTCTGAAGAGGATGTGCTTGCGGCGATCACGGCGGGCGATCTGAAGGCCAAGAAACTGGGCAATGCCTATCGCATCAGCAAGGCTGCCCTGGAAGAGTTCTTGAAGTCGTAGTTCAACCTCTCTCAGGAGAGTTTATTAAAACAAGTCTCACAGTGGGCGAATGCTCACTGTGAGACTTGTTTTTAGGGCTTAATGGCGATTTACCCCAGGATATCCTGGAGTTTTTGGGCTTTTTCGGGCGTCAGACCGTTTTCCTTGGCCGATTTGCGCACCAGCTCTTTGAGCTTTTTGGCTTGCAGGGTGGGCACCGGCGCCTCGTTGACCGATTCGTCGATCTCGGCCTTCTCGCTGGTGAAGACCAGCGCGGCTTGCGGCTTGGGGAACTGCTCTTCGGGCAGGTGCTTCTCCAGGAACTGGGTGATGTTGTCAATCTCAACGGGCACTTCCAGGTCAGGACGGCCAATGCCTTCCTGCGCAAAGAGGCGCAGGTAGCCCTGGATAAAGCCGCCGCCTTTCTGTTTCCAGCGGTTCTTCTCGAAGATGATCTTGCCTGCCTGATGGCGGGGTAAGATCACCCAGATGCCCGCAGGCCCGATGAGCAGATGATGGGTGGGCTTGTAGTAGTGATAGATGCTGTAACGGTCATCCAGGCTTTTTAGGGCCTCGTTGAGGTGTTCGTCCGGGCGCGGCCGGCGGCCCCAACGGTTGCCATAATAGAGGCCAACCTGAGAGAGGACGAACCCAATCAGGAGCGCCAGCCAGGCCAGGCCGACCTGCTCTTGATAGCGGAAGGAAACATACATGCCGCCGGCCAGGATCGCCAGCCCGCCGACACTGGCAAACTGGCCAATTTTGGCATTACGTTGGATCAATTTCTCGTTTGCAACGATTCTCATGGATAATCTCTTTCTTGATCAGGGTTGGTAGCGCTTGATCACGACACAGGCGTTTTGACCGCCCAGGCCAAAGGAATTGGAAAGGGCTACCGAGACTGGCTGGTGGCGGGCGTGGTTGGGCACATAGTCCAGGTCGCATTCCGGGTCAGGGTTCTCATAGTTGATCGTGGGCGGGATAATGCCATGATGGATGGCCAACGTCACAGCGATGGCCTCCAACGCACCGGAGGCACCCATGGCATGGCCCACCATCGATTTGGTGGAGCTGACCGCCAGCTTATAGGCGTGCTCGCCAAAAACATTCTTGATGGCGAGCGTCTCCATCGAGTCGTTGAGGGGGGTGGAGGAGCCATGGGCATTGATATATTCCACGTCTGTGGGCTGCAGCCCGGCATCGGCTAAGGCCCAGCGCATGGCGCGCCCTGGCCCTAAAGCCTCGGGGTCGGGCTGGGCAACATGGAAGGCGTCGGAGGAGGAGGCGTGCCCGACCACTTCGGCGTAAATGCGCGCCCCACGTGCCTTGGCATGCTCCAGTTCCTCGAGCACCAGGCCGGCAGCGCCTTCGGAGAAGATAAAGCCCTCGCGCTTCGCGTCAAAGGGGCGGCAGGCAGCCTGGGGGTTATCATTGAAATTCACCGGTAAGGCGCGCATGGCGCAAAAAGCAGCGATGGAGTAATCGAAGATCAATGCCTCAGCCCCGCCGGTGATAACCACATCGGCAACATTGCGGCGGATGTATTCGGATGCTTCGCCAACGGCCTGGGTGCCGGTGGCGCAAGCCGTGACAACGGTGCAGTTAGGCCCCAGGCATTGAAATTCGCGGGCGATGAGGAAAGCGCCCAGGTTGGGGATGGCGGCGCCAACCACGAACGGATTAATCCGCGAGACTCCCTGGGTGCGTAAAGTGGTGATGCCCTCATCCATTTTATTGATCCCGCCAATTGCAGTGCCGTAAACTACACTGGAGCGCTCTTTGTCGAGCATGGTGCCCGGCAACCCGGCGTCGGCAACTGCCTGGACCGCAGAGGCCAGGGCGACCTGCCCGTAGCGCGAGATGCGCCGGGCCTCTTTGCGGTCCATGAACTTTTCGGGATCGAAATCGGGGATTTCTCCGGCGATCTGACAGGGCAGTTCGCTGGGGTCAAACTGGGTGATGCGCCGGATGCCTGACCGGCCGTTGATCAGCCCATCCCAATATAAATCAAGGCTAGAGCCCAGGGCGGTGATGGCGCCCAGGCCAGTGATCACAACTCTTCTTCTGCTCATGCAGACTCCTTTGATGAAGTTTGAGATAGTTTATCTTGAATGGCTGTGCGCAGTGCTTCCAGAAGGTTGGCCTGAACAGCCTGGCGAGCCACGCCGATGGCGTTGACCAGGGTGCGCGCATCCGAGCGCCCGTGGCCCACAAAGACCAGACCGTCAATGCCCAGTAGGGGGGCGGCGCCAATTCCACCTGGATCCATCATTTCCTTGATCCCGGCAAAGGCCGGTTTAGCCAGCAGGGCGCCCATTTTGGTGCGCAGGCTGCCGGTCAGCTCGGTGCGCAAGGTATCAATGAGCAGCTTGGCCACGGCCTCGCTGGATTTCAGCAGGATATTGCCGGTGAAACCGTCGGTCACAACCACATCGGCCATGCCGCCGAACAATTCTTTGCCTTCCACATTGCCGATGAAATTCAACCCGCTGGCTTCGAGCAGGGGGTAGGTCTCTTTGACCAGCAAATTGCCTTTGCCGGCTTCTTCGCCGTTGGAGAGCAAGCCAACGCGCGGGTTGGGTTTGCCCAATACCTTTTCGGCATACACAGAGCCCATGATGGCGAACTGCAGCAGGTATTCGGGCTTGCATTCTGCGTTAGCGCCAATATCGGCAACCACGCAACGACCGCCTTTTACCGGGAAGAGGGCGGTGAGACCAGGGCGCTTGACGCCGCGGATGCGGCCCAGATGGAAGAGGCCTGTGGCCATGGCGCCGCCGGTGTTCCCCGCAGTGACGAAGGCATCCCCATCGCCTGCCTTGATCAGGTCCATGCCAATGGCCATGGAGTTTTGCGCCTTGCGCCTTGCGTTTTCGGCGGGCTTATCGCTCATTTCCAGCACTTCTGGCGCGTGCACCAGGCGGACGGGGGGATTTTCTCCCGCCAGGGCTTGCAGGCGCGGCCTGAGCAGGTCGGCTGGGCCCACCAGGGTTACCTGGTCGCCGAATTGGCGGTAAGCCTGTAAAGCGGCTTCAATCTCAGGCTCGGGGTGCGTGTCGCTGCCCATAGCGTCTAGGATGATGCGCATCTCGGTCTCCTTACTTGACAGTGTTAACCCTGGGCTGGGAAAAGGTTACGTAGCACCCGGTGCAGGGTTTCTCTCCACGCGGCTTTTTAGTATCAAGCAAGCCCTGCAAAAAGATGGTCTTGCTTGACAAGTTCGTAGAGGCGATTATAATACCACATACTCCGCGCTGGTGCTGGAATTGGCAGACAGGCATGGTTGAGGGCCATGTGCCGAGAGGCGTGGGGGTTCAAGTCCCCCCCAGCGCACACGTATAAGCCGCCGTAAGGCGGCTTGATACTTTAATTTATTGGGGAGTATGCGGGTGTGCGCCACCCGCATACTCCCCAATAACAGCTTAAACGGTAGACATAGCGTATCAAATGTAGTAGACTTAATCATTGTAAATCTGGTATATTTTACAGGTACTGTTTCTGGCAGGTGCAGTTTTACACTGAGAAAAGACTCGTCCATTACGGAAGGAGGTGCCACGGAACCAATCGTATACCTGTTTTCTCCCAACAACCCTTTTAATCCCAAATGAGAATATGCATAGGAGGATCTAGAATGAAACGCCTGTATTTGTTTGCCTTTGTCAGCATGACGATAATAAGCCTTCTCTTGGGTGGCTGTGGTGGTGGAACGGATAAGGTGCGAGTCGCCACGGATGCCGCCTGGCCTCCCTTCGAATACGTGGATGAGGACACCAAGGCCATTGTTGGCTTTGACATTGAGCTGATGGACGCTATTGCTGAAAAGGGCGGGTTTGAGGTCGAATATGTGAACGTGGCCTGGGACCCTCTGCTGGCTGGCATGGCTCAGTGCCAGTATGACGCGGCGATTTCCGCCATGACGATCACGGAAGAGCGCAAAGAGTCCTTCCTCTTCTCTGACCCCTACTTCGCTGCCGGGCAGGTTGTGGCGGTGCAGGTTGGCAATACCGATATCACCGGCAAGGACACGCTGGTGGGCAAGGTTGTTGGCGCCCAGATCGGCACTACCGGGGCCATTGAGGTTTCAAACATGCAGGGTGTTACCCTGAAGACCTACGATGATATCGGCCTGGCGTTCCAGGATCTGATGAATGGCCAGATCGACGCAGTGGTGGCGGATAACCCGCTGGCGCTGGGTTATGTGGGCCAGAACCCCGATAAACTCAAGACCGTGGGCGATGTTTTCACGGATGAGTATTATGGCATTGCAGTTTGCAAGGATAATCCTGAGCTGCAAGCAAAGATCAATGCCGGCCTGGCGGCTGTTCAGGCAGAGGGCCTGGTCGACGAGCTGGTTACGAAGTGGCTGGCAAGCGGCGAGTAATTTAATCGAGAACCAGCAAGGCCTTCGCCAAGAGAACTCGTGCGGAGGCCTTGCTGGTTGACCCGGATGGATTAGGAGAACCTGATGGCCGATCAATCCAAATCAAATCAAGGGGCCCCTCCAGGGGCTTTGCCTCAGATCCCTATGGATCCGAGCACCCGCCTGGATGCGTGGTGGTGGCTGGTGGCTATTGTGGTTGGCCTGGTGCTGATCATGGTCATCTTTTGGCCAAAGCCATACCTGGATATTATTGAATTCGTTTTAGATGGCATTGCGGTCAGTATCTCGGTGACGGTCTCGTCCTTTGTTCTGGTGCTGTTTGCAGGGCTTTTGGGTGGGCTGGGGCGGCTTTCCAAAAATCCGATCGTTTATGGGATCGCTACCTTATACGTGGAGTTGATCCGTGGCATTCCGCTGTTGGTGCAGTTGATCTGGTGGTATTTTGCTTTCCCGGTCTTGATGCAGAATCTGGGCGATTCTCTGAACATTGAGTTTTTAGCCCGATACCAGGCGAATCCGATTGCTATGGCGATCATCGGTATGGTGTTCTGTTATGGGGCTTATATGAGCGAGATCTACCGCGCCGGCATCCAGAGCATTCCTAAAGGCCAGACGGAAGCGGCGCGCAGTCTGGGTATGAACTACATCCAATCGATGCGCTATGTGATCTTGCCTCAGGCTGTCCGCGTGATCCTGCCGCCGGTAGGGAACGAGTTCATCGCCCTGCTAAAGGACTCGTCGCTGGTGAGCGTGGTGGCAGTAACTGACCTGACCCGCCGGGCACGCGAGTACATGTCTACGCACTTCAATCCGATCGAAACCTGGAACCTGGTGGCGCTGCTGTACCTGGTGATGACCCTGCTTTCGGCGCGCGTGGTTGGGGCGCTGGAACGCCAAACGCGCATAGAGAGGTAGGCAGAGATGGAAGAACCGATCATTCAAATCCGGAATGTGCATAAATATTTCAAGCGTGTGCATGCTTTGTGCGGCGTAAGCCTGGATGTGCATAAGGGCGAGGTGGTTGTGGTGGTTGGCCCATCTGGCTCAGGAAAATCGACGCTGCTGCGTTGCATCAACCGCCTGGAAGAGTACGACGAGGGCCAGATCATTGTGGATGGCATTCCCCTCGACAGCGCCGAGAACATCAACGCTGTACGTCGCGAAGTGGGCATGGTTTTCCAGCAGTTCAACCTCTTTCCACATCTGACGGTGACCGAAAACCTGACCCTGGCGCAGCGGGTGATCCGCAAGCGCTCACGGGGCGAGGCGGAGGAGATCGCTCTGAACCTGCTCAAGAAAGTGGGCATCCCCGAGAAGGCAGAGGCTTACCCGATGCAGCTTTCTGGTGGGCAGCAGCAGCGCGTGGCGATTGCGCGCGCCATGGCCATGAATCCCAAGATCATGCTCTTTGATGAGCCCACCAGCGCGCTGGACCCGGAGATGATCAAGGAAGTGCTGGATGTGATGTTGGCCCTGGCGAAGGAAGGCATGACGATGGTGGTTGTCTCTCACGAGATGGGCTTTGCTCGCAACGCGGCCAACCGGGCTATTTTGATGGATGGCGGGCTGATCGTGGAAGAGGACACGCCCGATGTGCTGTTCACCAATCCCAAGCACGAGCGCACCAAGGAGTTCTTGAGCAAGGTGCTGCATTAGCATGTCCCTTGATCGCAAGCTGAAGTTTCTAATTAAAAAGGATAATTTATTTCTCCTGGCAATTGCGTTGCTGGGCGTTGTTCTTGCCACCTTGTTTATGCCCTTAAGTGTAGATTGGGAGCGGGTTTTTTACCCGGCAGGGCAGATGGTGCTTGCAGGACGATCCCCATATCTTGTGGAGGGCTTTTTCAACCCACCGTGGCTGATCTTGTTGCTACTCCCGCTTGCGTTGCTTCCTATTAAAATCGGCAATGCCATCATGGCCGTGCTAGGGATGGTCACATACGCCTACGTTTTACGGAAATTCAAAACCGGTCTAACTGGTACCATCTTCTTTTTGCTTTCACCGCCGGCTATCATCAGCATCTATTCGGGGAATGCAGACTGGTTGATTGCTCTGGGGTATATCTTGCCACCGCAGATCGGTTTGTTTTTTGTTCTCCTGAAGCCCCAAGTCGGAATGGGGTTGGTAATTTTCTGGCTGGTCGAAGCATGGCGAACGGGGGGTTTCGCGAATGTGGCACGCGTGTTTTTGCCGGTGTCTGTATTTACCCTGCTTTCCTTTGTTATTTTCGGGTTTTGGCCCGAGAAAGCCCGTGCATTGGTGGATGTATCCTGGAATATCAGCATGTGGCCTATGTCTATCCCTATCGGTTTGGCGCTGCTCTCGTTAGCCATTCGAAAGCGGAATGAACGGCTTTCTTATCCGGTTGCTCCACTGCTTTCGCCCTATGTGGCAAGTGGATCGTTGGCACCTGCGATCATTGGCTTAGAGAAAGTGGAAATGATCGTGGTATCTATTGGTCTATGGGTGATGATGTTTGCCTTTCTCTGATGTTGATCGTTTTGATGGTGGGGGCGATGCCATAATGACATAAACATGGATGCTGCTGGTAGCTTGTTACCGGCAGCATCCATGTTATTTGGGTGTTCTATTGACCGGTAAAATCGGTCATTTGAGCAGGAGGGGTAAATAGATCTTGGGCATTCTCACATTGACTGAGAAAGTCAGCGTATCCTGCCCGTGATCTTTATCCGCTATCTCGATGGTGACTGGGTAAAGCCCGATCTCGGTATATGTGTAATGGATATCCAGGCTATAAACCGCTGCTTCCAATGTGTAGGTGTTTTTATGGCTGTCTCCCCAGGTCACGGTCACTGTGTGCGTGTCCAGCCAGCCCGTATCTGTTAAAGTGACTGTGATAGTAATAGGGGTCAGTGGTGTTGCGAGTAGATCGGGCAGCGAGTTGAGAGCCGGGGCAACATTGGTGATTGTGACAACCAGGGTATCGGTGCCCACGCTGCCCAACTCATCCGTGATCGCCAGGGTAACGGTGTAGATGCCGTTATCGCCGTAAGCGTGGGTGGGGGTCAATGTGCCCGTGGCAATCTCGCCATCGCCAAAGGCCCAGGCTATCGTTGGCTGGTTGATGTGCAGGAAGGTTCTTCCGTCCGAGAGGCGTAGATCAATGTCGGTGTAAGCGCCGGAGAAGCTGAGTGGGCTGCCCTCGCTGCCTGCCTGGTCGCTCCCCGCATCCACTACGGGTGGGTCGTTGATCGGGCCGACCAGGATCGTGGCCGTGGTGGGTTCTGACCATGCCAGGCCATCGGAAGCGATGTAGGTGAATTCAACACTGCCGTTGTATTCCAGCGTGGGAGTGTAGATGAATGAGCCATCTGTGTGGAAGGTCAAGCTGCCGATTGGTGGGCTGTTTTGGAGGGCAGCGGTCAATGCGTCTGTGGCGACATCCAGATCGTTTGCCAGCACGCCCAGTGGCGGTACTACTAGCACTTCATCTTCATTGACGGGGTACAGGTCTTCGACCCCTACCGGGGCGACATTACTTACGTTGACCACAAGCCAATCCACTTCAGCATAGTAGTTGTCCTCATCTTCTAGATCAATCGTGATGGTGTGGACCGCAGGGCCATCTGGGAAGATATGGTCGATGGTTCCGCCAATGTTTGCCAGGCAGTCATCGGCTGGCGTGCCATCGCCCCAGTCCAGGCTGCATGTGCTGACGGTATCTGCGCCGGGGTCGTTCACCGGGCTCAATCCCAGGGTGTAGGATGCGCCTTCCTCTGCCACCGCCGCGCCGCTGATGCTCAGGATGGGCGAGATATTGAGTACAGCAACGTTGATTTCCTGTGAGGATGAGTTGCCGAATTGGTCTTCGATGGTAATGACCGCCTCATACAGCTCATCGCCGTCCGCATAGGTGTGGGTGGCGGTGAACACGTAGTCGAGGATTACCCCGCTTACCACGGCGGGGCCGCTAAAGCCGTCACCCCAATCCACGACCACGGAGTAGATATCGCCAAAGTCGGGGTCATGATAACCGCCGTTCAGTTCCACTGGGCTGCCTTCGTCTACGGGATCAGGGGTGATGTTGTAGTACACATCAGAAGCGGGGTGGGAGGCAATGCCGGCATCGCGGGTGATATCGGGCGTGCCGGAAAAGAGCGTGAAGGAGGCGGTGTTGCCGTAAGCGTCTGCGTCGCTGTCGATGGTGGGGCCGCCCTGGTTCTGCGGCGAGAAGCCGTAGCCGGAGGGGGCCTGGAAAGCCAGCCAGTATGCGCCAGGGTTGATGTCTGGAAAGCTATACACTCCGCTGTTATCGGTAATGGTGTTGTCGACGAGAACGTTACTGCTGTCGTACAGGCTGACGGGGATGCCGGGCAAGCCGGGCTCGCTGGCATCCTGAATGCCATCCAGGTCCAGATCGTGCCAGGCGCGCTCGCCCACGGAGGTCAGCCGGTACATGCCAGCATCCAGATCAGTGATGTTGGTGCTGTCTCCGGGGACGATGAGCGGTGAGATGCCCGTGGCTGGGTCTGCGTCACTGTCGAGGGCATCATCGCTGCCCTGGTCGGGCTGGGTGAAGTAGTAGTCTGCGGGCAGATCGAAGGTGATCGTGTAGGTTTGGCCAGGGATGAGATATTTGAATTGGTAATTGCCATCGGCATCGGTGGTGACGGTGTTCAAGTGGCCCCAGCCCTGCTTGTACAGGTGGACAGACACTCCAGCGAGGCCTGGCTCTCCGGCATCCTGAATGCCATTGCCGTTTTGGTCCTCCCACACCCGTTCGCCAACAGAGGCGGCCTGGGGGTGAGGAAGGGGCTCGGTAGGCTCGCGGTAGACATTGTCGCCCGGGGCTGGGTCGGGGTTGAGGGCTGAGGCGAAGGCATAATTATTAAGAATAGGCGATGAGATCGCCAGGCCATCTACCGCGTGATTCATCCTGCCTTGGTAAGTGGCTACACCTTCGGTTGTCAGGCGAACAAAAGCAGGCGACTCTGTAGTTACATGGTCTAGCTCTCCAAGGATAAAGTTGCGCTTTTCCATATCATAGGTCATTGAACCGATAATTTGCAGGGAGCCTTCAATCCCAAGGGCATCTCCCGATACCGGGATGTCGCCGACGATGACCCCCGTAACAGGATCAATCGTTTGGAGTTTGTAATGCCAAACGATCACTTCCCCTTCCAACGTTGCCCAGGTATAGAAGTTATAAAGCAGCCCATCATCTGGGTTGTAAGCCAGGCTCTGCCGCTCTCGAGTACATCCTGTGCTGAGAATATAGGTTACCTCTCCGGTGCTTGTGTTCACCGTGACCAGCGATTGTGGGTTAGTGCCGAACACCCCGGTCACTGCCCACAGGGTACCATTATCATCGAAGGCAATATCCACTATCTCATGGCCACTTTGCTGGGTATCGACAATGGGTGTGCCAATGATGTTGGCAGGGTCTTCTGGGTTGATGCGCACCAGCCAATGATGATCATTGTTTGACAGCCACAAAATAGCATACAGATATTGGGTGGTGGGATCAAAATTTAGCCCGTAGGCGCTGCGCACTATTACCCCTGGAATCGTAATGTAACCTCCGTAGAGTTCTGCCCCGTTGGTTTGATTCAGCCAGCGCAAGTAACTGCTGTCTTTTTGGACGGATAACAGCACGCCGGGTGGGGGAATGTCGACTGGAGTGACAACGATCACGGCAGTGGCAGTGCCGAGAACGGGCAGGGTGCCTATATCGCAAACTACCACACCATTGGTCCGATCACATGTTCCCTGATCGACTGTTGCAGAGCGGAAGGTGACTTTGTCCGGTAGTGTGTCGGAGATGACAACATTGAGCGCCTCAAAGGGGCCATAGTTGGTGACCACCAGGGTATAAGTCAGTGGATTGCCCACCATGGCCGGCTCAGGGTTATCATACTTGACAATGGTAAGGTTTGCTGGGGCAACGGCGGTCTCCTCGCGATCATAGGCATAGGCAACACGGTCATCGGTGGCTTCAGCCAGGTTCGTGTATACCCCGGGGGTATCTGGGGTAATGACGGTGATGGTCACCAGCGCACTGGCGGCGGGGTTGATGGTGCCCAAGGGGCAGGTGACCAGCCCGCTCACCTGGCTGCAGGCGCCGCCCTGGCTGGCGCTGGCCGAGATGTAGACCATGGCAGGGGGCAAGGTGTCTTCCAGTACCACACCCAAGGCGGTGTAGATGGAGGTATTGGTGATGTAAATGGTGTAGGTAAGCGGCGCGCTGGGGTCGGCAGGATCAGGGGTGTCGATCTTATCCACAGCCAGTTGCGGGAACAAGACGGTTGTATTTTCGCCATCCGTGTTATTGGCAGGGATGAGCTCGGTGTTGGTGCTGCCGACGGTTGCCTCGTTGTACATGACGCCTGGGTTTTGTGGGGTTACACCAATCTCAATGGTAGCGCTGGCTCCGGGGCCGATATCGCCCAGCGAGCAGATCACAAGGTACGGGCCGCTGCGTGTGCAGGGCTCGCCCTGGCTGGGTGCGGCATTCAAATAGGCTGCTGAGGGGGGGAGGGTATCGGTGACCACCACGCCGCTGGCGGTGTAGATGCTGTTGTTTTGAATGGTGAGAGTGTAGGTCAACGGGCGCATACCCTCGGTGGGGTCGCTGTTATCTACCTTGGTCAGGGTGAGATCGACCGGCTCGACCAGCGTATCTTCCAAATCAATGGTGTAGGCAATACGATCATCGACTGCCTCGGCCCGGTTGGTGATGGTACCAGGGATGTTGGGGGAGGTGACCACGATGACGATGTTGGCACTGGTGTAGGGGTTGAGGGTTCCCAGGGGGCAGGTGACCAGGCTGCCAACCTGGCTGCAGGGCTCGCCCTGGCTGGGCAGCGCCGAGACGAGCGTTACGCCGGCGGGCAGGGTATCGGTAACGAGCACGCCCGTGGCTGTGTAAGGGCTGATGTTCTCAATCAGCAGGCTATAGGTTAGCGGCGAGTTGAGTTCTACATGCTCAGGGTTGTCGTCTTTGGTGATTACCAACTCGGGAGCATCTACGGTGGTATTAACCCCAGCTTGATTGTCTGCCGGGTTGATCTCTACACCTGCACTGCTCACGGTAGCCAGGTTGAGTATATCGTTGGTAAGTTTTGCCAGGCCGATGCATTCATGTGACAGGTTGCCTACATCGATGATCCTGCCATCAGCAAAGAGGTGGTAAAAATCTTGTGGGTGGGCCAGCTCGCCCATGACAAACATGCGCGCGTTAAGATCATATTCCAGCGAGCCAGGCTGGTGCAGGTCGGGTGCAGTGGCGGAGAGGGGCACCGGGGTCACAACTTTGGTAACCGGGTGGATGGTTTGCAGGGCGACGGTATTGCCATATAGGTTGTAGAGCAGCCCATCATCCGGGTTCCAGGCGATGGTTTGTGGGTAAGAACCACCTGTGTTCATCACCAAGGTTACAACCTCGGTGAGCATGTCGACCCTGACCAGGGCATTGGGATCGGTGCCGCTATTGCCGGTGACCGCCCACAGGTTTCCGTCATCATCGAAGGTAATATCGATGATCTGATGCCCACCCAATTCGGTATCGAAGACGGGGGTTACCAGAGCCGTTACGGGGTCAATGATGACCAACCAGCGGTGGTAATCGCTTTGGCGCAGAATCACGGCGTACAGGATGCCCGTTGTGGGGTCAAAATCCAGGCCACCTCCCAGGATGAGGGTGTCGCCTGGAAGTTCCAGGCGCACAAAAGACGAGCTTTGGCCATCGAGTGGTTTTAGTATGAATAAAACTCCCATTGTTGCTTGCAGCGAGTAGAGTGGGCCATCGGGCGGCAGTGCATTGGGCGTGACCACAATGGTGGCGGTTGCCGATGCGCCCGGGTTGAGGTTGCCGACGGTGCAGGTGACCACGCCGCCGCCCTCCACACAGCCGGCACTGGCGGAGATGAAAGCCACCTCCGAGGGCAGCCGATCGGTGATGACCACTGAGGGAGCAATGAGCGAGCCCTGGTTGGTGATGGACAGGGTGTAGGTCAACAGGTCACCGGCGAGAACAAAGGCGGGCGAAGCCTGTTTACCAATGGCGAGATCCACCAACTGGACTGCGGTCCACTCCTCAGCCAGGTTATCTTCCGGGTCGGGGTCGGGATTTAGGGCCGAAACGGCCGCCTGGTTGCGGATATTGCCGGGGGGCGCCTGGATGGTGATACTGAGGTTGGCGGTCTGGTCAACGGCTAGCGTTCCCAAGAGACACGTGACCACACCGCTGACATGGGTGCAGCCTACGCTAGCGGAGGTAAAAGTTGCCCCGGCGGGCAGGGTATCTACTACGATCACATTTTGAGCAGGGTATGGCCCATGGTTGGTAACGGATAGGGCGTAAGACAGGGGCTGGTTCCATAGGGCCGGGTCAGGCGAATCGGTTTGGGTGATGCTCAGGTCGGCGGGCATGACCAGGGTCTGCTGGGTGGTGCTCATGGGCTCTGTGCGTGCATCCACCACCTCAGCCAGGTTAGTGAGGGTGGCAGGCGTGGCTGGGGTGATCACGTGAACGAGGATCGTTGCGCTGGCATGCGCCCCCAGGCTGCCCAGGCTGCAAAGCACCACGCCACTGTTATAACTGCAAGGTCCTCCCTGGCTGGGCGCGGCAGAGACAAAGATGACTCCGGCAGGCAGGGTATCGGTGACGATGAAGCCACCAATGGGGCTGTCCAAGGAATTGGTGATGCGCAGGGTGTAAGTAAGCGGTGCGCTGCCCGCCACCGGATCAGGGTCATCGGTCTTGCTGATCTCGGGTGGGGGATAATCTGCCAGGGTTAGGCTGCTGGGGTACTCGCGGCTGGGGGCAGGGGCTGGCTTAGCGGGAATCACAGGCAGGTTGTTGCCCTTGGGCGCACCCTGGGCTGCCGCGGAGCGGGAGATATGCTCACTGGCAGCAGCGGGCTGCACTGGCAGCAAGCCCAGCAGCATCGCTGCGAGCATCACGATCGATACCAGGCGCAGTCCAGTAATGCCCCGGGCTGGGGCCGAAAACGGGAAGGTTTTGTGAGTCTTCATCAGCATTTCCTCCAGGAAACACTTCTTCTTGCGTGAAACAGGCGGCTATTTGAGCGCCTGCTCCATGAGTTTCTGAATGCGGCTGATCATGCTGGCGGGGTCGGGGTGCAGGCCCTCGATCAGCAAGGCGTTTTCGTAAACCTGATCGATGATCAGCCCGCCGATCTCGCTATCGGGGGTCATTAAATGGAAGCGGGCAATGATAGGGTGGCGCGGGTTGAGCTCCAGGATCTTCTTGGCGGGCTGCTCGTCGCGCTTCAGCAGGCGATAAACGCGCTGGAGTTCCTGGTTGGGCACATCTTTGGGGTTGACCAGGCGGGCTGGCGAGCCGGAGAGGCGGTCGGTCATGCGGATCTCGGTGACTTTATCGCCGAGGTGCGCTTTGAAGCGGTCGATCACACTGGCCCAATCGTCTTGAGAGAGGCGCAGGGCGGGGCTTTCGGTTTCTTCGGGCTGCGGCTCTTCGGGCAGCGAGGGCAGGGTCAGCTCAGCGTTGGCCACGTTGGTGAGGGGATGGTTATTGTAATTCTGCAAACGCATCAGCATGAAAGCGTCCAATGGGTCGGTGAGCAGCAAGACCTCATAGTCGAGGCGGTGCAGGGCATCCAGGTGCGGGCTGGAGGCCAGCGACTGCCCTTCATCGCCCAGGATGTAGTAGATATCGGTTTGCTCGGGCTTCATGCGGGCTACGTAAACCTCCAACGAGGTCTGCTCTTCGGGGCGGGTGGTGGTGTGAAAGCGCAGCAGGGGGAAAAGCTTTTCGGGCTCGCTTTGCTCGGTGGCCACGCCTTCCTTAATAAAGCGGCCAAATTCGCCCCAAAAGCGTGCGTAATCTTCGGGTTGATCCACAGACAGTTTTTCCAGCAGGTCCAGCGCTTTGGCGGTAACCAGCTTTTTCAGCGCCAACATCACGCGCCCGGCCTGCACGGTCTCGCGCGAGATGTTGAGCGGCAAGTCTTCGGAGTCAACCACGCCCTGCACAAAACGCAGGTACTCGGGCAACAGATCCTTGCAATATTCCTGGATCATCACTTTGCGGGCGTACAGTTTCAGGCCGTCATCTTTGCGCAGGGAAAACAAGCCATGCTCGGCGCTGGTGGGAATGAAGAGGATGGCGTATACCTGCACGGGGGCATCCACCGCCAGGTGGGTGTAGACCAGCGGCGGATTGAAATCCAGGGTGAGCTGGCGGTAGAACTCGTCGTAATCCTTCTTTTCGATCTTGCGGGGTGGCTGCCTCCACAGTGCCGTCTGGCGGTTGATCAGCTCTTTCTTATCGTCCAGGTAGATCGGGTAGGCAATGAAATCGGAGTGCTTACGGATGATGTCGCGCAGGCGATAGCCCTGGGCAAACTCCTTGGCATCCTCTTTGAGTTTGATCTGCACCACGGTGCCGCGCTCGGGCATTTCGGCTGGCTCGACGGTGAAGGTATCGGAGCCAGAACAGAACCAAACAGCAGCCTGGGCTTCGCGCTGGTGGGAGCGCGAGGTGACGCGCGCCCACTCGGCAACCATGAACACGGAATAAAAACCGACACCAAACTGGCCGATGATCTCTGCCAGGTGGTTGGTGTCTTTTTGCGCCGCGGCCATAAAGGAGCGCGCCCCCGAATGGGCAATGGTGCCCAGGTTTTCGACCATCTCTTCGGCGGTCATACCGATGCCGGTGTCGCGGATGGTCAGTAAGCCTTGTTCGGGGTCGGTGGTGATGTGGATCATTAACTCCGCATCGGGATCCAATACCTCACGGTTGGTGAGCATCTCGAAGTTGATGCGCGTCAGGGCGTCGGAGGCGTTGGAGATCAATTCGCGCAGGAAGATTTCCCGGTCGGTGTAGAGGGAATGGATCAAGATGTTGAGCAACTGGCGGGTTTCGGCCTTGAAAGAGGTGGGGGCAGGGGATGAGGTTGCTTCTTCCATAGTTACGTTCTCCGTAGATGATGGGTTGGGTGAGGTTGTCGAGCGGCTTATCGGGTTAGCTTCTTATAGCGGACACGATGCGGGGTATCGGCAGAGATGCCCAGGCGTTTGTGGCGGTCTAGCTCGTAATCCGAGTAGCCTCCTTCAAACCATTTTAACTGACTTTCATCCTCAAAAGCAAGCATGTGGGTGGTGACGCGGTCTAAGAACCAACGGTCGTGGCTGACGACGATGGCGCAGCCGGCAAAGTTCTCGACGGCCTCTTCCAGGGCGCGCAGGGTGTTCACGTCCAGATCGTTGGTGGGCTCGTCGAGCAGGATCACGTTGGCGCCCTGGGTGAGCATTTTGGCCAGGTGCACCCGGTTGCGCTCGCCGCCAGAGAGATCGGCAACTTTTTTTTGCTGGTCTGTGCCTAGGAAGTTGAAGCTGGACACGTAGGCGCGCGAGTTCATCTTCCGGTTGCCCAGGGTGATGGTATCGGCACCGCCAGAGAGCTCCTCCCAGATGGTTTTCTCGCCATCCAGGCTGGCTCGCGATTGATCGACGTAGGCAATCTTCACCGTCTCGCCAATTTTGATCGAGCCCGAATCGGGCTGCTCTTGGCCGGTGATCATGCGCAGCAGGGTGGTTTTTCCGGCGCCGTTGGGGCCGATCACGCCGACGATGCTGCCGGGGGGGATGCTCAGGGTGAGATGATCGATCAAAAGGCGGTCACCGAAGGATTTGGAGACATCCTTGAACTCGAAGACAATGTCGCCCAGGCGGGGCCCTGGCGGGATGTAGATTTCCAGTTCTTCACGGCGCTCCTCGAATTCCTGCCCGAGCAGCTTTTCGTAAGCGATGACGCGGGCCTTGCCTTTGGCCTGGCGCGCCTTGGGAGACATGTGGATCCATTCTAACTCACGCTCCAGCGTGCGCTGGCGTTTGCTCTCCGTTTTCTCTTCGTGGCTCAGGCGCTCGCGCTTTTGGTTCAGCCAGGAAGAGTAGTTACCGCGCCAGGGGATGCCATGGCCGCGGTCCAGCTCAAGGATCCATTCGGCCACGTTGTCCAGGAAGTAACGATCGTGGGTGACGGCGATGACGGTACCTTTGTACTGTTGCAAATGGCGCTCCAGCCAGGCAACCGATTCGGCGTCGAGGTGGTTGGTGGGCTCATCCAGCAACAGGATATCGGGCTGGGTGAGCAGCAGGCGGCAGAGGGCCACGCGGCGCTGCTCACCGCCAGAGATGATGGAAACGGGTGTATCGCCGGGCGGGCAGCGCAGGGCATCCATGGCGATCTCCAGGCGGTTATCCAGATTCCAGGCATCCAGCTTGTCCAACTCTTCTTGCAGGCGGGTCTGCTCGCGCACCAGGGCGTCGAAATCGGCGTTGGGGTCGGCAAACTGGTTGTTGACCTCGTCGTACTGCTTCATCAACTCGATGATGGGCTGCACGCCCTCTTCCACTACCTGCCGGACGGTCTTCTGGGGGTCCAGGTGGGGCTCTTGATCGAGCAGGCCGACAGAGTAGCCTTTGGAGAAGGAAAGCTCGCCGATGTATTCGGTATCTACCCCGGCGATGATGCGCAGCAGGGTGCTTTTCCCCGATCCATTCAGGCCCAGCACACCGATCTTGGCGCCGTAATAAAATCCTAATGAGATGTCACGCAGCACTTGTTTGTTGGGTGGGTAGATGCGCCCCAGGCGCATGGTGGAGAAGATGACTTGTTGATCGCTCATTTGCGGCTCCTGCTTTGCTCAGATTTACGGCGCGTATAAACTTTATTTTACCTTATATGAGTGTCCGGCGGCGCTGCAGCACTGCCGGACACTCATGATAAGAAGATTAGAGATCTATGCTTTGCGCAATCACGCGGTGACGATGACGCGGGTGCCTTCCCGGCGGATGTAGTAATCCGTGGGTTCAAAGACCGGGTTGGTCCAGCGGAAAAGCCACTTGGCGTGCGAGTTGCGCATGTTGACGCAGCCGTGGCTCATGGCGATGCCGTAGCAATCGTGCCAGTACACGCCATGCAGGGCAACTCCCTCTTCGGTAAAGAGCATCGTCCAGGGCACGCCGGGGTATTCGGCTGCGCCGATCTCGGCGGTGAGCTGTCCGTTGCCCATGTGGCGGGAGGGCATTTTGGTCTGGATGCGGAAGCTGCCCAGGGGTGTTTCGGTGGACAGCTCGCCTGGGGCGGGCGGCCTTTCCTCTTTTACGCCTGAGGAGATGTATTTGTGCAGAACAACTTGATCGCCCTCGTAGGCGGTGAGAGTCTGGTTGGAGATGGAAACGATGATGCGCTTTTCTTCTGTGGGAACATCCGTGTGGATGGGGAGGTACTCCTCTGGCGGGATGGGGCGGAGGTGACGCGGGTTGACGTGATAGCGCACGGAGAGCAGCTGGTCGAGCAGGCAGTACCAGGGCGAGCCGTCGGGGCCTTCTTCAATGGCGGTGATCCAGTGCACGGATTGGAAGTACAGGCGATAGAGCGGCTGCCAGCCATCGGTGCGGGTGTAGCGATAGGTAGGGGTGTAGGGCACGGTCACCTCGCCGAGGCTGCCGAACGGCGGGATGGTTTGCAATACCGGGTTGACCCGTTGGCATTCCACGCGCTGGATGTAGGTGCTCTGGATGTAGCCTTGCGCGGTGCGGTACCACAGCGGGGTGTAATCGGCTCTGTGCGGCACCGGCAGGGCTTCGTAGATTTCCACCAGTTCGTCGCGCCACAAACGACCAACCCGCTCGCTGAGCGAGTCGGGTTGGTTGTACACGCGGATCATCTCGATGGTGACCCGCCCCAGGCCGATTGGCCCGCGGATCTCGTCTTGCGGGTTCAGGCCGGTCAGGGAGGAAGCGGCAAGCCCGCCCAGGGACAGTGCGCTGAGGCGCAGGAAATCCCGCCGCCTGAGGGCTGGCTTCATAATGCTCAGGCGCCGGCCTTGGTGGCGATGAACAGGCCGGTGGACTTGGTGATGTGGAAGCCTTTCTTCTTGCCCACTTCTTTCTGCACCAGGCGCTCCAGGGCGGGCCTTTTTTCCTCGTGCAGGCCTTGATAAGCATGACGTGTCATGGAGAGAATGTACGCCACCAGCGGCTCGGCTTCGGTAACCTCCAGGGAGTCTTCGTAGGGGTGCATGGTTACGCTTTCAAAGTGGGCGGCCAGCTGCTCGGCGCCGTTTTCCAGGGTGAATTGGTTGGCATTCAGTTTCTGGAGATTGGCAACCATGCCTGGCTCTACCTTGGCGACCATTTGATCGAGCTCTTGCATGTGCTGTTCGCCGTTGGTAGCGGCATAGAGCTTGCCACCGGGCTTGAGCACGCGGTGGATCTCCGAGAGGGCTTTGGGCCGGTCGGGGACGTGATACAGCATGTGGTTGGCAACCACGCCATCGAAGTAGGAATCGGGGTAGGGGATGTTCTGGGCGTCGATCACTTCGAATTGGAAGTTTTTACCGCTGGTGTGCAGGTTGCGCCAGGCCTCGTCAAGCATACCGGGAGAAAAGTCAGACAGGGTGATCTTCCAGGCCTTGGACAGGCGGTTGAGATTCTTCAGCCACAGGCTGCCCGGGCCACAGCCCAGCTCCAGCAGGCGCGAATCGGGCGAGAACTCGAACTGCTTGAAGACCCATAGGTGCCAGTCTTCGGGGTTGGTGCTGAAACGCTCGTGCAGCGCCATGCGGGCATTCAGGTTGTGGGCGTCGCGGTATTGTTCGTTGCGGAGGTAATTGGGGTCGGAAAGCATAGACATGGTGGTTTTCTCTCAGGTTACGATCACTCGGGTTCCCCAGCCGTTCTGGTGCCAATCAAAGCGGCCTTTGATGGGGGTCTTGAATACGGGGTTGGCCCAGCGGTAGAGCCACTTGGCTTCTTCGTTGCGCATATTGATGCAGCCGTGGCTCATCTGGATGCCAAAATTATTGTGCCAGTAAGCCCCGTGGATGGCATATCCGGGGGGGTTCAGAAAAAACATCGTCCAGGGCACACCGGGCAGGTCATCTCCGTAGGGGTTCGCCAGGATGCCAGAGCCCATGTGCTTAGATGGGTATTTGGATTCAATGTGGTAATTGCCGGGGGGGGTACTCCAGGGGGTGTCATCTGGGTCGGGTTGGATGTTCAGGCCAGAAGAAATTTTGGTATAGAATACCGCCTGTTCGCCCTCAAAAGCCGTCAGGGTCTGGTTGGCCAGCGAGATTTCGATGCGTTTATCGTTGGGGAGAACCTCCGGGGAGATGGGACTGAGCTCTTCGTCGGAGATGGGGCGCAGATGGGCGGCGGGAACGTGATACCGTTCCCAGGACAGCTCATCTTCCAGGCGGTACCAGGCTTCCCCGTCGGGGCCTTCGTCCACCTGGATGGCCCAGTGGGTGGATTGATAAAATAAATTCGTCTTATGCTGCCAGCCAAACTCGGACGAATATTGGTACACCCCGGTATAAGGTACGGTCACTTCGCAGAGGGTGCCGGTTTCGGGCAGGCTGGATAGGGGAGCATTCAGGCGCACTTTGACGCGCTGGATATAGCCGCTGTGCACATAGCCAGCCCAGGTGCGGTACCAGACGGGGTTGTAGGCCGGGCCTTCGGACGGGGTGACCTCGTAGTAAATGTTGATCAGATCGTTCTTGTGCCGGTAGCCGGTGGCGGTGCCACCCGTCCAAAGCGGTTCCTTGTAGATGGTCACATCGCGCGTCACCCGGCCCAGAGTCCCCGCAGGGTATGTGTAATCGTCTTCAGAGGCTGGGAACGGATTGAAGGCCAGGCTGCCCAGGGCGAGTGCGCCAATCTTTAGGAAGTCGCGTCGAGAGAGCGCTTTCTTCATGGTGGCGGCATTTTACCTAAAAAGGGGAGAATATGCAAGTTAAAGTCCGGTCGAGAAAATGGCGGGCATCGCCCGCTATTTTCTCGACCGGACAAAATCAGGGCTGAACGAGGCGGTCTTTGTCGGCGCGCAGGTAATAGGTGCGGTAGGCGGCGCTTTCATCCAGCATGTTTTTGATGGCGGCGGTGGCGGGTGACCGGGAAGTGCCCGGGGCGTCGGCAGGGGCAAGGGCTACCTGATCGCCATCTTGCTGGAGCAGGCGCACATAGCCGTGATCTTGCAGCCAGAGCAGGCCCGAAAGCACAACGCTAACGCGTTGGGCCGTGGCCGCGGCCAGGGCGCTGAGGCTGGCCTGACCCTGGTTGGCGCGCAGGGTGTATTTGACCAGCCCTGCCAGGCGGCGCAGGAAGGGCTCGGGCTGATCCATGTGCGGGTCGTGGGCAAAGAGGTAAATTTTCTCCGGCGCAACGCGGCGGATGGCCTCCTGGAGTTCTGCCGGGCCGGGAGGAATGCTCCAGATGGCCAGGGCTTGACCAGGCTGCAGCGCCAGGCGGTCATGGCCTTGCAGGGCGGGGCGGTTGTCGGCCTCGCTCCACACCTGCAGGCCTTCCTGGGCTTGCAGGCTGCGCAGGATGGCCAACGGGTCGTCTTCTTTGCGGTAATCCACCACCTCGACCTTTGCTGGAGAGGGGCGCAGAACGACCGGAGCGCCTTCCACCAGGCGGTAATCCACCCAGGCCACTTGCACATCGCGCTGGCCGCGATACGTGCTGGCGCGCACGGTGTAGGCCAGGTCGAAGCGGCCCTCGGGCAGCGGCCAACCGGCGCCCTGCCACCAGATGCTGCGCTGCTGTCGGCCCGTCTCGTCCTCGACGGTCAGCAGCAGGTGCTCGTCGCGGCGGCCCACGGCGCCGTAGCCGCTGAGGGCCAGGTTGCGGGTTGCCAGCACCAGGGAGGGGTTGCCAGGGCCGAAGGGAGCCAGCCGTTCCAGGTCGGCGACCAGGTCCAGGCTGAGATCGGAGAGGGGCAGGTAGCCGTCAATGCGCAGAGTTGGCTGTGGCTGGGTCTTTCCAACCATGCGCTGCACGGTGCTGGCGAGCCCCTGGCGGAAAGCGGGGATGTTCTCCGGTAGGATGCCCAGCCCGGCGGCCATGGGGTGCCCGCCGAAATTGGTCAGCAGGCCCTGGTTGGCCTCGATGGCGGCAGTGATGTTGATGCCATCAACCGAGCGAGCCGAGCCGCGGGCGATCTCGCCGGGAGGGGCAGAGATCATTACCACCGGGCGGTTGTGATGCTCCACCAGGCGGCTGGCAACAATGCCGATCACGCCGGCGGGCCAGGAGGGGTGCGAGAGCACCAGGACAGGTTCCAGCAAAAGGTGGGGGTCGGCCTCGATCTGCGCCCGGGCGGCGCCGAAAACCTGCTCGGTGAGCAGCTGGCGCTGGCTGTTCAAGCCCTCCAACTCCAATGCCAGGATATGGGCGCGGCTGGCGTCGGTGGTGGTGAGCAGGTCGACGATGCGATTGGCGTCGGAGAGGCGCCCCAGGGCGTTGAGGCGCGGGCCCAAGATGAAGCTGATGTGCTCCTCGGTGAGGTTTTGCGGGTTCAACTCGGCCAGCTCCATCATCTTTTTCAGCCCCAGGCGCGGGGTGCTGCGCAGGGCTGCCAGCCCGCGCTGGAGCAGGTAACGGGTGTCGGCACGGAGCAGCGCCAGGTCGGCGACGATGCCCAGGGCAGCCAGGTCAAGGTGCTGCAAGGCGAGATCGGGTTGCCCCATCTTTTGGCTGAGGGCATCCGCCAGCAAATAAGCCACGCCTACGCCAGGCAGCGTGGCGAGGGGGTGGTCGGCGGGCAGGCGCTTGGGGTTGACCAGGGCGGCCGCGGCGGGCAAAGTGGGGGGCAGGTCGTGATGATCGGTGACGATCACGGTAACCCCGGCGTTTTGCGCATAGTCAATGGCTTCATGGGCGCTGATGCCGGTATCACAGGTGAGCAAGAGCTGGATGTCGCCCTCAATCAGGGTTTGCAGCACCGGCAGATTGATGCCGTGCGATTCCCGGGCGCGCACCGGGATGTGGTAACTGACCTGTGCGCCCAGACTGTTCAGTGTGGAAACCAATAAGGTGGTGGAGGTCTGCCCGTCGACATCGAAATCGCCCCACACGCAGATGTGCTGCCGGGCGTGGATGGCGTCTACCAGCAGGCTGACGGCCTTTTCCATATCGGGCAGCTCATCCGGCGAGCGGGGGGTGTAGGCGTCGGGGTCGAGGAAGCCTTGGGCGGCGGGGATATCCAGCAGGCCGCGACGGCTGATGGTCTGTGCCACCAGCGGATGCCCGCCCACTGCCTGCTGAAAGGCCTCGCTGATCTCGACCGGCGGCGGTTCAATCCAGCGTCGCTGCGCCCATATCATAGGCTACCTCGCTGATCTGCTCAAAATCAAGTTCCAGCGCCTCGGCAAGCTCTGGCTCGGTTTCCATATCGGTGAGGTCGCCTGCCTTCACGCCCCGGTCGCAGAGCGAGCGATAGATGCAGTAACGGCAGCGAGTTTCATCCTGGGTGAGGCTGAAGTCGTCGCCCTCCAGACGTTGGATCAGGTTGACCAGGCTGTCCAGGTATTCCTGGTCGGCGCGGTGGGCTTTGGGGCTGTAGGGGAAGCGCTCTGGCTGGTCGGGGTAACCAGCGAACCAATACACCATCTCCACCTGCTCCGGCAGGATCGGTCCGCCGTAGAGCTGGCCTCCGGCTTGCAGCAGCAGGTGCGGGTAGACGCGGGTTTGCAGGCGGTCGACCAGGTATTTGCGACGGGTGAGGCTGCGGGAGGTTTTCCAATCCACAATGATCACGCGCCCATCCGGCAAGATGGCGAGCAGGTCGTACTTTGCCAGCAGGCGGTGGCTGCCCAGGGGGGCAGAGAGGGCGATCTCGGGGAAGCGGCGCGTCTCGGGCTGCCACAAGGGGGCAAATTCGCCGGGCGCCTGGGTGAAGGCCAGGTAGTTCTCCCACCACGTTTGCAGGGCGGGGTCGTGCACCATCGCGGAAAGGCGCTCGGCAGGGATGCCCAGGATGTGCTGCTGCAGCAGGTGGTGGAAGGCGGCGCCGCGTTGCATCTCGCGTTCGCGCTCCAGTGCCGGTTCCGTCTCGATGGCGGGCCAGGACAGGCGCAGCAGCCAGCGCAGCTGGAAGCGGCGGCGGCAATCGACGAAATCTTGCAGGTTTGACTGGCTGAACTGGAAGGCGGCGGGCAGTTTGGGGTTGGGTGTGCTCATCTTCTACTTCTCCAGAAAGCCCTGCAGAGCCACCAGCGGGATGGCGGGCTGGGTTTCGCCGCTGCGGCCGCTGTTCCAGGTGATGACCAGCTCTTTGCGCGCCCGGGTGATGCCCACGTACAGCAGGCGCAGGCGCTCGCGGATGTAATCCAGGCGCGCCTGGGCGGTAGCCTGGCCCTCCTCATACCACAGGAATTGATCGTGCGAGTGCAAGATATCCACCTGGGCCAGGGCTTCGGCCTCCAGGTTCAGGTGGTCGCGGATGAACCACTTCTCCGAGATGTACTGGTCGTAGCCCATGCCGGAGGGAAAATCGTAGTTGTTGACCGACATCAGGTACACCCGGTCCCACTCCAGGCCTTTGGCTTTGTGCAGGGTAGAAACCACCACCACGCCCTTGTGCTTTTCGGGGTCAAAGCCGGAATCTTCCTCGCTGAAGCCCAGGAAGCGGCGCTCGTTCTTGGCGATGATGGCCAGCTCGCTGGTCAGCTCGTTGATCTGCCAATCGGGGTGCTCCTGGCTGGCGCGGCGCAGCAGCAGGGCCAGTTTGTGCGCCAGGGCCAGCTCAGCAGGCTCCTCGAGCAGGTCTTGCGCCAGGGTGAGCACGATCTGGTCAATAGGCAAGACCACCGCGGCCTGCCAGCGGCGCACCAGGGTGCGGAATTCTTCTAGCTGTTGGAAGGCCTCCGGGTTGCTTTCCTCCAGGCCGGTTTCTGCCAGCCAATCGTGGTGAGGCCCAGGCCAGATGAAATCTTCCACGTGGGTGATCTTGCGCAGCAGCTCGGCAGCTTGCTCCATCAGGGCGCGGGCGGCTTCCTCGCCGCGGTCGTTACGACGCCAGACCTCGTAGGCTTTGGCCAGCTTGCCGGCTGATCTGCCGTCCGCCAGGTAGCGCAACAGGTGCGCCAGCGCGCCCGCCGAAAAGCGCGTGGCGCTGGAGGAACGCAGCATGCCGTCGTGACAGGGGATGTGGCGCTGGTTGAGCTCGTTAACCAGTTCGAAGGCGCGCGTGTTGCGGGGTGTCAGCACGGCAACGGTGGCCTCGGGGTTCTCGGGCAGCCAGCGCTCGAGCGAATCGGCTACGGCCTGAATCTCCTCCGCGGGGCCGTACTTGCGCATGATCAGGTGAATGCGGGTATCCTCGTCGGGCGGGTTGGGCTGAGGATCGTCGGGTGGGGTAGGCTCGATCTCCGGCGGAGATTGCAGGGCGTCGCGCACAGGCTCGGTGGGATGCTCGGATTGCGTCCAGTGCACCAGGTAGTTTGCCAGGTGGATGATGCCAGGCGTGGAGCGCCCCGAGTTGGGCAGGTGGCGCTGGATGACGCCGGGGGTGTGCAGGAACTGGCGCAGGTAGCGCGGGTTGGCGGTGGTGAAGGTCTCGTAGATGGCCTGGTTGGGGTCGCCGACGCGCACCCAATTGCCCTGCTCGCCAGACAGCAGGCGCAGGATGCTCTCTTGCAGTTGGCTGGAATCCTGGGCTTCATCTTCCAAGATGTAAGGCCAGCGAGTCTGCAAGTATTCCAACAGGCTGGGGTCGCGCTGCAAGGCCTGCAAAGCCAGGCGGATGAGGTCGTCGAAATCCACCGCGCCGCGATAGGCCAGGGCGCGCTGGTAATGGGTGTACATCTCGGCGCCCATCTGCGCCAGGGGCAGCGGCACATTGCTCTCCTCGAGGCGCTGGGCAAGCAGGTCGGGGGTGTAGCCCAGGTCTTTGGCGTAGCGGATCAGGTTGAGGGCAATGGATTCGACGGTTTTGACCAGCGGCTCGCGGCGCACCCAGTCGAGGCGGTTCTCTTCCAGGCTGGGATCGAGGTAGGCGTCCAGGTCGTAGAGGTGGCTTTGCAGCCAGGAGCGGGCCACATCGCTGCGGATGGCGTCGGCCTCGCGCTCGTCAATCACCTGGAAGCGGGTATCCAGGCCCAACAGGTCGGGGCGCTCGCGCACGATGTCGTGGGCCAGCCCGTGCAGGGTACGCACGCGGTAGCCGTAATTGGGCAGCAGGCCGCGCTGCTGGACGAAGGCGCTGATGCGCTGGTAGAAGTTATCCACCGCGGAATTGACCAGGGTGACGATGAGGATCTCCTGCTCGTCGTCCAGCGCGCCGCGGGTGATCAGGTCGGCAGCCAGGTAGGAGAGAGTCCAGGTCTTGCCGCTGCCAGGGACGGCGGAAACGCCCATCCAGCCGCGCTTATAGGCCAGGATCTGTGCTTGATGGGGGCGCAGGCGCACGGTCATGACTGCTCCTCCAGCGCGGCCAGGTCGCGCAGCAGGCGTTGGAAGGCCAGCAGCAGCGGCCCGCGCTGCTCCATGCCCTGCTCGCCCAGTTCGCTCAGGCCCAGGTACAGGCGGCTGTGACAGCGACGCAGCAGGCCGGTGGCCAGGCGGTAAAGCCGCTCCTGGCTGGTGGCGATCTCCTCGACGGCGGTCCACTGGGTGTTGGGCTGCCAGGCGCGGCTGAGCACGTAGGGGTGGGTGAGGGGCTGTTCCAGGCGGTCGGCCCAGGCGCGGCTGCCCACATCCAGCCAAAACTGCACCTCCACAGGGCGGTTGTTCATCAGGAAGGTGTAGGCAGGGGCCAGCAAGACGGCGTCTTCGGCTTCGATCTGCCAGCCAGAGAGGTATTGGGCGGCGATGACGCCGTCTTTGACCATTTCAATATACTCTTTGCCCAGGGCGGCGTCTGTTTGGCCGAAGGTAGGGGCAGCCACCCAGCGGAATTTCTGGATCGATTCGACCAGGTTGGCGGTGACCTGCCCGGCATCGTAGGAGGCGTGGAAGCCGAAGCCAGGCTGGGAGAGCACCTCGCCAAACAGGCGGCTGAGGAAGTGATCCAGGGGCAGGATGTGGGCTTCGTCTTGTGCGTCCTGCTGGTATTGTTCCAGCCAGAGGCGCAGGGTGTCGTAGCGCTCGCCGAATAGATAAGTGATGCGCGCCTGTGTCTCGGGGATGATCTGGTCGAAGGCAGAGAGCGTGGGCGCGCCCTGGCGCACATGGTAGACGATCTCGGTGAGCAGTTGGGCGCGCACCAGATCCAGGCCCTCGATGGCCTGCATCAGGGCGTAGGCGAGGTCAAATTTGCCGGGGGTGAAGCCCCACTGCGGATGGGCAATGGCAGCCAGGGTCAGCAGGCACTGGGCGGGCGGCTCTTCGCGCAATGAACGGGAGGGGCGGTGCGAGCGCACCGGGATCTGGCGCGCTTCCAGGCGGTTAGCCAGGGCAAAACGCAGCGAGTCGGAGAGGAACGGGGCCATGACCACGATCTGCCCGGGGGGCAGCCCCTCGTCGTAGACCAGGGAAGCGATCTGCCCGGTGACCCACTCGAGCATCTCCGGGAAAAAGCGGTGGGTCTCGTAGAGCAGCGCCGGGCGTGGGTCCTCGGCGGGGAGGGGCTGGCGGGAGCGGTTGATCCTGTCGCCTAAGCCAAGGTTGAGCGCCTGGACCGCCGGGGCGGAAACCAGGCTGGCCTCGAACAGGATGTGCTGCTCGCAGCCGTCTTTGAGCAGGCAAGCATGATCTGGATCCGCACCCAAAAAGCGACGGTAGCCGGCGTCGTGATCGTAGATCAGCAGGGCCGAGTCAATCTCGGGCAGCCAATCGCGCACCAGGTCGTGGGCGACGGGGGTATCTTCCTCGAGGTTGTCAAAGATCAGGTGGCGATAAGAGGCGTTGAGGTAATCCCGGCACTGCGGCAGGCCCCACAGGTGGTGGGCAAACACTTCTAATTGGAGCGAGAAATCCAGCAGGTTGTTTTCCAGGCAGTAGCCGCGGAAGCGGTTGGCGCATTCCTGGGCATCCTGGTAGATGCGCACCTGGCTCGGCTCGGCATCGCTGGCGGCGAGCAAGCGCTCGCCGATCTCGGTGTGGGGGAAGCCGACCACGGCGGCCTTGTTCAGGTTATCCAGGATCTGGCTGTAGAGGCGGTTGCGGTCGATGGTCAGGGATTCAAAGTAGCCTTCACCCAGCAGGGGACGCACCAGGTGCGCCATGTAATACTGGGCAGTCTCCAGGGTGAGGAAGGTGGGCGGTTCATCCGGGCGGGAAAAGCCCGCCTGGGCCGAGATGAGCGGCCAAAAAAGCTCGACCATGCGGCGGGCCAGGCCGCCCACGGTGAGCAGGGAGACCATGCCGCCGGTGAAGGCCTCGGGCTGGTTCAGCGCTTCAAGGTAGGGCGTACCCAGGGTGCGTTGGGGCAGCAGGATGAGGATCTCGCTGGCGGGGATGCCTGCTTCCAACAGGCGCAGCAGGCGCGCCGCCCCGGCGGTGGTTTTGCCCGTGCCCGCCGGGCCTTCCAGGAAAATGCGGCTTTGCGGCGGGAGGTCCACCAATTGGCGCTGCTCAGGGGTGAGGTCGAATAGTTCGCTCAAACCGGTTCATCCATAAGGGGAAGTTGGGCAAGGTGGCCCTCATTGACCAGGGCCTTGAACACGGCGATTTGCAGTTCGAGGTGACCCGCCATCAGGGCGCGCCCGGCGGCGGTCTCCAGTGGGCTGTTCTGCAGGTAGCCTTCCAGGCGCGGGATGCGTTTGGAAAGCTTCTCAGTCAGCAGGGGGAGGTCGTTCATCTCCTCGACGGTCCAGTGCAGGATGCGGATGGCACCGAAGCGGTCGAGGTTGTCGGCGTCGGAGACGCAGGAGGATTCGAGGGTGACGGGATGCTCGTAACCGGCATCGCCGTCCACATGCACGGCAACGGCATAACAAATATCATCGATCTGCCGGGCGGGGTAACCCAGTGACTCAAGGATGGGGCGGCTCAGCGCCGCGCCGCGGCGACCGTGCGATTTGTAATCATCGTCGCACTCGAAATGGGCGATGTCGTGCAGCAGGCAGGCGGCGATAACAGTTTCTACATCCGCGCCCTCAGCCTGGGCGACAGCCTTGCCGTACTGCGCCACGCGCAGGGTGTGCTCCCAGCGGTAGACGGGATCATGCTGCGGGGTGGGGTACTTCAGAGCCATTTCGTTCAGGTGAGCCTGTACCTGTTCGGCCAGTTTCTGCAGGCGCTGGTTGGGGTTCATTGTCTAATCTCCACTGAAAATACACGCTCTTTCCTCGTAGTGGCGACTTTAGTCGCTAGGGGTAACGACTGAAGTCGTTACTACAAGGGGCATTTTGCTCATTTCTGTTTACTTGAATCTCCTGGTAACTGGATTATGGGCGACAGATGCTCGGTCTCTTCGACGATCTCGGCTTTGACCGCGCCGGAAGACAGGTTGCTGAGAGCGCCCTGGAAGGCGGGAGTGTATTCGACCGGGAAGCGGGCGGTGAGGATGACCTGTGTAGCGAAGGTTTCGTCAATCATCTCGCCGCCGTGATGGCGCACGAGCAGGCGGGCGCGCTCCAGCAGGGAATAGGGCAGCTCGAACATGAGCACATGAACCTTGACTTTGTAGGCCCGGGGGGCGGCTTCCACTGCCTGGCGGACGGCGTCGCTGTAGGCGCGCACCAGGCCGCCCGTACCCAGCTTGGTGCCGCCGAAGTAACGGGTGATCACTACGGCCACATCGCCCAGGCCGCTGCCGCGCAGCACCGCCAGGGCAGGACGGCCGGCTGTGCCGGAGGGTTCGCCATCGTCAGAGCAGTGGGCGGTTTCGGAGGCGCCATGCCCCACCAGGTAGACGGGGACGTTGTGGCTGGCATCGGCAAACTCATGCCGGATGCGCTCAACGAAGGCCTTGGCCTGCTCGACGCTGAAGACGGGCGCCAGCGTGGTGATGAAGCGCGAGTTGGCCACGGTCATCTCGCAGCGCACTTCCTGGGCAGGCGTGGGGTATTCGCTCACAGGCAGTTCCAGATGGCGTCAGCCAGGCTTTTCCAGCGCTGGCGGGTGGTTTTGGACTCTTGCAGACGGTTGCAGGTGAAGGCAACCACCAGGCTGGCTTCGGGGTCGGCCCAGGTGATGCAGGTGCCCTGGCCGGGGTGGCCAAAGGTGCGCACGGTGCTGCGCTCGCCGAAGGTCTGCGCGCCAGATTCGGCATTAGGCGAGGCGCCGCCCAGCGAAAAGCCCATCGCCCAGCGGAGGGTGTGGCGGATGGTAGCGTCGTAGCCCTCGTAGTGCAGGCTGGTGGCGGCCTGGATCGTCTGCGGGGAGAGATATGGGCGGCCCGCATACTGCCCGCCATTGATCAGCATCTGGTAGAAAACGGCCAGGTCGCAGGCGGTGCTGTGCAAGGAGGCGGCGGGAATGACCGCCCCGCGGATGGCAGGGATGTTGAAGACCCGCGCCGCGGCGCGCTGCTCCGCGTGCCCCCAGTACACCCCGGCCGCGGCGCGGCGCAGGGCGGGGGTCAGTTTCATACTGGTGTGGCGCAGGCCCAGCGGGGCAAGGAAATTCTGCTCCAAGAAGGTGTGTACCGGCTGACCGCTGACCCGGCGCACCACCTCGCCCAGGATCCAGCCGAAGTTGACGGTGTGGTAAGCGGTTTGGGTGCCGGGGGCAAATTCGGCGGGCAGGTTCGCCACGCTGCGGGTGATCAGCGGCCAGAACGGCCACAGGGGCAGTTGGGCTGCCATGCCGCGCATGGGAATGCCCGCCTGGTGCAGCAGGGCATGGCGCACGGTGGCGCTCTCTTTGCCCTTGCAGCCAAATGCGGGCCAGTAAGCGGCGATGGGGGCATCGTAATCCAGCTGGCCGCGCTCCGCCAGCAGGTGAATGCAGGCGGCGGTGAAGGGCTTGGTGCAGGAAAAGACCAGGTAGGGCGTTGCGGGGGTGACGGGCCGCCTGCCGCGCTCGTTGGCGGTGCCGCAGGCCAGGTTGAGGGCGGGCCGCCCATGGCGCAGCACCACCAGCTGCGCGCCGGGGTGCAGGCCATCCGCGATCATCTGTTCGAAGAGGCGCTGCACATTCTGCAGGCCGTCGGGCGAGAGGCCGGTTTCGGCGGGCGAGGCCGGGGAGGCGTAATCGACTGGCTGGGTGAGGGTTGGGTTGTGTAGCATAAGGTTATTGTAGCACGAGAAAGATTGTTGAGATGATGATTTTGCAGTCTTTGCCTGAAAAATCATCATCTCAATCGATTGCGCAGGCGGTTCGATGCTATAATTAGATCATGGCTGGTACGAATCCTCCCATTGCACGCTTGACCTGGATGGTGGACGATGAGCCCCAGGAACGCACCCTCCAAGCGGGGGATGTGGTGAATTTGGGCCGCGGCGAGGATAATACGATCATGGTCAACAGCGCGCGCGTGTCGCGCAACCATGCCCGCGTCGAGTGGAACATGGATCGCTTTGCGGTGCGCGACCTGGGCAGCATCAACGGCACGTATGTCAACGGTCAAAAGGTGGAGCAGCACCGCCCCTGTGCGCTGCAAGACGGCGACGAGATCCGCCTGGAAAGCTTCGTCCTTCATTATTATTTGATCACCTTGCCCAAATTGACCCAGGACGTTGGCCGGATGACTACGATGCACGGCATCCCGCGCAATGCCGAGGCGCCCAAGACGCGCCTGGAAGTAACCGGCGGGCCGGAGGCGGGTAAGGTGTTCACCATGGAGGGGGAGGCGATGGTGATTGGCCGGGCCAGTCAGAACGCCACCTGGGATGTCAAGCTCAACGACCGCACGATCTCGCGGCCGCACGCGCGCATTGAGCACAAAGGCTCGGCCTGCTCGCTGAGTGACCTGGGCTCGGCCAACGGTACGATGGTGAATAATTTGTTTGTGATTGAACCGGTACTCTTGCGAGACGGTGACGAGATCAAGATGGGCGAAACCGTCATCATCTTCCGTGACCGGTGATCGGTAGCACTTTTTGCCAAAAATGGATTGCGTGGGGGTGCTTTGCACCCCCACGCAATCCATTTTTGGCGTTTTCTTCCCGCCCCTAGGTGGGGCCAGGGGCGCTATTGATCCAATCTTGCAGTGTTTTTTCGGCCTGCGCCGCCAGGCGGTCTGCGGCGGCAAGCATGGAACGCGTGGCGGCCTCTTGGCTCACCTGGCGGTGGCGCTCCAGCAGCGCATCCAGCACCTGGTAGACCTGGCGCTCCTCCAGGCCGGGGATGAGCGGGGCTTTGCGGTATTGCTTCTCCCAAAAGCCGATCGTGCCCCAACTGACCGTCCCGGGGCCAATCTGCCGCTCGGCGTTCTCGAAGGAGAAGACCAAACCGCCTTTGATCTCACCCAGGGTGGGGATCTGTTCTACCAGCGGTGCCAGCGTTTCGGCAACGTCGCCCACCATGCGCTTCCACTGCTGGTCGGGGGGCTGGCTGATCTCTTTCTCGCGCGTCACCGGCTCGCTGCCAGGCTCATGCACCGATCTCAGGTGCGACCACTTGCCATCCTTGTAGATGATCTTGCCGCCCCAGTGCTTGACCCCGAAAACCCACACGCCGCGCCGCCCGGCGACGATCACGTCAATGGTCTCGTCGGGGCGCTGCTGGAGGCGGTGCAGGATGTGAGCGTGGCTCTTCACCTTCTCCAATTGGTCGATGAAAGCGTATGCGCCGCGGGCTTCCTCGTCGGGTGGCTGCTCGGGCAGGAAGCCGCGCAGTTCCTGGCGCCACTGTGACAAGAGCGGCGGGATCAGCTCATCCCGCAGGGGGTGCAGCGGAGGCGTGGGGGCGGGCTGGCTTTTGCGGTCGCGCAGGCGCCGGGTCAGGATGATGACAGCCCCCAGGCCAATGAGGAAGGAGATCGGCACGAGGCAGACCAGCGACCAATTGAAGATCTCTTCAAAGTGGATTTGCGCCGGGCAGGCGATGGCACTGAGCAGGATGGCCAACCCAGCCAGGACGATCCCGGTGAGGGAGGCGGCCCGGAAGCGGTTCATGGCGCGCTGGTGCGCGGCCAGAGCCTGCTGGTAGGTTTCCATGCGCCGGGCGTAGGCCGCCAGCAGCGGGCCGCGCCAGCGGCTCAACAGCTCGGACTGGGCGCGGCAGATCTGATCGTACCCGGCGGTGATATCGGTGAGGCGGCGCTCGAGAAGGTTCATGCTGTGCAGGGGTCAGCCTTGCAGCTCCCCCATGGCTCCCGTGGTCATGAAGATGATTTGCTCGGCGATGTTGGTCACCCGGTCGGCGATGCGCTCCAGGTTGTGGGCGGTCCACATCAGGTAGGTGGCGCGGGTCACCACCTCAGGTTTTTTGGCCATGACCCTCACCAGGCGGTGAAAGACATCGTGGTACAACTCGTCCATCTTTTCATCTTTGGCGGCAATCTGGCGGGCCCATTGCTCATCCCGGTTGACGTAGGCCTGGATGGCCTCGCCGAGCATCTTGCGGCTGAGTTCGCCCATTTTGGGGATCTTCTTGAAAGTCTTCAGCATGGGCTCGTTTTCCATCAGGATCACCGTCTTGGCGATGCCGGCAGCGTGATCACCCATGCGCTCCATCTCGACCACCATGTGCATGATGGCGATGATGGCGCGCAGGTCGCTGGCGGCGGGCTGTTGGGTGGCGATGAGCGCCAGGCAGGCTTCCTCGATGTGGAAGCGGGCGCGGTTGATGTTCTGGTCGTGGTCGATGATCTGCTGCGCCAGGGCGAGGTCGTGCTCGGTGAGAGCCTGCATAGACTGCTCGATGGCCAAACCGACCATCTCGCCCATCTGGATCAACTCCTGGCGGACGGCCTCAAACTCTCGGTCAAAGGTGGCGCGTAGGTTGCTGGTCATTTTCATCTCTTGGCAGAGCGGGGGTTAGCCCATTCTGCCGGTGATGTAATCCTCGGTCAATTTTTGGGCCGGGCGGGTAAACATGGTGGCGGTGGCAGAGAACTCCACCAGCTCGCCCAGCCAGAAGAGGCCGGTGTGATCGGAGACGCGGCCGGCTTGCTGCATGTTGTGGGTGACGATGACGATGGTGTAGTTGGCTTTGAGCTCGGCGATCAGCTCTTCGATGTGCAGGGTGGCGATGGGATCGAGGGCCGAGGCAGGCTCGTCCATCAGGATCACCTCCGGCTGGACGGCCAGCAGGCGGGCAATGCACAGGCGCTGCTGCTGGCCCAATGAGAGGCTGATGGCGTTTTCGGAGAGGATATCTTTGACCTCCTCCCACAGGGCCGCCTGGCGCAGGCTGCGCTCGATAATCTCGTCCAGCTCGGGGCGTTTGGTTGCCAGGCCGACGACGCGCGGCCCAAAGGCAACGTTATCGTAGATGGATTGGGGGAAAGGGTTGGGCTTTTGGAAAACCATGCCCACACGCTGGCGCAGGTTGGCCAGGTCGAGATCGGGGGCGAGGATATCCTCGCCATCCAACAAGATCTGACCCTCGACGCGCGTGCCGGGGATGGTGTCGTTCATGCGGTTGAGGCAGCGCAGGAAGGTGGATTTGCCGCAGCCGGAGGGGCCGATGAGGGCGGTGACCTGGCGGGCGTGCATAGCAATGTTGATATTGCTGAGCGCCCGGGAGGGGCCGTAGTAGAAGTTCAGGTCCGAGACCTGGATGATGGGTGCGGCGGAGGGTTCCATATGCTATGATTTTACACGATTTTGGGCGGGCTGTTGGGTAAATAACCCAGAGTGGAGGAAACCTGGTTTTTTACTGCCTGGCCAACCAGATCATCTGCGCGTAGGCAGCATAGAAGATATTTCAGACAGAAAGTTGCTATCATGGGGAAGAAATTGAGATTGCGATCTCAGGGGGAATAGAACCCGGTATTAACGGCTCTATCTCCCTATAGAAATTTAGTTGAATTACGTCCAAGGAGTAATGCCTGGGTAATAGCATAAAGACATCTCCTTGCGTTGTCACAGCGATATCACGCATTATGTAGTAATAGGCTTCGTCGATCGGCGCTCGAGCGACCCCTTGACTTACCATATCCGAGCCTATGTAATGCACGGTTAGATCAACCTGGATAATCTGCCCATTTACAACATCTTCTCGTAAAACGAAAAAGCTTCCATCACCGAACATATCCAGTATGTTGAATCCGCCCCAACCAGTCGTCAACTGTGTTTCATAGATCACATCATTGGTAACAATCGCAGGAGGTTTTTGCGGGCCAGGGTTGATGATTTGATAAATCCTGTTGTCACATTGGTAGCCATTTGGAACGGTTGTCATATCTGAGTTTCGCTGGATATCTTCTAGCCGATACAAATCAGAGCCGCCAGCCATTTCCAATACAATCTGGCCTTCGCAATCAATAGCGATCCCCGTAAGTCCATTTTCAATATGAAAGCCTTCTGGAATATCATGTGTAGCAACCAATATGCCGGTAAGCGATAGTTGGTTGACTCGATATCTTGGCGGTGAAAAATTCAGGCTGATTTCTAGCAAAAATAGCATATCTCCTTGGATACGCAGGTCCGCCACATTCACAATTCCTAATTCATAAAGGTCGATTGTGTTAAGCAGATATCCTGTCTTGTCGTAGTGCAACAAACGATTTGCGATGAGATCTGCAATCATGAAGCTGCCGTCGGGCAGCACAGCTATTGCATTGGGGCCAGTGATTTCCATATTAGGGTTATCGCCCCCTCGGTACTGTATAACACTGTTTTCTCCGACAGGAATAGAAAAAACTGTTTTGTAAAGATCATCAGGGCGATCGTTGATGATGGGCATCCCAATTGGTAGAGCCAAAAAAGTTGGCGAGGGGGGGATAAGGGATGTATGGGATGGAATAATTGTCGGGGGGCTGATTGTAGCCGTGTGCGGCACAGGCGTAGCGCTGGGGATGGGCGAGCAGCCTGCCAGCAACACGCTGAGGAACAAAACTGCCAGAAGTAGTGGGATGCGAAGACGAGTTTGCATGGCTTCTGCTGCCCCTCCCTGAGATGGTGATGCCCGCTTGCCAGGATTGTACCATTAAGAATTGTTCCGTTAGAGTTCTGCGGGAAAAACCCGCAAAACTCTAACGGAACAAGAAATTCGGGTATAATCGCCGCGGTGATGTATGCGATTTGCGCTTAGGTTTCTCCCTGGTTTGCTGTGCGCGCTGGCGCTGATCCTGGCGGGATGTTCCGACTCAGATGGCGGTGAGACCTCGCAGGAGGCGGCAGCGTACATCGAGAACAAAGGCTCGGATACGATGGTCAACCTGGCGCTGGCCTGGGCTGAAGCCTACCAGGCGCTCAACCCGCAGGTGCGCATCTCGGTCACCGGGGGCGGCAGCGGCACAGGCATTGCCGCGCTGATCAACGGCACGGTGGATATCGCCAACGCCTCCCGGCAGATCAAGGCGGAGGAGATGGCCGCGGGGGCTGCGCCGGTGGAGTTCGTGGTGGCACGCGATGCCATCGCCATCATCGTCAACCCAGAAAACCCGGTCGACCAACTGACTTTGCAGCAAATCTCCGATATTTACAGCGGCATTTATGATAATTGGAGCCAGGTGGGCGGCGAAGACCGGCCTATCGTGCGCCTGTCGCGCGAGACGAACTCGGGCACGCATGTGTATTT
This sequence comes from Anaerolineales bacterium UBA6092, assembly GCA_002428565.1. GTDB lineage: Bacteria > Chloroflexota > Anaerolineae > Anaerolineales > UBA4823 > UBA6092. The sequence goes on along the minus strand of DIXA01000078.1, from coordinate 32,007 downwards.
CCTGGAAGAGGTGCTGCGCCTGGGCCAAAAAGATAACAAAACATTCTTCACGCCCGAAACGCTGCTGCTGCCCTCCTCCGAAGGCATCACCACCGAGGTGCGTCAGAACCCCAACGCCATCGGCTACGACGGGCTGGGCTATGTCACCCCGGATGTGAAGGTGGTGGCGGTGGCGCGGGATGCCAGCGGCCCCTACGTGATGCCCTCCGCCGAATCGGTCAATAACGATCAATACCCCATTGCCCGCGACCTGTATATGTATACCGCCGGGCAGCCCAGCGGCGCCATCGCCGATTACATCCAGTGGCTGTTCTCGGCTGAGGCGCAAGCGATCGTGGTCGAGTTGGGCTTTGTGCCGGTGGCTGTCCCTTAATCTCATGCGCAATAAAGCTACCTCCCTCTCCTGGATCGAATTCCTGATCACCCGCCTGGTCAAAGCCTCCGGCTATTCGGCGATCGTCTTTGTGGGGCTGATCTTCTTCTTCCTGATGGGCGAGGGCCTGCCCGCCCTGGCAGAGACCTCACTTTCCAGCCTGCTGAGCACGCGCTGGTACCCCATCGAGGGCTATTACGGCCTCCTGCCGCTGATCGGCGGCTCGCTGGTGGTGACGCTGGGGGCCACGCTGGTGGCGGTGCCGGTGGGGATTGGCACGGCGGTGTTCATCTCGGAGATCGCTCCGCGTTGGCTGCGCGAGATCCTCAAGCCGCTGGTGGAAGTGCTGGGCGGCTTCCCCTCGGTGGTGCTGGGCTTTTTGGGCGTGCTGGTGCTTTCACCCTTCCTGCGCGAGTTCCTCGGTCTGCCCACCGGGTTGACGGCATTGGCAGGCAGCCTGCTGCTGGGTGGCATTGCCATTCCCACGGTGGTCTCGGTGGCGGAGGATGCCCTGGACGCCGTGCCGCGCTCGTATCGAGACGCGGCCCTGGCGCTGGGGGCGACCCAATGGCAGACCATCTGGCGGGTGACGCTGCCGGCGGCGCGTTCGGGCGTGCTCACCGCGGTGATGCTGGGGGTGGGCCGGGCCATCGGCGAAACGATGGCGGTGATGATGGTGACCGGCAACGCGCCCGTCTTGCGCCTGGGGCTGGAGGCGCTGTTCATGCCCACCCGCACCATGACGGCGACCATCGCCGCGGAGATGGGCGAGGTGGCGAACGGCAGCGAGCATTATCATGTGCTCTTCCTGATCGGCATTGCCCTGTTCCTGATCTCGCTGGCGATCAACGTGACCGCCTCGGCGCTGGTGTTCCGCCAGCACAAGCGCTCGGAGAGGATTCTCTCATGACGGCTGAGCCGATGACACCAGCCCCGCGCATGGCCCGCGCCACCTCGTCTGCCTCTCGCCTGCGGGTGCAGAAGATCGGCTTTGGGCTGCTGGGCTTGCTGGCTGCGCTGACGGTGCTGCCGATCATCGCCGTGGTGGTGTATATGATCGTGCAGGGCGCCCCGGCCATTTCCTGGGAGTTCCTCACCGGCTTCCCCCGCGAGGGCATGCGCGCAGGCGGCATCTGGCCCGCCATTGTGGGCACATTCTTTCTCACCCTGGGCACGGCCATTTTTGCCGTGCCGCTGGGCATCGGCGCGGCGATCTACCTCTCAGAGTACGCCTCGGAGAACCGCTGGACGCGGCTGATCCGCATTGCCATCATCAACCTGGCGGGTATCCCCTCGGTGGTGTACGGCCTGTTTGGCATGGGATTGTTCGTGCTCTTCCTGAACTTCGGCACGAGCATTTTAGCCGGGTCGCTGACGCTCTCGATCATGACCCTGCCGGTAATCATCAGCACCACGGAAGAGGCGCTGCGGGCGGTGCCGCAGTCTTTCCGCGTGGTGAGCATCTCGCTGGGGGGCACACGCTGGCAGACCATCTGGCGCATCGTGCTGCCGCAATCGCTGCCGGGCATCCTCACCGGGGTGATCCTGGGGTTGGAGCGGGCAGCGGGTGAGACGGCGCCGATCCTGTTCACCGTGGCGGCGTTCTTCTTGCCGCGGCTGCCGCATTCGCCGCTGGATGCCACCATGGCGCTGCCCTATCACCTGTTCGTCATCTCTACCCAGGTGCCGGGCATGCCGGTGCAGATCCAGTACGGCACGGCGCTGGTGCTGCTGGCCTTCGTCTTGAGCATGAATATTATTGCGACGGTGATCCGCTCGCGGGCGCGCAAGCGCCGCCAGTGGTAGAGGCTGCCCATGAACAAAATTGTCATCGAGAACCTCACCCTGCATTACTCGGACGGCACCGAGTCGCTCAAGAATATCAGCCTGAACATCGCCGCGAATGCGATCACGGTGCTGCTGGGGCCGGCGGGGGGCGGCAAATCTTCCCTGCTGCGTGTGCTGAACCGCCTGAACGATTTGGCGGATGTGGAGGAAGTGAGCGGGCGGGTTCTGCTGGACGAGGTGGATATTCTCGACCCCAAAACCGATGTCATTGCCCTGCGCCGCCGGGTGGGCATGGTGTTTGCCCGGCCGGTGGTGCTGCCCTTTAGCATTCGCGGTAACCTGACCTATGGGTTGGAACTGGCTGGCGAACGCGATCCGGTCGTGCTGGAGGAGGCAGTGGAGCGCAGCCTGCAGCAGGCCGCTTTGTGGGACGAGGTCAAGGACCGGCTGAATGACCCGGCGGTGGCGCTTTCGGGCGGGCAGCAGCAGCGCCTGTGCCTGGCGCGCAGCCTGGTGCTGAAGCCGGAGGTGATCCTGCTGGATGAGCCGACCTCGGGCCTGGATCCCATCTCTACCGGCAAGGTGGAGACCTCGCTGGAGGAGCTGAAGAAGCAGTACACCATTGTGCTGGTGCCACATTCCATCCAGCAGGCCGCCCGCACGGCCGATTATGCAGCTTTCTTCTTGCAGGGCGAGCTGATCGAGTTTGCCGTGGGCAAGGATCTGTTTGTGAAGCCGCGCGACAAGCGCACGCAAGATTATATTGAGGGCCGGTTCGGTTAAGGGAATGCGTGACCTAACCCCCGGCGTTGGCGCAGCCAACGCCTCCCCCTTCCCGGGGCGGGAAGGGGGAAATCTTGAAAACGGGATGTGGTGGGTAGCAAAGCTGCCCACCACATCCCGTTTTCAAGGTTTCAAGGTCATAAAGTTTGATTATTTCACAGTAATTGTATACAATAGGAGAGTGCGCATATCCGGTAAGAATCATCTGAAAGGCGGGATGTTCTATGCTTGAGACAGTTGACCTGAATAAACAGATGGACAAAGCGACTTACAAGGCGCTCGTGCCGGTACTGCGCGAGCGCCTTTACGCGGTGCAAAAGGCCTCCTGGGATGCCGGCGTGCCGGTGATCATCCTGTACGAGGGCTGGGACGCCGCCGGGAAGGGCACCTCCATCCAGGGTCTCACTGAGCCGATCGACCCGCGTGGCTTTAAGCTCTATCCCATCCGCGCCGCCCGCACCTACGAGCAGAACCGGCCCTGGCTGTGGCGCTTCTGGCAGAAGATCCCGGCTAAGGGCGAGTGGGCCATCTTTGACCGCTCCTGGTATGGGCGCGTGCTGGTGGAGCGGGTGTTGAAGCTGATCCCGGAAAAGGAGTGGCGGCGCGGCTACCGGGATATCGTGGATTTCGAACGCACTATTGCGGACGATGGTACGCTGATCATCAAGTTCTTCCTGCATATCAGCAAGCCAGAGCAGAAGCGCCGTTTCGACCGCCTGATGAAAGACCCGTTGACTGCCTGGCATGTGGCGTCCGAAGATTGGGATCACCACCGCCATTACGATGACTGGTATTGGGCCTACGAAGAAATGTTCGAGCATACCGATACCGAATGGGGCCCGTGGACGATCGTTCCCTCCACCTGCCGCCGCTACAAGCAGGTCAAGGTGTTCCAGACGATCATCCGCTCGTTGGAGGAGCGCCTGGGGATTTCGACCGAGTATCTGCAAGAGGGCCGCCTGCCGGCGCAGCCCCCGGTCGAGGCGGAAGACGGAGAAGGCCCCGATGTGGACGAGAACAATGCCGATGAGGTAGAGCAAATCCCCCTGGCAGATTCGGAGATCTTGGAGGAAGTGCCGGCGAAGAGGGCAAAGGGGCATAAGCCCAGGATGAGGAAACCCGCCGCTGAGGCTGAAGTCGCTGCGGTGAAGGATGAGGGAGGCTGATGCCATGTTAGAAACCGTTGATATGAGCCTCACTTTGGATAAGGAAGCCTATGAGATCGAGCTGGTGAAGTACCAGGTGGCGCTGTTTGCCCTGGGCTACCAGGTGTATGTGCAGAAGCGCCCGGTGTTGATGGTGTTTGAAGGCTGGGATGCCGCCGGGAAGGGCGGAGCGATCAAGCGCGTGACGGAGAAACTGGACCCGCGCGGCTACGTGGTGTATCCCATCGCTGCGCCCAAGGGCGACGATGCCACGCATCATTACCTGTGGCGTTTTTGGCGGCGGCTGCCAGAGGTGGGGCAGATCGCCATCTTCGACCGCTCCTGGTATGGGCGGGTGATGGTGGAGCGTATTGAGGGCTTTTGCACGGAGGCGGAGTGGAAGCGCGCTTATCGCGAGATCAACCAGTTCGAGCGGCAATTGGTAGATTACGGCACGATTCTGTTCAAGTTTTGGATCCACATCACCAAGGAGGAGCAGCTGGCGCGCTTCGAGCAGCGCTCTGACGACCGCCTGCGCTCGTGGAAGCTGACCGACGAAGACTGGCGCAACCGCGAAAAGTGGGATCAGTACGAGACCGCGGTGGACGATATGATCGTAAAGACCAGCACGATCAGCGCGCCTTGGACGGTGGTGGAAGGGAACTCCAAGTATTACGCCCGCATCAAGGTGCTCAAAACGCTGGTAGATAAGCTCAGTCAGGAACTGGATTACGATCCGTTCGTGGCGCACGCTGCACCGAATGTGGAAAAGAAAGATACGAAGAAAAAGAAGGATCACAAAGAGAAAAAAGGCAAGAAGTAAACAGCGAGAAGGTGGATTGGTATGGCTTTGGATGCGGATCATGTAAAGAAAGACCCTGCGCAGCCCCCTGCGCTGGATGCGCCGGAGTTGTATATCAACCGGGAACTGAGCCAGTTGGAATTTCAACGGCGCGTGCTGGAGGAGGCGCAGGATGAACGCACGCCTCTCTTAGACCGGGTCAAGTTCCTGGCGATTGTGGGCTCGAACCTGGACGAGTTCTTCATGGTGCGGGTGGCGGGGTTGAAGAAGCAGATTGAGGCGGGGGTTTTCGATACGCCGCCCGATGGGCTGACGCCTGCCGAGCAGCTGGCGGCCATCCGCAAGGTAGCCCAGCAGTTGATGGCCCAGGCGCGCGAGTGCCTGCGCGACGAAGTGCTGCCAGCCCTGCGCAAAGCCGGCATTGAGGTGCTGGAGTATGGCGAACTGAACGAGCGGCAGCGGGCTACGGCAGATACCTTCTTTCACCAGGTGGTTTTCCCGGTGCTGACACCGTTGGCATTTGATCCCGGGCATCCCTTCCCTTTCATCTCCAATCGCAGCCTGAGCCTGGCTGTGCTGATCAAAGACCAGAAGGGCAAGGAGCATTTTGCCCGGGTGAAGGTTCCCAGCACGCTGCCGCGCCTGGTGCCGATCAAGCGCTCTTCTGGGGGGGTGAAGAAAGACGGCACCGTGCCGTACAACCACTATTTTGTATGGTTAGAGCAATTGATCGCGGTCAACCTGGGTACGCTGTTCCCCGGCATGGAAGTGGTGGAGACTTATCCCTTCCGCGTAACACGCGACGCCGATATGGTGATCCAGGAATTGGAGGCGGCGGATCTGCTGGAAACCATGGAGCAATCTGTGCGGCAGCGCCGCTTTGGCTCTGTGGTGCGCTTGACGATCAACGAAACCATGCCTTCGCGCCTGCGCGAGATATTAATGGAGAACCTGGAAGTTGACCATAACGACATCTACCCGCTGGATGGCCCGCTGGGGCTGAGTGATTTGATGAGCCTGTACAGCATCGATCGGTACGACTTAAAGGAGCCGACCTTTAAGCCGGCTGTGCCGGCGATCTGGCGCAATGGCAGCGCCGAGCGGGATATCTTCTCGATCATCCGACGCCGCGATATTTTACTGCACCACCCCTACGATTCATTCCTGCCGGTGATCGATTTTTTGCGCACCGCGGCGCGGGATCCGGATGTGCTGGCGATCAAGCAAACGCTGTATCGGGTGGGGAAACAGCCCCCCGTGGTGGATGCTTTGCTGGAGGCGGCAGAAAATGGCAAGCAAGTGGCGGTGCTGGTTGAGTTGAAGGCCCGTTTTGATGAGGAAAGCAATATCGGCTGGGCCAAGACGCTGGAAAAAGAAGGCGTGCACGTCATTTACGGCTTGCTGGGGCTGAAAACCCATTCCAAGATCGCCCTGGTCATCCGCCGAGAAGGGGACGGCATCCGGCGCTACCTGCACATGGCCACGGGCAATTACAATGCCATCACGGCGCAGTTATACGAAGACCTGGGCATGTTCACCTGCGATGAGGCTATGGGTGCAGACGCCACTGAGTTGTTCAACTACCTGACGGGCTATTCGGATAAGGATTGCTACAACAAGCTGATGGTTGCGCCCATGAATATGCGGGCGCGCATGAATGCGCTGATCGAGCGTGAGATTGAGCTGCAAAAACGCGGCGAGAAGGGGCACCTGATCTTCAAGGTCAACTCGCTGGTGGACGCAGGTATGATCCAGCACCTTTACCGCGCCTCTCAGGCAGGCGTGAAGGTGGATCTGCTGGTGCGCGGTATCTGCTGTTTGCGTCCGGGGCTGCCCGGCATCAGCGAGAATATCCAGGTGATCAGCGTGGTGGGCCGTTTTTTGGAGCACAGCCGGTTGTATTACTTCCGCAATGGCGGACAAGAGGAGATCTACCTGGGCAGTGCCGACCTGATGCCGCGCAATATTGACCGCCGGGTGGAGGTGCTGTTCCCCGTGCAGGATGCAGCGATGATCCAGCATATCCGCAATGACATCCTGGCGCTGTACTTCCGGGATAACCTGAAGGCGCGGCTGATGATGCCAGATGGCTCGTACCGGCGGGTGAGCAGCGATAAAAAAGCGCCACCCCTGGCTGTGCAGGAGTGGCTGCTCAAGAAGCGTCACAAAGGGTGATTGCGGGGGCAGCTATTCGTTGCCGAAGAATGCCACTGCCAGGATGCCTGGCCCGCCGTGGGTGATGATGGCTGGGGGTAAATCCAGGATGGGGAGTTCCTCGGATAGGCTGAGCATATTCTTGAGATCATTCGCCAGATCCTGGGCCTGGTCGGGGACGCCGGCGTGCATCACCGAAAGATAGCCAGTGCCATCCCGAGAGACGTTCTCGATGGCTAATTCTTTCAGCCGTACGAGAGCGTGTTTGAAGGTGCGCTCGCGGGCGAACTGGTTCACCACGCCATTCTTGAAGATGAGGATGGGCTTGATCTGGAGCACGCTGCCCAACAGGGCAGACGCGCCGCCGATGCGACCGCCGCGGGCGAGGAAATCTAGCGTAGCCACCAGGAAATAGATGCGGCTGCGCGGGATCATCTCCCGGATGCGGGCCTCGATGGTGTCCGCGTCCTGGCCTTGGGCGGCCCACTCGGCGGCAAGCTGCACCAGCGTTGCCAGCGGGCTGCCGATGGTGCGCGTGTCGATGACGCGGATATCCGCGCCGGGAAAATCTTGCGCAGCCACCGTGGCAGAGCGCACCGTGCCGCTGACCTCAGCCGAGGGGTGGATGCATAGGATCGGCTCGCCATCGGGCAGCATGCGCTGAAATTCCTGCACGAAGAGCTCGGGAGGCGGGGCGGCCGTTTTGGGCAGCTCGCGCGATGCCACCAGGCGCTGCATGAACATGGCATTGGACATCTGCGTGCCTTCGTAGAAGGACTCGTTGCCAAAGATGATCACCTGAGGAATCACAGGGATGTGGTACTTTTGGGCAATTGCATCCGGCAGGCCGGAAGTGGTGTCGGTGATGATTTTGACCATATCTCATTCTCCGGTGCCTAGTATACAATGAAACGATCAAAAAGGGAATCGTTCCGGCGACAATGACTGACGGGCGGCTAACAACTAGACAAGATTACTGCTTTCAGGTATCATTTGACCGCTTTTATCCTACTGCGGTGGAAAAAGGTTTCTATGGATTCGACGACTCAATTGCTTAAAGATCTAACTGAAGCCAATGGTGTGCCCGGGTACGAATCTCCTGTCCGGGCTGTGGTGCGCAAGTACCTGGAGCCGCTTGGTGCGCTCTCGCAGGATAAGATTGGCAGTGTCATCTGCTGCAAAAAGGGGAGTTCTGCCTCGCCGCGCGTGATGCTGGCCGGGCACATGGATGAGATCGGGTTCATGGTCAAGCAGATCACCCCCGAAGGGTTCATCAAGTTCCTGCCTTTGGGCGGCTGGTTTGACCAGGTGCTTTTGGGCCAGCGTGTGCTGATCCAGACCAAAAAGGGGGATGTGGTAGGGGTGTTGGGCGCCAAGCCGCCGCACCTGCTGGCTCCCGATGAGCGGGAAAAAGTGGTCAAGCGCAAGGATATGTACATTGATATCGGTGCGACCAGCAAAGAAGAGGTCGAGGCCGCGGGCGTCCGCCCAGGCGACCCGATCGTGCCGCGCAGCGATTTTGTGACCCTGGCGACGGGCAAAACCTACCTGTCGAAGGCATTTGATGACCGTGTGGGCGTGGCGCTGATCGTCTCGGCGCTGCAAGCGCTCAAGGGCAAGGCTCACCCGAACACGCTGTACGGCGTAGCGACGGTGATGGAAGAGGTGGGCGTGCGCGGGGCGACCACCAGCGTGCGGGCAGTAGAACCCGATGTGGCGATCGTGCTGGAAGCGGATATTGCCGGCGACGTGCCGGGCATCCGGCCTGACGAATCATCCATCAAGCTGGGCCAGGGGCCGACGCTGGTGATGTATGATGCGCGCATGATCCCCAACCTGAAACTACGCGACCTGGTGCTGGCGGTGGCAGCGGAGGAAGGCATTCCGGTGCAATTGTCTGCCATCGAAGGAGGCGCCACGGATGGGGCTGCCATCCACCTGCACGGCACGGGCGTGCCCACGGTGGTACTCTCTGTGGCGGCGCGGCACATCCATTCGCACAGCTCGATCATCCATCGAGATGATTATGACCATGCTGTCCGGCTGCTGGTTGCGCTGATCAAGCGCCTGGATGTGGCTGCTGTTGCCAGCCTGACGGAATGACCTTTAGCTGACCAAAACGGTTCATCGGACCGGACTGATTGAGGATTGCACGGAGGACCAATGACAGACCTGATCAAGCAAATCTCTGCCGACTTGCAGAGTCAGATTGAGGCTTTTCAACCGACCGCAGAGCTGCAGAACGTCGGCACGGTGCTGGATGCCGGCGACGGCATTGCGCGCGTCAGCGGGCTGAACGATGTGCGCTCGCAGGAGCTGGTGCAGTTTGCCAATGGTGTGAACGGTATTGCCTTCAACTTGGAAGAAAAACAGGTTGGTGTGATCATCATGGGTGATTACAGCGGTGTGCAAGAAGGCATGCAGGTGCGCTCCACGGGGCGTATTGCCTCTGTGCCGGTGGGAGATGCCATGGTGGGGCGTGTGGTGAATGCGCTGGGCGAGCCCATCGACGGCAAAGGCCCGATCAAAACCAGCCTCTACCGCGATATTGAGCGCATTGCCCCGGGCGTGATCCAGCGCAAGGATGTGGATACCCCGGTGCAGACTGGCCTGAAGGCGATCGATTCGATGATCCCGATTGGCCGCGGGCAGCGCGAGCTGATCATTGGCGACCGGCAGACCGGCAAAACCGCCCTGGCAGTTGATACGATCATCAATCAGAAGGGCAAGAACCTGCACTGCATTTATGTGGCTATCGGCCAGAAGAAGGCCGCGGTGGCCCGCACGGTGGCTGTGCTGGAGCGCTTTGGCGCGCTGGAGTACACTACCATTGTGGTCGCCGCTGCGGATGAGTCGGCTGCACTGCAATACATTGCTCCCTATGCGGGATGCGCCATTGGCGAAGAATTCATGGAGACCGGGCGGGACGCACTGGTGATCTACGATGACCTGTCCAAGCACGCCTGGGCTTACCGTCAGGTGTCGCTGCTGCTGCGCCGCCCACCTGGGCGCGAGGCTTACCCTGGCGATGTGTTCTATCTGCATTCGCGTTTGCTGGAGCGCGCCGCCCGCCTGGCTGATAAGTACGTGATCGTGGGCAAGGATTATGCCGGCGCGCAGGCTGAAGCTGGCGAGGCAGTGAACGGCACGGTGTATGATGGGCCGCTGGCGCGCCACAATGCTGAAGAGGCGCTCAAGGCGATGCCCAAGGCGGAGGATTTCAAGGCGGTGAAGGTGCGCGGCTCCGGCGGTTCGCTGACGGCGCTGCCGATCATCGAGACCTTGCTGGGCGATGTTTCTGCTTACATTCCCACCAACGTGATCTCGATCACCGACGGGCAGATCTACCTGGAAGGCAACCTGTTCTATGCGGGCATCCGCCCGGCGGTGAACGTGGGCCTTTCGGTATCACGCGTGGGCGGCGATGCGCAAACAAAGGCGATGAAACAAGTGGCTGGACGCCTGCGTATGGAAATGGCGGCTTTCCGCGAGCTGGCGGCTTTTGCGCAGTTTGGCTCTGACCTGGACAAGGCTACCCAGTCGCAATTGAACCGCGGCCGGCACCTGCAAGAGATCTTAAAGCAACCCCAGTACCAGGCGATGTCTTTGGAAAACCAGGTGATCGAAATTTTTGCCGGTACCCAGGGCTACTCTGACAGTGTGCCCCTGGAACGGATGCGAGCCTGGGAGACATCCCTGCTGCGTTACATGGATACCTCTCACCCGGAGATCGGCAGAACGATTGCAGAAGAAAAGCGTATCTCTCCAGAAGTTGAGCCTAAACTGCGTGCGGCGCTCGACTCTTTCATGGCAACCTGGAAGTAAACCCGAGGCGGTAAAGCGATGGCGAATGCACGAGAAGTTCGGCTGCGCATCCGCAGCGTAAAGAATATCGCTCAGGTCACGCGTGCTTTGCAGGCGGTCAGCGCGAGCAAGGTGCGCAAAACGATGCAGGCGATGATGCAAACCAGGGCTTACGCCAGTAAAGCCTGGCAGGTGCTGACGCATATTGCCGAGCAGCCAGGGCGCGCGACCCTGCACCCCCTGTTGACTGTCCGCCCGGAATACCAGAGCGATTTGGTGGTTCTGGTGACGGGAGACCGGGGCCTGGCTGGCGCATATAACACCAACATTGTGCGTTTTGCCCTGAACCGCTTTGATCAAAGCGGTATACCGGTCAGCTATATCACCATTGGCCGCAAAGGGCGCGATATGATGCTGCGCCGCCGTAAAAAAGTGATCGCGGAGTTCAGCAATTTACCAGCCGCGCCTTCCTTCGTGGATGTCTCTGCGATTGGCCGGTTGGCGGTGGACGAGTTTCTATCCGACCGGGTTGACCGTGTTTTTCTGGTGTATACCAAATTTGTGAACATGGGCAAGCAGGTGCCAGAGATCAAGCAGCTCTTGCCGTTGGAAATTGGACAAGGCGAGGGGCGCGTGGTGGATTTTGAGCATAAACATGGCCCTTCCCAGGCATACATCTACGAGCCCGGTGAGGCGGAGATCCTGGACGAGATTGTGCCGCGCTTTACGGCGCTGCAAGTTTACCAGGCGATCATGGAATCGCTGGCCAGCGAGCATGCGGCGCGCATGGTAGCCATGAAGACCGCTACCGACAGTGCTACAGACCTGGCGACTGCGCTGCAGTTGGAATATAACAATGCCCGCCAACAGGGCATTACCAGTGATATGCTGGATATCGTCGGAGGCGCAGAAGCGCTGGGTTGAAAGATACCGAATAAGCGATTGAATTATTCAGGAGGTTAGTATGGCGAAAGCGAACGGCCGCGTGGTGCAGATTTTGGGTGGTGTGGTGGATGTGGAGTTCCCGGCGGGGGGACTTCCCGAAGTGTTCGACGCGATTGAGATCGAGCGCGAAGGACAGCTTCCCATGGTATTGGAAGTGCAGAAGCACCTGGGCAATAACTGGGTGCGCTGCGTGGCGATGGATACCACCGATGGGCTGCAGCGCGGCCTTCCGGCGGTTGCCACGGGCGGCCCGATCAAGGTTCCGGTAGGGCCCATCACCTTGGGGCGCGTTTTCAATGTGTTGGGGCGCCCGGTAGATGGGATGGCTCCTGTTCAGGCCGAGGTGTACTACCCCATTCACCGCGCCGCACCCACGTTTGCGGACCAATCCACGCGGGTGGATGTTTTCGAGACCGGCATCAAAGTCATTGACCTGATCGCCCCCTTTACTCGCGGCGGCAAGACGGGCATCTTTGGCGGCGCAGGTGTGGGCAAGACCGTGATCATCACTGAGCTGATCCGCTCGATCGCCACTGTGCACCAGGGCAACTCGGTGTTTGCGGGCGTGGGCGAACGCACCCGCGAGGGCACGCAGCTTTACCGTGAAATGATCGAATCGGGCGTAATGAAAGATACCGTGATGGTGTACGGGCAGATGAACGAGCCGCCCGGTGTGCGCTTGCGCGTCAGCCTGACGGCGCTCTCGATGGCGGAATACTTCCGCGATGAGGGCCGGGATGTGCTTTTGTTCATCGATAACATTTTCCGCTTCAGCATGTCTGGCTCTGAGGTGTCGGCGCTGCTGGGGCGCATGCCTTCGGCGGTGGGGTATCAGCCCACGCTGGCAACCGAAATGGGCGAACTGCAGGAGCGCATCACCTCCACCCGGCATGGCTCGATCACCTCAATGCAGGCCGTCTATGTGCCTGCCGATGACTACTCGGACCCCGCCCCTGTGGCAACCTTCACGCACCTGGACGCTACCATCGCCCTGGAGCGTTCCATTGTGGAAAAAGGCATCTACCCCGCAGTGGACCCACTGGCATCGACCTCGCGAATTTTGGACCCCCTCATCGTTGGCGAGGAGCATTACAATACAGCGCGCGAGGTTCAGCGCGTGCTGCAGCGCTACAAAGATCTTCAGGACTTGATCGCCATTTTGGGTGTGGACGAGCTGAGCGAGGACGACAAGCTGATCGTCTCTCGGGCGCGCAAGATCGAGCGCTTCTTCTCCCAGCCGTTCTATGTGGCCCAGGTGTTCACCGGCCGCGAAGGCCGCTATGTGCCCCTGCGTGAAACCGTACGCGGTTTCCGCGAAATTTTGGATGGCAAACACGACGATCTGCCCGAACAGGCATTTATGATGGTGGGCAGCATCGACGAAGCAGTTGAGCAGGCTGAGCAATTGGCCAAGGGTAAGTAGACTCCCGGTCGCTGGGAGTGCTTGAGAGGTTTGCATGCCTATTCGCTGTGAGATCGTTTCGCAGGACCGCCTGGTCTTTGAGGGCGATGCGGATATTGTAATTTTGCCGGGTATCGACGGCGAGATGGGTATCCTGCCTAACCACGCGCCGCTGCTTTCGACGCTGCGTTTTGGCATCTTAAAAGTAAGACAGCAGGGTCGCGAGGAATTGTTCACCATTGCGGGCGGTGTGGTGGAAGTGCAGCCAGACCTGATCACCGTGATGGCAGACGCGGCGGAAAATGTGCGGGAGATCGACGTCAGCCGGGCTGAAGAGGCCAGGCAGCGGGCAGAAGAACTGCTCAAGAAGGGTCCCCCGCCCGATACCGACGCTTACCTGGCGATCGAGCAATCGCTGCGCCGGTCTAATCTGCGCCTGGAAGCGGCCCGGCGCTATCGAACCCAGCGAAATATGCCGGGCTTCGCGGAAGATAAAAAACCCTAATGGCTATTCTATCGAAGGAAATTGGCATTGATCTTGGCACCATGTATATCCGCGCCGCGGAGGGGGGCAGGATCGTGCTGGAAGAACCCACCGTGGCGGCGATCGTGGTGGAAGAGCAAAAGATGGTGGCGTGGGGTCGCGAGGCCCTGGATATGCTGGGGCGCGTCCCTGATTCTATCGAAGTGGTGCGTCCGTTGCGCAATGGCGTGATCGCGGATTACGAAGTGACCGAGACAATGCTGCGTTACCTGCTGCAGAAGATCTGCGGGCCGCTGCGGGTATTCCCACCGCAAGTGATGGTGACCCTGCCCGATAACGTGACCAGTGTGGAACGCCGGGCTGTGCACGAGGCGGCTATGCAGGCTGCCAAACGGGATGTGTTCCTGATCCAGCAGCCCCTGGCGGCTGCTCTGGGCATTGACCTGCCGATCGGTACGCCTTCAGGGAACGCCATCTTGTGCCTGGGCGGTGGCACCACGCAGGCGGCAGTCCTGGCCATGTACGGCATCGTGGCAGGAGAGACGCTGCGCATGGGTGGCATGCAGTTGGACGAGGCCATCGTTTCGTACGTGCGCAAGAAATACGGCTTGATCATCGGTCAGCAAACCGCTGAGCAGGTGAAGATCAAGATCGGCGCCGCCGTGCCCCTCGACGAGGAGCAAAGTATGGAGATCCAGGGCCAGGATCAGGTGACGGGGCTGCCCCGGCCGATCACGCTGACCACGGGTGAGACTGTGGACGCTATGGAAGAGATTTTGCGTGCCATGGTAGAAACGGTGCGGCGTGTCTTGGAGAAGACGCCCCCTGAGCTGGTCTCGGATATCATTGACCGAGGCGTGGCGTTATGCGGTGGTACGGCGCTGCTGCGCGGCATTGACCGGATGATGACCAAGGAGCTGGGTGTGCCGGTGTACCTGGTGGATAACCCAACCACCTGCGTGGCCGAAGGGGCCTCCCGGGGCCTGCGCATGCGCGAGGCGCTGCGCCGCAACCTGCCCGCCGTGTAGCCGCGGCCTAATCCATGTAGTAAGACAACATCTGCAGGTGAGCTGCCGGGTCGATGTACTGCACCCGCACCCCCGCAGGCACATTCAGGCTGATGGGAGCATAATTCAAGATCGATTTCACGCCCGCCTGCACAAGGAGGTCGGTTACGCCTTGCGCCTGGGAGGCGGGCACCGCCAGCATGGCAACCTGGATCTTGGCCTTGCGGATCTCGGGAATCAGGTTGGCTACATCTTGGATCACAAAATTGCCCACTTTTTGGCCGATCTTGGCGGGGTCGTTGTCGAACACGGCTGCAACCCGGAAGCCCCGGTTGGTAAAACCCTGGTAGCGGGCAACGGCATGGCCCACATCGCCTGAGCCGACCACGGCAATATCCCATACCCGGTCAACATGCAGGATCTTGCTGATCTGCGCGATCAGGAAGGGGATATCGTAGCCGGTGCCTTGCTTGCCGTACTCACCGAATTGTGACAGGTCTTTGCGGATTTGTGCGGCAGAGATGCCCAATCTTTCGCCCAGTTCTTGCGAGGAGGTGACGCGGCGGTTTTGCCCGGCCATTTGTTGCAGTGTGCGCAGGTACAGCGGCAGCCTGCCGATAATGATGTTGGGCACTTCTTTATTTGTCATTTCAGCCTCCAGCCAGGGGTGGATTGCACCACGGATTTCCGTCGCCGAGAAATATTATCATAAATCGGGCTCTTGTGCAATTCTCCACAAGTGCCACACAAACAGAGTACCATCTTGAGATGGTATAATCACACTAAATTCTAATCCCATTGGGACCGATAGGCAGTTTTAGGTTAACCCTATGTTCATTGATCAAGCAATTATCCATGTGAGTTCTGGCAAGGGCGGTGATGGTATGGTGCATTTCCGCCGTGAAAAATACGTTCCCCGCGGCGGCCCCGATGGGGGCGATGGCGGCAAAGGCGGCGATGTCATCTTTGAAGTGCTGCCGACCTTGAATACGCTGGCGACTTTCCAGCGCCAGGCGAAGTATAAGGCGCCGGATGGCGCCAACGGGGCGCGCAGCAATATGACGGGCCGCTCCGGAGAGGATCTGATAGTGCACGTCCCGCCGGGGACGCTGATCTTTGACGAGAAAACCGGCGAGGCGGTGGGTGACCTGTTGGAAGCGGGACAGCAGCTGCTTATTTGCCGCGGCGGCCGCGGCGGTAAGGGCAACACCCACTTTGCCACCTCGCGCAACCAGGCTCCCCGCATGGCTTACCGCGGTGAGCAGCCCCAGGAGCGCGTTCTGCGCCTGGAACTCAAGCTGATCGCGGATGTGGGCATTGTGGGTGTGCCCAATGCAGGTAAATCTACCTTGCTGGCCGCGGTGACCAATGCTCGGCCGAAGATTGCCTCGTATCCGTTCACTACGCTGGAACCTAATTTGGGCGTAGCCGTTCTGGATGATGACACGACGCTGGTACTGGCAGATATCCCCGGCCTGATCGAGGGCGCCCACATGGGATTGGGGCTCGGACATGATTTCCTGCGCCATATCCAGCGCACCCGGGTGTTGATCCACCTGCTGGATGGTATGGCGGAAGATCCCCTGCTCGATTTTATGCAGATCAACAGTGAACTGTCGCTGTTTGACCCCCACCTGGCGCAAAAGCCGCAGGTGGTGGCCTTGAACAAGATGGATCTTCCGGATGTGCAGGCGCGTTGGCCGCAGATTGAGGCAGCCCTGAAGAAGAAGGGCTACCCTGTTTTTGGGATCTCTGCCGTGGCGGGCACCAACGTCAAACCCTTACTGTACCAGGCCGTGCAACTGCTGGCGACTTTGGTGGATGAACCTGAGCCGGAAACAGTGCCTGTGTACCGACCAGAGAGCGACCCGCGCGAATTTACCATCAGCAGAGTTGCGGATGGCTGGCGTGTCAGCGGCGAAGCCATTGAACGGGCGGCTTCGGTGACCTATTGGGAGTACGATGCCCCCGTGCGGCGTTTCCAGCGCATTTTGGAAACGCTGGGTATCGATCGGGCGTTGCGGGAGGCAGGCGTGGAGGACGGCGACATCGTCCATGTCGGCGATTATGAATTGCAGTGGAACAATTAGCCCTCACCGTGGGGGACGAAGATGCGCCTGGGAATCTTTGGCGGCACGTTTGACCCGCCTCACCTGGCGCATTTGATCTTGGCTGCTGAGGCGCAGGCGCACTTGGGGTTGGTGCGCATCTTGTGGGTGCTGACGCCCCTCCCGCCGCATAAAAGCGGGCGCAGCATTACGCCCCTGCCTTTGCGCCTGGAGATGTTGACCGCCGCGTTGCAAGGAAACCCCCATTTTGAGATCTCGCGGGTGGAGATCGACCGCCCGCCGCCACATTATGCAGTAGATACGCTGCGCCTGTTGAAGGCCGCGTATCCCGGCGATGAATTGGTTTACCTGATGGGGGGCGATTCGCTGCGCGACCTGCCTGGCTGGTACGAGCCGCAGGCGTTTGTGGCGGAATGCCACGCGTTGGGGGTGATGCAGCGTCCTGGAGCGCAAATTGACTGGGATGCGTTGGAACGGTGCCTGCCGCACCTGCGTGCCAAAGTGCAGTTGTTCTCCGCACCCGAACTGGATATCTCCTCCGGCCTGATCCGACGAAAAATAGCCGCGGGGCAGCACTTCCGTTACTACCTGCCTGCGGTGGTGTACGAATTGATTGTCAGGCGGGGTCTATATTCTGGCGAATAACGGGAAAAACGGGGTGATATACCAAAAAATGAGGTCAGGCGNNCGCCTGACCTCATTTTTTGGTATATGGGTTTAGGGCAGGCTCTGGATAAATTGCCGCAAGACAGTGTTGAATGCCTCGGGTTGCTCCAGGTGGGGCAGGTGGCCTGCAGCGGGCAGCAGCATGAATTGCGATCTGGGCAGGACGGCGTGCATGGCCTGGGCATCTTGGGGCGGGATCAATTGATCGTATGCGCCGTGGAGCACCAGGGCTGGTTTGGAAAATTCTGCCAATGTGGAGGTCGAGTCGGGGCGTTCCTTCATCGCTGCCAATGCTCCAACGATCCCCTCTACCGAGGTTCCTGCCATCATCTCGCGTAAGGGCGCCACTAATTCGGGACGCTGCGTGTAGGTGAGGGGGGCAAACATTTTCGGCAACATGCTATCGGCGATAGCCCCCGCACCGGCCTCATGGGCAAGCCGGATGGCCTTCTCGCGGTTCTCGCGCGCGGCAGGGGTATCGGCGCCGGCGCGCGTGCCGATTAGCAGCAACCCGGCAAGGCGCTCTGGGTGGCGGCGGCAGAATGCCATGGCCACATAACCGCCCATCGAAACGCCTCCCAGGATCACCGGCTGGCGGATCTGAAGGTGGTCCAACAGGTTGGCGCAATCATCAGCCAGCATGTCTACCGTGTATGGACCGGGGATGGCTTCGGATTCGCCGTGGCCGCGCAGGTCAGGAGTGATTACGGTGCAGAGTTCTTGCAAGGCTTCGGCCTGTGCTCGCCAAAGCTGGCGGTTCAGCGGGTAGCCGTGGATCAACAGCAGCGGCCTGCCGCTGCCCGCCACGGAGTGGGCCATTTGGAAGGATGGCATCGTGTTTTTCATTTCCACACCTCTGATTTAAGGAAAATTTCGATAATATGGGGGTCGAAGTATTTGCCGGATTCTTCGTGCATGTGTGCCAGGGATTTCTCAACAGACCAGGCGGGACGGTAGGGGCGGTCTGAACGGATGGAATCCCAGACATCTGCGATGGCGAATATGCGGGCCGGCAGGGGGATTTGCTCGCCTTTCAGGCCGCGTGGGTATCCGCTGCCATCCCATTTTTCGTGGTGGCAGTAGGGAATATCGATTGCCGGGGCTAGGAACTCGATAGAAGAGAGCATATCGTAAGCGTAGACGGGGTGGCAGTGCATGATCTCTTGCTCATCCGGGGAGAGCGGTCCCGGCTTGTGCAGGATGCGATCGGGCACGCCAAGTTTGCCAATATCGTGGAGCAGCGCGCCACGGCGCATCTGTAAGAGTTCTTTTTCGCCCAAGTTCATTGCCTGAGCCAGGCGCATACTCAACTCAGTCACGCGTTGCGTGTGGCCTTCGGTATCCCGGTCGCGCAGGTCCAGGGCATGTGACCAGCCTTCCAGGGTGGTGTCGTAAGCCAGCATCAGCTCCATATTGGAGCGCTGCAGATCGTTGAACATAGTGGCGTTATCTACGGCGATGGCGGCTTGCCCGGCCAGCGTGTCCAGGAAATCGATCCACTCCAGGTCGGGCTCAAAGGGTGAACGCAAGAATACTTCCAGAACACCTTTGAGCTGGCCTTTGGCGACGAGGGGGGCAGCCCAGCAGGCCACAAAGCTTTCGCCGATCAGCCATTGTGCGGGGACGCGTTCATCCTCCACCTGCGCCAGATTGGGGATGTGCAGGGTTTTTCGTTCTAACGCGGCCCGACCCGCCAGGCCCTGACCCAAATAGAAGGTGTCTTGGGTCTGGATGCCGGTGCGAAAAGCATGGTGGGCGGTGTAACGCAAGGAGTGAGAGTCGGGGTTGTACATCAGGATTGCGGCTGCATCGGCGTGCAGTTGGTTAACTATTTGTTCCAGGAGGATGTTGAGGGTTACGCGCAAATCCATGCTGGCGTTGATAGCCATATCAATGGTGCGTAAGGCTGTCAGGCGCTCTAGCCGCCGGGCGGTTTCCGAGAACAACTTGGCGTTCTCGATGGTGATGGCCGCGGCGTGCGCAACCAGAGCCAGCATTTCCGCGTCGGATGGGCAAAAGTGGTTGGGGAGGTAACTTTGCACCTGCAAGACGCCGGTGACCTGGCCTTTGGTCATCATGGGGGCGTAGAGGGCAGAGCGGGGTTCGGGTTTGCTGCCGACATCGATGTTGACACTGGCGGTCTGCATGCGGGCCTGCATATCGTTGACGATCAGCGGGGCCTGGGTATGGATCGTTTCGCTTTGCGGCCCGCGGCCCAGCGGCGATAGAGGAATGGGGGGCAGCTCGGTGGCATCGATTGGCCGGCCCTCGATGGAGGCGTATAGGCAGGTGATGATCTGGCCTGGGGCTTCCAGGCTGGAGATCAGTACTGCAGAAATGGAATCAAAGAGGTGGTAAATGCCCTGATCGAGCTGATCGTAGATCTCGGGGAGAGACAGGGTTTCGCTGAGCGAGCGGTTGAGGGCGGCGACAATGCGCATCTGCTGGGTCTGGCGCAAGGTTTGCTCATATAGCTCGGCGCGGTGCAGCGCTCCGGCGGCAATCTCGGCCAGGGCAGTCAGGGCTTTGATCTCCTCTCCGGTAAAGGGGATTGCGCGGCCAATTGCCAGGGCGCCGATGTTTTTCTCCTGGGTGACGAGCGGGACAATCGCTGCGGCAAAATCCCGTTCCAGCAGATCGCCCCAGGTGGTATTGGCGTGTTCGCGGATATCTTCACACATAAGTGGAGAGCCGGTTGTAATCACCTGTTCGAAGGGGCCGGTGCCTCCCGGTAGGATCTTGCCCCCTGCTTGCGCCCATCCGCCGGTGGCCTGGTGGATAAAGATCTCGCCGCTGCCCAGTTTCTTGAGGGCAAGCATCGCCGAACCGCCGTGGAGCAGGGTGGATGACCGCTCGACAATGATCGGGATCATGCTGGCGCGGGATTGTGCGGCGCGCAAGGATGTGCTGATCTGGGCGACGGATTCCAGCTCCTGCTCGTATAATTTTTGCTCGGTGACATCGGTGGTGAAGATATAGCGCGTCACCGATTTGCCGTCGATGACCTTGCTGGAGTAGCGGTTGCGGATACAGCGGCGAGAGCCATCTTTGCGGTTGATCCAGTAGACCAGTTCGGCAGGGAGGTGGCCGCTGCTGGCCGCCTGCGCATAGACATCGTCGAGCCGGGGCTTTTCTTCGGGCGTGGCAAGAGAGAATCCGCTCTGTTTGACGAATTCTTCGCGCGAGTACCCGGTGATTTCGCAGATGCGATCGTTCAGATAGGTGATCTTGCCCTCTTCAACCACAGCGATGCCGTCCTGGACATTATCCGTGATCTTACGGAACAACTCTTCTCTGTCACGCAGGGCATTCTCGGCATGTTTGCGCTGGGTGATATCGCGGTTCACACCAACGGTGGCAATCACGATCCCCTGATTGTTCTTGATGGGCACCACGGCGGCCTCGCACACGCCGCGCGCGCCATCTTTGCGGATGAACTGCACCTCGCCGGCCCACCGCCCGCGCTCGGTAACATCGGCCAGGATTTGACCCTGCAGGGTGGGGATATTTTCTGGAATGTGGATGATGCTGGGCGCTTTCCCCAGCACTTCTTCCCGGCTGTAGCCAAACATGCGTTCTGCAGCGGGGTTCCAATCGATGATGCCTCCTTCCCTGTCCGTCAGGATGACGGCATCGAACATGTTCTCGAAAGTGGCTGCCTGGTGGCGCAGGTCGCTTTCTGCTTGCAGCGATTCGGCATAGATTTTTTCCAGGCGGGAGGCTATCAGCCAGGAGATGGTGGCCAGGGTAAAAAAGCCAAACACAGAGACGAGATTGTAGCCTGAAGCCTGGGCGTCTTTGCTGAAAAAGTAAATGGCGGTATAGGCCAGCGTTGAGGCCAGGGCAAAGACAAAAGACTGGGTTGGGTGGATGATAAAACTGGCCATGATGATGGGCACTGTGTAGGGCACCAGGAACCGCCCAATCTGATCGGGGGGCGTATAGAGACTATAATAAATAACAACCATGAGCAAGAACAGATAAGCTGTCCAGCGGGCATATCCGCGCCGGTTGGCAAACCACAGGCCGGCGACGATCCCCGCGCCGATCAGCACGCCGAACAGGCCCTGTGTGGACATGAGAAGCGGCGCAAACGAGGGGGTCAGGAATCCCAATGCTGCCAGGACTGCAAAGGTTATGCCCCCGAACATGGCGATCAACATGAGTAGACTCAATAACTGCCCGCGCCAGGCCTCCTCGCGGGTCTTGGCCCTGAGCGAAAGCAAATTTTCCAATAAGCTCAGTTTCAGTTTGTTCATACCGATTCTCGTTGGTCTCCGGTCTGCCGGAAAAAGGTGCTGTGCAATCTGTGCTTTACGCTCTTAACCTTCTGGTTGGCTTTGTTCCTGGTGGTCAACCCTGAGCAGGTCAACCTTGGCCAGGCGCAGGAACTCGAGGGTATTTTCGTCCACGCGGTAATCGTTCTCGTAGACGATGCGGATGATGCCGGCATTGATCAGCATCTTGGCGCAGGAAATGCATGGGAAATGGGTCACGTAGCAGGTGGCGCCTTTGGTGGAAACGCCATGCAAGGCGGCCTGGATGATGGCATTGGCCTCGGCATGGATGGTGCGCACGCAGTGCCCCTCGACCATCAGGTGCCCGACCTCGTCGCAGTGCGGCAGCCCGGCCGGCGAGCCGTTGAAGCCGCTGGTGAGAATGCGCTTCTCGCGCACCAGCACCGTGCCTACATCTGCCCGATCGCAGGTGCTGCGGGCGGCTACGTCGTGAGCGATTTTCATGAAATAGGTGTCCCAATCAGGTCGCATGGTTCAACTCCTCAGTAAAGATGTACTATATTATAAACGAGTTCGCACAGCTCTTCCCAAAAGCGCGTCTCTCTGATAAACTTATCCGTTTCATCTCGCCGGCCTCAACCCACGGTTGGGGTCTTTATGTATGTTTGGGAAGGTTATAGGCTATGTTAACCGAAAGAACTGATCTACGCAATATTGCGATTATCGCCCATGTAGACCATGGGAAAACGACCCTGGTCGATGGCCTGCTGCGCCAGGCGCGTGTTTTTCGCGACAACCAGCAGGTGATGGAACGGGTGATGGATTCGAACGACCTGGAGAGAGAACGCGGTATCACCATCCTGGCAAAGAATACAGCCATCTCGATCTGGGACGCGCAAACCGAACAGATGGTCAAAATCAACATTGTGGACACGCCCGGGCACGCGGATTTTGGCGGCGAGGTGGAACGGGTGATGAACATGGTGGATGGGGTACTGCTGTTGGTGGATGCTGCTGAAGGTCCCATGCCGCAGACACGCTTCGTGCTGAAGAAGGCGCTGCAAACCGGGCATCGGGCAATTGTGGTGATCAATAAGATCGACCGCAAAGACGCCGAGCCGGAGCGGGTGCTCAACCAGACCTTTGACCTGTTCATTGAGCTAGGCGCCACCGATGAGCAGGCTGAGTTCCCGATCATTTATGCCAATGCGGTCACGGCGCAGGCCGGGATGACGCCCGAACTAGGGCCTGACCTGCAGCCGCTGTTCCAGGCCATTTTGCGCCACATTCCTGGCCCGCGGGTGGACCAAGAGTCTCCCTTGCAGATGCTGGTGACCACGCTCGGTTATGACGATTACCGGGGTGTCACTGCGGTGGGCAGGGTCTTTGCCGGGCGCATCCAGTTGGGCCAGCCGTTGGCACGCATCAAGGTGGATGGCCAGATCCTGGCGGAACGCGCCCGCTACCTGTACGTGCATCAGGGGCTGAAGCGCGTGGAAGTGGAAGAGGCGCAGGCCGGAGAGATTGTGGCGCTGGCAGGGCTGGAAGGGATCGCTATTGGCGAAACCCTGGCAGATGTGGAGTTCCCGCAGGCGCTGCCGCCGATCCATGTAGAAGAGCCCACGGTACGGATGACATTTGGGGTGAACACGTCGCCATTTGCGGGGCGCGAAGGGCGTTGGAATACCTCGCGCCGCTTGCGTGAGCGCCTGTTTGATGAGCTGCGCTCCAATGTGGCTTTACGCGTAGCAGAGACAGGCAGCGCGGATACCTTCCTTGTCTCGGGGCGCGGCGAGCTGCACCTGGCGATCTTGATCGAAACGATGCGCCGGGAAGGCTACGAGTTCCAGGTATCCAGGCCAGAGGTTATCCTGCGCGAGAGTGAAGATGGCGCACTGCTGGAGCCGTTTGAAACGGTGTATATTGACACCAGCCCAGAGACTGTGGGGGTGGTGGTGGAGATGTTGGGCGTGCGCCGCGGCCAGATGCTGAATATGGTGGATCAACAGGATACCGTCCACATGGAATACCTGGTGCCGACGCGTGGGCTGTTGGGGTTCCGTTACCAATTCCTCACCGCTACGCGGGGGGCCGGCACGATGAACACGATCTTCCATAGTTATATGCCCATTGCAGGTGCGATGGAAGGACGGTCAACCGGCTCGCTGGTATCCTGGGAGGATGGCGCGACGACAACCTATGGCCTGAACAACGCTCAGGACCGCGGTGCTCTGTTTTTAGGCCCTGGAGTGGACGTGTACGAGGGCATGGTGATTGGTGAGCACCAGCGCCCTGGCGACCTGGTGGTGAATGCGTGCAAGAAGAAGCACATGACCAATGTGCGGGCGGCACGCGGTGAGATGGAGATCCGTCTAACGCCGCCGCGGCAGATGAGCCTGGATGAAGCCATCGAGTACTTGTCGGACGATGAGCTTCTGGAGGTCACTCCGCAAAATTACCGCGTGCGCAAGCGCGTTCTTGACACGCACGAGCGCGGCCGCTTATCGAAGCTGGCCAAACTTGAAGCGGCTGAGTAAGGGCTGGCTTTTATTCCGGGTAGACGCCCCAGATATGCACCAGTCCGTCTTTTGAGATGGTGATGACAAAGCGGCCGTCGGGCGAGAAGAACACTTGCATGATATCGGAGTAATAGCGCTCGTAGGCAAGCGTTTCCTGTTTCTGCCAGTCTCGAATTTCTAGCATATCAGCATATTCGAAGTTGACCGCAATTGCCATCAAGGCATTGTTTGGCGAGAAGGCAGCCGTGGCGACAGTATCGTTGAATCCTGGTGATGCGACGATTTGTTCAGTGGCAAGATTCCAAATGACAACCTGGGGGTTATTGCGACCAGTGGTGCAAGCTAGGTATTGTCCATCGGGCGAGAAGAACAGGTCGGTGATTGGGGCGGGATCGTAAAGTTCCAATCTGCGTTCTGGCGTATCACCTGCCAGGTCCCAAAGGTAGACCGGGCCGCTGCCGCCTGCTCCAACCAGCCGGATGCCATCCGGTGAAAATGCCAGGGTAGTGATCTGTGCGGGGGTTTCAGATGTGATACTTCTCCAGAGGGCGCCTGTATCTGCCTGCCAAAGAGAAACCATGCGGTCACTACAGGCGGCGGCAATGGTTTCTCCATTGGGTGAGAAGAGCACGCTGAAGCAGTAATAGAGTGCGCCGTACATATCTTCCAACGGGAAGGCCATCTCGCCGCTGTTGGTGTCCCATACGGCCAGCGGCAAGCCCAGTGGGCTGGCTGCTACCCAGCCCCCATTAGGCGATATGCCCATGCTGCTGAAACCGGAAGGTGGAATTTCGAGCGCGGTGGTGTCCATCTGCTGGATAACACTGCCGTCGATAAAGCTGCGCAGATACAGGCCGGCGCCATCGATTGCTTGCTGCATCAGCGGTCCGTCGCTCGGGTATGCCCATGTGGCAGTGGCCAGGAATTGCCCATCGGCAGAAAGGGCGGCCAGGGAGCCGGCCCAGGCGGCTTTGGTTTGCAGGCTGTGCTGGGTTTCCAAGGTGCTGCTGTCCAATAACAATACTTGTCCATCTGCAAAAGTCACTGCCAGCGTGTTTCCATCGGGTGAGTATGCCAGGTATGCGACTGGTGATTGCCCTGCCTGTACCGATAGGAAAGGTTTGGCGCTGCTCAAATCCCATAGCCAGATCACGCCTCTATCGGCTCCACTGGCCAGAATCTGGCTGTCGGCGGAGAAAGCCACGGCGTTCCAGGTATTGGGCGGATCGAAACCTTCGGCGATTTCCCACAGCATCTGACCCGGCTGGGGTGCCCCTTCGCCGCTGATATCCCAGAGGGTTAACCATTCATCCCAGTTGCTGGCGGCCAGCCAGCGCCCATCGGGCGAGAAAGCCAGGTCGAGGATGGCCAGGGAATTGTAAGTGCCGACCAGATTGTAAAGAAAGTATGGGTTTTCCAGATCTTCTAGTGACCAGATGGCTATGCCTTGCCCGTTGCTGAGGCCAGCCAGGCGGTGTTGGCTGGGCAAAAGGGCCAGGTGTTCCACCGGGTAACCTTCTTCGCCAAACACACTTAGGGCTGGATCTTGCCCTTGGAATGTGATCAAGCCCACCAAGCCCTGATCCAGGCCGATCAGCAGCGACTCGCCGTCGGGAGCATATTGCAAACTGAGCGGGCCGTTGGGGGCAACCTCGTGTAGGCTGGAGATCAACATACCTGTGCTAAGGCTGTAAAACTCCAGCGTTTGATCGGAATGTAAGACAGCCAGTGTTTCTCCATCTGGCGAGATATCCATCCCCGTCAGCCAGCCGGCACTGCGGATGCGGTATAACTCGCCGCCGGTATGGGGGTCATATACTCGAATGCCTGCTTGGAAGCCCACCACCAGCCGATTGCCATCTGCAGACCACTCCAATCCCTGGGGGCTGCCCAAACCCCACAGCCCTAGCAGCCTCAGCGCCCCGGCGTTGCCTGGGCTGAGCGGCGCAGCGGCTTGCGGCAGGCTTGTGCCCAGATGAACAGGCAAATCTGCCACTGTCAGCAGGTTTGGGGTTGGGCTGGGCAAGGGCGGCAGTGTTGGTGGGGCAGTTCTTGTTGGAGCGAGGGTAGGTTCGAGCGTGGCAGATCCCAGGGCGGGCTTGGTTTCTATGTTCGTCTGTGTGGGCTGAGGCGCCCTTTGCGACTTTCCGCAAGAAGTGCTAACCAGTGCCAATAGGGCGATCAGGCAGTAAAAACGCATCAAGCGATGGGTGGTCATGGCGATCCTCTCAGTGTTGCGCGCCAATCAGGATGGGCGCGCCTGGCCTCTGCTGAACCTGGCTTGCAGCCTGCTGCGGGAGCGGGCCGAGCGGATCACAGACGTGCAAATTCGACAATCTTTCTTGCAAAACGTCAAGGCGCACGCCGAGCTGATGCGAGAATGGCAGGCCGCCCAATAAGGAGATGTATTGCGAGGGTGCGGGCGTTATGCGCCCGCACCCTCGCAATAATGGGCTAGGGAACGCAGCCTGCTGGGAAGGCGATGCTTACGGGTTGGTTGATCTGGTTGAGATCGATCAGAAAATCGACGTGCATCAACTCCTGGGTAACGGTGTCGCGCGTTTCTAACACCAGGGTATAGCGGACGAGATACTGGCCATCTTGGGCTAACCAATATTCGCCCTGGTTGATCAGCACATCCACGCCCGATTCGGCGCCCACGCCGCTGACCTGGAAAGTGAAGTGATTGGACAGGATCCCATTCATGGTTTCGGCGCCCGCATAGACGGGGTCATCAATGAGGGGCAGCAGATCCAGCATACCGGAGAGAATATCTTGCATCTCCTTTTCCTGTGCAGTGACCGTTGAATACTCCCAGCCATCTGCATCGCTGCCAGAGCAAGAGTTATAGCCGATCGAGTACAGGTAGCTTTCTGTCTGATCCGATTCGCCATCTGCTGTCATGTAGATCCAGTAATGGGTTGCGGTCGCGTCCAGGTCGGAGGAGTGCTGGGTTTCCACGCGGATGATGCTGCGCGTGTCAACCGTGTTGGTGTAGCTGGTGGTTTCCACCACGAAGTTATAGGAGTTCAGGCTGGAGAGGCCTTCCCGGATACTGACCGGATCGGATGGAATAGGGGTGGGGGTGGGCACAGCTGTGGCTGCAGCAGCCACGCTGCCGCCAGAGTTTGTATCGCCGGTTGAGCCTGACCCTCCCTGGGATGAGTCGGATGGCGAGGCGACCTGGACAACGGGGGTCTCGCTGGCGCTCGGCAGGGAGCAGGCCAGCATCAGGGCGAACAAGATGGCAGTGAGTAAGGCGATTTTACGCATGGGAAACCTCCTAGGTTATGTTTCGTTTCGTAACAGGTTGGATAGTTGAATGCGGTTGATCCAGGCAGCGGGGAGAACGGTTCCGAGTAAACCGATCGCCGCAGCCAATCCCAGGGTGGCAAGTGCCAGGCCGATATCCAGCCGGGGGGCGAAGGTCATCCCCGACAGGTCGGCGTGTAATAGCGAAAAAACGATCACGGTGCCGCCAATGCCCAGCAGCGTGCCAGAGAGGCTCAAAAACATGGCCTGGATGAGCAAGTAGACGATGGTAGCCAGGGGTTGGAAGCCCACGCAGCGAAAAATGGCCAGCTCGCGGCGGCGCAGCCAGGCCAGGCGGATGAGGGTATTGGCTAAAGCCAGCATGGCGGCCAGCGCTAGGGCGCGGATGACCACGTCCATGGCGGTCAGCAGAGGCTTGATCTGGCTAATAGAGGTGTGCGCCCCCTGGCCGCGCTGGGCCACGCTCAGGCCGCCCGGCAGGTTATTGCCCGGCGCCAGGATGCCCTCGTCGGGAATGATAAACAGTGACACATCGCTGCCCCAGCCAAGCAATGCCTGGGCATCTGCCAGCGAGACCCAGGCCTCGTTATCGGAATAAGTGCCAGTGTGGAAAACCCCGCAGACGGTGAATTTCCTGCCGCGGATGAGAATTTCCTGGCCGGGGGTGAGTGCCAGCTTTTCGGCCAGGCGGCGGCCGAGCATGGCGGTGCGCGCAGGGTCATCCTTGGTTAATGGTTCGCCGGCGAGCATCTTGAACACGTTGATCTGCTGGTAAGAAGACGGATCTACCCCGCGCAGCATGAGCATATCACCAACAGTGGTGCCGACCATATCGTGGATCTCAGGGATTGCCTGTGATACTCCCAACTCTAGCAGATGTGTCTCCGTCTCAGCAAGGATGCGGCTGCCGTACAACTCGCCCAGGGTATTGCTCTCTTGCACGATCAGGTTGACGTCGGGCACATTGGCATATTCACGCGCCAGGGTGATGCGATAGCCGCCGATGGAGAGAAAGAACAGGATCGCCAGGCCAATGAGCAAGATCATGGCCGCGCTCAATTTCCAGTGAGCGGCCAGGTCTTGCAGGCTGTAGCGGATCAGGGTGCGCATGGAGGCCTCATGGTTCAATCAGTGAGCAGGGCAACCAGACTCTGGCGGCCCTGGCTGCAGGTGGTGAGCCAGACGCCCAGCCAGGCAAAGAGGATGGTCAATGCCAGGCCCGAGAGCAGATTCTCGGGGGAGATGCTGATCCTGACGTAAGCTCCATGCATGGAAAAGGAAGATCCCATTTGCTGGCGGATGGCCCATTCAGCCAGCCCCCAGCCTAACAGGTCAGCCAGCAATGTTTGCAGGAAGGCGCGTCCAAATAAAAACCGACGAATGGCGCCAGTTAAGAAACCAGTCACGCGCAGCAGTGCAATCTCGCGGCTGCG
This sequence comes from Anaerolineales bacterium UBA6092, assembly GCA_002428565.1. Classification (GTDB taxonomy): domain Bacteria; phylum Chloroflexota; class Anaerolineae; order Anaerolineales; family UBA4823; genus UBA6092. The sequence continues at coordinate 3,122 of DIXA01000078.1, read as the reverse complement.
CTCAGCCAGGGTGAGGCTGGTGGCATTGAAGATACCGAAGGTGATCACGCCCAATGCCAGAGCGTCCATCACGATGGTGAACTTGAGGATATCCTGAATGGCCTGGCCAAGGCGCTCATGCACTTCTTGTTCCAGGTAGACAGCATAATCTGGCAAGATACCGGGTGTGCTCTCCAGGTAAGCGCGCACGGTTTCTGGGTCAAGGCTGGCGGAGATTTGGATGGCAGCCACCTGGAAGCCCCGCCGTGTGCCAAACAGGTTTTCGCCCGCGAAGTAGGTCATCCATAGCGAGGAGATCTTGCCTGCCTGGTAACTGACTTTTCCCACCAGATCAAACTGTTGGCCATAGAAATCGATGCTTTGCCCAATCTGCCAGCCGGCCAGATCAAACGCTTCTTCGCTGGCGGCGATCTCAGTGATGCCGGTGGGATAACGGCCCTCAAGGAGGCCCAGCTGGTACACTTCGGTCATGCCGCGAGGTTCAACCGCGAATACTTGCATGCTGCGGACTGTGCTTCCCGCCTGGATGCGCAGTGTGCGCAGGATGGTGGGAGCGACATAACGCACACTGCCTGGGCCGTAGGCAGCCTGTACAGCCTGTACGGCCTGTTCTAGTGTGGATTGGCTCACCGAACCCTGCATGGGGTCAATGGTATCTGCGGAAAGCAGGATCAGGTTTTGTGAGGCAAATCCTGGCTGGCTGCCGAATTCTCGGAAGGCCTGCGAAAGCGCGGAGGCCAGCAAGAAGCTGAGCGCCATCATGGACAGACCGGCAATGGTCAGCAGACTGTGACGCAGGTCGTGGCGCAGATCGTTGAGCAGGTATCTGCTGAACACGAGGATATTCATCGCGGGGTACTCTTTGCAATGAGCAGGCCGTCGCTCATTTCGTAGTGGTGCGTAGCAACCTGGCAGATCTCCAGGTTATGAGTGGCTAAAAGGAAGGTGGCGCCGGACTGCTGGTTGAGCTGGCGCATGAGCTGGATGACCTCACGGGCGGTGGTTGAATCCAGATCGCCAGTGGGCTCGTCCGCCAGGACGATGGCGGGCTGAGCGACCAGGGCGCGAGCGATGGCCACGCGCTGCTGCTCGCCGCCCGAAAGCTCGCCGGGTTTATGCCGCTGGCGCGCTTGCAAGCCAACCAGCTCGAGCATGGCCTGGCCGCGCGGCGCGGCTTTTTTCCATGCCAGACCTTTGGCCAGCAGGGGCAGGATCACGTTGTCTAAGGCGTTTAAAGCGGGGATGAGGTTGTAGAACTGGAAGATGAAGCCCACGCGGTCGCGGCGGAAGCGGGTGAGATCGGCCTCGCTGGCGTGTTCCAGCGATTGCCCATCCACGCGGATCTGTCCGGCGGTGGGATGATCAATGCCGCAGAGGAGATGCAGCAGGGTGGTTTTGCCGCTGCCGCTGGGGCCGGTGAGCACCACGAAAGCGCCCGGTGGGATATCCAGGTCCACGCCGCGCAACGCTTCCACCTGAACCTGCCCGCGGCGATACGTTTTCCACAGCCCGCGCACATGGATCAGGCTGTCGGGTTGAGTTTCTGGGGCGGAATTGGGCGAAATGTGCATAAGATGCCCTCGGAGGGGGCGATCAGCCGCCTTGCAGTTGAATCATAACACATTTTTAAAATTCACCCCCGGCCTTGGCCAGGGGTGGTGAACCTTAGCCGCTTATTTCTCGCGAAATGGCCGGGCAAAGCGCCGTTCGTAGGCGTCGTTTTGCTTGAGCATCTGGTCAAAATAGGAGTGTGCGGCTGGCAGGCGCAGGAAAATCCGAAAGACTGGGCCGAGAATCGCCGGGAAGCGCTCTGGTTTGGCGATTTGCTTCAGCAGGGTGGGGTTTAATTGCCCGCTTTCGGCCAGGCCTTTACCGAGCGCCTGCACAGATTGGAACAGTCCCTGGGTCATCTGAGGCGGCATGATGCGCAGCCCCTCGCCGCCGCCCTTGACGATCGTGCCCAGGTAGGGGCATCCCAGCCGGGAGGCCAGTTTTTCCAGGTAACGTTCCACGTAGCGCGAGTGGGCGGCTTCTGGGAAGCCGGATTGCACCAGGAATCCGAGCGGCGGGTTGCCCTGGCGTCCGCGCAGCGGCTCCAGCGCTTCAAAAAAATGTTTGACGATGCCGGGCATGGCATCGGTGTAGAGGGGAAAGCCGATCCAGGCGCATTCGGCTGCGGCAAAAGCCTGCACGAACTGATCGGTATCGTGAAGGTGGTTGAGGTGGTGCATTTCTGCCGGGTCGCCAAACCCCTTGATCAACTCACCGAGCAGGATGGGGGTATTGCCCTTCCTGCCGCGGGGCGAGCCGTTGAACACGGTCAGGCTTTTGGGCGGAGCGACCTGCACGCCGGGACGCGCGGCAGGGTTGCGGGTATAGAGGTGCTTGCCTGGCGCGGGGTGAGTGATCTGCGCGGCAAGTGCGGCGGGACTGTGTTCGGTGGTGGCAGCGAACTCCAGGCGGCTCTTGAAGTTGAGGGCGGTGCGGGCGAAGATATCGGTGAGGATGCGCAGATCATCGGCGTCGGTATCGGCCTCTTTTTCGACCAGCAGCCCGAGGCGCGGGTAGTGGGGGTAGCGCTTGAGATGGTGAGCTTCGCCCTGGTCGACGACCATGTAGGGATGGATCAAGGGCAAGTGCTTGTCCAGGGCCATCTTCAGCAGGCGGGAAGGGAAGCCCATCTTCAGCGGCGCAGCCCACAAGGTGAAATCGGATTGGATCACCGCCTGATCCATCTCCACGGAGGCGTCGCAGGTAATGCACTGGCCCGGAGTTTTGACCCAGCAGCCCCAGCAGCCAATGCAGTAGCGCAGCGGCAGGTCGCGAAGGTCGATCTGGGTGACGAGGTGGTTTTCGGCTTCGAGGCTAGTCTTGAGTTGAGCAATGTAGGCGTCGAAAGCTGTGGGTTCAGGGCTGCCGTTCAAAAGGGTGATTTTCATTTATGCCTACTTTCCAGCGCTAAAGGAATAACGGATGGCGTGCTTGGCACAATGATCCACGCAGTTCCCACACAAGATGCAGTCAACATGTTCCATTTGTTCTTGTTTTGCCATCACGTTTACATCCAGGCTCATCGGGCAGGTTTTATTGCAAAGCTTGCAGTCGCTGCAGGCTTCAGAATT